>JBDRIO010000009.1:0-167608 GCA_043815815.1 Candidatus Eiseniibacteriota bacterium | reverse complement strand
GACCGAGTCGGTCAACGTGGCAGCGGCAACCGTGGACGCCGGGGTCACGGGCAGCCGGACTCGCCATGTGGCGGTCGAGGGCGACGGTGCCGAGACTCGCGAGTCGGGCAACCGCGGACTCGCGGCGGCGAACACCGCCTTCCGCGACTCGGCGGCACCGACGGTCCACCAGACGATCGTCGGCATCCTCGGAGTGATGATGGGCTTCGTCGCGATAGGTGTCCAGCGTCATCAGTCCTGGACGCGCGTCTTCACGAAGCCGCTGCTCAAGAAGGAGATCAGGGTAAAGGGCTACCTGCAGCCGGTGTATCCGCAGGGCGTCCTGGGCGCCAAGTGCACGATACCGATCGAGAACCCCGGTCTGCCCGCGGTCGAGATCGGTGCGGGGACTCAGTTCGCGAGCGACGCTAAGAACACCCTCGTGGAGTTCGTCGGGACGACCGACGGCTCGCCTCCGCTCCTGCGCGTGCTCAGAGGCAGCGTCGGCGTGTGCGGAGAGACGATCGAAGGGGAGCGGCGCCTCGAGGACGGGGACATCATCGAGTTCGAGGAGAGGACGTATCAGTATCTGAGGGGGTCGCGCCGGTAGAGCGGCCCGAGCGACAACCCGGATGACAGCAGATCGGCGGCCGCCGCAGTGAGGGTCCGGCCAACAGGAGACAAGAGAAGGGGCGGTCCGCAGACGGGCCGCCCCTTCGTGCGAACCGCCTTCCGCTCTTGAGCATCAAAGACAAATGTGGTAAACTGTATAGTGAGCGCTGGGGTCGGCCCGGCGCTGTTGCGCATAGGAACGCCGATTGGAGGTAGTGATGCGGCACTCATCGAGACGGGCACATCTGCGCGGTCTGCTGGCCGTGGCGGCCGTGGCCCTGTTGGTCGCGGCGCCCGCGGGCGCCGCTCCGCTCACTGGCGACTCGGTTACGATCCGCCAGACGGACGGCACGAATGTCGAGCTCAGGGTGTGGGGCGACGAGTTCTACGCGGTGGGTGAGACGCCCGACGGCTACACCGTGGTTCGGGATCCGGAAACGGGTCTGTACTGCTACGCCCGGCTGTCGCACGACGGGACCGAGCTGGTCTCAACGGGCGTGCCGGTCACGGCGGGTCCCGCCCCGGCAGACCTCGAGCGGCACGTCCGCGTGTCGGCGGACGCCGCGCGGGCCAGGGCCAGGGCCTCGAGAGAGAGCTTCGAGCAGAGGGCGCTCGAGAGCTTCGTGACGCCTCCTGACCCTGCGGCCAAGTCGCGCGGCACGACGATGGGCGAGGTCGAGGGGATCACGCTCATCATCGACTTCTCCGATGACGTGGCGACGATACCCGCGAGCTCGATCGAGAACTACTGCAACCTTCAAGGGTACACCGGGTACAGCAACAACGGGTCGGTCCGGGACTACTTCGACGACGTCTCGGGCGGGCTCCTGGACTACACGAACTACGTCCCGACCGCCTACTACCGCGCCGCCAACACGAAGGCGTACTACACAGACGCCGGCGTCTCGTACGGGACGCGCGCGAGACAGCTCATCACCGAGGCGCTGGAGGCGCTCGACGCGGCGGGCTTCGACTTCAGCCAGTACGACGCGGACGGGAACGGCAAGGTCGACGCGCTCAACTGCTTCTACGCGGGGAACACCTGGAACAACTGGGCCGAGGGTCTGTGGCCGCACGCCGGATGGATGCAGTGGTGCCGGGACGGCGTGTGCACGGAGCGCTATCAGATCTCGAACCTGGGCAGCTCGCTCAGACTGGGGACGTTCTGCCACGAGAACGGGCACATGTTGATGGGCTGGCCCGACCTCTATGACTACGACGGCGATTCGGCTGGCGTCGGTCAGTTCTGCCTCATGTGCTCCGTCGGTCCGGGCACGAACCCCATAGAGCCCTCGGCGTACATGAAGTACACGGCCGGATGGGCGACCGTGTACGAACCTGCGGGCTATCAGAACGGTCTCCAGGCGCCGAGCGACGGGAACGTCGTCTACAAGTTCGACCATCCGACGCTTGCGAACGAGTACTACCTCATCGAGAACCGCCAGAGAAGCGGCCGCGACTCGTCCATTCCCGACCACGGCCTGGCGATCTGGCACGTGGACGAATACGGCAGCAACTCGTGGCAGCAGCAGACCCCTGAAAACCACTACGAGGTGACCCTCGTCCAGGCGGACGGCGACTGGGACCTCGAGAACAACAGGAACTACGGCGACTCGTACGACCTCTACGCGGCCACGCAGTACACGGACTGTACGCCGCTGACCTATCCGCACACTGACTGGTGGGACGGGAGCGAGTCGAATCTCTTCTTCATGGACGTGAGTTCCTCCGGTTCCATGATGACGTTCGACTTCGCGGACGGACCGCCCTTCAACCCGACATTCACGGCGCCTGTCTACGCGCTCGAGTCGAGTCGCATGGCGACGGTAGCGTACGCGGTGACACTCCTGAACCCCGGCAACCAGGCAGGCACCGCCGAGGTCGAGATCGCGTTCGAGAGCCTCCCTGACGGCGTCGGTCCGACGGACTGGATCGTGAGCTTCCGCGAGGTGGGCGGTCCGTGGCTCACGACGCCGACCATCTTCAGCCTGGGCGCGGCCGAGGAGGTCGAACTCGAGGTCCGCGTCGAGGACACGATAGGCACCGTCGAGGGGATGGCCGTTGCGGGCCTGACCGGCACCAGCACCAGCGACCCCGACGCGACGAACACGTGCTCGTTCGCGACCTTCTTCGACGTTCCGTCGATCCTCATCGTGGACGACGACAACGGAGCCGCGAACGAGGCGTATCTCGAGACGGCGCTGGCCGACACCGGCTACAGCGGCCACGTGCACGACGCGAACAGCCGCGGGCGCCCGACGGCCGCGCGGCTGTCGTCCTACTGGGCGGTCTTCTGGACGACCGCACAGAGCAACGCGACCCACGTCGAGGCCGACGACGAGCAGGCCATGATCGACTACCTCGACCAGGGCGGCAACCTCTTCCTTGCGAGCACCGACTACCTGACGGGACGCCCCGCGAACACGTTCACATCCGACTATCTGCACATCGATTCGTGGGTGGAGGACGCGGGCGGGTTCTCGGTGGTCGGCGTCCCCGGCGACCAGGTGTCGGACGGGATGTCTCTCATGCTGCTCGCGGGCCCGGTGCAGACGAACCTGGCGGACACGATCGTGCCTCTGGCTCCGGCCGAGGCCGTGTTCGCGACGACGGGCGGGGACGTCAAGGGTCTCAAGGTCTCCGAGAACGACCACAAGCTGGTCTTCCTCGCGTTCGCGTTCGAGAACGTGAAGACAGCGACAGCGAATCCGAGCAACCAGAAGACGCTTGTCGCTCGCGTCATCGACTGGTTCCAGGATTCGACGGGTGTTGATGAGTCGGAAGGTGTCGGGACGCGGAGGCTCGCGCTCGGCCAGAACTACCCGAACCCGTTCAACCCGAACACGCGCATCGCATTCACGGTGCCGTCGGATGTCGCGAACGCCACCCTCCGTGTGTTCAACGTGACCGGGCAGGTCGTAAGGACGCTCATCGACGGCCCGATCTCCGCGGGAGAGCACGCGAAGGTCTGGGACGGGACGGACGACGCGGGTTCGAACCTGGCGTCCGGCATCTACTTCGCGAAACTCGAGGCGGGCGGAGAGTCCGCGCTCACGAAGATGGCGCTCCTCAAGTAGCATCGCGGGTTCAGCTGCACGATTGTGTGGAAGGGCCGTCAGTGGAAGAGGACGGCCCTTCTTCTTGCGTCCGACCCAGAAGGCCCCGACCCTTTCGCGGTCTGGCATCGGTCGCGGACATCTGCTATCTTCGGGATACAACCTCGCCGGCCGCGCGTGCGGGACGTGACCTGCCCGGCGCCGGCCACCAGTGCCTGGCGCGACCGCCCGGCGCCGGTCACCAGTGCCTGGCGCGACCGCCCGGCGCCGGCCACCAGTGCCTGACGCGACCGCCCGGCGCCGGCCGTCAGTACCGAGCCGCACTCTCGCGGTTCGTCCAAGGAGACTCGCGTGATCCTCGACAAGAGAGTCAGGGTCTTTCTCGCCGTGGCCGAGGCCGGGAGCTTCAGCCGCGCCGGGAGGAAGCTCTCTCTCAGTCAGTCCGTAGTGAGTTTCCACATCCACGCCCTCGAGAAGGAACTCGGCGTGAGCCTCTTCGTGAGGAAGGGGAGGACCATCTCCCTCACACCCGAGGGGAAGCTGCTCCGCGAGGAGACCTCACGGCTGGCACACTCGGCACGTCAGATCGAGGATAGGCTCGCAGCCGAGTCGGACGCGATAGCGAAGCGCATTTACCTGGCGGGCGACGCCCTCACGTGCGCGTTCACGCTGCCGTGGACGCTTGCTGGGTTCCGCAAGAACAACCCGGACCTCGTGTACACCTACCAGCATCTGGACGAAGAGGAGCTCATCTCGCGGCTCCTGAGCGGCGATCTCGACATAGCTCTCGTCGGCCATCCGGTGAAGCACAGGAAGCTCACGAGCCAGGACTGCTTCCGCGATGAGATCATCCTGGTCGCGTCTCCGGGGACGGTTCCCAGGAGCATCACGCTCACGAAGCTGGCGGAACTCCCTCTCCTCTGGCCGACGAACGACAGGGGACTCGAGCAGCTCCTGACGCGCGACCTCGGTGAGGCCGGTCTCGCCGTGAAGGATCTGAACGTGTTCATGGACGTCGAGAACCTCCCGATCCTGAAGACGTTCGTGCGCGCCGGCGTGGGAGTCGCCTTCCTTCCGAGACTCGCCGTCGCCGACGAGCTTCGCTTCGAGCTGCTGTCCGAGGTGAAGGTCAGGGGCCTCAAGCTCGAGAGGACCAACTACCTCGTTCACCGCAAGGAGAAGAGGCCGCGTGAGATCGTGGCCCGCTTCGTCGAGTTCGTGCAGCAGCACGATTGGGATGAGCTGTCGGGGTAGGGGACCGGGTCGGTTCGGTTCCGGGGCCCTCTGCCGGCGTCGGCCACCGCTGTTACGTCACCTGCCGCTTTTCTTCACCGTCCGTGGCATTCACTGAGTAGATGGGCTGACGCAAGCCTGCGCGTGGCCCGGCCCGGCGAGACCGCTCGCCGGGTGTCCCGCGTGCCTCCCCGGCACCAGTGGGGTGGGTCCTCCAAACAACCATCGATAGAGTCGATAGTTACCGCCACGCACCATCCAGCATAGCTTGACTTAACACGTGCATGTCCTAGAATCAGCAGTTGAAGGCCCGCGCTGTTGCCGCTCGCAGCCAGGTGGCCGCGGCGACTGGGATCGGATCGTGTGAGCAGTTGAGGTCGGGTGGCTGCGGCAACTGGAATTGGATCGTGTGAGCAGTTGAGTTCAGGTCGCCGGAGTACGCGGCGGCCCTCACTGGCGGCTCACGCCGGCGGGCTTCCGTGGAGGCCCGGGCGTGGCCGTCCTGTTCCGATCAGGAGGTGCTCCTTGAAGCTCGGTAGACTCTGTCTCGTCGCGGCGCTCGCGGCGCTCGTGATGGCGGTGCCCTTGACGGCGTTCGCCACGAACGGCTACTTCTCCCACGGCGTGGGCTTGAAGGCCAAGGGCATGGGCGGCGCCACGCTCGCTCTGCCGCAGGACGCGTTCGCGGGCGGCAACAACCCCGCGGCGGCGGCGTTCACAGGCGACCGCTTCGACGTCGGCATCGACTACTTCCGGCCCGTGCGCTCAAGCGAGATCACAGGAAGCATGAACCCTGCGATCAACAGCACCTACGACGCCAACGTCGACGAGTACTTCCTCATGCCGGAGATCGGCGTCACGAAGGCGCTGAGCGACCGTCTCGCCATCGGTCTGGCGGTCTACGGCAACGGCGGCATGAACACGTCGTACGACAAGCCGATACCGCTCTTCGACGGACGGCCTGACGGTGCTGTGAACCCGGGCGTCGACCTCATGCAGGCGTTCATCGTTCCGACGGTGGCTGTCAAGCTGAACGAGCAGCACGCCGTCGGCCTCGGTGTGAACGTCGCTTGGCAGCGATTCGCGGCGACCGGGCTTTTCAACTTCGACAACGAGATGATGACCTCGAACCCCGGTTCGGTCACGGACAACGACTACGCCACGTCGACCGGCTTCGGAGCCCGCATCGGTTGGCTCGGCCAGTTGAGCGATGCGGTGAGCGTCGCCGTGGCGTACCAGACCCGCACGTACATGGGTGAGTTCGACGAGTACAAGGGTCTCTTCGCCGAGAATGGCGGGTTCGACGTTCCGGCGTCGTTCCACGGAGGCATCGCCGTCATGCCGATGCCCGGCGCGGTCGTCGCAGTAGACGTCTCGTACATCCAGTACAGCGAGATCAAGTCGATCGCCAATCCGCTGCTTCCGAATCTCGGTGAGGCTCAGCTCGGGACCGAGGGCGGGGCCGGGTTCGGTTGGGAGGACGTGACCGTCGTGAAGGTCGGCGTGGCCTACGACGTGACTGCTGACGTCACTGTGCGTGCCGGTTACAACTACGGTGGACAGCCTATCCCCGAGTCGGAGACGCTCTTCAACATGCTTGCCCCTGGCGTCATCGAGCAGCACGTGACGCTGGGTGGGACGTGGCGCCCGACGCCGAGCACCGAGATCTCCTTCGCGTACATGCACGCGCTCGAGAACACGGTCGAAGGCGCCGACTCGATCCCCGTGGACTTCGGGGGAGGCGAGGCCGATCTCACGATGTCCCAGGACACCTTCGGCATAGCGTTCGGCATGGGATTCTAGGTTTCGGAGGCCGGTTTCCGGCCGCGCCCAGGGCTGTGCGGACGCGGCGACGGTTGCTGGCTTTGGCTGGGACGGGGCTCTGCGCGCGGCAGGGCCCCGCTCTCTTTCCCCCCCCGGCAGCCCGAAAAGACCCCTTGACAACCCGCGACAGACGTCGCACAATATGTGTGACAGTTGTCGCGGACGCGGGCCGTCCCGCAGGACTCCCGGAGACCCTCGCTGAGGGCACGGATGTCCGGCCCGCGGACGCGGCTCCGGGCGTCCGGAAGCACACGGAGCGCCCGACGGAGCCCCCACGATCTGGCGCCTGTCGCGGCCCGAAGACGACCTTCAGCCGCGGCCCCACACGAAGGAGCAGACATGAGATCCCTCCCGAGCCTCTCGCGCTTCGAGCTTCAGTGTCTCCGGAAGCTCTGGGATCGCAAGGAGGGGACCGTCAGGGACATCCACAGCGACCTCACCGATCCCCCCAGCTACTCGACCGTGAGGAAGATCGTCGAGCGGCTCGAGGAGAAGGGCGCAGTCGAGCGCGTTCGCAAGGACGGGAAGGCGTGGGTCTACCGCTCGAAGGTCTCGCCCCCGGCGATGCTGCGCAAGGAGATCAGGCGGTTCCTGGACGTCGCTTTCGACGGCTCCGCCGCTCCGCTCGTGGCGCAGCTCGCTCGCATGCAGGAGTTGACGATGGAAGACCTGAAGGAGATCGAGCGGGTCCTGATGGACGACGGCAGCGAAAGCGAGACATCGAGGGAGGTGGAGGAGTGAGCGCTGCGACGGAGTTCCTCGGCAGATACTGGCTGGCGATCGCGTCGCACCTGTGGCAGACGACGATGGTCATCCTCCTGCTCGCCGGTCTCGCGCGGGTGATGAGGCGCGCCCCGGCGGGCGTGCTGAACGCGCTCTGGTGGGTCGCCCTCGCGAAGCTCGTCGTTCCGTTCGCGCTGGTCGCGCCCGCGATACGGCGCGCCCTCGAGCCCGTGGCGGGAAGGGCCGCCGAAGCCGGTATCCGGCTCGAGGCAGTGACCGTGTGGGCGGGGAAGGCCGGTTCGGTGCTGGACCCAGCGGCCTTCGCCTCGCGAGCGGACCAGGGTTCCATGGGCGCCGCGGGAGCGGTGCTGCTCGCCGCGTGGGTGGTCGGCGCCGCGTGGTTCGCGGCCGCGTGGATGCGCTCGCGGGACCGGGGCGTGCTCAGGAACGCCCGGGTCATCGACGGGGTCTCGGGGGCGACAAGAGCGCGGCTCGACGCCGCTCTCGCCGGCACCGACATTCCGACGGGAGCCGTTCTCGTGACGGCCGAGCAGCTCATACCGGCTGTGGTCGGGCTCTTCCGCCGCAGGATCATCGTCTCGGTCGCCGTGATCGACCGGCTCGAAGCGGCCGACCTCCGCGCCGTCCTCCTGCACGAGGACGCGCACAGAAGACGGTTCGAACCGCTGCAGGTGGCGGTGCAGCGTGCGTCGGCCGTCGCCTTCTACTATTTCCCGCTCCTCTGGCCGCTTCTGTGGAAGCTACGCGAGACGAGCGAGATGGCATGTGACGAGGCAGCGATCCGACGGGGCGTTCGGCCCCCGGACTACGCGCGCGCCCTGGCGCGAACGCTAGGTATTGGACTGGAGCCACTTGGACTGGCCGCGGGACTCGCCCGAGGGACTCCCACGCTCACGAGTCGCAGATTCGAGAGACTCAAGGACGAAGGGAGGTTCGTACCGATGAAGTGGCACTGGGCATGTCTCGCGGTCGCCGTGCTGGCGGCCGTCGCGACGGCGGTGTTGTCGGTGGTACCACCAGCGGTCGCCGGTGAGGCCGAGGAAGAGACCGTCGAGGTCACGGCCGAGGTCACGACGGACGAACAAGGGGAACAGACCATCGAGGTGACGCTCGAGGCTGATGCGGAGAAGGGCGTCGAAGAGGGTGAACCCGAGGAGAAGACGTACACCCTCCACGTGACTCGCATGGATGCTCCGGAGTATCCGGAGGACGCGCGCAAGGACGGTGTGGGAGGCACGGTGCTCCTCAGGCTCACCGTGGATGAGGACGGCACGGTGGCCGAGGTCGTCCCGATCGAGGAGGTTGAGGAGTACCCGTCGCTCACCGAGGCTGCGAGGGAGGCTGTCAGCAAGTGGACCTTCACCGTCAGGGGGGAGGTCGACGCGCTCGAGGACCTCGAGGTGACCGTGCCCATCAGATTCGAGATAGACGGCAATACGAAGACGCTCACACTCACCGTTCCCGACGCCACGGAAGCGCCGAAACCGCCCGAGGCTCCGGAGGCACCCGAGAGCCCGGAGGCGCCGGAAGCACCCGAGGCACCCGAAGCTCCGGAAGCTCCCGAAGCTCCGGATGAGACCGAGGCACCGGAGTAGCCTCAAGCACCGGAGCGGCCCGGGGGCCCCGAGCGGCCAGGGTCTCTGAGAGCGGTGCCCGGCAGGCGGGGATTCGTTCGCGCCCCGGAGAGACCCACGAGGGTCCTCTTCGGGGCGTTTTCATTGTGGTATGCTTGTTGGGCTTGGGCGTAGAAGCAGCGACCCGGCATCTTCGCGGGACGGAGTGGTCGCTCATCGGATGGCGCCGGCGCGACGCCCGGGCGGTGGTCGCGGCGCCGTCCCCAATCCACGAGGTGTGCCCCCTGGCTAACTGGATCAAGAGCGAGGGCATCTACAACGCCCTTCCGATACCCCTGCAGAACGCCTGCGTCGCGTGGCGGGGCTGGCGCATATACCGCGAGCGCTTCGGGCGTGAGCACGACGCGCTCATGGAGCTCTTCGAGGCGTTCGAGCACGCGAGCCCCGAAGAGCACCGCGCCTATCAGGAGACGCGGCTACGCAAGCTCATCCACCACGCATACGAGACCGTTCCCTACTACCGCCGCGTGATGGACGAGCGCGGTCTGCGTCCGTCCGACATCCGATCGGCCGCCGACCTCCGGAAGCTCCCCGTGATCACCAAGGACGACGTGCGGCAGGCCGGTGACACTCTCGTGTCGAGCACGGTCAATCCTGACCGCCTCCGTGTCGCGTGGACCTCTGCCACCAGCTCCTCGCCCCTTCCCGTTCGCTGGGATCGCGCGGTCGCGCTCGTGAACCACGCCTCCTACATGCGCGTCCGCCGCTGGGCGGGGGTGCCGTTCGGGCGTCCGTACGCCTCGATGCAGGGGAAGCCGGTCGTTCCCATCAGCCAGAAGCGTCCTCCGTTCTGGCGACACAATCCCCTCTGGAACCAGGTCCTCTTCTCGGCGATCGCTCTGAGCAACGAGTCTCTCCCGCACTACGTCAAGAAGATGCGCCGGAGCAAGGTCGAGATGCTCGAGACGTATCCGTCGTGCGCCTACGTGATGGCGAGGTTCCTCGAGGACAGGGGTGAACACCTTCCGCTGACCTGTCTGCTCACGACCGGCGAGCCTCTGCTTCCGGACGAGCGCGCGGTGATAGAGGAGCGCTTTCAGGCGCCCGTGTTCGACGCCTACGGCCAGGCAGAGCGTGTCGTCTTCTCGAGCGAGTGCGAGAAGCACGAGGGGCATCACGTCTATCCCGAGTACGGCCTGACGGAACTCCTGGACGGTGACGGGAACGAGGTGTCCGCTGGCGAGTTCGGGAGCGTCGTGGGGACGGGATTACACAACTTCGCGATGCCGCTCATTCGATACGCCTGTGGCGACGTGGCGTCGCATTCCGACAAGGCCTGCTCGTGCGGTCGGACGCTTCCCATGTTCGGTGGGCTGACCAGCAGGGAGGCGGACATACTTGTCGCGCCTGACGGCCGCATGGTCCCGCCCATCATGGTCGGATGGATCGTGAAGATCCTCGAGGGAGTGACCAACTGGCAGGTGATACAGGAGAGCACGACGGAGCTTCACGTGCTCGTCGTGCGCGAGCAGCCGGTCACCGAGGAAGAGATGGAGGGCGTCAAGGGCTACGTGTCGAGGCGTCTCAGTCCGGAGGTCAACGTCCGCGTAGACCTGGTCGACGAGATCCCACGCGGCAGGCGGGGGAAGTCACGCCACGTCGTGTCGCGTGTTCCGCTCGTCTGGGGCGTGCCGAACAGGTCGCCGGGGATCGATGGCGACGCGTAGCACCCGTTCGAGTGAACGCCTTCCTCGCCGGTCACCGGGGGACGTTCAGCCATGAGCCGACTCACCAGACTCCACGTCACGGCGGTACGATACCGAAACGCCTCGCTGGCTCCGGGCGACGAGAGGGGTCTTGACGCCTTCGCGGCGTCCGGCGCCTACGGCTCGGCCCGCGTTCCCTTCGACGTCTCCGAGCCCCGGCTGCGCGAGGACCAGCGCACCGGCGTCGAGGCGGAGGACGTGGGCGCGCTCTGCGGCGTCATCGCGGATGACGTCTCGGCAGCGCTCTCGTCCGGTGCCTCCGTCCTCATGGTGGGCGGCAACTGTTCCCACGCGCTCGGTGTTCTCGGAGGTCTGGAGGACGCGCTCGGAGCGTCCGCACGCATCGGGCTGGCCTGGCTGGACGCCCACGCCGACTTCAACACACCGCACACGAGTCCCTCGGGCAACCTCGGCGGAATGCCCCTTGCGGTCGCTGCGGGTCTGGCGCACGCCGGGTGGCGCGAGCGAGCCAGGGTCACGCGCATAATCCCGTTCAGCAGGATCCTCATGGTCGGATGCCGCGACGTCGACGAGTTGGAGGAGCACCTCATCCGAGGCTCCAGAGTCCCGGTCGTCGGCATCACCGGTTCGTTTCGCGCCGCGGCGGACGGTGACCGCTCCGCTCGGACGCCGTGCGCCGGCGCCGCGCTCGATCGGGCGGCGCTCGCGCTCGCGGCCCGCTGCGACGGCATCTACCTGCACGTCGACGCTGACGTTCTGGACGACTCGCTCACCCCGGGACACAGGTCGGCGGCCCCCGACGGTCCGGGGATGGAGGACGTGCTCCATGCCATCGACACTGTGATGTCCACGGGGAAGGTCGCCGCGTTCGCGGTCGTATCGGCCACGGCAGAAGGGGAGAGCACGAACGTCACCGTCGGCTCGGGAGTGGAACTCGTCCGGGGAGGCCTGACGTCGTGGAGCGCGCACGGCGTTCCGGACGTCGAGGCAGGTGAGTCCCGGGCGCGGGCGCCCGAGGCACGGTAGTCCCGGGCGCAGGTGCCTGAGGGAGGGGAGTCGTGAGCGGTGGAGCGAGCGGGAGGGGAGTCGTGAGCGCGGGCGCGAGCGGGATGACGGTCTCGGGCAGAAGACGACTGCGGCTCCTCGCGGTGGCCGTCATGGCACTCCTGCTCCTGGGGCTTTCGTCCCGCATTCACACGGCCTACCTCGCAGCGCTCGTGCTGGTCGAGTCCGCCACCCCGGAGGTCGACGGCCCCATCGCGGGTGCCAGGCCGGACCCGGTCATCGAGGACGTGACGTTCGACGCCGCCGGGACGACGATGCGCGCGGACCTCTATCGTCCACCCGGGGGCGGTCCGCATCCGGGCATCGTGCTGAGCCACGGCGTGGCAGCGCGCGGCAAGGACGACCCGCGTCTGGTCAACTTCGCTGACGCGCTCGCCCGCGCGGGCTACGTCGCGCTCGCTCCGCAGTTCGTGAACATGAAGGAGTTCCGTGTCCGCCCCTCAGACATACACGAACTCGTGGCTTCGTACGAGTACCTGGAGGGACGCCCCGACGTCGACCCCGACCGCGTCGGCCTCTTCGGATTCAGCTACGCGGGCGGGCTCTCGGTGCTGGCGGCTGCGGATCCCCGCATAGCCGAACGCGCGCGGTTCTGCTTCCTTCTGGGCGGCTACTACGACCTCAGGAGCGTCGTCACCTACATGACGACGGGCATGTACGAGCGGGACGGGGAGTGGGTGCATCTCGAGCCCCGGAACTCCGGTCGCTGGGCGTTCCTCCTGAACAGCTCCGACCTGATCGAGGACGACGGCGACAGAGAGACGATCGCGAGTCTCGCCCGACGCAAGCTCGACGACCCCGAAGCCGACGTCTCGGAGCTCACGGCGATGCTGGGCGAAGAGGGGAGGGGCGTCTACGCGCTCATGGTGAACGAGGACCCCGCGAGGACGCGGGACCTCATCGACGGCATGAGCGAACGGATCCAGAGCTATTTCGACGAGCTCACTCTCGCCGGACGCATCGACGGCCTCGAGGCGCGGCTCATCATCGGGCACGGGAGGGACGACGACCTCATCCCGTACACCGAGAGCCTGAAGCTCGCGGAGAACGTGCCCGAGGGGACGGCGGTGCACCTGGCCATCCTCGAGTCGTTCCACCACGTCGACCTGGAGCTGGGGAAGGGCGAAGGGGTTGGCGCGTTCCTCTCGTCAGTCGCCGAGGTCTGGCGGCTCTTCTCGATCACGTACGACCTGCTGGCACAGGGACTCGTCTAGCGCAGCAGCACCAGCTTCGACGAGGCGCTGCCGTACTCCGTCGTGAGCCTCGCGAAGTAGACGCCCGAGGCGACCTGGCGGCCGCTCTCGTCCCTCCCGTTCCAGCTCACCGCGCGGCGTCCCGCCTCCGACGAACCGCTCAGAAGCGAGCGCACGAGCCGGCCGTTCAGGCTGAAGACCTCCACCGTCGCCCTTGCCGCCGGGTCCGGCAGCTCCAGGGCTACGACGACGGCGTGCCTGAACGGATTCGGTGCGCACGACACGCCGAGAGCCGTCACGGGGATGGATTCGTTCGGCTCATCGATGTCGGTCTCGCTGCATCCCGCGCCCCATGCTCCGACCAGCTCGCCCCACGGGTTGTTGCCCGGAACGCACGGGGACTCCGTGTCTACCGTGAAGTCACCGCCTACTCTGTCGCAGAAGAGCGGGTCGAGGAAGATGTTGTTGTAGTGCACACCGCCGAGGCTGTCGCCGTCGGCGTTGCCGAAGACAACGGAGTGGCTGGTCGTCACGTACCCGCCGTCCAGCGAGTAGTACTCCGTCCCGGACGCGCAGAAGGAGACCACCGAGTACTCGACCGTCGGGTAGGATTCGTCCCAGGCCCCTATGCACGCCCCGTAGTTCGCTCCGGTCCCCGCCACGTAGTTGCCGGCGAAGGTGCAGCCGGTGATCTGGGGTGAGGAGTCGTCGCAGTGAATCGCTCCACCGACCCAGCACCAGTTACCGACGAACGTCACGCGCGAGAAGGTCGGTGTGGCCCCGCCGCCACAACACACGCCACCCCCGCGGCCCCCGGACCAGTTCCCCGGGCCGTTGCCCGAGAAGAGCGATCCCTCGATCGTGGGCGACGAGTCACCGTAGCAGTAGAGAGCTCCTCCGTACTTGGCGTCGTTCTCGGTGAACTCGCAATCGCTCATGATGGGTGAGCTGTTGCGGCAGTACGCGGCTCCCCCCGAGTAGGCCGCGTCGTTGCCCCGTGCGGAGACGCGCGTCAGCGTGGCATCGCTCCGGCCATCGAAATACATCGCTCCGCCACGCTGACGGGCGTGGTTGTCGCTGAACACTACGTCACGGAGCGTGGGGGACGCCCCCAGGCAGTAGAGGCCCCCTCCATGGTACCCCTCGTTGCCCGAGAAGACGCAGTTTGCGACCCGCGGGTCTCCGTTGACGAGTTGGATCGCGCTTTCGTACGCGCCGGCGAACGTGAAGCCCTCGACGAGCGTCATGCGCCCTCCGGTCCCGCTCCTGCCGCTCGACCCCATGAAGAGGATCGTGCCCTCGCCGCCGGCGTCGAGCACAGTCGAATCGGGTCCCGCGGCGCCCACCAGGCTCACGTCCCACGGCAGATACAGGTCCCGCTCGAGGTACGTGCCCGGCTGAACGAGCACGGTGTCGCACCTGGCGGCCTGCTCCAACGCCTCTCCGATCGTGGCGTACTCCCCGGGAACGTGCAGGACGCGGCACTCGGGCGGGCCCGGGCAGTCGCACCCGCCTGCTTCCAGGGCGCCGATCAGGACGCCGTGGGGGTTGTTCTCCGGGAGACAGGGCGAGTCGGCACAGAGCCGCAGGTCTCCGCCCTCCCTGTCGCAGAACCCCGGGTCCGCGAACACGTTGGCCGAATGCTCCCCGCACAACGAGTCGCTCCAGCCGCTGGCGAAGAAGCACGAGAAGGACACCGCGACGCTGCTCCCTGCTTCGCACCGGACCGCCTCTCCCGGCCCGCAGAAGGCCACGATGCACCTTTCCAGAGACGCCTCGCCCTTGGCGCAGGTCCCGCCACCCCACTCCGCTTCGTTGCCGACGATGGTGCAGTTCTCCGCGATGACCCCGTGAGCGGCGTCGCAGTACACAGCCCCACCGTAGACCGTCGAGTTGCCGTCAAAGACCGTGTTCCTGATGGTCGTGGTCCCATCGCCCTTTCCATAGAACCCGCCGCCCGAGCCGGCGGAGTAGGAGAATGCTCTGTTTCCGCGGACCACGCAGTCGACGATGAGCGGGGAGCCTCCGTCGACGTGGATGCCGCCGCCGTACGAGGCTCTGTTACTCTCTACGACACAGTCACGCACGACCGCGGCCGAGTTCTTCAACCTGATCCCGGAGGGATCGCCCCGGGTGATCGTGAATCCCTCGATCACGGTCGCACCGGCGCTCCGAACAGGCCCATCCTGATACCCCACTCGTACCGCCGTGTAGTTCAGACCAGCGTCGACGGTCGTAGAGTCCGGACCCGATACTGCCCGAAGGGCGACGCCCCACGGGACCTCCAGGTTCCACTCCTCATACACACCCGGAGACACGAGGACGGTGTCGCAGTACGCCGCCGCATCGAGAGCGGAGGCGATCGTCGCGTATTCGCCAGGCACACGAAGCACGCGACACTGCGGGGACGTGCAGTCCTCGTAGGGCAACGCGCCGATGAGCACTCCGTGGTCGTTGTTCTCCGGCAGGCACGGAGAGTCGGATAGCGGCGTCAGCTTCCCCTCCGAGAGGCTGCAGAAGCGCGGGTCCTCGAAGATGTTCTCCGAGTGGGCGCCTGGTAGACTGTCGCCTCCCGAGTTGGCGAAGACCACGCAGTGCGAGACCGCACCATCGTCGCCGTCGAGGGGGTAGAAGGCTCCTCCGCCTTCGGTGAACGCGACGATCGACTCCTCGAGCGTGAGCGACGACCCGTTCCTCAGGTGGATGGCGCCGTGGTGCGTCATCGTCCCGGCGATCGTGCAGTTCTTGACGACGGGGGAGGAATCCGTGCCGCACCAGACGGCCCCACCGTACGCCGCGTAGTTCTCCCAGAAGACGACGCGCTCGAGGACCGGCGCCGCGAGTTCCTGGCACCCGACCGCCCCGCCCCCATAGGACTCGCTGTAATCGTCCGGGACGGAGTTCCGTATGAACCACACATCGGTCACCAGGGGAGAGCCGCGCTGCTCGCACCTGAGACCCCCGCCGCGATACCAGGTGGTGTTGTCGCGGACGACGCAGTCGGTGATCACGGGGGCGCAGGAGCGGACCATGATGCCGCTGTCGTTGAACCCCGTCACGGTCAGTCCCTCGAGCCTGGCGGGCGGGAGTCCGTCGACGCGCTCGGCGCCGTAGCCGATCAAGAGGCCGGTGGTGCCGCTTCCGTACCCGCTTCCGTCTATGACCGTCGAATCCGGCCCGGCCCGCCCGACCAGCGCGACGCTCCACGGCACGTGAAGCTCGCTCTCGTTGTATGTTCCCGGGGCGAGAAGCACCGTGTCTCCCGGCGCCGCGCTTGCGAGAGCGTCCTCGACCGTCGCGTACTCCGAAGGGACGTGGAGCACCCTGCCCGTCGTCGGCGGGCAGTCGCAGCCGCCTTCGTCCCGGGCGCCCAGGAGGACTCCGAACGGGTTGTTCTCTGGGAGGCACGGGGAGTCCTCACAGATGCGGACATCGCCCGCCTCCAGGTCGCAGAACAACGGATCCTCGGCGAGAATGCCGCCAGTGCTCCCGCACGCATCGTCTCCGTTGGGGTTTCCGTAGAGGAGGGAGTTCGATACGGTCGGGGAGCTCCCGTCCCAGCAGCTCATGGCGTTCCCGGCGGCACCGAAGGCGACGACGGTCCTCTCGATGGTCGGCGAGGAGTTGTCGCAGTGGATCCCATTGGACACGTAGTGACCCCAGTTACGCACGAACGTGCAGCTCTCGACCGTCGCGTCGGAGCCCTCGTCGAAACAGGCTCCGCCTCCTCTGTACGCCTTGTTGTACAGGAAGACGCACTTCCGGATAGTTGGCGCCGAGGCGGACGTGCAGAATATGGCGCCTCCGCCATAGCCGGACTGCGACCTTGTCGAGGTGTTTCCTTCGAACACCAGATCGACGAGCGTCGGAGCGCTCCCCTCGATGAGCATCCCGCCGCCCTTGCGGTTGCTACCGTTGCGGATGGTGAGCCCGGCGATGACGCACGACGGGCCGACCCCCTGATGTATGTGGAACGCGCGTCCCGAGTTCTCGCAATCGATGATCGTGCTCTCGGGGCCTGCCGTGGAGTGGATGACGACGTTCAGTCCCGCGAGGTCGAGATCCTTGTTGCGGAAGCCAGCGTACACGCCCGGGCGGATCAGGACGGTGTCGCCCTCACTGGCCCACGCGAGCCCCTGGTCGATGTAGCGGAACACGTCGTCGCCGCCGCGGGCGTCGACGACCCACGTCTCTGCGAACGCCGGGTGAGCGATGAGCAGTGCGGATGTGATGGCGAGCAATAGCAGTCGTCTCAAGCGCGGCCCTCCGGCTCAGAGGGGACCGGTCCGCTCGCGGCCGCGCCGGCGGGATCTGCGCCCGGCGGGGCTCATGCAGCGAGCGCACCGAGAGACTCTCGAGGATTCACGATGGTGAGTGTACCATAGTTTGATTGGTGAATCAAGGTCAGACCGGAGAGGCCCTCCGGCGGAGCAGAGAACCTCTCGGTGGTTCGGTACGCGCGTCGCTGCCTCGTGTGCCTTCCCGCCGAGCGTGCGCCTTCGGCCTGCCGGAAGACGCCACCGGAGGACCCTCGTCCCTCGAGAGCCTCGCTACCGCAGCAGCACGAGCTTCGCGGAGGCCGCGTCGTTCTCCGTGGCGAGCCTCGCGAAGTAGACGCCCGAGGCGACCTGGCGGCCGCTCTCGTCCCTCCCGTCCCAGTCGATCGCCGACGCGCCGGCCGGGAACTCCCGATCGGCGAGCGTGCGCACGAGGCGACCGACCGCGTCGTACACCGAGGCGCTCACGCGAGCGGCGTGCGCCAGCTCGAACGCGATCGACGTGCCGGGATTGAACGGGTTCGGGTGCGCCCCGGCGATGCGCGGCGCGTCGAGCCCGTCGGTCAGACTCCCCTCCTCGGGAACATCCGACTGTGTCCCGTAGGAGAGCACGACGAGCCCCATCCCGGGAAGCTGGATGACGGTCGACTGGTCGAACCCGTCGTAGAAGACCGCCTCCGAGTAGATGGCCCCGGGATTCTCCATGCCGTTCCCGCCGTAGGCCGACGCCTGGCTGTTCACCGCCTCGTGCCACTCGCCCGCCTGAGGGAGGCCGATCCTGTACGTCCCGTAGTCGGTGTTCGAGAAGTTCGCCACGACGACGACGACGTTCAAGCCGTGCCACCGCTGCCACGCGATGACGTTCCCGCTCTCGTTCAGCTGGAAGACGTGGCGGCCCGCGTCGGCGCGGAGGGCGTCGTTCGTCCTCCGGAGCGTGATGAGGTCCTGGTAGTAGCTGAAGATGGGCGCGTACGTCGTCTTCTTCGACCAGTCGATGCGGTTCCCGGGGTCCGTGCCGAAGTCGGTGTCCTCCAGCCACTCGGTCCCCATGATGATCGCGGGGATGCCGGGCGCGGTCATCACGACGCCCTGGGCGAGCTTCGTGCGCCCCCTGGCCCACTGGTCGTCGTGGGGCGCAACGGTGTCGATCGACTTCACGATCCGCTGTCCGCCGCTCGACGGCCAGGTCTCATCGTGGAGTTCGAGGTAGTTCGTGACGTAGCGACCCTCCAGGTACGTGCCGCCGCCGTTCACGATGTTCAGGATCCTCCACATCTCGGGGTCGCCGGAGGCCGCGTCGAAGATCTCGTCGCGCAGCCGGTCGGTGAACTCGTCGTAGTACTGCGAGTCGTATCCCGCCCCTCCCAGGCTGGTCGGGCGGGTAACCCACGGGTCGTCGGGGAGCTGCTCGGCGATGGCTATCTTGTCGATCCACCGGTTGTCCATCTCGTCGTTCAGGCGCTGCATGAGGCTCCAGCCCGCCGCCTCCTGGGGTGCGATGTTCATGAAGTCGGTGGCGTCCATACGGAAGCCGTCGACCTTGAACTCCTCTAGCCAATAGAGAGAGGCGTCGGCGAAGTAGTCGCGCACAGGTCCGCTATCGAAGTCGGCCTGGCTGCCCCACGGCGTTTCGACCACGGGGTCGTCGAAGTATATCTGCGTTCCGTCGTACTCCCAGAGGAAGTTGTCGTCGTGCGAGAAGTGGTTGTACACGATGTCCAGGAGGACGGCGATGCCGTACCCGTGCAGGGTGTCGATCATCTCCTTGAACTCATCTGGAGAGCCGTACGCCCACTCAGGCGCCCACGCAGAGATCGGGTTATAGCCGGCCGAGTAGTCCCACGGGAACTCGGTGATGGGGTTCAGCATCACGGCGTTCACACCCAGTTCCGACAGGTGTGCGGCCCTCGCCGTTACTTCCGGGTATCCAGCGGGGAAGGGAGCCGAACCGTAGGGGTCGTTGCGCCCCGCGAACGTCCCGACGTGGAGCTGATAGATGACCATCTCCTCGAAGTCGGGCGTGTCGAAGTCATCGACCTGCCAGTTGTAGCGAAACCGGTCCTCGATGTGCGTGTTGTAGTTGTCGCCCGAGTTCAGCGACTTCGCTCTGGCGTCCGGCTTCCAGATGGCGCCGTCGAAGTAGTACTTGTACGTCTGGCGATCAGAGGTACTTGAGACGTAGGTAGAGAAGTAGTCCCCGTTCTTCGTCATCGGGTTCGAGGTGCCCCAGCCGTTGAACTGCCCGCGCACGTGAGCGGTGGAGGCGCCCGGAGCCCAGACGCGGAAGACCGCGCCGCTGCCCGAGGCGGGCGTCGAGCCCAACGGGGCGTGCTCGAGCGTCGTGAAGTTCAGAGCGAATCCGCCGTCCGAAGGCGTCGCGTCCGTCACGCCGCCTACGCTCAGGTAGTCGACGTCCGTGCCGTCGGTGAGCTCGATGTAGTAGGAGAGGGTGTTCGAGGCGGTCGAGGGCACCTGCGCCGCCCAGATGTCAAACGGCCCGCGTGCGGCTGTCTTGGCGGCTCCGATCCAGGCGACGGTGCCGTCGTCGACGCGTACGCGGGCCGATGTGATGTCGTCCCCGTAGGTCTGTATGCGTACCTCGAACGTCTCACCGGACAGCGGGCAGAGGGGCCGTCTGTCCTGCCACGCGACGTGCGATACGCCACTCCACTCAACGTTGTTGTCGGCGCCGGCTGCGGCCGCCGAAAGAGCAGCGGCGGCGATCAGCACCGCCGTGGCTCCCGCGAGCAAGAATGCCTTCATGGAAGTCCCCCGGTAGCTCACAGGAGCAGCACACTGGCTATCTTGACTTCCTTAATCATTATAGCGAACTGCGGCCGCTGATTCAAGCGTTCGTGCCAGCAAGGACAGACTATGTTCTATGTGAGTCGGGGGTCATGCTATATACAACTCTCAAGGGATATGACGCTCCCAAATGTTGACTTTGTGCGCTGCACGCGATATAGTGACGGTGGTGTCTGTGGCCTGTCCGGCGGCACTCGGCGGAGGTTGTGGTGAGCGACGACAGAGGTCGGGCTGACAGAGCGTTCAAGGCCGGTCTTCCCGCCGGCGACGGGATGTTGCTCGACGAGCTGACACGGTGCCTCCCGGCCGACGGCTGCATCGCGTTTCTGTCGAGGCAGAACATGGCTGCGCCGTTCAGCGCAGAGGAACTGACGGAGCTCCGCCGGTTCTGCGAGTCCTCGCTGGGCGGACGTCAGGCCTTTCGGGACCGCGAACTGGAGAAGAGGAGACAGGTGCTCGTTCGGCGTGCGGGCGTGTTTCTGAAGGCGGTGGACGAGCTGACTGTCGCCGGATGCTCGGGAAGAGTGGGCGTTCCGGCGGAGTGGATGGAGGAGGAGCCGAGCAGGTTCGACGTGGCGGTCTATCGCCTCAATCGGTTTGCAGAGCGAGTTGTGCGCGCGTACGTGGCGTTGGTGGGTGAGGCAGGTGCGCGGCTGGCGCCTGAGGGAGCTGCAGAGTCGGGGAGAACCTGAGGACGCCGCGCGGCTGGGGGCCGCAGGTTCCGCTGCCCCGTGTCCGACGAGCGAAGCAGCTCCCGATAAGAGAAGCCCTCCGCGAAGGCGGAGGGCTTCTTGCGTTCGTCACGCGGGTCTATCGGTAGAGCGACTTGATCGTTCCCCAGGTCGTTCGCGCGACGGGGCTCTCGTCGGCGAAGAGCTCGAACGCGAGGTCGTCAGTGTCGTTGTAGATGGGCGCGTCGGGGAAGAAGGTCCAGCGGGGGATGCTCAGGTACTCGAAGTCCATGTAAGGGTGCTCGAGCTCGACCGAGGGCGTCGTCCACCATCCCCACTGACCGGTCACGTACCGCTCGCTCACGCACTGGAAGCTCGCCCAGTAGCGCTGTCCGGGGGCAACGGGGAAGGGCGGGATGTCGGCCCAGTACGAATAGAGGCCACCGCCTTCGTCCACCTCGTGATAGTCGTCGGTCCAGTACTCGTAGAGCATCGTGGCTGGATGCGCGCGCGACGGCCCCGCCGTGTCCCCGTAGAAGCGGACGCAGTAGAACTCGCCGGGGACGCCCGGACAGTTGATCCAGAGCGCGAACGGGCCCTGCGCGCCGTTGTATCCGTCGACGACCAGATAGTACGTGCCGGGCTCGGTGAACGTCCAGGCGAGGCCCAAGCTGCCGTAGGTCAGACACGTGTTCTCGTCGCACTCCGAGAGCAGGAAGACATCGAGGTCGACCGTGAACTGCTCGAGGGTGACCTCCATGTACGTGCTTGGGAATGGGACCTTGAGCTGGTAGACGACCTCGGGACCGCCCTCGTTCCAGGCTGCGCAACTGTAGTAGGTGACGTTGTTGACCCCGCCGACGTTCGAGCCGGTGATGCTGTCCGCGCCGCACGTCACGCGCTGGGAGCCGGTGCAGTCGAGCGCGCGCCCCGTCGGCCGTCCCTGCCAGTCGACCTGCTGGATGCTGAGCTGAGCGTCGCTTCGCTTCTTGCCCCAGTACGTGCCCCACCAGTGGACGTGATTGATCTCGGCGATGGAGGGGGACTCGAAGTCATTCACGCACTCGGCGAAGAACGGCACGTCCACGGCCTGCTGGCTGGCCCACGCCGTGCCCTCCAGATCGGGGGTCTGCGACCACAGCATCACGTCGGCGGGATTGTCGTCGGCCGAGCAGAGGCCGAACGCGAACAGACATACGAGAACAGCAGTGGCAACTGCGCGCATGCGTTCTCTCCTCTCGGTTGAGGGCGGCACCGCGAGGGGCGGCAGCGTCCCGTCTCGGGTCCCGGCCTGACAGCGCCCGCCCATCTTAAGGACGACCAGGCCAAGCCGAGCCCGTCTATCTCAGAAGGACCAGCCTGGCCGCGCCGGCCCTCACGTCCCCGTCCAGTCTCGCGAAGTATATGCCTGACGGCAGCAGGCGTCCATCAGAATCCCTGCCGTCCCACGCGACGGCGGCCGCCCCCTCCGGCACGACGAGCCTCCGCACGATCCGTCCGGCGACGTCACAGACGGCGACTCCGGCGGACTCTGTGAACGTCACCTGCCCGCCCGCGGGCGATGTGAGCGACAGCGACGTCGAGCGGCTGAAGGGATTGGGCCAGGAGCGGAGCGCTGGGACACCATGCACGGAATCCCCGAGCACGTCTGCCGTCGCATCGCCATACTCGACGATCTCGGTCGGCGGGTCCAGGAGCGCCACGTGGACCTGCATGTTCGTCTGCGTGCTGCCGCGCGGCCAGGCCATGGCGACCACGCCGCTCTCGAGGCGCACCGGGTGGGGCTCCGTGTCCCATCCGACGTACGCGAGCCAGCTCTCCTCCGAGTGCCAGCCCGAGCCGTCCGGCGAGACCACCGAGAAGAGGTCGTACGGGTCGCCACCCGTGGACGTCGCGTAGTAGAGGGCGTGCTGCCCGTCGGCAAGCTCGGCGGGGAACGAGTCGTGGGAGTTCTGCGTGTACGTGACGCGGTTCTCGGGGCTCCAGTTCACGCGGTCGGTCGACGTCTTCGTGAAAATGTCGATCTGGTAGTAGTAGATGCCCGTCTTCCGCTGGTAGCTCAAGACGTACGTCCCGTCGGAGTGTCTCATCACGCGGTTGAGCGAACCCGTGCTCACGTTGGTCCTGTTGTGGTCCCACTGGAGCCCGTCGCCGGAGTGGGCGACGTACCCGCCGTTCGAGAGCACGTCGTAGCTCATCGTGAGCGAACCGTCGTCCTCGAGGCACACGGTGGGGTTGACCAGGTTCTCGGTCGTCCACCCGAGGTCGACGACACCGTCGCGCGTCCAGACGAGGCCGTCGGCGGAACTCGCCACGTGTATGCGGTAGCCGCCCGCTTCGTCCGACAGGTAGTAGACCTGATAGGAGCCGCCCGCGAGCTGAACGAGGGCCGGGTGCCTCTCGTTCCCGGCCGTGGCCACGACGGCCAGAGGCGTCGCCCACGAGCTCCCGTCGTCCGAGAACGTCACCATGATGTCACCGTTCTCGTAGTTCGAGTCGAGCCTCTCGTAGACGATCATGAGCGTCCCGTCCTGCCGCTCGATGAGGGACGGCATGTAGTTCAGGTAACCGTCGTCGGTCACCTGGACGATCTGATACGCCTGGGCGGCAGGCGCCAGGAGCGCGGTCGCCGCGGCCAGGAGCACGAGGGCGGTCACTGAGGGTCTGGGGAACATGGCCATCTCCGGGATTCGCGCGGGTCGGTGTTTCAGCAATTATAGCACGTTCGCGCGCCGGGTCGGGCCGGAGCCGCGCCGGTACCCTTGACTCCCGTCGTGCTCCCTGATAGCATCCTACGGTTGACCGACGTAGGGTCCGGGGAGGTTCCTTTGCCGCTCAGAAAGCCCAAGTCCAAAGAAGCGAAGCGCAGGTCCGGCATCATCCTCGTCAAGGACGGCGTCAAGAGGGAGGTCTCGTTCGAGGAACTTGCCCTCTCGAACACGCTCTCCCTGGAGGCGCTGGTGCGTGTCCTGGCCCGTGCGGGCGGCGTGGACCCAAAGGAGCTGCTCGAGGAAATGGAGAAGGTCAAGGCTGAGCGGTTCAGGGACGGTTCGGAGCTTCCGGACCTCGACCTCGACACCGCCCACTAGGAGGCATCTGACATGCTGTTCATGAGTCTGCTCTTCCCGGACGTGGCACACGCGATGGGAACGACCGGAGCCGGTGGGGAAGGTGGAGCGGCCGGGGGCTCCTCGTTCTTCTTCATGCTCATCGCGATCTTCGCCATATTCTACTTCCTCATGATCCGTCCGGAGTCGAAGCGCCGCAAGGAGCGGAAGCAGATGATTGACTCCTTGAAGAAGCACGATAAGATTGTGACCATCGGCGGTCTTCACGCCGAGGTGATCGATGTCCATGACGACAGGGTCGTGGCCAGGATCGCCGAGAACGTGAAGGTCGAGATAGCCAAGTCGGCCGTGAGTGGAGTCAGAGAGTAGACTCCGGCAGACGAGCGGCGCCCTGGAAGAGGACGCCGTCGCGGACAGCCGGCCCCGGAAGCAGCGGGCGCCTGGGAGCAGCATCGCAACATGGCCATTCGGGAAGTCGTCAGACACGGGAGTTCCTCGCTGACCGGCAAGGTGGAGCACGTCGCGAACGTCGACGACGGCGTGCGCGCTCTCATCGAGGACCTCATCGACACGATGAGGGACGGAGCGACGCCCGGAGTCGGCCTCGCGGCCCCTCAGGTGGGAGACACCCGGGCCGTGATCGTCGCGGAGCCGCCGCCCGACCACGAAGGGACGGAGGCCATCTACCGGGGCGCCATCGTTCTCGTCAATCCCGAGGTCGCCGTGGTGTCCGGTTCGCCCGTCGTCATCGAGGAGGGCTGTCTCTCGTGTCCGGGCGTGACGGCCGAGGTGGAACGTCCGGCCAGCGTCATCGTCAAGGGTCTCGACCGGGACGGGAACCCCGTCAAGCTCGAGGTGTCGGGGGCGCTCGCGAGGATATTCCAGCACGAGATAGACCACCTGAACGGCAAGTTCTTCTTCGACCATCTGAATCCCATCAAGAGGCAGCTCGTTAAGGCGCGGATCCGAAGAACCTAGGGCACGGGGCCGCTCGAGGCCCCTCGGTCCCTACGAGAGTTGCCGATCATGCGCATCGTTTTCATGGGGACACCCGAGTTCGCCGTCCCCTCTCTCAGAAGCCTCCACGAAGCCGGCCACGACGTGTCGCTCGTCGTGACCCAGCCCGACCGTCCCGCCGGTCGCGGGCGCAAACTGCGCGCCCCCGCCGTCAAGGCGGCCGCCCTTGAGCTTGGACTGCCCGTCGAGCAGTACGAGAGCGTGAACACCGCGGAGTTCACGCAGAGGCTCGGAGCGCTCCGCCCCGACCTCCTGGTCGTCGTCGCGTTCGGCCAGATCCTGAAACAGGGGCTCCTGGACGTCCCGACGAGCGGCGCGGTCAACGTCCACGCGTCGCTCCTGCCCGCGTACCGAGGCACGTCTCCCATCAACTGGGTCATCGTGAACGGTGAGGCCGAGACCGGCGTCACCACGATGTTCATGGCGGGCAAGGTCGACGCCGGCGAGATCATCCTGAAGAGGAAGACGCCGATAGGGGACATGGAGACGGCGGGTGAGTTGTCCGACCGTCTCGCGACGCTTGGCGCCGCTCTGCTGGTGGAGACGGTCGCTCTCATCGAACGAGGCGAGGCGCCGCGGGCGCCCCAGAACCCGGACGAATCGTCCTACGTCCGGAAGCTCAGGAAGTCGGACGGCGAGATAGACTGGTCAGAGCCGGCGAGGGGCGTCCTCGACAGAATACGCGGAATGACACCCTGGCCGGGCGCCTACACGTGGTACAAGGGAAGGGCGCTGCGCGTGGAGCGGGCCGAGCCGGGAAGCTCGGGGCCGGCAGGCGCGCCTTCGGCCGCGGGCGGCGGACGGCCGCGGCCCGGTGAGATCCTGTCGCTGGACGAAGGCGCGATCGAGGTGGCGGCCGGCGACGGCGCCGTGCGGCTGCTCGAGGTGCGCCCGGAGGGGAAGGGCTCCATGAGCGCCGACGCGTTCGTTCGGGGGTACCGTCCGGAGGTCGGCACGCGCCCGTTCGCGAAGGAGGCGTGAGCCCCAAGATGGTCGAACTCGGCGAGAAGAGGCTCTTCATTCTCGTGTCCGCCGGCGGACTCGTGCTCCTCGCGGTCCTCGCCGGCGCGGCCTGGTACCTCATCGCCCCGCGCCTGTCCGAACTCCATCCCGACCTTCCCCGGACGGTCGGCGCTGCGGCCGGTGTCGTCTTCGCGTTCATCGCTCTCGGGCTGGGTCTCATCGCCCTCTCCGCCCTCACGGGCCGGCGAGTGGTGTTCGGCCTGAGGGTCACAGCGACGGTCGTGCGCATTCTCTTCCCGCTCGTCCTCATGCTGTCGTCGCTCATCAGGGTCGACAAGGACGAGGTGAAGAGGTCGTTCGTGGCCGTCAACAACGCGCTCGTCATGGCCGGCCGCGGGACGATAAGAGGTGGCAGGCTGCTGCTTCTGCTTCCGCACTGCCTGCAGGCCACCACGTGCCCCCACAAGATCACGGGCGGCCTCATAGACAACTGCCGGGGATGCGGGGAGTGCGTGATCGCGGGGCTCCTGGACCTCGCGCACGAGAAGGGCCTGCCCCTGACGGTGGCCACCGGAGGCACGCTCGCGCGCCGCGTCATCGGAGAGGTCGACCCCGCCGCCATCGTCGCCGTCGCGTGCGAGACCGACCTGACGAGCGGGATCCGGGACAGCTACCCGCTCCCGGTGTACGGGGTCCTGAACATCCGTCCTCACGGGCCCTGCCGTGATACGACGGTCGACATGGAACAGGTGAGAACGGCGGTGCGACTCTTCGCGGGTCGGGAGTAGAACGCATGGACGCAAGACAAGTCGCTCTCCTGAGCCTCACCGAGTGGGAGTCGGGCGACCAGAAGATAGACGTCGTCCTCGAGCGTCAGCTCGCGAACGCGGACCTCGACGACCGTGACACCGCGCTCGCGCAGAACCTCACGTACGGCGTCCTCCGGTGGAAGGGGAGGCTCGACTGGGTGCTCGACCAGTACGTGCGCGGCGGGCTGCGCTCGCTGCCCCTGCCCATCCGGAACGCGCTCAGGCTCGGGCTCTATCAGGTCGACTACCTGGACCGCATCCCCGCTCGCGCGGCGGTGAACGAGTCGGTCAACCTCGCGAAGCGCTACGGCCACAAGGGGACGGCGGGGCTCGTGAACGCCGTTCTGAGGAACGTCATCACCGGTCTCAGGCCCGACTTCCCTCCGATCGACGCCGACACCGTGGCCCACGTGAGCGCGGTCTACTCGCATCCTCCCGTGCTCGTGAAGAGATGGATGGACAGGTACGGGCTCGACATGACGCTCGTCTTCTGCGAGTACAACAACGAGGTGCCGAGGCTCGTGGCGCGCGCGAACGGACTCTCCTGTTCCCCGAACGCGCTCGAGGCGGCGCTCAAGTCGGAGGGGCGAGAGACGCGCCCGGGACGGTACTTCGACGAGTGCCTCGAGATACTGGGGGGCGGGGACGTGACCGACCTCCAGTGTTTCCGCGACGGGCTCATGCAGGTTCAGGACGAGAGCACGCTGGCGTCGGTGCGCCTCCTCGGTCCACGTCCGGGGGAGGAGATCATCGACATGTGCGCGGCCCCGGGCGGCAAGACGACCTACATCTCCGAGCTCATGGCCGGTCAGGGCAGGATACGGGCCTTCGAGATCTCGCAGAGGCGGGCGAGGATGCTCAACGACAACCTCGCGAGACTGCGCGTGAAGAACTGCGAAGTGCTCTGCGGTGAGGCGACGTCTGAAGTCACGGGAGCGGCGGACGGCATTCTCATCGACGCTCCGTGTTCGGGCACCGGCACACTGGGTCGCCGGATCGACTCGCGGTGGAAGTTCGACCTGAGGGCGCGCGAGCGTGTGAAGCAGGACATCGCGGAACTCGAGCGCATCCACCCTCGACAGATCTTCGCGCATCAGGCCAGCAGACAGCTCAGGCTGCTCCTGAACGCAGCCGACCTCGTGCGCGACGGAGGGCGCATCGTGTACAGCACGTGCACCATGGAGCCGGAGGAGAACGAGCGCGTCATCCGGCATTTCCTCAAGAAGCGGCCCGACTTCGTTGTGGAGGACGCGACTCCATACGTGCCTTCGATGTTCGTCGACGGCTGGTTCGTGCGGACCCTGCCGCACAAGCACGCCATCGACGGAGCGTTCGCGGCGCGGCTCGCCAAGAGAACGGGCGAGGAGAAGGGTCTCCTCTCGGCCGACGAGATGGAGTTGCCCGAGCCGGAAGACGCATACTCGCTCGACCTCGAGATCGCCGAGGAGGTCACAGGTTGAAGGTCCTCGGACGCGACGTGAACCTCCGGCTTCCCTCGCTCGTCAAGCGAGCGCTCTTCGCCACGTCGGCCGTCGTGGCGGCCCTCTTCTGCGGGGCGCTGCTCGTGAACTACGTCGTCATGCCGATCATCGTGAAACAGGGCGACCTCGTCGCCGCGCCGGAGCTGGTCGGCCGCTCTCTCATCGAGGCCCGCCGCATGGTCGATGAAGCGGGACTGGGCATCCGCGTCGAGACCGAGCAACCGGACCCCGAGCTCCCGGTGGGCGCGATCATTCGCCAGCTGCCGGAGCCGGGTGTCGACACGAAGCGCGGGCGCACGGTCACAGTCGTGGTCAGCTCGGGGCTGGACCTCAAGGTCGTGCCGCCGCTCTCGGGCCTCACGTCCCGCCAGGCCCAGCTCGACGCCGAGGCGGCGGGCTTCGCCATCAGCTCGGTCGGCCAGGCGTACACGGACAACGTGGAGCGGGGAAGGGTCGTGGGGACGATGCCGCGCAGCGGCTCGATCCAGCCCGCCGGCAGCGGCATCAGCATGGTAGTGAGCCAGGGTCCCCGTCCGCTCGCGCTCGTCATGCCGTCGCTGGTGGGGCGGACGCCTGAGGAAGCACGTCTCATCGCGGAGCAGCTGGGCCTCGTAGTGCGCTCTGTCAGGTACGAGCGCGGCGGGAGGCGTCTGCTCCGCGAGGTCGTGGTGGTGCAGGAGCCGGTGGCCGGCGCGCGCATCATCGAGGGCGAGAGCGTGACGCTGCGGGTGGGGAATGGATAGCACTGCCGTCGGAGGGCGGTCTGGGTGATCGCGCGGTGTAACCTCGCGGGGTGACCGCGCGGGAAGACGACCCTCGGAGAGGACAACGGAGGAACCGGATGCCAGCCAAGAGCGTCCTCATAGCGCCCTCGATCCTGTCAGCCGACTTCACGAAGCTCGGGGACGAGCTGCGCGCCGTCGAAGACGCCGGCGCAGACATGATCCACGTCGACGTCATGGACGGGCACTTCGTGCCCAACCTCACGATGGGACCGTTCATCGTCGAGGCAGTGAAGCGGGCGACCGATCTCCCGGTCGACGCGCACCTCATGGTCACGAACCCCGAGGCGTTGGCCGACGCGTTCGTGGACGCCGGCGCGGACTACGTCGTCTTCCACGTCGAGGCCTGCGACGACGTGACCGGTCTCATCGGGCGCATCCACGGGCGCGGGGCCAAGGCCGGGCTGGCAGTCAATCCCCCGAATCCCTGCGACCTCTTGGAGCCCTACCTCGACATGATCGACATGGCCCTCGTGATGACCGTGAACCCGGGCTACGCCGGCCAGAGCTTCATGGCCGACGTCATGCCCAAGCTCTCGACGCTCAGGGGACTCAAGGTCGAGCGAGGGTTGGACTTCCTAATAGAGGTGGACGGCGGCATCGCCTCCGACACCGTCGAGACCGTCGTCGCGAACGGAGGGGAGGTCCTGGTGGCCTCCTCGGCGATCTTCAGGGCCGGGGACATCCGCGAGGCCCTGCGCGGTCTTCGCTCGGCGGCCGCAGCAGCGCTCTGAGCCTGCTCACCGGCCCCGGCGCCGGGTCGTTTTCTGCTTGCACCATATCCACCGCTTTGGTATATTCTCAAGGCTGTAGCAGTTGCAGGCCCGGAGCTTGACGGCTCGCCGGGACGGTGCACACGTGTATCCGTCCCCGGGGCGTCAGCGGGTACGTTTGCTTTCGTTCTGCAACCCTTTCGCCTCGAGCGTTCACACGGTGTGGAACTGCCTGGGCGTGCGGAACGAGCCTGAAGACGGTCTGGAGCGCCATGTTCGATCAGCTGTCCGAGAGATTGACCGGCGCGTTCCGATCGCTCACAGGTAGGGGCAAGCTTACCGAGGCGAACATCGAAGAGGCGCTGCGCGAGGTTCGGCGGGCGCTGCTCGAAGCCGACGTCAATTTCAAGGTCGCGCGCCGGTTCATCGACGATGTCAGGGCGCGTGCAGTCGGCGACGAGGTGCTGCGAAGCCTCACGCCGGGCCAGCAGGTCGTGAAGATCGTCCATGAGGAGCTCACTCGTCTCCTCGGTGGCGCGTCGGAGCCGTTCCGGCTTTCCGGTGCGACGCCCGCTGTCGTGATGGTCGCGGGGCTTCAGGGCTCCGGCAAGACGACATTCTGCGGCAAGCTGGCGAAGCATCTGCGGAAGCGGGGGAAGCGTCCGCTGCTTGCCGCCGCCGACACGTATCGTCCGGCGGCGCAGGAACAGCTGGCGACGCTGGCTCGGGGGCTGGACGTTCCGGTGCACACAGGTCGCGCCGGCGCCGATCCCGTAGAGATAGCGACGACGGCCATCAGCGAGGCTCGTGAGCAGGGAGCGGACGTCGTCATCCTCGACACGGCGGGCAGGCTGCACGTCGACGAGGAGATGATGGAAGAGCTCTCGCGCTTGAGGGAGGTGAGCCGGCCTTCCGAGATCCTGCTGGTTCTGGACAGCATGACCGGGCAGGACGCGGTCAACGTCGCAACCGAGTTCGCCGCTCGCCTTGATTTCACGGGGGCGGTCCTGACGAAGCTCGACGGCGACACTCGCGGCGGGGCGGCAGTCTCGCTCCGGGCGGTGACCGGGAAGCCGATCAAGTTCGCCGGAGTCGGGGAGAAGATGGACGCGCTGGAGGCGTTCCATCCTGATCGGATGGCCTCCCGCATCCTCGGCATGGGCGACGTGCTCACGCTGGCCGAGCGCGTTCAAGAGGCGGTCGATCTCAAGGCTGCCGCGAAGATGGAGGAGAAGCTCCGGAAGCAGACGTTCACGCTCGAGGACTTCCAGGAGCAGCTCGCGGCGCTCAAGAAGATGGGACCCCTGGACCAGCTCGCCGGGATGATCCCCGGCATGGGCAAGCTCGGGGCCGTCGCCATCGACGAGAAGGCCCTGAAGGGAGTCGAAGCCATAATCAGTTCGATGACGCCGGGGGAGCGACGCGACCCGGGGGTCATCGACGGCAGCAGACGGAAGCGGATAGCGCGCGGGAGCGGGACGACCGTTCAGGACGTGAACCGCCTCCTCAAGCAGTTCGACTCCATGAAGAAGATGATGAAGCAGTTCGGGAAGCTCGGGAAGCGAGGCAAGCTCCCGATGATGAATCCCTTCGGATAGTGACTCGCGGGCCCGCGACTGGGCGCGCAGACGTTCCCGGGTACGCGAAGAGGAACTCAAGGAGGACGAGTGGCTGTACGCATCAGATTGCAGCGCAAGGGCGCCAAGCACATGGCTTTCTACCGCATCGTAGCGGCGGACTCCAGGTCCCCGCGCGACGGCCGGTTCATCGAGCAGCTGGGCTACTACGACCCTCTCCGCGACCCGCCGGAGATCAAGGTCGACACGCCGAAGATCATCGATTGGCTGTCGAAGGGGGCCAGTCCCTCGGACACCGTCGAGTCGCTGCTGCGCCGCGTCGGGGTCATGCAGATGTGGCACGAGGTGAAGGGCGGGAAGGTGCTCGAAGAGCTGGGCCACATAGAAGACGAGGCAAGGAAGCGCCTCGAGGCGAAGGCCTCGATGGAGAGGCGCAAGAAGGAAGAGACGAAGGCCACGAAGGTCGAGGCCATGCCGGATGAGGCCAAGAAGCCGGAGGCCAAGCCGGATGAGGCCAAGAAGCCGGAGGCCAAGCCGGATGAGGCCAAGAAGCCGGAGCCCAAGCCGGACGAGGCCAGGAAGCCGGAGGCCACCGCGCCCGTCGAAGCCGCAGCCCCGACCGACGAGGTGCCGCCCGAGGCAGGGCCGGCGCCAGCAGAGGAAGCACAGGAAGACACCGTGAGCAAACCCGAGGCGTCGACCTCCGAGGAGCCTGCCGCGCAGGCCGCCACGGACGAGAAGGTCGACACCGATAACGATGACGCCGCTTCCGACTCGGGCGGCGGCGCGTCTCAGAGTGACGACGAGGGCGGAGCTCCCGCGGACGAGGCGTCCGGCGGGGCCGAGGCTCCGGCAGCGTCGGAGGAAGAGAAGCCCGAGTAGGTGGGAGCGAGAGGAGACGGCTCCCAGCCCGGGCGGCGCGTCCAGCCAGGATTCAAGAGGCCGGCGCGTGCCGGGACCAAGAAGTCCATGTCTCCGAGAGAGGTCAAGAGACCCATGTTCGAAGACGAGATCAAGACTCCCGATTCGACCGAAGCCTCGCTTCAGGCGCTCGTCGAGTACATCTCCCGTGGGCTCGTGACGCGCCCGGACGATGTGAATGTCACGCAGGCCATGAAGGGTGACATGATCGTCTATGAGGTGCGGGTCGCCGACGAGGACAAGGGCCGCGTGATCGGCAAGAACGGCCGGACCGCGAAGGCCCTGCGCGCCATCATCGGCGCCGCGGCGACCAAGAACGACAAGAAGGCCACGGTCGAGATCATCGACTGACGGCCTTCGAGACGTCCCCCGGATGCGGATCGGTGTTACCTCGGGGTTTGCGATGACCTGCAGGGACAGCTGGATCGAGGCGGGCGCCGTCGTGCGGCCGCACGGCATCAAGGGGGAGGTCGTCGTCGATCTCAAGAGCGACCTCGTCGACCTCGTGGTGTGTGGGTCGAAGGTCAGGCTCGCCGCTCCCGAGGGAGAGGAGGGCCTGTTCGAGGTCGAGCGGGCGCGCGACCACAACGGCAGGCTCGTCGTCAAGCTCCGGGGCATCGACACCCGGGACGGCGCAGAGGCTCTGAGAACGTGGGTCCTCTGGATGACGCGCGAGCAGGTCGGGGAACTGCCGGAAGGGCGTTACTTCGTCGACGACATACTGGGGCTCTCTGTCTACTGCGACACCGGAGAGTGCCTGGGCAGGGTCGAGGAAGTGCTCACGATGCCGGCCAGTGACGTCTACGTGGTCCGCAGCGACAGCGAGGAGATCCTGCTCCCCGTCATCGACGAGGTGGTGAAGGAGGTCGACGTCGAGGGCGGCAGGATGGTGGTGCGCCTGATGGAGGGAATGAGGCAGGGGGGCAAGTGAGGATAGACGTTCTCACGCTCTTTCCCGAGATGTTCGAGGGGCCCCTGTCTGAGAGCATCATCAAGCAGGCCCGCGAGAAGGGCCTCCTGGATGTGCGGTTAACGAACATCAGGGACTTCGCCAGGGACAGGCACCGGACCGCAGACGACTACCAGTACGGTGGCGGCAGCGGGATGGTGATGAAGCCCGAACCGATCTTTGAAGCGCTCGAACACGTGCGAGGCACGGCGGGACCCGAAGGTGGTGTGGACCGCACCGCGGGACGCGAAGGCGGCGACGCCGCGGGCGACCGCGGAGAGGCGATCGTCCTCCTGTCGGCGCGCGGGAAGCTCCTGGACCATTCGCTCGCCTCTGAACTCGCGCGCGCACCCGGGCTCATCCTCATCTGCGGACGCTACAAGGGCGTCGACGAGCGGGTGGCCTCGGTCGTCACGCACGAGGTGTCCGTCGGCGACTACGTGCTGACCGGCGGAGAGCTGGCGGCCATGGTCGTGATAGACGCGGTCGTCCGGTTCGTGCCGGGCGTGCTCGGGGCCATCGAGTCCGCGGAGACGGATTCGTTCTTCGAGGGGATCCTGGGTCCTCCGAGCTACACGAGGCCGGAGAGCTTCAGGGGCCTCGACGTGCCGGCCGTGCTCGTGTCCGGGCATCACGAGATGATAAGACGCTGGCGGAGGAAAGAGGCCTTGAGGGCCACACTCCTGCGCCGGCCGGAGCTCCTGGAGCGCACGCCGCTCACCGATGAGGACAGGGAGCTTCTTGGGGAGATAGAGGAAGAGAAGAACACCATCTGAGACCGGCACCAAGGGTTGACGACGAGAGGAACTCACGATGAACGATAGGGTCAAGGCCATAGGAGATCGCGCTCTCCGAGATGATCTGCCGGAGTTCTCGATCGGCGACACGGTCCGCATCCACGTCCGCATCAGAGAGGGCGAGAAGGAGCGGACGCAGGCGTTCGAGGGCACGGTGCTCAAGCGGCAGGGTGCGGGTCCCAACGAGACGTTCACGGTCCGCAGGGTCGCTCAGGGCATCGGCGTCGAGAGGACGTTCCCGATCTGCTCCCCGAACGTCCAGTCGCTCGTCGTGACTCGCCGCGGCAAGGCGAGACGCGCGAAGCTCTACTACCTGAGAGACCGGACCGGCAAGGCCGCCAAGACGAAGGCCAAGGACATCCAGTAGCGCGACGGCGTAGTGACGTCCGGTAGCGGGGCAGTGCGGGGACGTCCGGTGGCGCGTCGGCGTGACGATATCAGGTAGCGCGGCATCACGGGGACGAGAGAGCGATGTTCGTGAGCGGTGAAGGGGAGAGTTGCGCGACGCGCGCGCCTCACGAGGCGGCCGGCGCGGAGACTCCCCCCGGACCGGACGCGGAGCGGCCGGAGCCGCGGTTCCCGCTTCGCGACCTGAGCGTGAAACAAGTGAGAGACATGATCGCCGGCGCTCCTCCGGAGCCCGGCGATTCGCTTTGGCGCGAGCTAAGCGCCGATCCACGCAAGGGTGTGTCTCGGCTATGCGAGAGCCTTCTGAGGAAGCGGGAGCGGCGGTCCGCTGAGCGCGAGCACGCCAGGCTGCTCCGGCGACACGAGTCGGAACTGTGGGAGAGGGGACTCGAGCTTGTCGCGGGCGTCGACGAGGCCGGGCGCGGTCCGCTCGCGGGGCCGGTCGTGGCGGCGGCGGTCGTCCTCCCGCGGGATCTCTCGTTCGGAGGCATCGACGACTCGAAGAAGCTCACACCGTCGCGCCGCGAAGAGCTCTTCGACCTCATCAACGCGGAGGCAGTCGCCGTCGGAGTCGGGCAGATGTCGGAGTCCGTCATCGACGAGATCAACATCCTGCGGGCCACGCACCGCGCGATGAGGGAGGCCATCGAGGGCCTGGGTCTCCCGCCGGACCACGTGCTCGTCGACGGCGACCCGATCCCCGATCTGACCCTCCCGCAGACCGCCATCCATCGCGGGGACGAGAAGAGCGCCGCCATTGCGGCGGCGTCGATCATCGCGAAGGTCACGCGGGACAGACTCCTCGTCGAGTACGACGGCCGCTTCCCCGGGTACGGATTCGCGCGGCACAAGGGCTACGGCACCCCAGGCCACATAGCAGCACTCACGAGGCTTGGCCCCTGCGAGATACACCGCCGGTCGTTCAGCCCGGTGCTCTCGTCCGGGGGCGGGTACTCGGAGGAGTTCGCGAGATTCAGAAGGGCCATGCTCGAGTCCGACGACGCGGACTCCCTGGACCAGGTGGCAGCTCTCGTGGCCCAGGGCAAGGAAGGGCTCGCTCCTTACGAACTCTCGAAGCTGCGAGGTCTCTACAAGCGTTCCTACGGGCGTGTCCGTATGGGATTGAAGCGTCGACGCTGACCTCGCGGGCGCGTCCGGCGCAGGCTCTCCCCGTTCCGCGCAGACCCACCCCGTTCCGTGCAGATCCACCCCGTTCCGTCCGAGTCCACCCCGTTGCACCCGAGTCCACCCCGCTGCACCCGAGTCACCCCGGTAGTCCCGGCCGCTCCCCGGCGGCCGCTTCGGCACGACGTCACCCCCAGAGGTGTGAGACGACATGAGCACGCGCGGCACCGGCTCGCTCGCCGAGAGGCTGGCGGCGGTCTTTCTCGAGATGAACGGCTACTCCATCCTCGAGGCAGGGTACAGGTTCCGCGGCAAGGAGATCGATCTGGTCGCGACCAGGGGCGCGACGATCGCCTTTGTCGAGGTGAAGTTCAGGAGCGGGGACAGGCGAGGCCTTCCCCGCGAGGCGGTCGGCGAGCACAAGAGGAGGCACATCGTCTTCGCCGCGCGCGGCTTTCTCGCCGAGAGACGGATCTCCGACGCGCGGCTGCGCTTCGACGTCGTCGAGGTCGTGCTCGAACGCGGCGGGCTCGCACTTCGCGTGGAGCATCTGCCGGCGGCGTTCCGGGCCGAGGGACACAGGTGAGGGGGAGGAGGAGGGATGCTGGCCACGGTACTGAGCGGAGGAGTCAAGGGCATCGAGGGGTATCTGGTCCGGGTCGAGGCCGACGTCAGCAGGGGACTCCCGTCGTTCGCCACGGTGGGCCTCGGTGACAGCGCGGTGCGCGAAGGACGCGACCGCGTGGCGTCGGCCGTACGCAACTCGGGATTCAGCTTCCCGGTCGACAGGATCACGGTCAATCTCGCCCCGGCGGACGTTCGGAAGGAGGGCGCGGGTTTCGACCTGCCGATAGCGCTCGGCATTCTGGCCGCGACGGGCCAGGTCGATCCTCGGCTCCTGGACCGCATCGCCGTCGTCGGCGAGCTGGCGCTGGACGGGACGACTCGAGGCGTGAGCGGCGTGTTGCCGGTCGCCGTAGCCGCTGTGCGGGCGGGGATGAAGGGCATCATGCTCCCCCCGGCGAACGCGCGCGAGGCCGACGCGTCGAGCGCGCTCCGGGTCCTCCCCGTGGGCGATCTCAAGAGCGCGGCGCGCGTCCTCGCGGGTGGGCGACCGGACGAGCCGGACGCTTCAGGAGGGAGGGGACGGGTGGTCGAGGCGCACGTCGACCTGGCTGAGATCCGCGGCCAGGCTCACGCCAAGCGGGCGCTCGAGATAGCCGCGGCCGGCGGGCACAACCTTCTCATGGTGGGCCCGCCCGGGGTGGGGAAGACCATGCTCGCCCGGGCGTTCCGCGGCGTGCTCCCTCCGTTGACGCGCGAGGAGTCGCTCGTCACGACGATGATACACAGCGTCGCCGGGATCCTTCCCGCGGGGAGCGGACTCCTGCGTCGTCGTCCGTTCCGGGCGCCTCACCACACGGTGTCGTTCGCGGGCCTCGTCGGAGGAGGGAGGGTACCGAGGCCGGGAGAGGTGAGCCTGGCGCACGCCGGCGTCCTCTTCCTGGATGAGATCGCCGAGTTCCACAGGAACGCGCTCGAGGCGCTGCGCCAGTCTCTCGAGGACGGCCGGACGACCGTGACCCGGGCGGCCGGCTCCGCGACGTTCCCCGCCTCCTTCATGCTCGTCGCCAGCATGAACCCGTGCCCGTGCGGGAACCTCGGGCATCCCAGGCAGCCTTGCAGGTGCGCGCCGTCCGCCGTGCGCCGCTACCTCGCGAGGGTCTCGGGACCGGTGATGGACCGCATCGACGTGCAGGTCCCCCTCTCACCGCCCACGTTCGACGAGCTGTCCCCCGGGCCTCCGGGGGAAGGCAGCGCCGCCGTGCGGGCGCGCGTCCTTCGGGCGCGCCTCACGCAAGAGGAACGGTGGCGGGAGTGCAGAACACCCACGAACGGGCGCGTGCCGGCGGCCCTCCTGACGGAGGAGGTCCAGCTCCGGGGGCGCGCCAGGGCGCTCGTCCGAAGGGCCGTCGCGGAGCTGGGGTTCTCGGCCCGCTCCTATCACAAGGTGCTGCGCATATCGCGGACGATCGCCGATCTCGAGGGCTCGGCTGCCGTGGAGGCCGGGCACGTCGCGGAGGCCGTGCAGTACAGGACGCTCGACCGCGACCTGAGCCGTCAGGCGGGCTAGGCGACGCCGCGAGACGGGGCGGAACGTGCCTCCGGGCGGGCCGGGCGACGCCGCGAGACGGGCCGAAACGTGCTTCCGGGCGGGGTTTCGTGCGTGTAAGTGCCACAGGTGGACAGCATTATGCTACCGTGGTACAATAATGCAAACCGTCAAGAAGCCAACCGGAGGCGTGGGAATGCGCAAGCTCGGTCGTGTTCTTCCATGTGTGGTGCTCATCGCGGCTCTCGCGCTCGCGCTGGCGGCGCCGTCTTTCGCGAAGGGCGACGAGGGCCGAGACGCGGAGATAGACGCGCTCCAGCGCGAGATAGACGAGCGCGGCTACAACTGGGTGGCCCGGCGCAACTGGACTACCGACCTCTCGACCGAGGAGTTCCGGGCGCTCCTGGGTGCACGCGTTCCTCCCGAGGTCGCGAGGCGATTCGCGGCGCTCGACCCCGACGACTTCCCGGTCGCGCGCGACCTTCCCGACAGCTTCAGCTGGAGGACGCTCGGAATCATGACCGCGGTCAAGAGCCAGGGTTCGTGCGGCAGCTGCTGGGACTTCGCAGGCGTCGGCGCCCTGGAGGCGGTCATCAAGCAGGCGACCTCTGTCGAGTACGACCTCTCGGAGCAGCAGGTGCTCTCCTGCGAGACTCAGGGGTACGGATGCGGCGGAGGATGGTACTCCTGGGCGTGGGGCTACTTCCGTGACTTCGGCGCCGTTGGCGAGGCGTGCATGCCGTACCAGGCGGACGACAGCGTTCCGTGCGCCGACTCCGGATGCCCGAAGCTCGCCACGGCGAGGACCTGGATAGACATCCCCAACGACGTCGCCGTGATCAAGACGGCGCTTCTGAACGCTCCCGTCGCGACGACGTTCACTGTGTACGACGGATTCAGCTCCTACGCGTCGGGATGCTACGAGCACGCCGGGGACGACCCGATCAACCACGCGGTCGTCATCGTTGGGTGGGACGACAACAAGTGCGGCGCCGGAGACGGCGCGTGGCTGTGCAAGAACAGCTGGGGCGACTGGTGGGGAGACCTGGGCGGCTACTTCTGGATCAAGTACGGTACCTGCAACATCGGCGCGAACACCCAGCAGGTCTTCTACTACCCCGGCGTCGACGTCGTCCACGACGGGCACGAGTTCACGGACCCGACCGGCGACGGCGACGGCTGGGCGGATCCGGGCGAGTCGATCGAACTCACGGTCGCCCTCAAGAACGAGGTCGTCGCTCCCGACCGCACGGGCGTCCAGGCCACGATAGCGACCGGGAGTCCCTACGCCACCGTGACGCAGAGCGGCTCCTCGTACGGCAACCTCGACGCCGGCGAATCCGGCACGGGCTCTCCGCCGTACGCGTTCGTGGTCGACGAATTCGCTCCTCCGGGAGAGGTGGTCGAGTTCGTCCTCTCCATCACCGACGGCGCGCGCTACGCCAACGCCGACACGTTCTCGATCGTGCTCGGCCCCGTTCCGGTCCTGCTCGTCGACGACGACGGCGGCGAGTCGACCGAGACCTGGTTCCAGGATTCGCTCCTGCGGCTTGGCCATCTGTATCAGGACTGGCAGGAGGACACGCAGGGCGTGGTCTCTCTGGCGGAACTCAACCGCTACACCGTCGTCGTGTGGAACTGCGGCTGGGGCGGCAGCCTCGACAGCGGGAACCGCACCGTTCTCGAGTCGTACCTCGACGGGGGCGGCAGGATCATGTTCTCGGGCGAGGACATCGGCTGGTCCCTGAACTACCAGGGCGACCCGGACAAGATCCAGTTCTACAACGACCACCTGCACGCGGACTACGTCCTCGACGACTCGGGATACACGAGTCTGGACGGCCTCCCGGGCGATCCGATCGGCGACGGCCTGTCGTTCACGCTCAACGGGACCGACAGCGCCATGAATCAGTTCTATCCGAGCGAGATAGATCCGCGATCGGGCGCCGACGGCGTGTTCCGGTATGGTCCCGGACTCGAGGGCGCTCTGCGCTGGGACGTCGGTCACCGAGAGGTCTACCTGGCCTTCGGGTTCGAGGGTGTGACCGGAGCGGCCGCCCGCGACACCATCATGCGGAGATCGCTCGAGTGGCTGGCTGAGGGGAACTGGCCCGACGTCGAGCCTCCGAGCGTCACGCTCACGGCTCCGAACGGCGGCGAGTCGTGGCCCGTCGGCAGCAACCATCTGATAACGTGGGAGGCCGTCGACAACGTCGCTGTCGACCACTTCGACATCTACTACTCGACCGACCACGGGGCGAGCTACCCAGAGACGGTCGCCGTGGGTCAGAGCGGCCGGACCTACACGTACGACTGGGTGGTCCCCGACGCGCCGGGCGACGGAGTCCGCGTGCGTGTCGTGGCGCGCGACGCGGCGGGGCTCGGTTCGTACGACGACTCCGACGGCGACCTCACGATCGAAGACCCGGGGAGCGGTGTCGACGGACAGCCCCGCAGACTGGCGCTCAGACAGAACATCCCCAATCCGTTCAATCCCGCGACCAACATCGCGTACTCGATCCCGGCAGAGGCGCACGTCCGCCTGACCGTGTACGACGTGAACGGACGCGTCGTGAGGACCCTGGTCGACCGCGACCTGCGCGCCGAGGACTACGTCACGACGTGGGACGGCAGGAACGACGCGGGCGAGGACGCCGCATCGGGTATCTATTTCTACAGGCTGACGGCGGACGACCGCGAGCTCGAGAGGAAGATGATCCTCCTGAGATAGCCTCTGTCGAACGCTCGACTCTCCTGAGGGGCCCGGACCGAGTCGTCCGGCCCCTTCTTGTCGCGGTTGGGTACATTGACAGCCCAGGCGGGCCGATGTAGGCTCACGCTGACAGTGCGCTTGCCGAACGGTGTGCGCGCCAAGCGCTTGCTCAGTACGGGAGGTTCGCGGGTGCGGCTGCGGTCCTGGCATCAGGCGACCATCACGGCCCTGGTCGCGCTTGCGAGTCATGTCGCAGCCTTGCGCCTCCTGCCGTATGCAGACGAGCTGCACTCGCTGCTGTGGACGGCGCTGAGTCTGAAGGACGCGTCGCTCCTGATGCGGCCCTGGATGGGCGGCGTTCTGAGGCTTCCACCGAAGCTCGTGCTCGTTGCCGGCCTTGCGTCATGGGGGCCACGAGCATGGGTCTTTCACCTGGTGGTCGTGCTGCTGCATGCGGTCAACGCGGTGCTCGTCGGCAGGCTTGGCGCGAGGCTCAGTGGTTCGCGTCCAGTCGGCTTCACGAGTGGACTCCTGTTCGCCGTAGGGTTCGGTGCCTACGGCAAAGCCGTCTTCAGCGCCAGCAACATCACCATTGTCCTCGCGCTTCTCCTGCTTCTGGTGTCCGTCGACCTGCTTCTCAGCCGCAGGTGGCTCTGGTCGGCGGTCCTTCTGGCACTGGCCGCTGCTTCTCATGAAATTGCGTTGGGTGCCCTGCCGCTCGTCCCGGTCATCGTCCTCCTCAGAGAAGACCTGCGCCGACGCGATGCGCCGACGGGCGAGCGCGCGTCGGCCGGAGTGCGGTGGGTCTGCTTCGCTGTTGCCGGCGGACTGGCCGCGACGATCGTGTGCAGCGTCCTCCCGATCAATGTCACGCGCCTCTTCCGACTGGAGTTGGGAATGGTCTGGTTCATGCTGTTCCCTTTCAACACCGGCACGGCCGCAGCCGTCGGTGGTCCTGCGTGGCTCAATGTGCTTGAAGATGTCTTGGTGTCGGGACGCTCATTGCTGGGTGGAGCGTTGGCCGTCGTGTTCACGGTCTTGCTGATGAGGCGCAGCGCATTTGTCGCCGTAGCTGTGGCCTGGGTCTACGCGGCCCTTTTCCCCGCCGCCGTGTTCATCTCTGGGTGGGGTGGAGACTGGATGGAGCGTCGCTACCTCTACGTGGCGTCGGTCGGGGCGTGCATGTTGGCTGCAGGTCTTCTCGCGCGAGTTCGAGCAAGGTCCCGCTTCCTTGCGGCGGCGCTCTTGGTGCTGCTTCTGGTTTGGAGCGTCGGTCTGACGGGCATGGTGTGGCGCAAGAGCGTGGCGGACAGCCTCACGTCCGACCAGATTCGTCATCGTCGGGAGTATCTTCTCAAGCTGGGCTCCATGGACCCCCACTGGGCCGAGATCGCTGAGGCAGAGAGACGCCGGGGTTGATTCGCGCGGGCAGTAGAGTCTATCATCCGTCCACCCGGTATCGTGCCGTTCGTCCGGAGGGCGCGGCCGTGCGGAGGACGTGGCCGTACAGAGGGCAGCGCCGGAGTCACGCTGCCGGCAACGGCTCGGCGTGAACGCGTGACGGCATCACAACTGGAAAGGGACTCCCGGCGTGAGATCACGGAACCACATCGCCATCGCGCTTGCAGTCATGGTCGTCTTCGTGGGCGTCTTCCTCTGGCGCGAGCACGCAGCGACCGGCACCTTCGGGTTCCCTCTCGACGATTCGTGGATACATGCGCAGTTCGCGCGCAACATCGTTCTCGGGCACGGCTTCTCGTACAACCCCGGCGAACCGGCCGCGGGCTCGACCGCGCCTCTCTGGACCTTCGTCGCGGCCACCGGCTACCTCATCGCGGGGGACCCCGTGCTCGGTGCCAAGGCGCTGGGCATTCTCTTTCTGGGCCTCACCGTCTGGCTCGTCTACACGCTGGTGAAGATAGTGACCGGTGACCCGCGCGAGGCGCTCTTCTCCGCCGTCGTGGCGGCGTCCCTGCCGCGGCTTCTCTGGGCCAGCGTCTCCGGGATGGAGGTCACGCTCGCCGTGGCGCTGTCGCTGGCGGGCATCCTCATGCACATCCTGCACGCGGGCTCGGGGAGCAGGCGCCAGTATCTCTCCACGGTCCTCTTCGGCCTGGCGACGCTCGCCCGCCCCGAGTGCGCTGTCTTCTTCGTGGCGGCGATGCTCGACAGGGCTCTCGTCGGCACGTTCATCCACTGGCGCGACCTCGCGGCGAAGGAGTGGGTCGTTCCCGTCCTCGCGCACATCGCGCTCTTCGCGGCCGTCCTTCTCCCGTTTCTCCTCTTCAGCCGGCGATTCGGGATCGGGTTCCTCCCGAACACCGCCTACGCCAAGGCGCTTCTGTGGAACAAGGGTCTGATCTCGGCCTTCGTCAAGTCGAGCCCGCGAGAGCTTCTGAAGTCGCTGTCCGTTCACCCGTTCGACTACTACATCTCGTTCCTTCAGGAGAGCCTCAAGAACAACCCCGTCCTCTTCGCGCTGGTCCCGTTCGGCTTCCTGAGGCTCACGCTCTCGATCCCGTACGCGCGCGACACGCGCTACCAGTCCTTCATCCTGCCTCTCGCCGTCGTTCTCTTCCCGCTGGCGATAGGCATCGTCGTCCCCTTCGGCGACGCGTCGTATCAGGAAGGGCGCTACGCGGCCCCCGTCGCTCCCCTCATGCTCATCATCGGGACGATGGGCCTGTACGCGGCGGCCAGCTATGGAGCCCGCATCTTCAGCGAGGCCAAGTTCATGGGTAGCCCAGCTCGCGTCGTCCTCGAGCGGTCGCTCATATGGTTCCTGATGGTGCTCGCGCTCTTCGCGCAGGGGAGGAGCATCTGGTTCAGATCCAAGCTCTACGCGAGGGAAGTGGCGAACATCGAGGACATGCAGGTGACGCTGGGCAAGTGGGTCGATCAGAGCCTGCCCAGGGACGCTGTCCTCGCGGTGAACGACGTGGGCGCCATCGCCTACTTCTCGCAGCGGAAGGTGCTGGACACCGTCGGCCTCATATCGCCGGACGTCCTCGAGTATCGCAGGCGCGGTAAGTCCGCCGACGCGGCGATGTTCAGCCTGCTCGCGTCGGAGCGTCCCGACTACGCGATCCTCTTCCCGGACTGGTACCCGCAATCGGTCCGGAAGAGCATCTTCGAGCCGATTCACCGCGTCGTGCTCAAGGACAACGTGGTGTGTGGGGGAGACGAGATGGTTGTCTACGCGCTTCACTGGGAGGACTTCGATTCGCCCGAGGGCGCGTCGCGTAGGACCCTGCAGCCGGGCGGTGCCCGGCCGGGAGAGAACGCTGGCGCGCGCGGAGACGGGGCCCGGCCGGGAGAGAACGCGGGCGAACGCGAAGGCGGGGCCCGTTCAGGAGAGAGCGCGGGCGAACGCGAAGGCGGGGCCCATGATTGACATCCTCTCGAACCTCGACCGCACGCTGTTCATCCTCCTCAACGGCGAGCTCACGCATTCGTCTCTCGACTGGCTGATGCCGTTCGTGACGAATCAGGAGAACTGGTATCCGGTTCTCATCGGACTCTGGGTCGCGCTGCTCATCTGGGGTGGGAGGCACGGACGCATCGCCGCGGTGCTCCTGATCGTGGCCGTGGCCCTGGCCGACCAGCTCACGTGCAGCGTGCTGAAGCCGCTCGTCGGCAGGATCCGGCCGTGCAACGCTCTGCCGCCCGCTGAGGTGAGGTTGCTCGTGGGGGCCTCCCGCGCGTTCTCGTTTCCCTCCGCTCACGCGGCCAACTCGTTCGCCATGGCCACCATTCTCTCCTGGCGCCTGCCCGGGGCCGCGGTCCCGGCCTTCTTCGTTGCCGCGCTCGTCGCGTACTCACGCGTCTACGTGGGTGTGCACTACCCGTTCGACGTCGTCGCCGGCGCCGTGCTCGGGTTCGCGATAGGGAAGGTCCTGACCGCGATAGGGGCCGCGGTCGACCGCCGGTGGCGGCGGAGAGCCATGGCCACAGCGGGGACGGGGGCGCGCGAGGAGTAGGGGCGAGGGCCGGGTGTGCCCCGGCGGAGTCGGTCGAGCGCGATGGCCAACGGTCCGGCGGAGTCTCCCGGCGCGCGACAACCGTCGGCCGGCCGGACATGAACGGAAGCGACGCGCAAACGAAGACGCCCGACGGGGTTCCTCCCGCCGGGCGTCTCTGCGTCAATCTGTCGCGAGGCTTAGGACCCGGCGGCGCGGCGACGATGCCGCGACCTCCGAACCCGATCCTCAGCTAGTCGACCGAGGAGTGTGACTCTTCTGCTTCTTCCGAACCTTCCGCGGGGCGCGGTCGCCGGAGCACGGTCACCGGGTCGCTCAGGTACTTGCGCGCGACCATCTGTACGTCCTCCTTCGTTATCGAGGCGATGCCCTCCGCGTAGTTCTCGTTGAAGTCGTATCCCATTCCGTATAGCTCGGCGATGGCGGCGTCCTGAGCCTGCGCGGTGTTCGTCTGCTTGGACGTCCTGTCCATCACGATGCAGAGCTGCTTGGCCTGCTCCAGCTCCTCGTCGGTAATGGGCTCGTTCGCGATCTGCTCCATGTATCCGTTGATCGTCGAGAGCGCCTGGTCGAGCGCCTCGTCGAAGGTCGCCGCGTAGATGCCGAAGTAGCCGGTGTCGAACCCGGTCCAGTTGTAGGCGTGCACGACGTAGACGAGCGAGTTGCCTCGGAGGTCGGTGTGCAGCCAGCCGCCCGGGTAGTAGATGCCGGACGTCACCGCGTCGAGCACGTCCATAGCGTGGCGGTCGCCCGACGAGTAGGGCATGCCTCTGTAGCCCATGAAGATGACGGTCTGAGCGCGGTCGTGGTAGCTCGTGAGCGTCTTCTCTTCGGCGGCCTCAGGCTCGACGGATATGGTCGTCGCCGCGGTTCCGGTCGTCCTCCAGCGGCCCAGCGCGTCGTCAACAAGGACCACGGCCTCGTCGTAGTCGACGTCGCCGAAGACCGTGATGACCGTGTTCTCCGGGCCGACGTTGTCGGCGTGGTAGCCCACAAGGTCGTCTCGCGTGATGCCGGCGACGCTCTCCGTCGTTCCGACCGGCGGCCTGCCGTACGGATGCGTCGGGAAGAGCTCGATGAGCATCTTGTCCATCGCGTCGGTCGTCCAGTCGTCTCCGCGAGCGAGGATCGACGCCTCGATGAGCTGGCGTTCCTTCTGCATCTCTCCGGCCTCGAAAGTCGGGTTCGTGAGGACGTCGGCGAACAGCGAGATACCCTGCTCGAGGTCCTCAGCGAGAACGGTCATGCCGGACTGGATGCGCGTGTGATTGGCGGAGCATGCGTACTGCGCTCCCATGGCGTCGATCTCGAGTGCGATGTCATCGGCGGAGCGCTTCTTCGTCCCGCGCGGCATCATGCTGGCGACGAAGTTGGCGAGTCCGTTCTTCCCCTCGAAGCGCGCCCCGGCGAGCGTGTAGCTCCCGAGGAACACGATCGGATTCGTGTGGTTCGGCTTCACCAACACCGTGAGACCGTTGTCGAGAACGTGCTTCTGGATGTCACCGACGTCCGGCGCATCGTCGTCGGACACCGCCGCCATCTCGTCGTCGTCTCTTACGGGCTCGAGGACCGCGATCCCGAGATTGTCGTCGTAGAAGTACTTCTTGACGACACCCCGGATCTCCTCGGCCGTGACGTCCTGGATGTGCGCGGTGTAGATCTCGTCGAAGTCCGGGTTGCCGGCCGTGATCTCGGAGCGACCAAGACTGGAGGCGAGGCTCTCGAGGTCCTGCCTGCTGAAGTAGAAGTCGGCCGTCTTGAGCTTCTTCGTCTTAGCGAGTTCGATCTCCGTGACGTACTCGTCGGCGAGCCTGTAGATCTCCCGTGTCACGACCTCGATGGCCGCGTCGATGTTCGCGGGGTCGAGCTGCATCGACACTGCGAACGTTCCGGCGTCGTAGGACGGTGTGTGCGACCAGGTCGTGATGCCGTAGACCAGCCCCAGCTCGTCCACGAGCTTCTTGTACAGCCGCGAGCTGTTGCCCTCGGAGAGGACGTGCGAGAGGATGTCCAGCGGGTAGAGGTCCGGATGGGACAGCGCGACGGTGTGCCAGCCCATGAGCACGTACGCCATGTCGAGGTCGCGCTGCTCCTTGAGCACCCTGCGACCCAGCTGGGGAGATTCGGAGGGGAGGGCGGGCATGTTGACCGGCTTCCGCTCGAAGTCCTTGAAGGCGTCGGCTATCTTCGCCATCGCGTCGCCCGAGTCGAGGTCGCCGACCGCGACGAATATCATGTTGTCCGGGACGTACATCCGCGAGTGGTACTTCACGAGGTCGTCGCGAGTGACGTTGAGGAAGTTGTCCAGGTGGCCGATGACCGGGTACTTGACCGGGTGCTCGCGGAACATGACCTCCTTGAAGAGGTTGTAGATCCGGCGGCCGGGCTCGTCGTAGCCCATGTTGATTTCGCGCGTGATGACGCCGTGCTGGGCGTCGACGTGCTCCTGCGGAAGCGTGACGTTCATCGCCTGGTCGGCCAGGATGTCCAGCGCCTTGTCGAAGTTCTCGGTGGACGTCTCGAGGAAGTAGCAGGCGTGATCGTTCGTGGTGTACGCGTTGTACCCGCCGCCGATGGACTCGGTGTCCTTCTCGAACTGCTCGAGCGTGCGGTTCGTCGTGCCGTCGCTCATGAGATGCTCTAGGTAATGCGTGATCCCGCAGCCCAGGTACTCCTCTTCGTGAATGCTGCCGGACTTCACGTAGAAGCGCAGGTTCACGACCGGCGAGGAGTGGTTCTCCCTGACGATGACGGTCATGCCGTTGGGCAGGACCTCTCTCACCGTCTCCGCGGCCTGCGCCGCGGCAGTTGCGACGACCACGAGGGCCAGCGCGAGCCAAAGAGCCTTGCTTCCCGTTCTCATCTTGCCTCCCTGTCCGAATGGCCCCGCGAAGGGCGGTACCGGGGGTATCCGCGTCGCCGCTGAACTCAAGGGCCGCCGCCCGGGCACGATTTCGCCCCCAGGCGGCGGCCCTTCATCTGCTTGGACCCAAGTATAGGCGGTGCAGTTGCAGGGGTCAAGGCGGGCACGGGGATGGCGCCGTCGACACGCCGGCAATGCTCCCCGGGCCCGCGGGCCGGGGCTTCTTCCGTTGCGGCGCGTGGGCGCTGCCTATAGGATGTACGCCACGAACGGTCGGAGCGCGTTCTCCAGGGCGCCGGACGAAGGGAGCTTCCGTGAGGGACGAGACCAGGGTGGCGGCCGACGCCGCGAGACGGGCCGGCGCGGAGCTTCGCAGGTGCTTCGAGAAGCCGCTGGACGTGGCGCACAAGAACCGCAGGGAGCTGGTCACCGAGATGGACCTGGCGTCGGAGGAGATCGTCCTCTCCGCGATCCGGGCCGAGTTCCCCGCCGATCCGATCGTGGCCGAGGAGGGATCTCCCGGAGAGGTGGGGGCTGACGGAGCCGCCCGGCCGAGCCGCGTCTGGATCGTGGACCCGCTGGATGGCACGAACAACTACGCGCACGGTTATCCGTTCTTCTCGGTCGCGGTCGCGCTCGAGGAGCGGGGGCTCCCCGTCGTGGGCGTCGTCTACGACCCGCTGCGCGACGAGCTCTTCGCCGCGGAGACGGGAGGCGGAGCCACCCTGAACGGAGCGCCGATACGCGTGTCGGACTCCGACTCGCTGTCCGACTCGATCGTCGCCACGGGCTTCCCCTACGACCGGACCGAGACGTCGGACAACAACCTCGCCAACCTCAACCGGTTCATTCTGTCGGCGCGCGGCATCAGGAGGGGCGGTTCAGCCGAACTCGACCTCGTGTACGTCGCCTGCGGTCGGCTGGACGGTTTCTGGGAGCTGGGCCTCAAGATCTGGGACGTCTCCGCCGGGGGTGTCATCGTGCAGGAGGCCGGAGGGCGCGTCGCGAACTTCAGGAGCGAGACCTGGGACCACCGCCGCGGCGACGTCGTGGCGAGCAACGGCCTCATCCAGGACGAGATGCAGACCCTCATCGGATGACGCGCCCGTCGCGGTCGGCGTCCCGGCGGGCATCGTAACCGGCGTCGTCGGAGGCGCTTCGAGGAACACGGGGGGAGTGGCGGCCGCGCGTCTGCGGGGCTTGAAGCGGCCCGCCGCGGAGGATAGAATCGTGGGACACGCGCATCGCGGAAGCAGGGCGCGACGCCGGAGTCGAGCGACACGCAGCCCGCGGAGGAAGAGCGCGAAGAGGAAGAGCGCGGAACAGACATCGACGCCGTCCCACCGTCGCCGCTCGTTCGGTCCAAGTCTCCTTCAGAGGATGTCGATGAGAAGGATCTTCGCTCTCACCCTGGTCCTCATGGCGGTCCTGCCGCCGGCCGCAGCGAACGCGCTCGAGGCGCTCACGCTCGAACGCGCCGTCGCGCTCGCGCTGGAGCGCAATCTGACTCTGCAGGCGTCGCGCGAGGACTACGAGGCCGCGAAGTGGGGACTTCGGGGCGCGCGGGCCTCGCTCTTCCCCTCGCTCGGCCTCTCCTCGACGGCGAGGCGAGTCGACTCGGAGACGTACAGGCGGGCCAACGCCTCCCTGGGGTTCGCGGAGGAGTTCGGTATCGAGGTGGAGCCCTTCCTGTACGAGACGACCTACGAGACCGGGTTCTATCTCAAGGTGCCGATATGGAACGGCGGGAAGATCTGGGGAGCGGTCGGGGCCGCGAGCGGAGGCCGGGACGCCGCGATGTACGCGCACGAGTCGACCAGGAGGGCGGTCGTGGTCGACGCCAGGACGGCGTACTTCGACGTCCTCCGAGCCGAATCACTGCTGGCCGTCCAGCTGGACGCCGTCGATGCCGCCCGGCGGAACGCGGAGGCCGCCGGCCGCAGGCGCGACGTGGGTCTCGCCGGCCGCGCCGAGTTCCTTCGCTGGCAGGTCATGCTCGCCAACGAGGAGCGCGGGCTCGCGGACGCCGAGGGCGCTGTCTCGCTGGCCAGGACCCGGCTCCTGAGCGTGCTTGGACTCCCGTTGGACGAGGAGCACTCGCTTCAGGCCGTGCCCGAGACGCTGCTGGACGAGGCCGTCGAGCGATACGCGTCCGCGGTCGGCGACCGCTCGTTCCCCGAGGCCAGAGCCCGGACGCTCCTCCGCGACAACCCCGACTTCCTCGCTCTCTCTGCGGCGACCCGCGTGACCAGTTCGGGCGTGGCCATCGCCCGCGGCGCGTTCCTCCCTTCGCTCAACGCCACGGGCACCTACGGATGGAAGGCCGACGACGACATAGACCCGGACGACGAGACCGCGTGGTCCGTGACGCTCGCGCTCGACCTTCCGGTCTTCACGAGCTTCAAGAACCTCTCTGACTATCAGAGCAGCAAGAGGTCGTACCTGGCCGCTGCGCGTCGCCAGGAGGACGGGGAGCGCGCTCTCGTGTCCGCACTGAGGGGCGCGGGGACCGGGGTCGAGTCTTCGCTCAAGGCGCTCGACGCCGCGCGGCTGGAGAGAGAGCACGCCGCGGAACTCGTGAAGAACGTGCGCAACATGTACTCGCAGGGCATGGCCTCGTACACGGAACTGGCCGACGCCGAAGTCCTCTTCGGGAGAGGGAGCGCGGCCGCCGTCAACGCCCTTTTCGAATGCCTGACCGCGTTGGCCGAGGTGGAACGGCTGCTCGGAACCGACACGGCCGACCGAACCGGAGATGACCGATGAAACGAATGCTCGTGCTCCTGCTCGTCGTCGCGCTCGCCGGATGCGGCGGGCGAGGCGGGGCGTCGTCGGAGAGCGAAGCGCGCGGGGCCCGAACACCCATAGAGGTGCACGTGGCCGCGTCGTCGGCGGCCGTGCTGGAGGTGTCCGCCACGGGCACGGTCGCGGCGCGTCTGGACATCCCGCTGTCCTCTGAAGCCTCGGGCCAGGTCAGGGACGTGCCGGTCAGGGTGGGGGACCGCGTGAGGGAAGGAGACGTGCTCGTCAAGCTCGACGACGAACTCGCCGCGCTCGGCGTCAGGCAGGCCGACGCGCAGCTGTTGCTCGCCGAGGCGGACCTGGACAACGCGGAGGCCGCGTTCAGACGCACGTCCGAGCTCTGGAAGAAGGGCGACGTCTCGGACTCGGACTACGAGGCGGTTGAGCGGGGCGCCAAGGCCGCCAGAGCCGGCCACATGGCCGCCCTGGCGGCCAGGTCGTCCGCAGGTCGCCAGCTCCGCAACACGGAGATCGTGAGTCCCATCGACGGCGTCGTCGCGTTCGTTCACGTCAAGGTGGGGCATCTCATAGGCGTGGGGACGCCCGTGGCGCACGTGGTCAACGACGACGTGGTCGAGGTCGAGGTCGGCCTGAACGAGAACCAGGTCGTGGATGTTCGGGCCGGAAGCCGCGCGACGCTCAAGGTGCGCGCGTACCCCGGCGAGACCTTCGGCGCGGAGGTCGAGTACGTCGGTCCCAAGGCGGACGACCTGACGCGCACCTATCCCGTCCGCGTCGTGGCGCCCAACTCCAAGGGTCTCCTCAGGTCGGGAATGGTCGCCGAGGTGACGCTCAGGGCCAGGGAGTTCGACGACGTCATCGTCATCGAGCGAGACTGGGTCGTCGAGAGGTTCGGCGAGCTGTCGGTCTTCGTCGTGGCGGACTCGGTGGCGGTCGTCAGGAAGGTGAGGCTCGGACGGGTCATCGGCGACGAGGTGATCGTGACGTCGGGGCTCGAGCCCGGGGACGGCGTGGTGTCGTTCGGATACGACCGCCTCACCGACGGAGCCCTCGTCGACGTCAGGCAGCCGGGGAGATAGCGTGCACATAGGCGAGTTCTCAGTTCGACAGCCCGTCCTCGTGAACCTCGTGTTCGTCGCCGTTCTTCTGATCGGCGCGTTCACGTTCTTCAACATGCCCGCCGAGATGCTCCCCAACGTGAACATGGACGAGGCCGTCGTGGTCGTCTTCTACGCCGGCGTGTCTCCCCAGGAGATGGAGACCCTCGTCACGAAGCCCCTCGAGGATGAGATCGAGACCGTGGAGGACATCGAGCACGTCTCCTCCACGTCGGGGGAGAGCCGCTCGATCGTGAACGTCAGGTTCAAGCCCGGCCTCTCGGACGACGAGTTCGACAGGCGGATTCTCGACCTGCGGGCCGCCGTCGACAACGCGCGCGGCGAGCTTCCCGACGACGCCGACGACCCCAGGGTCGTTCCCATCAAGCTGGGAGAGGTGATCCCCATCCTCTCCGTCAGCATCGGCGGTCCCGTCAGCGACACCGTCCTCCGCGAGGTGGCGGAGGATCTGAGGGAGGAGGTCCTCGACGTCGACCACGTGAAGTCGGTCGACATCGTCGGGCAGCGCGAGCGGGAGATCCTGGTGGAGGTCGACGCCGACAGGCTCGAGGCCTACGGGATCCCGATCGGCCTCGTCGTGGCGTCGCTCACGTCGCGGAACCTGAACGTCCCGGCGGGCACGCTGGACCTCGGCCAGTCCGAGTACATCGTCCGCACGCTCGGCGAGTTCGAGTCGATGGCCGACATCGAGAACCACGTCGTGGCGTCGGACCCGTTCGGCAGGCAGATACGGATCCGCGACGTCGGCGCCGTCAGAGACACGCTGGCCGAGAGGCTCGCCTCTGCCCGTCTCGACGGAGAGCGGAGCGTCACGCTCTGGGTGATGAAGGAGCGGGACGGGAGCGTCGTCAACGTCGTCAACGACGTCCGCGACGTCATCGGCCGGTACGAGGAACGTCTCTCGGAGGACGTGAGCTTCGAACTCCGGAACGACACGTCGATCGAGGTTCGCGACGTCCTGAGCATCCTCCAGCGCAACGGACTCATAGGCATCATCCTGGTCGCGTTCATCCTCTTCGTCTTCATCGGTCTCCGGAACGCGATACTGGCGTCGATCGGCATTCCCTTCAGTTTCTTCGCGGCGTTCATCCTGATGAACGCCGCCGGCGTCACCGTCAACACGATCTCCCTCTTCTCGCTCGTCCTCGTGCTCGGCATGCTCGTCGATGACGCGATCATCGTCATCGAGAACATCTACAGGCACATGGAGCACGGCGTGCCGCCGCGGGAGGCTGCGATACTCGGGACGAAAGAGGTCCTGGCGCCCGTGACCGCGGCGGTCCTCACGACCGTCGCCGCGTTCCTTCCGCTCCTCCTCATGTCGGGCATCTGGGGCAAGTTCATGAGCGTCATCCCGAAGACCGTGACGTTCGCGCTCCTGGCCTCGCTCGTCGAGGCCTTCCTCATCCTCCCGTCGCACATGGCGGACTTCGGGCGCGTCGCCCGCAGACAGAACAGGTGCCACCCGCAGTTCATCTCGTTCACGAGGCGGTACGAGCGGCTCTTGAGGCTCGCGCTTCGCAGGCGCTACCGCACGGTGTCCCTGGTCGTGGTCTTCGCCGTCGTCGCGATCGCTCTGGTCTTCACGCTCGACGTCATGATCTTCGAGGAGGAGGACATCGACCAGATCGAGATCCGGGCGCAGGTGCCCGTCGGGACGCGACTCGAGATCACAGACCGCGTGGCGCGTCAGATCGAGGGCATCCTGTTCGAGATGCCGGAGGACGAGATCGATGCGGTCGTCACGCGCGTCGGTTTCATGATCCGGAACTACCGGGGGGACCTGGCTTCCCACAACATGCAGTTCAACGTCGACCTGACCGACCACGAGCTCAGGGAGCGGTCGGACGACCAGATCATGCAGGCAGTGCGCGAGCGCATCTCGGCGGAGGTGGCCGGTCTGACGTTCCTCTCGCTCTCTCGCCCGCAGCAGGGCCCGCCGTCGGGGCGTCCGGTCGAGGTCAGGGTCAAGGGCGAAGACCCGGACGTGCTTCGCAGGATCGCGGACGAGATGAAGGCGGGGCTCGCGACCATCGACGGCGTCGTCGACATCGATGACGACATGACTCCCGGCAAGTCGGAGCTTCGAGCGTCGATCATACCTGAGGAGGCGGCGCTCTACGGCCTCTCGGCGCTCGACATCGCAGTGGCCGTGCGTTCGGCCTTCGAGGGCGTGGAGGCCACCAAGTACCGGGGGAGCGGCGACGACGAGATCGAAGTCGTCGTCCGGCTGGAGGAGTCGGACCGGAGGAGCCTGGACGACCTTCGCGGCCTTCGGCTCTCGACGCCCTCCGGTCGGCTCGTGGCGCTCGGGAACGTCGCCGAGTTCTCCGTGGCCGAGGCCCCTGCCGAGCTTCACAGAAGGAACGGGGACCGCGTCGTAACTGTGACCGCGGGCGTCACGGGGGGCACAACGTCCACCGAGGTCAACGGGGTCCTGCGGCAGAGCTTCGCAGACGTCCCCGAGAGGTATCCCGGATACAGGCTGGACTTCGGGGGCGAGTACGAGGAGACACAGGAGTCGTTCACGTCTCTCCTCCTGGCGTTCGGCGTCGCGATCCTGCTCATCTATCTGATACTCGGGACGGAGTTCCAGTCGTTCATCCAGCCCCTGATCGTCATGTTCACGGTGCCGTTCGCGTTCATCGGCGTCGTCATCGGTCTCGTCATCATGCGGTATCCGTTCACCCTGAACGCAGGCGTCGCCATCGTCGCGCTCGCGGGCGTCGTCGTGAACGACTCCATCGTGCTCGTCGACTTCATCAAGAAGGCGCGCGCCGCCGGCGAGTCCAGGTGGGAGTCGATCGTCCAGGCCGGATGCATGCGGCTGCGGCCCATCCTGTTGACGTCGATCACCACGATCCTGGGAGTTCTGCCGCTCGCTCTCGGCTGGGGCGGCGTGTCGATCACCTGGGGACCGATGGCCGCTTCGCTCGCCTGGGGACTCGCGTTCGCGACGGTCTTAACACTCTTCGTCATTCCTGCGCTCTTCTCCATCGTGGACGACGCGCGCGCGCGATTCGGGAAGCTGGACGTCGCCGGCGAGCAGCATCCGAGCCGGGAACTCAAGGTCGTCGAACAGATCTGTCGAGACCTCGAAAACGACTCGAACTAGTTCCGGCGCCCCATGTAGGCGCGGATGAGACCTCCGCGCCGGGCGCATGAGACGGAGGAGACCCCTGCGCGACCAGATCCCGGATGGTGATGTTCGCGGACAGGTGCTCGCGTGCTTCCACGACGAGTGGGAGGTGGCTCTGGCGTCCGGCCGCGTCGTTCGCGCCTCCGTGCGCGCCCGGCAGTTCCTCGGACTCACGAAGGACGAGAAAGTCCTCGTCGCCGGCGACCACGTGATCGTCAGCGAAGCGCCGGGAGACGCCCACGTGATCGAGAGGCGGCTCGCGAGGGACACCACGCTGTCTCGGCTCCTTCCCGGAGCGCGCCGGGACAAGGAGCAGGTCATAGTCGCCAACGCCGACAGCGTCGTAGCGGTGGCCTCGCTCGGCTCGCCGCCACTGAACCGCCGGCTCCTGGACCGCTTTCTCGTCATCGCGGAAGACGCGGACCTCAGGTCGATCGTGGTCCTCAACAAGATCGACCTCGTGGACGAGTCGCTCTGGGAGCCCGTTGCGAAGGTCTACGGCGACGCAGGCTACACCGTCATTCCGACGTCCGCCACCGAGGGGGCGGGGGTCGACGCGCTCGAGAGAGAGCTCCGCGGCACCTTCGCCGTCTTCGCGGGGGCCAGCGGAGCGGGGAAGAGCTCGCTCCTGAACGCGATAGAACCCGGGCTGGGCCTCCGCGTTCGGGAGGTCAGCGAGAAGACCGGCAAGGGCAAGCACACGACCACCAACGTCACCATCTTCCGGCTGGAGAACGGCTCGCGCGTGGCGGACACGCCGGGGTTCCGCGAGCTGGGGTTCTGGCGGATACATCCGGAGGATCTCGACCTCCTGTTCCCGGAGTTCAAGGCTCTGGCGCCGCGCTGCCGGTTCAGGGGCTGCAACCACATACCGGAACCCGGCTGCGCCGTCAGGGGGGCGCTCGAGGCGGGGAGCGTCGACGCCGGGCGCTACGAGAGCTACGTCCGGCTCTTCAATGAGCTGTCCGCGGGTTCGTGACGCCCGGCCCGGCGTCCGGCGACACCGAGAGGAGACACCCGAATGCAGGTAGTCCTGTACGAGGATGGGAGCGAGAGGACGTTCGGTCCGCTCACCCTGCTGCGCCCCGCCTTCGACCTGAGGTGCGGCCGCTTCACTCTGCTCGAGAAGCTCGAGAGGGGGCGACCCGATTGGCGGGTGGCTCTCGTGGCGAGACCCGGACTGAGGGACGTCGTGGCCCTGGAGCATCCCGGGAGAGGCGTCGACTCTCTCGACGACGGGCCGACCGTACTGCTCTCCGCGACCACGGTCGTCGACGATGAGCTTCTCGATCGTCTGGGCGACCTGAGCGCCGACTCCCTGCTTCGCGACGGCGAGCGCGTGGTCGGCGCCTACGTGACCTCGGGGGCGAGGGCGCTGGCCGGCTCCCGAGGCTCTCCCGACCTCGCCTCGCTGGGGCTCCCCGTGGCGAAGGGCGTCTCGCCGCGAACGGTCCGCTATCCGTGGGACCTCGTCGCAGAGACCGCGTCTGAGATCGCGCTCGATGCGCGGCTCGTGGATGGGCGCGGAGAGGTGAGGGGCGAGCTTCACGAGAGGGCGTGCCTGATCAGCCCCGAGGGTGTCACGGTCGGTCAGGGGAGCGCGGTGGGGCCGGGCGTTGTTCTGGACGCGTCGGCCGGCGACGTGCTGATCGGACGCGATGTCCGGATCATGCCGAACGCCGTGATCACCGGTCCGGTCTCGATCGGCGACGGCTCGCTGGTCAAGCCCGGAGCCCGACTCTCCGGCGGCACGTCGGTGGGACCGGTCTGCAAGGTGGGAGGTGAGGTGAGCGCGTCGGTACTGCAGTCACACTCCAACAAGCAGCACGACGGCTATCTGGGGAACTCGTTCGTGGGGAGCTGGGTCAACCTCGGAGCGGGCACGGACACGTCCGACCTCAGGAACGACTACGCGAAGGTCCGCGTCGAGATCGGGGGCTCGGTCGTGGAGACGGGCTCGCTCTCAGTCGGAGCCGTGATAGGCGATCACTCGAAGACAGCGATCGGCACGAAGCTGAACACGGGTTCCGTCGTCGGCGCGTTCTGCAACGTGTTTCCGGGGCAGTTCCCCCCGAAGTCGATCCCGTCCTTCTCGTGGGGTACGTCTGGAGGCTTCGTGCGGTACGACCGGGAGAGGGCCATCGACACCGCGCGCCGCGTCATGGCGCGCCGCGGCGTGGAGCTCTCGCGGGCCCGCGAGGCCCTCATCCGCTCGGTCTACGAGGGCGCGTGAGGCGGCGCCCGTTCGGTTGCGGGGGCGCTCTGAGGCTCCGTCCGCCCTGCGCCCTGTGAGGCGCGGCGGACCAGAGAGAAGCCCCCCGCCGAGCTGGTAGGCGGGGGGCCGAGGGAGGGGACAAGAGCATCGTCGTGTCCCTTGGTGCTTTCCGGTCCTAGTCCTTCTTGAGTTCCCTTAGCTCCTTCTTGAGTTCCTGCAGCTCCTGCCGCAGTTCCTCGAGTTCTTCCTCAAGGTCGTCAGCGACTTCCTTCGACTCGATGATCATGGCCTTCGAGCGGGCCCTGCCCAGTTCGTCCGAGTGGATCTTGATGGCCTTCTCGTACTCCTTGATCGCCTTGTCGTACTCGCTCTCGCCGACGACGGCACTGAGCGTCAGCTCCTTGCCCTTCCTGACGACGACGATGGGAGTCTCAACGTCGGCCTCCATCTCGGCTATCGCCTCGATGAGACCGCCTCGGTCGCCGACCCTCGTCTCGCCGACCTTGATGATGATATCGCCGGCCCTGATGTCCGCCTTCTCAGCCGGGCTGTCGTCTACGACGTCCTCGACGAGTACGCCCTTACCGTCGGGAACCTCGAAGTACTCGGCGAGGCCGCTGCTCAGGTCGTCGATGTAGACGCCCAGCCTGCCTCGTCCGCCGCCGCCCGAGAGACCTATCTCGATCCAGGGAAGGGCGAGGTCGCCGAGCATGGCAAGGCCCTCGAGGCCCTTGAGACCGCTCATGAAGGGACCGCTGCTCTCGACCCACATCTCCTCGGGTCGACTGCTGAGCACCGCTATGAGCATCTGCTCCTTGCCGTCCCTCAGGACCGTCACCTCCACCTCGTTGCCAGGGTCGAGGTGGCCCATGACGTCGATGAGGTGCTTGACGTCCGTGGTCTTCTTGCCGGCCAGGCCGACGATGACGTCTCCGTCCTTGAGGCCGGCCGCCTCCGCGGGACTCTCCTCGTAGACCTCGTTGACCAGAACGCCGCCGGCGCCCTTGTCGAGGTCCATCGCCTTGCGCTTCTCCGCGTCGAGGTCCTGAATGCCCACGCCCAGCCAGGCGCGGTCGCTCTCGCCCTCGATGACGACCTTGTACTCCTTCTTCGCGTCCTCAGGAGTACAGATCCTGATGACGTGCGCCTTCTCGCCGGCCGCGGCCGATGCCGCGACCAGAAGAAGGCACATGCTCGCAAGGACTGTTCCCGCGACAATCCTCTTGCCCATAGAAGCCACCTCCGCTTGCCCGTGTTGCCGCGCGTACGGCGGGCTCAGGCGCCTTCCCCCGCCGGCGGCATCTGGCGGCGCCGCCGACGCTGAACCTCCTGCGACGCTCCCTGGAAGGAGACGCCGCACCTCGCTCACTCTCTCTCCTCGAGCGGCCACCGGCCGCTCAAAGGGATTGGACACTCGCCGCGTGTTCCGGTTGAAGCCCGATTCAGGCTCTGAGGGGCGGCTCACCGCAAGTCGATCCCGGGAGAGGAGTAGCGCACTCTCCGGCAGTTGAGGTGAGAGGGAGGGGAGCGCTTCCTCAAGGCAAGCGAACGGGGCGGAGTGACCGCCACTCCGCCCCGCCCGTCGGCCGCGCACCGAGATCCTAGTTGCCGAGGATGGCCCACATCGAGAGGCCGACCATCATGAGTATGCCGCCCAGGATCATGAAGACCACGATGGGGGCGACGACGGCGATGACCGCTTTGCCCCTATCGACCTGGTAGACGTGCTCGGCTGCCAGCACCGCTGGGACGAGCACCCAGAGTCCCGCCAGGGAGCCGAGCGCGATGCCGAGAAGAGGGATGACCGACACCCACGTGACCATGATCGCGAGGCCCACGGGGACCATGAAGCTCTTGAACTCACCCTTGCCGCCCAGGAAGGTCGTCGCGACGAAGTGGACGATGCCTGTGAAGATGAAGAACCCTATCAGGCGCACGACCGGGCCGTAGAGTATCCCGAGCGGCTGCAGCGCCCCGATCGCCCAGCAGACGCCGCTGATGGCAACGATGCCGAGCGCCGGCCCGACGGCCTTCTCGTCGGCGGCCATCTCGCCGATGACCTCCTTGTTGAGCTTGATGATCTCCCACGCCTTCTTCAGATAGTCCATGAACGGCATTTCGAGAACCCTCCTCTCGGCGGGCAATACTGTGAGAGCAGCCGACTCCCGGGCGCCCGTGCCCGAGCAGGCCGTCATCTTCCGGGTCGGACGGCGCCACTATAGGGGAGCCGGCCCGGACGGGCAAGCGGAATCAGCATCCCCGAGCCCGGCAGGGCCCCGTCGAGTCCCCCGGAGCGGCAGAAGGGCCCGGCAGAGATGGACTTAGGCCATGTTTCACACCTGCATTGGCATAGTCTATGCAACTTAGGACAGTACGGAATGACGCTGTGTAGTTGTCAGGGGGTGTGTCAGAGCGTCCGCGGCGGCGGGCTCGGGGTTCTCCAGAAGAACGGACCGCTTGGCACCAGGACTGTAGCCACCGGCCGGATGGCCGGGGCAGAGGAGGGAAGCACTATGCGGGGCAAGCGTCGGCTTATGCATCGCGCGGCGATGGCTGCCGCCCTGGTCGCTGTGGCCGTACTGGGCATCGCGGGTTGCAGCACGGTCGGTCCGGAGTCGTCCTGGGCCGGCAACGAGGGTTCGATCAGCGGCACGGTCCGCTCGGACACGGGCTCGGCTCTGGTCGGCATCGACGTCAGGCTTCGCGGTCAGACGTCTGACGGCGAGTGCGTCGATTACACCGCCACGACGGGCGCGACGGGCACGTACAGTGTCGTGGGCGTCGAGCTCGGGCAGGCACACGCGTACGAGATGGACTACGCGGTGTACGTGAACCGCACGACCTCGAGCGCGATGCCGCTCGTGTCGAACTACGGCACGCACGTGGCGACGGTCGCGGTCACGACGAGCGGCACCTCATACGACGTCGTCATCGTGGGCCAGGGTCCCGGCATACCCGTGGACTTCATCGAGTAGAGGCGCGGAGCGCCGGCACGGTAGTTCGCCGGGCGCGATGCGGGCACGGCAGACGAAAGAGGAGGGGCCACCTGTGAGGCGGCCCCTCCTCTGTTCTGGTACCGGAGGCCGGGCTCGAACCGGCACGGGCCCAGGGCCCTCGGGATTTTGAGTCCCGCGCGTCTACCAGTTTCGCCACTCCGGCGCAGCTTTGAGCTGGCAAACTCTAGCATCGGTCCGGGGGGCGGTCAAGAAGGGCGGGGCCGCGGTCCGGCGGGGCGGGGGGCGACATTGGGCTTGACTGGGGCGTCACGGATGCTAGAATGCCACGAGAAAGATGATTCCAGCGTGGGGCCATAGCTCAGTTGGGACGAGCGCTTGACTGGCAGTCAAGAGGTCGCGGGTTCGATCCCCGCTGGCTCCACCAAGTGCAGCGAGTCGTGAGCGCCGGGAGGCCCGTGGCAAGCCTTCCGGCGGACTCGTATCAGGCGCTCGGAAGCGCCCCTCCACAAAGGCCGTTCCGGCCCACGCGGCAGCGAGCAGGCTTGACACTGGACCGAGTCTGTGCTAAACTTTGTTATAGGTATACGAACGAGGTCGCTGGCCTCGAAGTGGGTGAAAAAGCAGGAGTTTGCCTCTACAGACCACTGCTATCGCTAAGCGTCGATCGTTTTGGCCCGGCACATGAGTGCCGATTCGATTCTGAGGCAGCGAAGCCGGTGGTTCTTGGTGTAGAAGCAGGCTTCTGCTTTCGCGTACCCAGGAGGATTCCGACAACATGCGAAGTCACTTCGGGACACTGATCGCGGCGTGTGCGGTGCTCGCTCTCGCGGGCAGTGCTGCCGCGCTGACCGGCGCCGCTCGGGCATCGTTCGATGTCGATGAGCTGGAGACCTCCCGCCTCGGCGCGTACGTGAGCCTGAGCATCGAGGGCTGTCGCTCCATGGCCGACGTCGGCGAGCCGGAACTCCCCGTCCGCATCCTCCGTTTCGTGATCCCGGCGGACGCGCGCGTCGAGGACCTGGTGGTGGAGTACGATGAGGTGCAGCTCCCCGGAACGCACCGCGTGATGCCGGCTCAACGGGAAGTGCCGATCGGGGAGACGGCGGAGTGGGTCGACCCCAAGGCCTCCGTCTACGGCAGCGACGCTCCGTATCCCGCGAAGCGTGTCGAGTACCTGGGCGACGGCTTCCTCGGCGGCTACAGGATCGCGAGCGTGGCCGTCTATCCGCTCCAGTACGCGCCCGCCTCCGGCAGACTGACGATGGCGACCGACATCTCCGTCGAACTCGTCCTGGGGAATGGCGCCGACCGGTCGCTCCCGCGCCATCGCGTGACGGCGGAGTCCGAGCGTCTCTACGGCAGGCTCGTCGCGGGGATGGTCGAGAATCCCCTTGACGTCCGGGGGATGCGCGGGTCCGACGTGACGGTCGTCGAGGACGCGGGGCCCGAGGGATTCCTACCGCGCTACACGCCGTCGCTGGACGGGAGTCCTGTCGAGTACGTTATCATCACGAACGACGTGCTGGCGCCGTACTTCCAGGAGCTCGCCGACTGGAAGACGACGAAGGGCATTCCGGCGGTCGTCCGGACCGTCGCGTGGATCAACTCGAACTACCCCGGAGGCTGCGACACCCAGGAGCGCATCAGGATGTTCATCCAGGACGCCTATTCGTCCTGGGGAACGACGTACGTCCTTCTGGGCGGCGACACGGACATCGTCCCGGTCCGCAAGGCGTACACGACGTACTACGGCGGCGAGTCCATTCCGTGCGACCTCTACTACAGCGATCTGGACGGCAACTGGAACGCGGACGGTGACAACCGATTCGGGGAGGGCTACAGGGGCGTCTCCTCACCGGGCGACAGCGTGGATCTGTACTCGGACGTCTTCGTCGGTCGCGCGCCCGTCCGGAACGTCGTGCACATAGAGACGTTCCTCGACAAGACCGAGGCCTACGAGAAGACGCCGGTGCCGCACTTCACCGACCGGAATCTCTACCTGGCCGAGGTCCTTTTCCCTTACGACTGGGAGAGCGGCGTCTACAGCCTGGACGGGGCGTCGGACATCGCGGAGCCGGCGCTCTCCTACGTGCCGGCGTGGATACACAACAGCAGGGTCTACCAGAACATGGCGGAGTTCCCGACCGCCAATCCGCTGAGCGCGCCCGCGATGGGAGACTCGCTCGACCGCGGCTACAACATCGTCGTCCACGTGGGCCACGGTAACAAGGACATCCTTCGAGCGAGCGGCGGCAGCTACATGGGGATGTCGGACGTCTCAGCGCTCACGAATGGGCAAGACAGAGCGTCCTTCCTGTGGATGCTCAACTGCACGACGGCCGCCATCGACTACGACTGTATCGCCGAGCGGTTCATGAACAACCCGGACGGCGGCTCGGCGGGGCTGTTCGGACCCACGCGATACGCGTTCCCCGCCACCTCCCGGTCGTACTACTGGGACTGGCTGGACCTCCTCTACAACCACGCCACGACCAAGGCCGGACCGCTCTGCTCGGGAGCGAAGGCGCTGCACGCGAGCTACGAGGAGTCCGGCGCGGACAACACCGACCGCTGGACCCAGCTGGCCACGGTGCTTCTCGGAGACCCGGAGCTTACGCTCTGGACCGGCAGACCGTCGACGATGACGGCGGGACATCCGTCGAGCGTCCAGGTGGGCGACACGGGGATCACCGTCACCGTCACCGACCCGAGTCCGGTGGACAGCGCGTTCGTCTGCATCGAGAAGGCGGGCGACGTCTACGCGCGCGGCACGACCAACGCCTCGGGCCAGGTGACGCTGAGCTTCATTCCCGACACGACAGGCACCCTGACCGTGACGGTCACGGCGCCCGGGTACATCCCGTACGAGTCGACCGTCAGCGTGCAGGCCGCGTCGGGCGCGCACGTGTATCTCGAGTCGACCGATCTCGATGACGACGTCGCGGGAGCGAGCGACGGGAACGGCAACGGTCTCTTCGAGAGCGGGGAGACGGTGGAGCTGGACGTCACCGCGATGAACAGCGGCACGGCCTCGGCCGGTCAGGTGACGGCGACGCTCTCGTCGTCCGACGGCTACATTATCGTCGAGGACGGAACTGAGTTCCTGGGCAGCATCAACGCCGGGTACTCGTCGTTCGCGGACGCCGCGTTCCGCTTCTCGTCTACGATCGACGCGCCGAACGAGCACGACGTGGTCTTCACGATCGAGTTCAGCGAGGGCGCGCGCGCCCTCTGGTCCGAGGAATTCCAGGTTCGCGTGTACCGCCCGGACCTCTGCCAGCTCTACGTCGACCTGGACGACTCCGCGGGCAACGGCAACGGAATACCGGAGACGGGTGAGACGGTCGACGTGTCCATCGAGATACTGAACGACGGGAACGGCGACGCGGGCTCGGTCGTCGGGTCGCTCAGGTATCCGTCCGGCGCGGTGACCGTGACGGACAGCACGGACTCGTGGGGCGACGTCACGGCCGGAGCGGCCGCGTCGGGAGCCGGCGGGTTCACGTTCACGGTCGCGAGCAGCATCGCGGACCACTTCAGGCTCGCGCTCACGGACGACGAGGGCCGCTCCTGGTCCTCGTACATCGACTTCCTGAAGCCCTCGGGCCCCGACACCGTCTACGGCAACGTCAAGGGCACGACGATCGACCTGTCCTGGGACGTCGTCCCGGACTCCGACCTGCTCGGGTACGACATCTACCGCGCCGAGGACATGGGCGGACCGTACGTAGTGGCCAACGACGCGGTCATCGAGGGGACGGCCTACTTCTCTGACGCGGGTCTGGACGAGAATTCGCTCTATCACTACTACGTCGTGGCCGTCGACTCTTCCGGCAACAGGAGCGACAACTCGCTCTTGCTGTCGATCAGCACCAATCCGCCCAGTTTGATCGGGTGGCCTCTGGACACGCAGGCCGGTATGTACGCGAGCGCCGGTTGCGCCGACGTTGACGGCGACGGAGGGCTCGAGATCGTCATTCCCTCCGACCACATCTACGTCTGGCACGCGGACGGCACGGAGGTCCTGGACGGCGACGGCGACCCCCGAACCGGGGGCATCTTCGAGACCGACGGCGTCGGAGGCTACCGAGCCTCCGCCGCGATCGGCGAGGTCGACGGCGACCCGGGGATGGAGATCGTGGCGCCCGCCTGGGCGAACGTGGGCAGCGACATCGACCCGGCGTACGAGGTGTACGTCTGGAACGGCGAGAACGGATCTGTTCTTCCCGGATGGCCCGTGACCACGAAGAAGTTCTGCTGGTCGAGCCCCGCCCTCGCGGACCTCGACCACGACGGACGGTCCGAGATACTGCTTCCGTGCGCCGACGGCAAGCTCTACTGCTGGAGGTACAACGGGTCGGAGTACATAGACGGCGACGATGACCCGCTGACGTTGGGCGTGTTCGCCAACCTCGGGGGGTCGTGGGTCTACGGCTCGCCCGCGATCGCCGACCTGGACGGCGACAGGGAGCTCGAGATCATACAGGCGTCGACGAGCGACAGCGTCTACGCCTGGCACAGCGACGGCTCGCGCGTCGCCGGGTGGCCGTTCTGGGTCGAGTCGAACTCGTACATGTCTCCGTCCGTAGGAGACATCGACAACGACGGATACCTCGAGGTGGTCGTGAGTTCGAACGCCGACAAGGTGTGGGCGCTCGAGCGGGACGCCACGGTGATGCCCGGGTGGCCACGGACGATTCAGTTCTCCGAGGACTTCTCGCCGTCGCCGGTCTTCGCGGACCTGACGGGCGACGGATACCTGGAGATCGTTCTCGGAGGGCGCAACGGAAGCCTGACGGTCAAGGACTACCTGGGGAACGACCTTCCCGGATGGCCCGTCGCCATGGGAGGCAACAGCCTGTCCAGCCCGGCGGTCGCCGACATCGACGGCGACCCCGAGTTCGAGATCGTCGCCGGCTGCAAGGACGGCAAGCTCTACTGCTTCGACGTAGACGGCTCCATTCTGCCGGGCTGGCCCATACAGACTGCCTCCGACATCACGAGCTCGCCGCTCGTCTGCGACATCGACGAGGACGGCGACATCGAGGTGATCATCGGTGGGATGGACACGCGCGTCTACGTCTGGGACTGCGCCGGCGACTTCGCCGACGGGGACGGGGTCGCGTGGGGTTGCTTCCTCCACGACGAGTGGCGGACGCAGCACTACGAGTTCGTGGTCCCGACGGGAGTCGACGAAGACGGCTCCGAATGGGCCAGCTTCGCCGGTGTCGAGCTGCACCAGAACTCCCCGAACCCGTTCAATCCGGTGACGACGATCGCCTTCGTGGTCCCGGCGGCGGATGCGGATGGTGACGGCTCGCCCGTCTCGCTCGTCGTCTACGACGTGGCCGGACGCGCGGTGAGAACGCTCATAGACGCGACGCTCACGGGCGGCCGGTACGGCGCCGTGTGGGACGGAAAGGACGAGTCCGGCAGGGACGTGTCGTCGGGCGTCTACTTCTACAGGATCGACGCGGGGGAGGCGTCGGACTCGAAGAAGATGGTCCTCCTCAAGTAGCGGCGTCGGAGGCGCTCCGTCTTCAAGGTGGTCCGCGTGGCCACCCCGGCGGCGGAGTCTGCCCGAGCAAGCGCAGGAGCGACCCGCGATCGTGACCCCCAGAGACCCCGCGACAGCCGTCGCGGGGTCTCTCTTTAGAGTCGAGCCCGCGGTCTGGCACCCGACCCCCGGTCGGATCCGGAGTGACGCTCGTTCGGGAGCCTATTCTTGCGCAACAGCGCAGCTTATGGTATAAGTCGCGAGCCAACTTCTGGCCCGACACCGATGTAGTTGCATGTGGAGCTACGAATTGCCGACTCCGCCGGGGTCCGCGGTGGCATGAGCCGCGGAAGCGGGCGGGGCGCCGAGCCATGCGGGCTGTTACGCCCGCCACCGAGAGGAGGGACCCCGACCGAACGCCAGGGCCTTCGGGCCCCCGAATTCCCGGAGACCGCAACTTCCGGGTGGCGGATCGGCCAGGTCCCGGCCCGCCACCCCCGAGCGACACGAGAGGGGAGAGAGATGAAGACGAGTTCTATCCTGGTCGTGACGGTCATCCTCGCGATCGCGGTGACGGCGTCTGCCCACTGGGACGAGTCGATGCCGGCGAAGTGGGTCCAGTTTCCGGACCTCGCGCCGACCGGCATGGACGTCAACTGCACCGAGGCCGACCCGAACTACATCCTCGCAGACGACTTCCTGTGCACCGAGACCGGCCGCATCACCGACATCCACATCTGGGGCTCCTGGTTCCACGACCAGTACCCCGACGGCGACCCCGGGTGGGTCTACTTCACGCTCAGCCTTCACGAGGATATACCCGACACGTTGAGCCCGACCGGCTACAGCATGCCCGGCAATGTGCTGTGGGTGCGGTCGTTCGACGCTCACGAGTTTCAGCTACAGCCGTGGGCCACCGACCTCCAGGAGGGCTGGTTCAACCCGCCGCAGGACTACGACCCGTTCGGCGACACCGTGTGCTGGCAGTACAACTTCGCCATCCCCGAGACCGCGGCGTTCCTGCAGCAGGGTACCGAGGAGAAGCCGAAGGTCTACTGGCTCGATGTTCAGGCCTACTCGCCCGACCCGTACTGCTGGTTCGGATGGAAGACCTCGCTCGACCACTGGAACGACGACGGCGTGTATGGCTACGGTGTGGAGCCGTATTTCGGCCCCTGGTACGAGCTCATCTATCCGCTAGGGCACCAGATGGAGCTTGAATCGATCGACCTGGCGTTCGTCATCCAGAGCAAGGCGAGGCTCGAGGACTACGGTGACGCTCCGGACCCGACCTACCCGACGTACGCCATCAACGGCGGCGCGTCGCACACCATCATCCCCGGGTTCCAGATGGGCGCGCTGATCGATGCGGAGCCCGACGGCATTCCGGATCCGAACGCGCTCGGCGACGACATGAACAACCTGCAGGATGAGGACGGCGTCGTGTTCACGTCGCCACTCATCCCGGGTGGCCTCGCGACCGTTGACGTCGACATGACGTTCTCGCTTGGCGGAGTGCTCGACGCATGGCTCGATTTCGATGGCGACGGTGGATGGGCCGAACTCGGTGATTACGTCCTCGCCGGTGTTCCACTCACGGGCGGCGTCATCAACAACCTGGTCTTCCCGGTTCCAGCCTCCGCCGCGCCGGGTCAGACGTTCGCGAGGTTCAGGCTCACTCAGAACGGGATCACGACCTATACCGGGGGAGCTCCAGACGGTGAGGTCGAGGACTACGAGATCTTCATCGAGGGCGAGGAGTGGAAGTGGTTCCAGCGCCCCGACCTCAACGACACGGGCATCGATATCGATGGTACCGTCTCTTACCCCGGTCCCTTCGTTCTTGCGGACGACTATCTGTGCACCGCCCCAGGCAGGGTGACGGAGATCTACGTGTGGGCGTCGTGGGAGGGTGACTACCTGCCGTGGGACCTGGATCCGACCGCGGTCGACTTCACGCTCAGCATCCACGAGGACATCCCCCAGGGGCCGGCAGGTGAGCACAGCAGGCCCGGAGAGGTCCTGTGGCTTCGGACGTTCCATGCGGGCGTGGACTACACAGCCGAGATCTGGCAGGAGCAGATCAGCGAGGGCTGGATGACGCCGCCGGACGACTACCACTTCCCGGGTGACACCATCTGTTGGCTCTACACGTTCTACATCACGCCGGAGGAGGCGTTCCACCAGACCGGCATGCCGGACTCCGCCATCGTGTACTGGCTCGACGTCCAGGCGTACGTTCACGATGACAGTGCGAGGTGGGGTTGGAAGACCACGGACCAGAACTGGAACGACGACGCGGTCTGGGGCATGGGATTCGAGCCCTTCATGGGCCCCTGGAGTGAGCTTCGCTACCCGCCGCAGCACGCGTGGGCCGGTGCGTCGATCGACCTGGCGTTCGGTCTCAAGATGGGCTACGGGACCGGCGTGCCGGATGAGCTCACGCCCGAGAGCTACAAGCTCAGGCAGAACGCTCCGAACCCGTTCAACCCGAAGACGACGATCAGATACGACGTTCCCGCCGAGGGCGGCCACGTCGAGATCCGGATCGTGGACGTCGCGGGCAGGCTGGTCAGGACGCTCGTGAACGAGCGCCAGACCGAGGGCGAGAAGAGCGTCGAGTGGGACGGCCGCGACGAGGCCGGGAACCAGATGGCGACCGGCGTCTACTTCTATCGACTGACGGCAGCCGGCGTCGAAGAGAGCAGGAAGATGCTGCTCCTGAAGTAGCCCGTTCGCAGCCAGAGAGTGGGAGCATCCAGGGCGCCCCGTGCGTGACGTGCGGGGCGCCCGTTCGTTCGTCGGGGGGCGCTCATGTTCCGAGATGCCCCCGGCCGGGCGTCGGAGGCTCGCCCCGGGCGGGACGCCGGGCCCGTCAGGAGTGGGATGGGCGGACCATTGGGGGTGGGGGACGGCGCCGGACGCAGACGGGCCCCCGGATGGTCCGGGAGCCCGAAAAATGCCGTGGATAAGGGGCCTGACGGCCCCTTTTTTTGTTGACAGGTGGGACCGTCGGACGATAGTCTCCCACTTCGTGGGTCGAAGTGGGAAGAAGTGGGATAGTATTCGACCCCGCCGCGTAGTTGGGAGACATCCGGAGCAGCATCTATGCGCCGCTTCCTCGGCACATGCTACCACACGCTCGACACCAAGGGAAGGCTCTCCGTCCCTTCGAAGTACCGCAAGGACATGGGGGACCGCGTGGTCATCACCCGAGGCCACGAGGGGTGCCTTTACGTCTGGCCGGTCGACGAGTGGGAGAAGCAGGCCGAGGAACTCCTCGCTCTACGTCAGACCGCGAGCGACCCCAGGGACTACATGCGCAACATCGCGATGAACGCCGACGAGGCGAAGATCGACAGCCACGGTCGGATCGCCATCGCTCCGTTCCTGCGAGAACTCGCGGGCCTCGACAAGGAGGTCGTGATCGGCGGCGTCATCAATCACCTCGAACTCTGGAGTCCCGAGAAGCTCGAGGAGTACTGGAAGGGCCGCGAGCGGACCTTCGAGCAGACGTCGGAACGCCTCTATCCGACGCACATCAAGACGCCCGAGGACGGACAGGACGAGCGGAGCTAGCGCTCCACGTATCGAGAGAAGGGCAGGGGAGAGGGAGTGACGATTCGCGCACAGACGAACGGGCTGACGGCGGTCCTCTCGATGGCGGGCAGCATGAGCGCCCGTGACTTCGGAGATCTCCATCGCGAGCTCATCGGTCTGCTCAAGATGAGGCGCAAGCGGATCGTCCTCGACTTCGGCGGCGTCGACCACATCAGCTACAGAGACGCCGGCAGCCTCGCCCGGGAGTTCGAGCTCGTCCGCTCGCACAACGGCGATCTCAAGGTGGCCGGTCTGAGCCCGTACGTCAGGAACATCCTCCTGTTCGCCGGGCTCTACGGCTTCCTTGAGAGAAGTGCACAAGACGGGGAGTTTCTGGAGGGGACGGAGCACGCACACGTACTGCGCGCGAGCTGACCAGCACCTGGCCCTCCGGATGTAGATAGATACCTCTCAAACGCGTATCTCAACATAGCCTGAATGGCGTCAGGATCATGCACCTGCCGGTAATGGCCGCAGAGGTGGTGAAGCACCTTGTGACTCGCACCGACGGCGTCTACGTAGACTGCACCGTCGGCGGAGGCGGTCACGCCAGGCCCATCCTTCTTAACGCGCCGGCCGGAAGGCTTCTCGGCGTCGACATGGACGAGGCTGCCCTCTCGGAAGCGAGGAACACCCTGGAGTCGTTCGGCGGACGATACGAACTCGCTCACGGGAACTTCGCGCAGCTGCGCGAGATCGCCGCGGAGTCAGGGTTCCGGGAGGTCGACGGCGTGCTCTTCGACCTGGGTTTCTCATCCCTGCAGTTGGACGATCCCGAACGGGGCCTGAGCTTCTCGGGCGACGGCCCCATCGACATGCGCCTCGACAGATCGACGGGCGAGACCGCTCTGCACCTCATCGCTCACTCGAGCGAGCGCGAGCTGGCCGGCGTGCTCTTCGAGTTTGGTGAGGAGAAGCGGTCGCACCCGATCGCCCGTTCGATCATCGAGGCGCGGGACAGGGGGCGTCTCGAGACGACGTCGGACCTGACGGGCGCCGTCCTTGCCACCAAGCCGGCCAGGCGGACCAAGACGCTGGCGAGGGTGTTCCAGGCGCTCCGGATCGCGGTCAACTCGGAGCTTTCGAACCTCCGGGCCGGACTCAAGGGAGCGGTGGAGATCCTGCGGCCGGGCGGACGGATCGTCGTGATCTCCTATCACAGTCTCGAGGACCGGATCACGAAGCACTTCTTTCTCGACTGCGAGAATCCCTGCACGTGCCCGCGGGAGCTTCCGGAGTGCGCTTGCGGGGCCGTGCCGACGTTGCGCGTTCTGACCAGACGCATCGTGCGGCCCGGTCAGTCTGAGCTTGCCGAGAACTCCCGCGCTCGCTCGGCGAAGCTGCGAGTGGCCGAGAGGCTCGGACAGGGGGAGAGACCTTGAAGCGCAGAACCCCCCGGAGACCCGTTGGTCGCAGCGTCCGCGGAGAAGGCCTGAAGCGGATAGCGACCGCGCTGCGACTAACGGGCGGGTTCCACCCATCGCTCCACACGCGGGGACTCATTCTGTGGGCGGCCGCCCTGGCCACGGGGATCATCTGCGTGTGGGAGCACGTCCACTCGACGGAACTCGCTTCCGGAATCGAAAACCTGAGGGAGGACCGCGAGGAACTCCTGGCGGAGATCGGGTTCCTCAAGATGGAGTGCGCGGAACTCGAGAGCAGGGAGCGCATAGAGGAAGTGGCGAGCTCGAGGCTCGGCATGCGGTACCCGTCCGACGGTGAGGTCGTGTGGCTCACCTCCGACGGCCGCAGGGCCTGGACCAAGAGCGACTACGTGGAGGCCGGCGGGAATGACCGGTCAGGTGGATAGGAACAGCGGCAGAGGCGCCTGGCGCGTCCGGGCGGCTCTCATCGTGGGGCTCTCGATCTGGGGCCTGTTGGCTCTGCGTCTCGTGCTCATCCAGGCGGTGCACGCCCCCCGGCTTGCCGGGCTGGCCGAGCGCCAGCACGTGGCCAGGGTCCGGCTGGCCCCAGATCGAGGCATCATCTACGACCGCAACATGAGACCGCTGACCGACAACCTCACCGTTCGCTCCGCCTGCGCGTATCCTTCGGAGATCGAGTCGCCCAGGGCCGTCGCCAGGAGCCTGGCCTCCGTCCTCGGGGGGAGCTACGACCGCTATCTCTCGAGGCTCTCCGAGGAGAAGAACTTCGTGTGGATCGAGCGGCAGCTCTCGCCCGAAAAGGCCACGGCGCTGGCCGCGCTCGACCTTCCCGGGATCGGGTTCCTGAAGGAGAGCAAGCGCGTCTACCCGCACGCGCGGCGCGCGAGCCAGGTGCTCGGTCTGACCGACGTCGACGGCCGGGGGATCGGCGGTGTGGAGGCGCAGATGGACGGGGCGCTGACCGGGTCGGAGGCGTGGGTCTACCACTGCCTCGACAGCGCAGGCCGCAGAACGCCCACGCCTTCCTGCACGAAGATCGTGCCGAGAGACGGCGCGAACGTCGTGCTCACCATCGATCTCGACCTGCAGAGCATCGCCGAGGTCGAGCTCGAGCGCGCCGTCCGCGAGAACGGCGCCCGTTCGGGCATGGTGGTCATGCAGGACCCGTGGACCGGAGACATCCTCGCCATGGCCAGCTGGCCGACCTTCGACCCGAACTGCCCGACCAGGTACTCCACCGAGAGCCAGAAGAACCGCCCGGTAACAGACCAGTTCGAGCCGGGTTCCACCTTCAAGATGATCACGGCGTGCGCCGCTCTTTCGACCGGCTCGGCGGACCTCACGAGCGTGTACTACGCGGGGCGGGGTTCACAGGTGTTCGGTGAGCGCAGGAAGTTCCGGATCCGCGACGTGCATCCGTACGGATGGCTCAACCTGCGGGACGCGCTCGCGCACTCGAGCAACGTCTGCTTCGCGCAGATCGGAAGCGCGGTCGGCGACGTCTCGCTCTACACGTACGCGCGGGCGTTCGGGTTCGGCTGCCCGACCGGCATCGAGCTTCCGGGAGAGGTCCGCGGCATGCTGCACGAACCCTCCGAGTGGAGCGCGCGCTCCGCTCACACCGTCGCCATCGGCCAGGAGATAGCGGTGACGGCGCTACAGCTCATCAGCGCGTACAGCGTCGTGGCCAACGGCGGCTATCTGATGGAGCCTCGGGTCATCAAGGCGGTGCTCGCGGAGGACGGTAGGGTGCTCTCCGAGAGTCGTCCGAAGGCCGTGAGGAGGGTCATCGACGCCGACACCGCGGCGCTTCTGCGCGCTCTCCTGACGGCGGTGACCGAGGACGGGAGCGGCAGGAACGCCCGTGTCACCGAGTGCATGGTGGCGGGCAAGACCGGGACCGCGCAGAAGACGGCTCCGGGGTCGGCGGGGTTCGCGCCCGGGAAGTTCGTCTCCTCCTTCGTCGGCATGGTGCCGGCCGACGACCCACAGGTCGTGTGCCTCATCGTCATCGACGAGCCGGAGGGAAGAGGCCTCGGGGGCCAGGTGGCCGCCCCCTCCTTCTCGAGGATCGTCGAGCGCGTCACGAGGGGACCCGGGAGACGCTACGTCATGCGCGACGAGCGTTCCGGCGCCCTCTTCGCGGACGCCCGCGGCGACGCTCCGGGGGGCTCGGGCATCGCCAGAGCGGCCTCGCGGGGCGGCGGATACGAGTTCGCGTACGACACGGCGGCGGCGAGGGTATCGGAACGCGCCGTGTCCGCGGCCGGCGAGGTCGAGACCGCGGCCGTCGCGGGAGCGGCGAGCAGCGCCGTTCACGCCGCGTTTCCCACGGAGTTCGCCGACGTGGCGTCGGTCCCCGACCTCCGCGGCATGAGCATCAGACGCGCGAGGCGCGAGGCGTCCCTCCTCGGTCTCGTGTTCTCTTTCGAGGGAAGCGGGATCGTGAAGAGTCAGTCCCCGAGACCCGGAGCGAGCGTGGCTGCGGGAAGCAAGGTGATCGTGAGTTGCAGTCCGTGACGACGAGGCGCGACATGGAGGCGAACGGACCTGACGCCGCCCACGGCGGGGCCGGAACGCGTGAGCTTGCCGGGCTGCTCGACGCGAGCGGCGTGCCGGCGAGCGGCGTGCCCGGACACATCGACGTCGCCTCGGTGGAGTACGACTCCCGCAAGGTGACGGACCGCGCGCTCTTCGTGGCCGTGCGCGGCTTCACGGTCGACGGGCACGAGTTCGTTGCGAAGGCCGCGGAGCGCGGAGCCGTCGCGGCCCTCGTGGAGAACCCCACCGGGACCGGCGCGATGCCGGAGGTGATCGTGGGCGACACGAGAACGGCGCTCGGATTCGTGTCGCACGAGTTCTACGGACGCCCGTCGGAGCGTCTCGTGACGCACGGGATAACCGGCACGAACGGGAAGACCACGACGTCGTATCTGATCGACTCGATCATGAGGCGGCACGGGCTCGCCACCGGCGTCGTCGGCACGCTCGGCTACCGCGTCGGAGAGAGGTCCGAGCCCGGCGACCGCACGAGTCCCGAATCGCTCGACCTGGCGAGGCTCATGGCCTCGATGGTCGGGGAGGGGGTGGAGTCGGTCGCCATGGAGGTCTCGTCCCACGCGCTGGCGCTGGGCCGCGTGGCGGGCGTGAGGTTCGACACCGCGACCCTGACGAACCTCTCTCGGGACCATCTCGACTTCCACGGTTCCCTCGAGGACTACCGCAAGGCCAAGCGGTCGCTCTTCGAACTCCTGGAGGGCGAAGGAGGAAAGCCCGGGGCGACGGCGGTCGTGAACCGCGACGACGGGTTCGGCGCTGAGCTCGTTCGCTCGCTCCGCAGGTCGGGCGAGGTCCGCGTGCTGTCCTACGGTCTCAGCGAGGGCGACGTTCACGCCGAGAGCGTCTCGAGCTCGCCGTCCGGCACGAACGCGCGCGTGCGCACGCCGGACGGGTCGTTCGAGACGAACCTCAGACTCATCTCCGCGTTCAACGTGATGAACGCCCTGGCGGCCGCGACCGTGGCCGTCTCGCAGGGCGTCGGGCCGGACGCGATAGCCGACGGCCTCTCTCAGGTGGAGAGCGTGCCCGGGCGCATGGAGTCGGTCCACGCGGGGCAGCGCTTCACGGTCATCGTCGACTACGCCCACACGCCCGACGCGCTCGAGAAGGTGCTCCGCGCTCTGGCGGAGCTGCGTCCCGAGCGCCTCATCACCGTCTTCGGGTGCGGAGGCGACCGCGACCGGGGCAAGCGTCCCATCATGGGCGAGATAGCGGTCAGGAACTCGGACGTGGTCATCGTGACGTCCGACAATCCCCGCACGGAAGAGCCGGGAGTCATCATCGACGAGATCATGTCGGGACCGGGCGAGGGGAGGCGCGACGCGCAGATCGAGGTCATCGAGGACCGGCGCGAGGCCATCGAGCGCGCCGTCTCGATAGCCGCGCCCGGAGACGTGGTGCTCATAGCAGGCAAGGGTCACGAGGACTATCAGATCCTCGGGACCGAGAAGGTCCACTTCGACGATCGCGAAGAAGCGAGAGCCGCGATCGAACGATTCCACCGGAACCGGTAGACGGATGGAGAACGTGACGCTCAGGGACGTGGCGAGAGTGCTCGAAGGAGAACGGCCGGACGTGCCGGACGCGGTCCTCGCGGGGGTCCGCATAGACTCGCGCGTCGCGGGGCGCGGCGACGTCTTCTTCGCGATACGCGGAGACCGATTCGACGGTCACGACTTCGTCGACGAGGCGCTCGCGAACGGCGCCCTGGGAGCCGTCGTGTCGGACGACTCTCGGACCGCCGCGGACGCCTCGCTCATCGTGAGGGTCGCGGACACCACGCTGGCGCTTCAGGAACTGGCCTCCTGGTACAGGAGCAGGTTCGACGTCCGCGTCGTCGGCATCACCGGGACCAACGGCAAGACCACGACCAAGGACATGGCCGCCGCCGTCCTCTCGACCGAACTCGAGACGATGAAGACCGAGGGGAACCTGAACAACCACATCGGCGTTCCCCTGACGCTTCTGGAACTCACGAGCCGGCACGAGGCGGCCGTGATCGAGATGGGCATGAACCACCCGGGCGAGATCAGGAGGCTCTCGGAGATCGCGCGGCCCGACGTCGGCGTCATCACGAACGTGGCGGAGGGGCATCTGGAGAGCATGGAGACGCTCGAGGCCGTGGCCGAGGCCAAGGGCGAGCTCCTGGAGTCGCTCCCAGCCGACGGCGTGGCGGTTCTGAACGCAGACGACGCGCGCGTCATGGCCCAGGCGTCGAGGACGAAAGCGGGAGTCAGGACGTTCGGCTTCGGGAGCGGCGCCGACGTGCGCGCCCTCGACGTGGAGGAGCGCGGATGCGGGGCCGAGCGGCCCGGGACCGTCCTGTTCGGGCTCGAGGGCGGGGGCAGTATCGAACTCCCCGTTCCGGGCAGGCACAACGTGGCGAACGCGCTCGCGGCGCTCGCGGTCGGGGACGCCCTGGGCATAGACAGGGAGCGCGCGGCCGAGGGTCTCGGGAGCTTCGAGCCGAGTCCGATGAGGATGCTCGTGTCGACCATCGGGCCGTGGACGGTGCTGAACGACGCCTACAACTCGAACCCGGGCTCGCTGGCGGCGGCGCTCGACGCCCTGAAGGCTCTGGCGGCCGGACGGCCCTCGGTGGCCGTGCTCGGCGACATGCTCGAGCTGGGGGAGGCGAGCGGCGCGGCCCACGCGGCGGCCGGGAGACGCGCGGCGCAGGTCGGCGTCAACTATCTGTTCCTGTTCGGATGCGAGGTCGAGCGGCTGAGGGACGGCGCGCTCGACGCGGGGATACCGCCCGAGAGGGCGAGGTTGTTCGAGGACAAGGCCGCGCTCGTCCGGGAGCTCGTGGAGCTTCCGATGCGGGACGCGGTGATCCTGGTCAAGGGGTCGCGCGGAATGCGCATGGAGGAAGTGGTTGAGTTGCTGGTGAAGGAGGCGCCCGCCTCCTGACCCGGCGGGGCCCCTCGGGGCTCCCCATCGGAAAAGGGCTGTCATGTTCTATCATCTCCTATATCCCCTGCGGGACATCATTGGTGCCTTCAATGTTTTCCGCTACATATCCTTCCGATCGGCGTACGCGGCGGTGACGGCCCTGCTCATAAGCTTCCTCCTTGGCCCCTTGTTCCTGCGGATGCTCAAGAGACTTCAGCTCACCGACGGCCTGCGGGAGTTCGCACCCGACTCGCACGCCACGAAGGTGGGTACGCCCACGATGGGCGGACTCCTGATCCTCGTCGCGACGCTCGTCCCCACGCTCCTGTGGGCGAGGCTCGACAACGACTTCATATGGATCATGATCGTGGCCACGCTCTGGCTCGGGGCCGTCGGCTTCATCGACGACTTCCTGAAGGTCGTGAAGAAGCAGAAGAAGGGGCTCGTGGCCCGCTACAAGCTCGCCGGCCAGCTCGGTCTCGGCCTCCTGATCGGCCTCTTCATCTACTACACCGGCATCATCGCGAGCCCGACCGACATCCAGGTCCCCTTCCTCAAGGACGCGGTCATATCGCTGGGCGCCCTCTACCTCGTGTTCGTGATGCTCACCGTAACGGCGAGCTCAAACGCGGTGAACCTGACCGACGGGCTCGACGGACTCGCCATAGGCCTCACGGTCTTCTGCGCCATAGCCTTCGCCGGGATGAGCTACGTCACCGGACACGTGCGGTTCAGCGAGTACCTGAACATCCCGTACATCGCCGGGACGGGAGAGCTCACCGTCTACTGCTCAGCGCTCATCGGAGCGTCGCTCGGGTTCCTCTGGTTCAACGCGCATCCGGCGGAGGTATTCATGGGTGACACCGGGTCGCTCGCGGTGGGAGGCGCTCTCGGGACCCTGGCGATCCTCATCAAGAAGGAGATCTGGCTCGTCATCGTGGGCGGCGTGTTCGTCCTGGTCGTCGCCTCGGTGATCATCCAGATCGCCTCCGTGAAGCTCCGGGGGAAGCGGGTCTTTCTCATGTCGCCCCTGCACCATCACTTCCAGCAGAAGGGGTGGCCTGAGAGCAAGGTGGTCATTCGGTTCTGGATCGCCGGAGCGATATTCGCGCTCCTTTCGCTGTCGACTTTGAAGCTGCAGTAACGAGGGACGGGAGAAGGCGGGGCCATGATCACGGGCTGGGCCGACGACAGGAAGAAGACGAGGAGGCGGAACGGCGCCGGCAACGGCATCGGGACCGACCTGAACGGTCGTCGCGTCGTCGTGGTCGGGCTCGCCAGGAGCGGGAAGGCCGCGGTCGAGCTCCTGCTGTCGCGCGGGGCGCGCGTGACGGCGACGGACGTCCGGCCGGAGTCCGAGCTGGCGCTCGGTCCCGACCCGTGGAAGGGCCGGAACGTCAGGCTCGAACTCGGCGAGCACCCCGCGGGCGTCCTCCACGGCGCAGACCTGGTCGTGGTGTCGCCGGGCGTGCCTTCGGACAGCCCCGTCGTGGACGACGCGGCCGAGCGCGGCATCCCCGTCATCGGAGAACTCGAGCTCGCCTTCCGCCTCTCGCGCGGGACGTGGCTCGCCGTCACGGGCACGAACGGTAAGACGACCACGACGGCGCTCCTGGGAGCGCTGGTGGCGCGCGCGGGGCACCCGACCGTCGTGGCCGGCAACATCGGAGTGGCGCTGTCGTCCGAGGTCGCGAGGATCCCCGACGACGGGTACGTCGTGGCCGAGGTGTCCAGCTTCCAGCTCGACACGGTCGTCTCGTTCAGGCCGAGGGTGGGCGTCCTTCTGAACATCACCGAGGACCACCTCGACAGGTACGAGTCGTTCGAGGCGTACGCGGCTTCCAAGCGCCGCATCTTCGAGAATCAGGTCTCGACCGACTTCGCCGTGCTGAACGTAGACGACAGGCTCGTCGGAGAGATCGCGGGCACGCTCGCGTCGACGGTCATTCCCGTGAGCACCGAGCGGGAGGTGGCGGGCGGGGTGTTCGTCCGCGACGGCGCCATCGTGTCGCAGTTCGGAGGACGCGAGTCGGAGGTGATCCGGGTCGACGAACTCGGCCTGCCCGGCCCGCACAACCTCGCCAACTCCGCGGCCGCAACGGCGGCCGCCCTCGCCATCGGCGTCGACGTCGGCGCAGTGGCGGAGGAGCTCAGGGCGTTCCGACCGCTCCCGCACAGGATGGAGGACGTCTGCGAGGTGGACGGCGTCAGGTTCGTTAACGACTCGAAGGCGACTAACGTGGAGTCCGTGGCGTGCGCACTCGGCAGCTATCGGAGCCCGATCGTCCTCATAGCCGGCGGCAAGGACAAGGGTACGGACTTCGGCAGACTGAGGGAACTCGTCGAGCGGAACGTCAGGGCGCTCGTGCTCATCGGCGAGACCGCCGGGAAGCTCGAGTCCGCGCTCTCGGGAGCGGCGCCCATCGAGCGGGCCGCGTCGCTCGAGGAGGCGGTGCGGATGGCGCGGCAGTGGGCGGACCCGGGCGACGTCGTCCTCCTGTCGCCGGCGTGCGCGAGCTTCGACATGTTCCGCGACTACGAGGACAGGGGCGACGCGTTCCGCGAGGCCGTGAGGGCTCTGTCGACGGAGAGCGGCCGGGCGTGTGAGAGGGAAGCGAAGTGAGAGGCACCCTTCAGTGTGACAGAGGACTCGTCTGGGTCACGCTCCTTCTGGGGCTCGTGGGCATCGTCACGGTCTACACCGCCAGCGTGCACGTGGCCGGCCACAGCTTCGGCGGGAGCCACGTGTTCCTGAAGCGCAGCCTGGTTCGAGCGGCGTTCGGCGTCGCCGCGCTCTATTTCGCCTACAGGATCGATTACCGGTCCCACCGGCGCCACGCGACGAAGGCGATATTCGCCGCGATCGGTCTCCTCATCCTCACTCTCATCATCGGCACGGTGGTCCGCGGGATGCGCGCGCGGTTGCTCATGTTCCAGCCGGGCGAGATAGCGAAGCTCGCACTCGTCTTCTACATGGCCGACGTGCTCGCCAGGCGGAAGGACGAGGTCTCGGACTTCAGGTTCGGGGTGCTGCCGAGACTCGTGCTCGCCGGCGCCGTCGTCGGGCTCGTGCTCCTGCAGCCCGACTTCGGGAACGCGCTCGCCATCGCCGTCCTCACCCTCGTGCTGCTCTTCCTGGGCGGGGCTAGGCTCGTCCACGTGGGCGGGCTCGCCGCCCTGGGCGGCGCCGGCGGATGGGTGGCGATAAGGACCGTGCCGCACATCATCGAGCGCTGGCAGGTGTGGAGGGCGTCGTACGATCTCACGCTCGAGGGGCTCGACACCCAGGGCGCGGGCTATCAGATCTACCAGTCGCTTGTCGCCCTCGGTTCCGGCGGCATCATCGGGCGGGGAGTCGGCGAGAGCATGCAGAGGGCGTTCATACCGGACCCCTACACCGACTTCGCCTTCTCCATCTGGGGCGAGGAGGTGGGGCTCGTGGGGACGCTCGTCGTCGTCGCCGTCTTCGCATTCCTCATGCTGCGGGGGCTGCGCATCGCCAACCGAGCTTCCGACACGTACGGGACCGTGTTGGCGGCGGGCCTGACCGCGATGATCAGCATCTACGCCATCATCAACATCGGCGTCGCGACGGCCCTCTTCCCGACGACGGGGCTTCCGCTCCCGTTCGTCAGCTACGGCGGCTCGTCCCTCGTCGTGAACATGGCGGCCATAGGCGTTCTTCTGAACATGTCGAAGCGCGTCGTTCCGGAGCCGGCCTCCGTGTCGAGTCTGCGCATCCCGGTGCGGAAGCGCAGCGAGCACGCGCGGAAGAAGAGGAAGAGGTCTTGAGGGTGATGATCGCAGGCGGGGGAACAGGCGGACACATCTTCCCGGGCATCGCGATCGCCGAGGCGATTGAGAGCCTCTCAGCGGGCGCGGAGGTCTTCTTCGCCGGCAGAGGCGGGTCGCTCGAAGAGAGCGTCGTCGGAAAGACGGGCAGGAGATTCGTGCCGGTGCCGTCGATGGGACTGAGAAGGAGAGCGGACGTGCGCAACGTCGGCGTCCCGTTCGTGATGGCCGCCGGCTACGCGTCCGCCCTCTGGTCGCTCCGCGGCGCCCGTCCGGACGCGGCCGTCGGCACCGGCGGCTTCGTGAGCGTCCCTCCGCTCCTGGCGGCGAACTCGCTCGGTGTGCCGTTCCTTCTCCAGGAGCAGAACTCGTATCCGGGGCTCGCGACCCGCGTGCTCTCGTCGCGCGCTCGCGAGGTGCACGTCAGCTTCGAGGAGACGGGCGCGCATCTGCCTCGAGCGAGGAAGGTGATCGTCTCGGGGAATCCCGTTCGCTCCTCGCTGGGCGCCGCGAACAGGGCCGAGTCGAGACGGGCCCTCGGGCTCTCGGAGGACGCGACGGTTCTCCTGTCGGTGGGCGGGAGCCGGGGCGCGCGCAGGCTGAACGAGGCAGTCCTCGAGGCCGCGGGGCGGCTGGCCGAGGACGGCATCGAGATCATCGCTCAGACGGGCGCGGACGACGAGGACCGCGTTCGCGGCGAGGTCGAGCGCGCGCGGCTGGGGGGGGTCGTGGCCTCGTTCTTCGACGACATGGCGGCGGTCTACGCGGCGTGCGACCTCATCGTGTCGCGGGCCGGAGCGACCGCCATCGCGGAGATCGAGATCGTAGGTCGTCCGTCGGTGCTCGTGCCCTACCCGTTCGCGACCGAGGGACACCAGATGAAGAACGCTCGAGCGCTGGAGAAGGCGGGAGCGTCGGTCGTCGTTCCGGATTCGGAGTTCACGGCCGACGTGCTCGTCTCGCTGGTGCGGAAGCTCACCTTCGAGCGGGAGCGTTTGTTGGCGATGGCTGACGCTGCCAGGAAGCTCGCGCGGCCCGACGCGGCTGCCCGGGTCGCGCGGGCGGCACTGGCCCTCGCCGGCGGAGACGCACTGGGAGGGGCGGCGGGGAGTGCGGGAGGTCCGGCGGAGGGGACAGGGGAGAGCGCATCGTGACGATGTTCGGACGCGTCAAGCACGTGCATCTGGTCGGGATCGGCGGCGCCGGCATGAGCGGCATCGCCGAGGTTCTCGCCAATCTGGGGTTCGTCGTGTCGGGCTCCGACCTCAGGCGCAGCGAGACGACTCAGCGCCTCGAAGGGCTGGGCGCGACGGTCCGCTTCGAACACGCCGCTCTGAACATCGAGGGAGCCGACGTTGTCGTCTACTCGTCCGCCGTCTCGAAGGACAACCCGGAGGTCAAGGCCGCGCTCGACCAGATGATACCCGTCATCCCGAGGGTCGAGATGCTGGCCGAGCTCATGCGCATGAAGTTCTCGGTGGCCGTCGGAGGGACGCACGGGAAGACGACTACGACGTCGCTCATCTCGGCCGTGCTCTCGGCCGGGGGCCTGGACCCCACCGTCGTCGTCGGGGGGCGACTGAAGACCGCGGGAAGCGGCGCGCGCCTGGGGGCGAGCGAGTACATGGTGGCCGAGGCCGACGAGAGCGACGGCTCGTTCCTCAAGCTCTCGCCGACCATCGCGGTCGTTACGACCGTCGACGAGGAGCATCTCGATTTCTACTCGGGCCTTCCGGAGATCAAGAAGGCCTTCACGCACTTCGCGAACAGCGTCCCGTTCTTCGGCTGCTCGATCGTCTGCCTGGACCAGCAGAACATCCAGGCGATCCTCGCGGACATCGACAGGAGGGTCATCTCGTACGGGCTCACCACGCAGGCCGACGTCAGGGCGCTCGACGTGGAGGCGACGCAGGAGTTCACCCGGTTCGCCGTTGAGGCCGCCGGACGCGAGCTTGGGGCGGTTGAGATAACGATGCCCGGCCTGCACAACGTCTATAACTCGCTGGCGGCCGTGGCCACGGGACTCGAACTCGGAGTGGCGTTCGACGACATAGCGTCGGCGCTTCGCGAGTTCGAAGGGATCGCTCGGAGGTTCGAGTTCAAGGGGGAGGTCAACGATGTGCTTGTACTGGATGACTACGGGCACCACCCGGCGGAAGTCAAGACGACACTCTCGGCAGCGAAGGCAAGATGGGACAGGCGCCTCGTCGTCCTCTTCCAGCCGCACAGATACTCGCGAACTCAGAAGCTCGCCCAGGAATTCGGAAGAAGCTTCTACGACGCTGATGTGCTTCTGGTCACCGGAATCTACGCAGCGAGCGAAGCGCCGATAGAAGGAGTGAGCGGTGCCTCCATCGTCGACGCTGCACGGAGTTCCGGTCACCGGAGCTGCGAGTACGTCGAGGGGCTGGACGCTCTCTGCGAGCGCGCGATGGAGGTGATCGAGCCCGGCGACGTCGTCATGACGCTCGGCGCGGGAGACGTCTATCGGGTCGGAGAGAGGATCCTCCAGGAACTCAAGCAGTCAGCGGGAAGCGCGTAGCATGGAACTTCCGAGGGTCGTCACAGAGCGTCTCAACGAACTCGCCCCCGTGGGCGTCAAGTTCGACGAGCCGATGTCGCGCCACACGTCGTTCGGCCTCGGCGGTCCTGCCGACGTGCTCATCGACGCCCCGGACGAGACGGCCTTCAAGAGCTGCGCGGCGTTCCTGGCGGACGAGGGGATCCCGTCGCGGGTGCTGGGACGCGGGACGAACGTCCTGGTCAGGCGCGGCGGCATCGACGGGGCCGTCCTCGTTGCCGGAAGAGCCCTGGGCGAGCTCGAGCGTGACGGCAACGCCGTCACGGCCGGGAGCGGGGTCCCGCTGGCCAGGCTGCTCTCGTTCTGCGCCGACGAGGGGCTCGCGGGGCTCGAGGGGCTCGCGGGCATTCCGGGCAGCGTGGGCGGCGCGGTCGTAATGAACGCCGGAAGCCACGGCGTCGCCATAGGGGAGAGGCTGACGTCGGTCGTCACGTTCAAGCCCGGCGGAAGCTCCTCCGTCCTGCCGGCCGACGCCCTCGAGTTCGGGTATCGGAGCACGTCGCTCCCTGCGGGCGCCATCGTCGAGAGGGTGAGCCTCGAACTGGACGAGGGCGCGCCCGAGGCGATCAGGACCAGCCAGAGGGAGATGCTGGACCGGAAGTGGCGGGAGCAGCCGTGCGGGATGAGGAGCGCGGGCTGCATCTTCAAGAACACCGCCGAAGCCTCCGCCGGCCTTCTCATCGACGGGTCGGGTCTTAAGGGGACGCGCGTCGGAGGGGCCGTCGTCTCCGACCAGCACGCCAACTTCATCGTGAACGACAGGGGCGCCACGGCGGACGACGTGGAGAAGCTCATCGAACTCGTCCGGGGCAGGGTCGCCGACGACACCGGCGTCGAACTCGAACTCGAGATAGAGATCATCGGAAGGCGGGCCAACTGACATGCGATTCCCCGCCATGAGGGAGTGGATGAGACGCGGCGCAGGCGTGAAACGGGCATCACCCGCGGCTCGCGCGCGCAAACGCGCGGGGGCCGGCCCGGCACGCCGTGAGAAAAGGGCGCTCTCGTGGCGCCGCATCGCCATCGTCTCGTCCGCCCTCCTCCTGGCGGGAGGGATCGGGTTCGTCTCCGTCGTCGCTCCGGGATGGGGCCGGGACGCCGAGGCGTTCCGTATCGCTCGCGTCGACGTGAGGGGCGCCACGGTGCTCACGTCGCACGAGGTTGAGGCGCTCTCCGGCCTGTCCGAGGGCGCGAGCCTGCTGGCGGTCAGCGTGCCCGCCGTGGAGGCGGCCATCGCCAGCTCCCCGCGCGTCGAGCGCGCGCAGGCGTCGAAGCTCCTTCCTGACAGGGTGCTCATCCGACTCGTCGAGAAGGAGCCGCTGGCGCTCGTCGAGACCGCGGGCGGCGTCTTCGAGGTCGCGGACGACCTGACGATCCTGCCGCAGGTCGAGCGCACCGCGTTCGTCGACGTGCCCGTCGTCACGGGCGGGCGTCGGGACCTCGAGACGGGCGCGACCATAGACGACGAGGAGCTCGTCGCCGCACTGGAACTGATCAGGAGGGCCCGGGACGTGTCGGTGGCCCTCTGGATGGACATGTCTGAAGTGAGGATTGCGCCGGGGTCGGGTCTGGTCATCTACACGGTAGCCGACGGGGCAGAGATCAGGGTTGGCTCCGGCGCTCTTGACGAAGACGGTCTCGCACGCCTCTCGATGGTCCTCTCGGACCTCGATGCAAGAGGCGTCGCGGCCGAGTCGATAGATCTGAGGTTCGAGGATCAGGCGGTAGTCCGGGTGCGTCCCGGCGGGAGAGTCTAGGAGGAGGGTTCCTCGTGAGGAAGAGCGAGATCCTGGTCGGATTGGACCTCGGCACGAGCAGGGTCAAGGTTGTCGTCGCGGACGTGTCGGAGCGCGAACTCCCCGAGGTCCTGGGCGCGGGTGAGAGTCCGTCCGAGGGCATAGAGGCGGGAGTGATCGTCAACATGGAGAAGGCGTCGACGTCGATCCGCGCCGCCGTCGAAGCGGCGGAGGAGAGCGCCGACGTCGAGATAGGGCGCGTCTCGGTCTCCATCGACGGCGAACACATCAAGGGCATCGACAGCAGGGGCGTCATCGCGGTGTCGAGGTCCGGCGGTGAGATCACGAAGTCCGAGATCGACACCGTGCTGGACGCGGCCAAGACGCTGGCGCTCCCCGTCGGCAGGGCCATCATCGACGTCCTGCCGCAGGAGTTCTTCGTCGACGGGCAGCGCGGCATCCGCGACCCCATCGGGATGTCCGGTGTCCGTCTCGGTTCGCGGGTTCACATCGTGACCGCCTCGCAGCAGGCCGTCGACAACGTCGTGAGGGCCGTGCGCAAGGCGGGCCTCAAGACCGACCGCATCACTCTGAAGCCGCTCGCGGCGAGCGTGGCGTCGCTCTCGCCCGACGAGAAGGAACTCGGAGTGCTCGTGGTCAACCTGAGTGCCGGCACGACCGGTCTCACGCTCTACCACGCGGGTGCCGTCAGGCACACGGCGTCCATCGGCTGGGGCGCGTCCAGCATCACGAACGACATCGCAGTGGGGCTCCGGGTCCCGCTCTCGAGAGGCGAGCAGCTCAAGAGGGACGAGGGCTGCGCGCTCGCGTCGGAGGCGCCGGACGACCTCATCGAGATACCGACGGTCGGGGGGAGGCCCCCTCGGGAGAGTTCCCGACAGATGCTGGCGGCGATCATCGAGCCCAGGGCGCGAGAGATCTTCGAGCTGGTGGTGAACGAACTCAGAAGCACGGAGTACTCGACGCGCGTCCCCGCCGGCGTCGTGCTGACCGGCGGAGGCGCGAGACTCGAGTGCGTGTCCGACGTCGCCGAGCAGGTGTTCGGCTCCTCGACGAGGATCGGGTTGCCGGACAGGGTCTCCGGGAGCTTCGACGCGGTGGCGGATCCGGCGTACGCGGCCGCGGTCGGCACGGTCGTCTCTACGGCGGCCTACCAGGGCGGCGCGCGCATCAGGGCTGAGCGTCCCCTGGCGGATACGGTCCAGAGAGTGAAGCAGCTCGTGGACAGGCTGCTCTAGACGAGGCGGCAGAAGGAGCGTCCGGAATGACGAAGAACAAGAAGAAGGGCGGCAGGACGGCGAATCGTGGGTCCCGCAGGCGCAGCCGGGGACCGCAGGAGGTGAGCGGGATGAAGCTACAGCTCGAGTTCGAGCCCGAGCAGACGGCGAAGATCAAGGTCATCGGAGTGGGTGGAGCGGGCGGCAACGCCGTCAACAGGATGATCGAGTCGGGTTTCACCGGCGTCGATTTCGTGGCGATCAACACCGACGCTCAGGCGCTCGGCTGCTGTCTCGCACCCGACCAGGTCCAGGTGGGGCGTGAGCTAACGCACGGCCTGGGCTCTGGTGGGAACCCCGAGGTCGGCAGACGGGCCGCGGAGGAGGACGCCGAGGCGGTCGCCGGGATGCTCAAGGGCGCCGACATGGTCTTCATCGCCGCGGGCATGGGCGGAGGGACCGGCACCGGCGGAGCGCCGGTCGTGGCGAAGATGGCCAAGAACATGGGCGCGCTCGTCGTGGCGGTCGTGTCGAAGCCGTTCCTCTTCGAGGGGCAGTACAGAATGAGACAGGCGGTCGAAGGCCTCAAGCTCCTGAGGGACGAGGTCGACACCTCGATCGTGATACCCAACCAGAGACTTCTCGCAGTCGCGAGCAAGGACACCCCGATACGGGAGGCCTTCCGGATCGCCGACGACGTGCTGCTTCGCGCCACCAGGGGCGTCTCCGACCTCATCATGGTCCCGGGGCTCGTCAACCTCGACTTCGCCGACGTCCGTTCGGTGATGACCGGCATGGGCGACGCCGTCATGGGCACGGGCGTGTCCGCCGGTAAGAACAGAGCCGTCGAGTCGGCGCAGCAGGCCATATCGAGCCCGCTCCTCGAGGACCAGAGCATCGTCGGAGCGGCTGGCGTCCTCGTCAACGTCACGGGCGGCCCGGACCTCACGCTTCACGAGATCAACGAGGCCGCGATGATCATCAACGAGGCGATCGGAGCCGAGTCGAACATGATCTTCGGGGCCGTCATCAACGATAATATGAAGGACGAGGTGATGATCACCGTCATCGCGACCGGCATCAACTCCGAGCGGAAGAAGGCGAGGCCGGAGGCGCGCGGAGAGGAGAGGCCCGAGGTTCGCAGGCTCAGGCCGAGGCCCGCCGCGAGCGAGCCGCCCGTCTCGCGGGAACCCGAGCCCGCTCCCCGGAACCAGCTCGTCGCCCGCTCGTCGCGCAGGGGGTCGAAGCGCGACCTGGAGATCCCGACCTTTCTGAGAAGGCAGATGGACTAGGCAACAGGAGCAGACTGACAGGTACTCGGGAGTGTGCGGACCAGGCAACCAGGAGCAGATCTACAGGCAACGGTCGCGGCGGATCCTACCGTGTGGAACCGCCGGGATGCCAGACGAAGCCCCGTCGGCCGGCCGGCAAGAAGGAGGAACTCATGTCCCTCTTCACCAAGCTCTTCGGGCTCGGTGAGAGCGATCACTACAACAAAGGAATCGAATACTACAACTGCGGCGAGTACGACAAGGCCGTGGTCGAGTTCGAAGAAGTGATCGCCACGATCAAGGACAAGTCCGACCCCTACTACCAGTTGGGCATGTTCTACGCGGCCGAGACACACGCTCATCTCGGGTTCTCTTTCTACAAACAGGACGACCTCTCGAAGGCCGAGGAGCAGTTCAAGAAGGCCATCGAGGAGAACGCTCGTTACCCCGACCTCCACTATCATCTCGGGGTGATCTACGAGAGACAGGGACGGCACGCCGAGGCGATCGAGGCCCTGAGGCGCGCCGTGGAGATCAACCCGGAGTACATGGAGGCCTACTGCCAGCTCGCCATCTCTCTCTCCGAGTCCGGCAAGCACGACGAGGCCGTCACTGCCTTCGAGAAGGCGACGAAGTTCGGGCTCTCCGTTCCCACGCCGGACACCCAGCACATCTCGGAGCTGAGCGAAAAGCTGCTCCAGCCGCCGTACAACGAGCTCAAGGAGGCGACGGTCGCCAAGGAGGAGTTCCGGACCCTCGTGAACGACGCGATAACCGCCTACAACGGAGGGCGCCTCGACGAGGCCATCGACGGGTTCAGAAAGGCCGTGGCGCTCAAGCCGTCATATCCGGACATCCGTTGTCGGCTCGCGATAGCGTTCGGCGAGGCAGGCCGGTTCGAGGAGGCCGTGGCGGAACTCGACGAGGCGCTGGACGTCAACCCGACCTACGTCGACGCCCTCTTCTACCGCGGCGTCTACCTGCTCAAGGTGGGGAAGTACCGCGACGCGTGCGAGGTCTTGAAGCGCGGCGTTGAGCTCAAGCCCGACTACTGGGATCTCAAGTGCTACCTCGGCATCGCGTACTTCAAGCGCGGGATGTTCGACGACGCCCGGACCCAGTTCTCGCCGGTGGCGCGGTCCTGTCCGTGTTACGCGCTGGCGCACTACTACCTCGGCATGACCGACCTCTCGTCCGGAAGGACCGACGAGGCGGTGAAGGCCTTCAAGATAGCCTTCGAGGACCCGAGGTTCTGGAGGGACATGCCGGGCGAGTCGGCAGACATCATGCTCGAGAGCGGCGACTACGACGCGGCCATCGAGAGATATCGCGCCGCGCTCAAGCAGCATCCGGACTACGCCGACCTCCACTGCGGTCTCGGCGCGGCCTACGTGGCGAGGGGCGCGTACGATGAGGCCGAGAAGGAGCTGTCGGAGGCGATCAGGATCAACGACGGGTACGCCGAGGCGCACTCGTACCTCGGTCGCGCGAAAGCGCATCTCGGCAAGGAAGACGAGGCGATCGCGCACCTGGAGAAGGCGCTCACGCTGAGGCCCGGCTACGCCGATCTGCACCGCGAACTGGCCGACCGCTACATAGCGAACGAGCGCTACAACGAAGCGATCGGCGAGCTGGAGAGGGCCGTCGAGATAAACGCGAGCTTCGTGGAGGCCAGACTGACGCTCGGTCTCACGTATCGCCGCGTCGACAGGTCCGAGGAGGCGGACGGTCAGTTCAGGGAGGTGCTCGAACTCGACGCCCGCAACCCGATAGCCCGCGCTCAGCTCTCCGACTTGACGCCCGGTCACCGCGAGCTCCGGAAGATGCACGCGTGAGAGACGCGACCTCGCGGGTCGGCGCGCCGGTGTCCACGGCGGCGGGCGCGCGTGAGTAGCACCGAGGAAGATCGGGGAGGCAAGAGAATGGAACGTCCTCTGCGCCGCGAGGTCTGGCTCACGAGCCGGCCCGACGCGGCGCAGGCGTCTTCTGACTCGCTCACGGTGGTCCTGTGCTACCCCGAGAGCTACGAGCTCGGGATGAGCAACCTGGGCTTCCATGCGGCCTTCAGGAGCTTCGCCGAGCACCCGCGGGTCCATTGCGAACGCGCCTTTCTCGAGAGGGGCCACGCCCTCCTGGCGGAAGGCGCGTCGGCGATCCCGGGCCCCGCGGAGACGAGCGGCTCAGGCGGATCCAGCCTCGAGACGGGGACGCCGCTGCGCGACTTCGACGTCGTGGCGTTCTCCGTCTCCTTCGAGGGCGATTACCCCGGACTCGCGAGGATGCTCCGTGAGGGCGGCGTCCCGCTCAGATCCTCCGAGCGGGGAGCCTCGGACCCGGTGGTCGTCGTTGGAGGTGTCGGCGCGCTCCTGAACGCCGAGCCCGTGGCTCCGTTCGCCGACGCCGTCGCGGTCGGCGACGCGTCCGCTCTCGTTCCGCCCATCGTCGCGTCGGTGCTCTCGACGCGGGGGGCGGCGCGCCCCGAGCGCCTGGCGTCGCTGGCGTCGGTCGACGGCGTCTACGTCCCGTCCCTCTACGAGGTCGAGACGGACGATGACGGGACCGTCCTGGGCTTCCGCGCCGCGTCAGGAGCGCCGCTGCCCGTCAGGGCGAGGGCAGCGCGCGGTAGGGCTCCCGTCTCCTCCGTGATCCTCTCTCCGGACTCGTACTTCAGGGACACTTTCCTCGTGGAGACATCCACCGGGTGCGCGCGCGCATGCCGCTTCTGCGCGGCCGGGCACGTGTACCGCCCCGTCGTCTTCCACCCTCCCGAGGCGGTCCTGCTGGCCGCCGGGAACGCGCTCCAGCGCGCCGGCAAGGTCGGTCTCGTGTCCGCGGCGCTCGCGGACCACCCCGACGTGAGCGGGATCCTCTCATCGCTCTCCGGTCTCGGGGCCGAGATCACGGTCTCTTCGGTCCACGCCGACAGGGTGGACGACGGACTGGCCCGGGCGCTCGTGAGCGCGGGTGTCAGGACCGTGACGCTCGCGCCGGAGACGGGCAGCGAACGGCTCAGGCGCCTCGTGGGGAAGCCCGTGTCGGACGAGACGCTCCTCTCGGCTTGCACCGCCCTGTCCCGAGCCGGGGGAGAGGCCCTCAAGCTCTACTTCATGGTGGGGCTTCCGGGAGAACGGCCGGACGACGTCGAGTCGATCCCCGGACTCGCCAGACGGCTGGCGGAGGCGTTCGCGTCAGGTCGTCCGGGCGCGCGCGTGACCGTCGGCGTCTCCGTCTTCGTCCCCAAGGCCAGGACGCCGTTCCAGTGGCTCCCGATGGCGAGCGAGAGCGACGCCCGCCGGAAGCTCTCGTTCCTGCGGAGAGCTCTGTCCCGGAGGCCGCGGATCGAGTTCACGGCCTCGGGGCCTCGCGAGGCGCGGAGGGAGGGCGTTCTGGCCCGCGGGGGCAGGGAGCTCGCCTCCGCGATAGAGCTTCTCGTGACGAGCGGAGCGCCGTGGAAGTCCGCGCTCAAGCGCGCCGGCGTCGACGCCGCGTGCATTCTCGACACGACCCGCCGCGACGACGAGGTCTTCCCGTGGGACATCGTGGACGTGGGCGTTCCCAAAGAGAGACTCCTCGCTTCGCTGACGGAAGCGAGGAGCCTCATGAAGGGGTGACGGTCGTGAGGTGACGCTGCCCTCGGTGTCGGCGCGCCGCGTCGCCGCTCTCCGCGCTAGCGCGTGTCCTCGGTCGGTGGGCCGGCGGAAGCGTCTCCGGAACGGCCCTCGACGCTCGCGGACGCTCCGGGCGTCTTCGTCCCGCCCGGTGCCTCTCCCAGAACGGCCTCCCGCACGGCGTTCAGAAGCTCCGTCAGCGAGTAGGGCTTCTGCAGAAAACGGTAGCCCTTCTCCTCGATGACGGGCCACTGCGACTTCTGGTCGGTGTATCCGCTAGAGAGCATGACCCGCACGTCCGGCTTCTCCTGCGCCAGCTCGCCGATGAGCCTGATGCCGCTCTTGTCGGGCAGAACGACGTCGCTGAACACGAGCGCGAAATCGCCGCCCTCCTTGCGGAAGATCCTCAAGGCCTCTTCCGCGTCAGCCGCGGCCAGTACCGTGTAGCCGCTCTGCGCGAGAGCGCGGGACGCGAACTCCCGGACCGTCCGTTCGTCCTCGACGAGCAGGATGCGCTGCCCAGCTCCCTTGAGGCTTCTGGTGCTCCTGGATTCGTCCTCCGAGCCCTCGGCTTCTCCGTCCGCGGCGGGGATGTAGATCTTGAACACCGTGCCGTGGCGCGGCTCGCTGTACACGTTGATCCAACCCTCGTGCTGCTTCACGATGCCGTAGACGACCGCCAGTCCGAGTCCCGTGCCCTTGCCCGGACCCTTGGTGCTGAAGAACGGCTCGAAGATCTGGTCGGCGATCTCCTTGGGTATGCCCGACCCGGTGTCCTCGATGGAGACGCAGGCGAACCACCCCGGGCGCGCGCCCGTGATGGATGAGCAGGCCCTCTCGTCGAGCACCACGGCCTTGGTCTTGACCGAGAGTCTCCCGCCCTCGGGCATCGCATCTCGAGCGTTCACGACGAGGTTGATCACGACCTGCTCTATCTGGCCCGGGTCGGCCTTGAGACGGATCTCGTCGTGCAGGTCGGACACGAGCTCGATGTCCTCCCCGATGAGCCTCCTGAGCATGCCGTCCATCTCGGACACGACCTTGTTCAGGTCAATGATCCTCCTCTGGAGCGGCTGCCTGCGACTGAACGCGAGGAGTTGACGGGTCAGTCCGGCGGCCTGGTCGGCGGCCTTCTTTATCTGTTCGACGTCGGCGCGTGCCGCCCCGTCGAGCCGCTGATTCGTGAGCAGCAGCTCCGCGTATCCCTTCATTGCCGTCAGGAGGTTGTTGAAGTCGTGCGCGACGCCTCCCGCGAGCCTGCCGACCGCCTCCATCTTCTGCGCCTGGAGGAGCTGGTCCTGCGTCTCCTGGAGCTGTCCGAGGCTCTCCTCGAGCTCGTTCAGCAGAGTGGCCTTGCGGAAGGTCGCTGCAAGCTGATTTGCGAACGCGGTGACGGCCGGGCCGTCGGCCGGAGACAGGTCGCCCGAGTGGACGGTCAGAACGCCGAAGACGTCGTTGTCGGCGACCAGAGGCGCGTGCATCGTGTGGGAGAGGCCGAGCTCCCCGACCACGCTCCTGATCACGTCCGGGCCGCAGCCCGGCAGAACCTCCTGCATCAACATCTCCGCGTTCGCCTCGAACACCGTCTGGCGGTCGCGCAGGACCTGCCTGTGGATGGTGCTGGCGTCGATCGGGATGGACACCGACTTCGTGCTGATACCGGCCTGGCCTTCCGTCCTCGCGAGCGCATCCGGGTCGAAGCTCATGTACCGGAGATAGGCGTTCTCTCCGTCCTCATCGACGAACGTCACGACCGCGTGAAGTCCCTCCCGACGCAGGCTGTCGGCCGCCACCTCGAGGACTTGGTCGGGCGTGAGCGTGCGCTCCATCGCCAGCGACGCCTCGTTCAGCACCCTGAGCATGCGCTCGGCCCGCTTGCGCTCGGTGATGTCGCGGACGACGCTCAGAACCCTGCCGTCCCCGCTCGGCACCATCCTCGCCTCGAAGTCGCGCGGGTCCCCGTTCGGGAAGGGGATGGGGAGGCGGTAGACGATCTCCTGAGGGACCCCGGTCTTGAGCACGGCCACCACGGCTTCGTTCATCCTGTCGGCGAGCTCCGGGGGGAATATGTCGGAGATGCGCTTGCCGATGAAGAACTCGGGCGGCACGGCGAGTTCGCTGTTGCGCGGCCCCTGGTACGTCAGGAACCTGCACTCGCTGTCGAACTGGAACATGAGGTCGGGCACCGCGTCGATGATCGCCTGGTTCTTGGCCTCGCTCGTGCGGAGGTCCAGTTCCGACCGCTTGCCCTCGATGGCGAAGCCTATCTGCCCCGACACGAACTCGAGCATGTCGCGGTCTGCCGGGCCGTACTCGCGCGGGTTCGTGTAGCTCTGGAGAACGAGGGCTCCGATCACGGCGCCCCGGACCCTGAGCGGGACACCGAGCCATATCTGGGACGGCGTTCCGATGATGTCGATGATGCCGGCCTCGACCCACTTGTCCGCCTCCTCGCGCGTCAGCATGAGGGACGTGTTGTTCCGAACGACGTAGCCGGTCATCGTCTTGCCGGCGGGGAATGAGTCGAAGGTGTCCTGGTCCTTCTCGTCGACGAAGTACGTGAGGGAGAGGCTGTCATTGCCGCTGTCGTAGAGAGCGATGAAGAAGTTCTCCGCGTTCAGGATGGACCCCAGTTTCTCGTGGATCATCCCGAAGAGCTCTCTCGTGTCCCTCGCGGCGTGCGCGGCGTTCCAGATCTCGTGGATGACGCGCTGCGTCTGCGCCGCCCTCTCGGCCTCGGTGACGTCCACGCCCGAGGAAAGCGTTCCCACGACGCGCCCCGCATCGTCGTACCTGAATATGTTGTCCCACTCGATGATCTTCTCGTCGCCTTCGAGAGAGACGATGGCGTTCTTCGCGTGAGCGAAGAGCTCGCCGTCCCCGTTCATGAGACTGTCGTACCAGCCCCTGACCTGTTCACGGACGTCCTCCGGGAGGAACGTCGCGAACCAGTCCTTACCGACGATGTCGCTTTCCGAGCCTCCGAGGATCTCGCATCCCTTCCGGTTGACGCTCGCCACCCGTCCCTCGCTGTCGAGTCCGAGGAACATGACGCCCGCCAGGTCCAGGTACTGCTGCGCCTCCCTGGTGCGCTTCTCCAACGCGCGCCGGGCCCGGAAGCTCTCGGTGATGTCTACGCCGAAGCCGATCACGAAGCGCGGGTCGCCGCGCTCGCTATCGACCGGGCGGCCGCTCCAGCGCACCATCGCCTCCGTTCCGTCCTTGGCGACGATGGGGCCGTCCATCAGCGATGGCTCTCTCTCGTCGAAGAGCCTGCTCAGGTTCCGCTCCCGGCGCTCGCGGTCCCCGGCCGGCACGAACGTGCCCACATAGTCGACGCCCAACACCTCGTCCTTGGTGTATCCGGTCGCCTCGAGCATGGCGGAGTTCATGTACACGACTCGTCCCTCGGGGTCGATCGCCACGAAGTAGGCGGGCGACGTCTCGACGAGTGAGACGGTCATGTCGCGGACCGACTTGTTCAGGCTCCCGTCGAACGCGCGGACACTCCCGTTCGGACTGCCCTCCATGCCGGGCTGGGCGCCGGGCCCCCTGGCGGGAGGGGCGCTTTCGTGCTCCTTGCCGTCGCGGCGGTCTGACACGTTACTCTCCATGTGAGTGGTCGCTCGCGTCGCGGTCTGCCACGCTACCTTCCTCGATGACACTCCGTACACGGTCGAGCAGGTCGCTCACCGCGTAGGGCTTCTTGAGGAACGGCAGTCCGCGCTCCTGTATCGTGTCCCAGTGAGACTTCTGGTCCGCGTACCCGCTGCTCAGGAGCGCGGGCACGTTGGGCCGCATTTCGTGTATCTCGTCGACCAGCTCCAGTCCGCTTCTCGAGGAGAGAACGACGTCGGTGAAGATGAGGTCTATCCTGCTGCCCTCCGCTCTGAAGAGCTCGACCGCTTCCTCGGCCGACCTGGCCTCGAGAACGTTGTAGCCGCCCTGGCGGAGCGCCCGGACCGCGAAGCCACGAACGGAGTCCTCGTCCTCGACGATGAGGACGCGCTCGTCGTTGCCCCGCGCGCCCTTTCTGGTCCGATTCTCCGTCTCTCTCTCGCCTGCGTCCCCGGTCGTGACCGGCAGGTAGACGCTGAACGCGGTCCCCTTGTGGAGTTCGCTGCTCACGTCGACCCAGCCTCTGTGCTGGCTCACGATGCCGTAGACGACCGACAGGCCCAGTCCGGTGCCCTTGCCCGACTCCTTGGTCGTGAAGAAGGGTTCGAATATCCGGTCCAGCACTTCGGGGTCGACTCCGCTGCCCGTGTCGCTGACCGACAGACGCACGTACTCCCCGGGCTCCGCGTCGGTGGTCGACTGCACGTCGCCTTCCCCGAGGTGCACGTTCTCGGTCCTCAGGGTGAGCGTTCCGCCGTCGGGCATGGCGTCCCTGGCGTTGATGGCGAGGTTCATGATCACCTGCTGCAGCTGCGTCAGGTCGGCCTTGACCTTTCCGAGATCGGGGTCCAGCACCGTCACGAGATCGACGTCCTCTCCGATGAGTCTCCTCAGCATCTTGTCGATGTTGGTGACGACGTCGTTCACGAGCACGGGCTTCTGCTCCAGCGGCTGCTGCCTGCTGAAGGCGAGCAACTGGCCGGTCACGCCGGCGGCCTGTTCCGACGCCTTCTTGATCTCCATGAGGTCGGCGTGCGTCGGATCGCCCGCCTCGAACCGATCGAGGAGCAGCTCCGTGTAGCCGTGGATGGCCGTCAGGAGATTGTTGAAGTCGTGTGCGACGCCTCCGGCCAGGTTCCCGATCGCCTCCATCTTCTGGGCGTGGAGGAGAATGGTCTGCGTGCGCCTGAGTTCCTTGAGGCTGCTCTCGAGCTCCTGCATGAGATTGGCCTTCCGCCACGCCGCGGCCAGCTGGTTGCCGAATGCCGTGATCGCCGGTATGTCGCGCCGCGCGAGCGAGTCGGACATCACTGCGAGGACGCCCACGACGTCGCGACCTGCCGTCAAAGGCGCCACGACCGAGGAGCGTCCCACGAGGGCGTCGCGGAGCCACTCCGCGCCTTCAGCGCGGACCGTCTCGTCTGACGAGCCCTTCTCGAGCAGCACGGCACGCTTCTGCTCCACCGCCCTTCTGAGGGCGGGGAGACTGTCGAGCGGCACCTCGCGGGGGCGGGGAGGACGTCCGTCGGTTGTGGACGTGACGCCTCCGAGCCCGACCCCCGGGCTCGAGTAGGTGAGGTTCAAAGCCTCGGACGCCCCGTCGAGCGCGAGCACGGCGCACGAGAGCCCTATCGCCTCGAGTTCGTTGCCGACGGCCTCGAGCACCTGGTTGGGAGTGATGCTCCTCTCCATGCCGAGGGCCGCCGCGTTCAGCGCCTGGAGAATCTGCTCTCCGCGGCGCCGGTCGGTGATGTCGTGGAATATCGAGATGTACGACGTGAGGCGGCCGCTCCGGTCCCGGAGCGGTGAGACACGATACTCGACCACGAAGGAGCTTCCGCCCTTCCTGCGGCTCCGCTGGGAGCCGGACCAGAATCGTCCGGCCGACACGGTCTGATGGATCTCGTCGCTCTTGCCTTCCTCCCAGGAGTCGACGCTCAGGACGTCGAGCGTCCTCCCGATCAGTTCCTCTCGCGAGTAGGAGAAGAGGAACTCGGCGGCCTTGTTGACGTAGGTGATCCTGAAGTTCAGGTCCGTCACGATGAGCGCGTCCGACACCTGCTGAGGTATCGAGCTCAGGAACTGGAGTTCCTCGGCCGTCTGCTTCCTCTCGGTCGCGTCGCTCAGGACGGCCGTGAAGTACGTCTCGTCGCCGGCCCTCCAGGCACCGATCGAGAGTTCCATCGGAAACTCGCTCTCGTCCTTCCGGAGTCCAACTCCCTCGACGCTGGCACGGACGTACCCCTGGCCCTCGGACGAAACGGCCCGCATGAGACCGTCGACGTGCGCCTGGAGGAAGCCCTCCGGGACGATCATCGAGAAGGGCTGTCCGATCGCCTCCGCCGCAGAGTACCCGAACGTCGTCTCGGCCGCTCTGTTCCAGGAGAGGATGCGGCCCTGGCTGTCGGTGTCCACGAGCGCGTCGGTGACCGTCTGCGCCACCGCGTTCATGCGCCCTCTGTCCCTGTTCAGCACCCCCTGCGCACGTATCCTCGCCAGACCGGCCGCCACGAGGTCGGAGGCGTGCCGGAGCGTGTCGAGCTCGCGGTCGCCGTATTCGGCGGGATCGGAGTAGCTCTGGACGGCGATGACGCCCGCGGGCTCGTCGTCGACCAGTATCGGCACGCCGAGCCAGCACTCGCAGGGACTTCCGACCACCTCGACGTCCCCGCGGCTCACCATGTTGTCCACCGCGCGCGACGTCACCAGGAGCGGCTTCCGCGTGCGAATCACGTAGGCCGACAGCGTCTTCCCTGCCGGCAGCTCGGCGAACTGGTCCTGGTCCTTCTCGTCGAGGAAGAACGGGAGCGTCAACGTGTCGCGCTCCGAGTCGTAGAGGGCGACGAGGAAGTTCCGCGTGTCCATCACGCGCCCGAGTTCCTGTCGTGTCTCGAGGAAGAGCTCGCGGCTCTGTTCGGACGAGCCGGCGCGCGCGGCGATCCGGCCGAAGGCCCGCAGAGTGGCGTCCGAGAGCCGCGCCTCGGTCAGGTCCGCGATGGCGTACACGTATCTCGCTGGAAGCTCGCCGCCTCCGCCGGAGACCGTGGCGCGCACGTTCACCCTCACGTAGCCGCCGTCCGTCCTGCGCCCCTCGAGTTCGCCCTCCCAACCGCCCGTCTCCTCTAGCTTACGGAGGAGCTCCTCGGCGATGGATGAGTCGTCCCACAGGGCGCGGTAGTCGGTTCCGACGACGACGGCTGGCTCATCGAAGCCCCAGACCCTGCACATGCTTCTGTTCGCGTAGGTGACGCGCCCGTCCGGCGCGGTCATGAGAATCGAGGACGGCGACTCCGACATGGCCTCCTCGCGAACCGCCAGGTCTTCCTCCCGCTGCGTGTCGCGGCAGGCGTCTGCGTAGTAGGTCGCGAGAGTCTCCGCGGCCTGGCGGTCGCGCTCGGCATACAGCGTGTCCGAGTCGATCGCCACGATCTGGCCGACGACCGACCCGTCGGCGACTGCCGGAACCGCCATGAGACGGAACGGCCTGTCGACCCCGCCGCCGGCAGCGGCCGCCGTTCCTCGCTCGCGCAGCTCGTTCTCGACGACCGTCCCCTCACCGTTCAGCGCTCGTCCCCACACGCCCTCGAACCCGTCTGCGCCGTTCCGAGCTATCTCGGCCGGGAACGCAAGTCTCTCCGGGGGCAGCTCGCCCTCGGCGTCCCTGGCGGCCACGAGCACCGCGGTCCCCGTTCTCTCATCAATCCGGTAGGCCGCCGCGGCGGAACTCTCGGTGAGCCTGACCACGTTGTCCAGCGTCGCCGCGGCCACCGGCTTGAGCGGCAGGCGCGAGCCGATCGAGGCCACTATGCACTGCCCGACCGCCTGGCCCAAGGCGGCGCGCCAGCGGAGTTCGTCCGCAGTCTGCCCGTGTCGCATCCGGAGTTCTATGGCGCTCAGCGCGTAGGCGAGGTCCTTGCCGACGCGACTCAGTACGCCCTGCTCTTCGTTCTTCGAAAGCGCGGCCAGCGCGCTCTTGACGCAGAGCACGCCGTACACCTTCCCCTCGGTCTCGAGCCGCAGCGCCACGGCGGCGTGGCCGTACCTGCGTTCGTGCAGGTGACAGCCGGCACACTGGGCGACGGTGTCCTTGATGAGGACGGGCCCGCTCTTGCCGAGCGCTTGCTCGGCGCACACGGGCCAGCTACCGCGCTTCATGTCTTCGGTGAGGGCCCCGAAGGCGCCCTTGCAGCCGTTCTGGACCGCCAGCATGCCCGCGCCGCGCTCGTCCACGGAGGCGATCCAGACGCTCTCGTACCCTCTAGTCACTCTGAGCCTGCCGCACGCCTCCTTCAGAAGAGCGTAGCGGTCGTTCTGGTCGTGCCTGAACGGAACGACGTCCCTTGCGGTGCCCAGGAGCTGGTCGAGCTGTCTCGTTCTGAGCTCGGACCAGCGGAGTCTGCCGAGCGCGTGGGAGATGAGCACCGCGCCCGCGAGGAAGGACGTGAGTATCGCGAGTCTTCCTACGAATTCGTCGATCACTGACCGGGCGAGAGAGAAGTCGAGCGAGAGGATGCCGCCGAGCCCGATGCTGTTGAACAAGGGGATGGCTGCCCACGTCACGAGCCCGACCACCACTGCCGCAAGGAGGATCCTCTGACCGAGTCGCATTCTCTGTCTCCGTTCAGTGTTCCAGTGACCTATCGGCTTGAGCGGGGCGCGTCTCGCGCACGCTCGAACGCGGCCGCCCACGGGCCGGTTGGAGCGGCCCGGGAGCGCCTTTCCCGGACATCTTCATGCATAATCCGCGCCAGCGGGCACTCTCCGGGGGAGGGTTCCGCGGGACCTCCGCGGGCGCGCAGAAGCCCCCGAAAACTAGGGTTTGACGGGATTGCCAGGTGTGCTATCCTTCTGACTCTGAGGCGTCATTGCCCCTTTGGCTCCGGTCTTGAGGCCCACGCGAGGCCCCCGGATGGCAGCAGATCCCGAGCGCGGAGGTGGATTTTGAAGGTCAAGACCCAGATGGAAGGCGATGTGGCTGTCGTTCATGTCTCCGGCAAGTTGATGGGAGGGCCGGAGAGCGAGAATCTCCGGAACGAGGTCAAGCGTCTTATCGACGAGGGCACGAAGAAGTTCGTCGTCAATCTGCACGGTGTCCCGTGGATCAACTCGACCGGCCTGGGCGCTCTCATGTCGGTCTACACGAGCGTTCAGAGGAGCGAGGGCTCGCTGAAGCTGTGCCACGTCTCCGACAGGATCCAGAGCCTGTTCATGATCACGAAGCTCCTCACGATCTTCGATACGCACAAGACGGAGAAGGACGCCATCGAGGCCTTCAAGTAGAGCGGAGGCCCGAGACCCCAATGCCCGATGCGTGCAACAGCAACGGGAAGCTGGTGCTTCCGAGTGAACTCAGGGAGCTCGAGCGAGTCGACGCGCTGACGCTCGAGTGCACAAGGAAGGCCGGACTGCCCGAGGACCAGGCGATGATGGTGGCGATCGCCGTCGTCGAGGCGGTCACCAACGGCATCGTCCACGGGAACAACTTCGCGGACGACAAGGTCGTGACGCTCGAGTTCGCGTGTAAGCCCGGGCTGATCAAGGTGATCGTCCACGACGAGGGGAAGGGGTTCGACATGACGTGCGTGTGGGACCCGACGAGTCCCGACCATCAGATGGACTGCTCGGGACGCGGGATCTACATCATGCGCGAGGTCATGGACTCGGTGGAGTTCGACATGTCGGACGGCACGACGGTGGTCATGACGAAGGCCGTCTGACGCCGTCCCGCTCGAGCTGGTGGCACGCGCCTCCGGCGACCTTCGAGTCCCTTCCGCTTTGCGACGGTCCGGACACACAGCGACGAAACAGCGAAGGGGCCTCTCATCGAGAGGCCCCTCTCACGTTCACCCGCCGTCGGTCGGTCCCCCCGAGTAGGGTCGACCGGGTTCGTTCAGGATACCTTCTTGTACTTGTCGACCGCACCCGCTCTGATGCACCGCGTGCAGACGAGGATCTTCTTCGGCGTTCCGTCCATCACCACGCGAACGCGCTGGAGATTGGGCGACCAGCGCCGCTTCGTGACGTTATGCGCGTGGCTGACGTTGTGGCCGACATGTGGGTGCTTCCCACAGATGGCGCATTTCCTGGACATGGTATCCTCCGTATAGTCTAGAGACAGACCTGGAAACTATCATAGCGGGACCCCCCGCGCAAGTGGTTTCCGGCTCCTTCCCGCGCCCCGGGGCGACCCCGCCTGCCGCCTCGAGAGGTCTCGGGCCGGCCAGGTCCGCCGCCTCGAGAGGTCTCGGGCCGACCCGGCCTGCCGCCTGGGGGGAGGCCCCGGGTTGACCGGCCCTCAGGGGTTGCTCTAGAATCGCCGTGCGGAGGCGGCTGGCGATCGGGATGCGCCGCCTTGGCACCCGTCCTGTCTGAGAGCGACGCGGAGGAACCGACATCGCGGCCGAGACCACACTTCTGTCAGAGGTCCGATACCTGAAGGGGGTCGGACCGAAGTTCGCCGAGCTCCTGGCGAAGTCCGGCGTCGTGACGATCGAGGAACTCCTCTACTACGTTCCGCGCCGTTACACCGACTGGTCGAGGATCGCGAGGGTCGACGATCTTCGGGCCGGCGACCGCGTCACGGTCTTCGTGAGCGTCGTCTCGGCGGACGTCTCGAGGCGCGGTCGCAGACAGGTCTTCGCGGCGGCGCTCGAGGACGACTCGGGAGCCGTCTTCGCCCGCTGGTTCAACCAGCCCTATCTCAAGAACGTGCTCGTCCGGGGTGCGCGCGCCGTCGTGAGCGGCGAGGTCCGCTTCGACCGCAGCGCGCGCCGCATCGAGTTCGTGAACCCTTCGTTCGAAGTGCTGTCGGACGACGAGGCCACCGAGCTCGTCCACGCCGGCAGGATCGTCCCGGAGTACTCACAGATCGGCGCGCTATCCGGCAGGCGCATACGGAGCATGGTCAAGGCGGCGCTCGACCGCTTCCTTCCGGACCTCGAGGACCCCATCCCCGCTTCGGTGCGCCGCAGGCGCCGGCTGCCGGGGCTGCGCGAGGCCATGGGTGACGTGCACTTCCCGCGGTCGCTCGACCAGGCGGCGACCGCCCGGGACAGGCTCGCCTTCGAGGAGTTCTTCCTGTTCCAGATCGTCGTGGGCCGGAGGAGGATGCGCGCGGAGGAGGCCCCCGGGGCCGTCAGCTTCTCGTGGAACGACGCTGAACACTCGCGCTTTCTGGGCTCGCTGCCCTTCAGACTCACCGGCGCGCAGGAGCGGGTGATCGCCGAGATTCGGGCCGACATGGCGCGGAAGCACCCGATGAACCGGCTTCTCCAGGGCGACGTGGGGTCGGGGAAGACGGTCGTCGCCGCCGCGGTGATGCACCAGGCGGTGGCCAACGGTTATCAGGCCGCCATCATGGCGCCCACCGAGATCCTCGCGGAGCAGCACATGCGGAGCGTGCAGGCTCTTCTGACTCCGCTCGGCGACGGCGTGACGCTCCTGCGCGGCGGTCTCAAGTCGGCGGAGCGCGCCGACGCCCTGGCGGCGATCGCGGGCGGGAAGGCGGACGTCGTCGTCGGGACGCACGCGCTCATCCAGTCGGACACCGAGTTCGCGCGGCTGGGGCTCGCGGTCGTCGACGAGCAGCATCGATTCGGCGTCGAGCAACGGGCGGCGCTGCGCTCGAAGGGGGAGGCGCCCGACGTCCTCGTCATGACGGCGACGCCCATCCCGAGGACGCTCGCGCTCACGGTCTACGGCGACCTCGACGTCTCGGTACTGGACGAGCTTCCTCCCGGCCGCACGCCCGTCACGACGGCGGTGCGCGACGAGGCCGGGCGCGAGCGGCTCTACCGCTTCGTCCGGACGGAGATGTCCGAGGGCAAGCAGGTCTTCATCGTCTACCCGCTGGTGGAGGATTCGGAGAAGGTCGAACTCGCCGCCGCGACGGCGATGTACGAGAAGCTCCGGACGCGCGTCTTCAAGGACTACTCTCTCGGTCTCGTCCACGGGAGGATGAGTCCCGAGGAGAAGGACGAAGTGATGGGTCGGTTCCAGCGCGGCGACGTCGACCTCCTGGTGTCGACGACCGTGGTCGAGGTGGGCGTGGACGTCCCCAACGCGACGGTGATGGTCGTGGAGCACGCCGAGCGATTCGGGCTGGCGCAGCTGCACCAGCTCAGGGGGAGGGTCGGCAGGGGCTCGCAGAGGTCCTACTGCGTGCTGATGGTCGGGCCGGGGGCCTCCGACGAGGCGCGCGAGAGGATACAGATCCTCGCCGCCACGACCGACGGGTTCGAGATCGCGGAGAAGGACCTCGAACTCAGGGGGCCGGGCGAATTCCTCGGCGTCCGGCAGCACGGGCTCCCCAGATTCGCCGTCGCGGACCTGAGGCACGATTCGAGGCTGCTCGTGAAGGCGAGGGACGACGCGTTCGCGTTCCTGGACGCCGACCCGAAGCTCGAGAGCCCGGAAGGCAGGGTCCTCCGGGAGGCGGTCCGGAGACGGTTCCGCGACCGCGGGTCGTTCGTGGACATCGGATGAACGCGCCGGCGCGGCGCCGGGAGAGCCGCGGTAGCTCGCGCGCCGCTCCGGCCGCCGGCCATGATTGGGAGGACACCGTGACTCGCGACGAATGTCTCGCTCTCGTGAAGGACAACTGCGGCAACAAGAACCTCCTGAAGCACATGCTCGCCACGGAGGCCGTCATGACCGCCCTCGCGCGGAAGCTCGGAGAGGACGAAGACGCGTGGGGGGCGGCGGGGCTCGTCCACGACCTCGACTACGACGAGACGGCGGACACGCCCGAGGTTCACGGGCTCAGGTCGGCCGAGATGCTGTGTGAGAAGGGGTTCTCCGACGACATCGTCCACGCGGTGAAGGCGCACAACGCGCACGTTCCCCGTGAGAGCAGCATGGACCGGGCCCTGTACGCGAGCGATCCCGTGACCGGTCTCATCGTGGCGGCCGCCCTCATGCATCCGACCAGGAAGCTCTCGGGCCTGGACGTCGAGTTCATCGTGCGGAGATTCGGCGAGAAGCGGTTCGCCGCCGGCGCGGACCGCGACCAGATCGCCGCGTCGAGCGAGCTGGGGCTCGAGCTCGACGAGTTCCTGGGGCTGGCGCTCTCGGCGATGCAGGGGATAAGCGACGAGCTGGGCCTCTGACAGGGACACCCCTCTCATCCTCTGACAAGAACACCCCTCTCATCCGAGAGGGGTGTCGTTCTCTTCGGTGTCGCAGAGCCGGCGTCGGGTCGACCGACTGGTAGAGGACCTTCCAGTAGAGGACCTTCTAGTAGAGGACCTTCTCGGGATTCATTCGCTTGCCGTTCTTCCTGACCTCGAAGTGCACGTGCGGACCGTTGCTTACTCCCGTAGAGCCGACCTTGCCGATCTGCTCTCCACGCTTCACGTCCTGGCCCTTGTTGACCAGGATCTTCGAACAGTGGCCGTAGAGCGTCTCGTATCCGTTCGGGTGCTCCACGATGATCGCGCGGCCGTATCCGCCCTTCCATCCGACGAACTTGACCCGTCCCGCAAGCGCCGCTCGGATCGGCGTGCCGCTCCGGGCGGCGATGTCGAGACCGGTGTGCATCAGCCGGCGTCGGTAGATCGGGTGCAACCTCATCCCGTACCGGCCGGAGACGCGACCGTGCACGGGCCACGAGAATCGGAAGAGCTGCTCCAGAGCTGCGGACCCGGGGACGAAGAGCTTGAGTCCGATGGTCAGCCGGTCGACGTCCACGCCCGGGTTCGAGTTCACGAGTTCGGTCATCTCGACGCCGTACTTCTTGCAGATGCCGTCGATCGTGTCGCCCCTCTTCACGCTCACGTACGTGCCGTCGGTGTCCGGGATCTCGAGGATCTGCCCGGGGCGCAGGTAGCGCGCGCTCGGGAGGTCATTCATGGCCACGATCGTCTCGATGCGGACGTGGTATTTCTTGGCGATGTTCCACAGGCACTCGCCGCGCGCCACGGGGTGACGGACGATGATGGGAGCGCCCTTCTTGGCCTTACCGTTCCCTCCGATCGGAGCTTCCCTGGAGATCGGATAGAGGAACTCGAGCGACCTGTCCCAGTGCCTGTCCCGCGAGTAGAGGAGAGGGAGCCGGACCTCGGTCTCCCTGCGGGGAACGCGCGCGTAGCTGACGCTGTTGGCGCTCGCCAGGAGGTCCATGTCGATGCCGCGGCCGGCGGCGATGGCCGCGATGTCGTCGCCCGCGCCCGCGACGTAGTCGTAGCTCGCCGCGTCGTTGGGGACCGGCGTGACGACGCCCAGAACCTCGAAGCTCGGCTTCAGGTAGTTGTCGTGCGGCTCCGCGAGGACGCGGCCCCACGGGGAGAGCATGCCGAGCATTGGAGTGCGCGGATTGAGCTCGACCGAGGGCCCGTTCACCGTCCTGTCGACGACGAACCCGGAGGCCACCGCGAGGAGCGCCACGAGAATGGAGAGTATCGAATAGAACCGCGCGGTCTCCGGCAGCCGGTTGAACTGCGCCAGGACAGCGGACGGCGAGAAGAGCTCTGTTCGGTTGCGCGTGTCCATAGATAGCTTCGAAATATACGGTCCTCAGGCGGCTCTGTCAACACCCTCGAGGCGGCCCGGGGAGAGGTGCCGAGCCCCGCCCGGCGCCCGCGAGCGGGCGCTGCGCGGGGCTCGGCGTGCGGGACATACGCTAAAGCGAACGAGACTCAGAGAAGCTGGAACGTGAATCCCATCGACAGCGTCTCCTTCAGGCGGACGCCGTCGTCGACCTGCTTGTCGTAGAGCAGCTGAACGTAGAGGTTGACCATGAGGTAGTTGGTGACGTTCGCGGTGAGCGTGTTCTCCCAGTTGACGTCGACCGCCTTCCAGTCGTCGGCCGCGTCGGTTCCGGCGAGCGCGTCCTCCTCGGAGTAGTAGAGGGCCTTGAAGGCTGTGAGCTCGCTTGAGAACGTGAGCCTGTCCTCCGCGAGGGGCGTGCGGTAGAGGGACACGAGCTCCACTCCACCGTCCGTCGTAATGGACGTCTCCCTCTTGTCGTCCTCGCCCGTCGGGACGTCGCGATCGATGTGCTGCCTGACCGCGCCGCCGACCCGCGTCGAGAGCTCTCTCTGCTCGTCCTTGAGAAAGACCCGCGCCACCCCGAAGCTCTCGGTGAACACGGCCGGATCGAGCCAGCGCTTGTTCGTCGGGTCGCTCTCGTCCAGGAACTGCGACTCGACGCGGAAACCCGCGAACGGGTCGACGACCCAGCCGTAGGTCAGCCTCAGGACCGAGTCGAGGTCGACCAGATCGGTCGACTTGACCGGCCTGCGCCAGACCCTGGTATCGGGGTCCTGGCTGTGCGTCTGCCCGAACGCGAGCTTGAGGCTCGTGGAAGAGTGGAACCTGGGGCTCAGTTGGTTCTCGGCGAGCGTGTTCCACGCCGACGCCCAGGAGACGGACCCCAGCTCGCTGCCTGCCCAGTTGTCGCTGTACGCGTTCTGCGTGAGCGTCACGTTGAACTCGGACGACACCGACCAGGCCCCGATCTCCACCTGACCGCCGTCCGCGGTCTCCTCGGCCGCCGCGGCGGCGCACAGCGCCGCCACGGCCGAGAGCGTGAGTGCGAACAGTGCGAATCTCAAAGAGGACCTCCCTCGAATCCTGTGACCCGGCCGCTCGTGCTCCCCAATCCGGAGCGAGGCCGCCCGGATCGCGGGCGACCTCGTCTGGTGTTCCTGACGGAGCGCGTCTACGCCGCTCCGCCGAGCTGAGAAGTGCAATTGGGGCACCGCATCGCCTTCAGGGCGATCTCGGTGAAGCAGAACGGGCACTCCTTCGTCGTCGGCTCCGCGGGCGGGGCCTCTTCCTCGCGCCTCATCCTGTTGATCGCCCTGATCATCATGAAGATGGCGAACGCGATGATCAGGAAGCTGATGATCGTCATCGCGAACACGCCCCAGTTCACCGTGACCGCGCCTGCTGCCTGCGCGTCTGCGAGCGTGGCGTAGGGGCCCGCCGCCTCGCCCGCCTTGATGACGGTGAAGATGTTCGTGAAGTCGACGTTCCCCAGGAGGAGTCCGATGGGGGGCATGATGACGTCCGCCACGAGCGACTTGATGATCGAACCGAACGCCGCGCCGATGACGATGCCCACCGCCATGTCGACGACGTTCCCGCGGGCGACGAACTCCTTGAACTCCTTGAACATCCGCTTCCTCCCTCCGGTGGCGATGGGACGCCACTCCTGCTTTGACGGTGCAGCGCTACTCCTTCATCACGTGAACGTCGAGCTGTGGGAACGGTATCGAGAGGCCGGCATTCGGGATGGCATCGTAGATGCCCTTGGCGATGTCGCCCTTGACCGCCCAGTAGTCGTCCTTGTTGGCCCACGGCCTGAGCTGCATGTTCACCGAGGAGTCGGCGAGCGCGGTCAGGACGACAGTCGGTGCCGGGTCCGAGAGCATCAGGTCGTGGCTCGTCATGAGCTCCATGGCGACGCGCGAGGCCTCGTCGACGCTGTCCCCGTACGAGATGCCCACCGACACGTCGACACGGCGCGTGGGCATGCGGGTCGCGTTGACGATGGGGCTGCCCCAGACCTGCGCGTTGGGGATCGTGATGACCTGGTTGTCGGGGGTCAGAAGCTCCGTGGCCATGATGCCGACCGCGTTGACCTTGCCCGTCATCCCGTTGATGGTCACGACCTCGCCTATGTCTATCGGTCTGAGAGACGCTATCCAGGTCCCGGACGCCACGTTGTTCACCGTGTCCGACATGCCGAAGCCGAGAACGAGGCCCACGACGGCCGAGAGGCTCACCAGTATGGAGGAGACCGTGATCCCGAGCGTCGAGAGCACCACCAGGAAGACCAGGATGTAGAGGAGGGCGCCGAAGAACCGGCCCAGGAACTCGATAAGGACGTCGGAGAGCTTCGACTCCCTGAGAGAACGCCTGAAGACACCCAGAATGACCCTGGCGAGGATGAGGCCCACGACCAGGACCGCGAAGGCGGTCGCCAGCTGCAGCATCGTCACCGACGTGTGGGGAATGGTGGCGTCCCAGTCGATGCTTGCCTTCCTCCTTCGGGGTCGGGGACTCGCGCGTGGCGGCATCCTGGGCCGCGAAGCGGCCCATGCTGGATGCGCCGGCGCAGGATAGGTCGTGGGGCGGTTCGAGTCAAGGGTGGGCTTGGGCGCGGGGAGGGAGGAGCGCCCTAGACTAGGGGCGTTCGACCTTGACACCCGGGCACGTCGGCACTACCATGACCGCGTTGACGAGGGCTCCTGACCCTCACATCAGGGGGCCCAAGCGCTCTCTCGGGACGCGCTCTCTCAAAGGGGAGCCTGCACGCCGTGACGCCTGTCGCACAGCCGTTGGGCATCGTTCTGCTCCCGTGGCTCGTCGTGGCCGCGGCCGTCGGCGCGCTCGCCGGCTGGCTGGTCCCGAGGCTGGGCGGGCGGCGTCTGCGCGACCCGGATTCGGACGTCCTCCGGAGCAAGCGGCAGCTCCAGGCCATCTTCGACGGGATCACCGACGGGCTCATCATAGTGGACCGGGATTTCCGCGTCGTGGCCGTGAACAAGGCCGAGGCGGCGTTTCTCGGGAGCGAGCCCCGCGACCTCGTCGGCCGCGCGTGCCACGAGGTCTACTGCAGAGGCGACAAGGCGTGCGAACTCTGCCCCGCGCACGAGACGTTCGCGACGGGGAAGGCCTCGATGGTCTCCAGGCTGGAGCTCACGTCCGGGTATCACAGGACCGGCGTCGACGTCTACACGTTCCCCGTGAAGGACGACCGCGGCGAAACCGTCCAGGCGATCCAGTACATAAAGGACGTGACAGACCGCGTGAAGCTCCAGAAGCAGCTCAGGGAGGTCGAGCAGCTCACGGGCATCGGGCAGATGGCGGCCAACGTCGCTCACGAGATCCGCAACCCGCTGCTCGCCGTCGGAGGTTTCGCGCGGCAGCTCCACGAGGACATGGACCCGGACGATCCACGGCGCGAGTACACGGGCATCATCCTCGAAGAGGTGACGAGGCTCGAGCAGATCCTGCGCGAACAGCTGACGCTGGAGCGCCACCTCGTCCCTGTGCTGGCGCCCGTCGACATCAACCAGATACTCCGCGACGTCCGGAAGCTGCTGTCGCACGGCATTCTCTCGTCCCAGATACGCCTCATCGGGAATCTGGCCGAGGGTCTTCCGGGGACGATGGGCGACGCCAATCAGCTCAAGCAGGCGTTTCTCAACATCATCTCGAACGGCATCCAGTCGATGCCGGACGGCGGCACCATCACCGTCACGTCGGGCCAGTCAGGAGCGAGCATCGTCGTCAGCGTCGAGGACACGGGTCCCGGCATACCGGGCGACGTGATGAGCAAGCTCTTCGTCCCGTTCTTCACGACGAGAAAGACCGGGTCGGGGCTCGGACTGGCGGTGACGAAGCGCATCATAGACAATCACGGCGGCGACATAGAGGTCATGAGCGAGATGGGCGTGGGGACGCGGTTCGACGTGTCGCTGCCCATCGTGAGAAGCGCGCAGGAAGCCGAGCACAGGAGGGTCTACGGCGACGCCGCGGCCCCTGATGAGCCGGGCGGCGGCGCGCGCCGTGACGAACGAAGCTGATCTCTGGACACCCACACAGGAGCGGAGGCGTCGGATGACGAAGGTGCTCGTAGTTGACGACGAGAAGAATATACGCAAGCTCTACGAGACGGAGCTCAAGCGTGAAGGGTACGAGGTGCTGACGGCGGAGAGCGGGGAGGAGGCGCTCGAGCTTATCGAGAAGGAGACTCTTGACCTCGTCGTGCTCGACATACGCCTGGAGGGGATGGACGGCATCGACTGCCTGCGCACCATCATGGAGAAGCGGCGCGACCTGCCCGTCGTTCTGAACTCGGCGTACTCGACATACAAGCAGGATTTCGCCTCGTGGATGGCGGACGCGTATGTCGTGAAGTCGTCGGACCTCACCGAGCTCAAGGACAAGGTGAGAGAGGTCCTCGTCGCGCGCGGTAAGTCAGAGTAGCGGTCGGAGGTCCTCGTCGCGCGCGGTGAGTCGGAGTAACGGCCGGAGGTCCTCGTCGCGCGCGGTAAGTCGGAGTAACGGTCGGAGGTCCACGTCGCGCGCGGTAGGTCGGAGTGGCGGTTGGGGCTTTCGTTCGCTGATTCACATCCGGAGGTGTCGTGGTCAGGCGGACCATCATGCAGAAGGACCCCTCGACTCTGAGGAGGAGGCTCTCCGCCTCGCCGGACGACCTCGACGCTCTGCGCGAGCTGTCGTCGTCCTACATCGAGGACGGGCGCCTGAGCGACGCCGTGGTCGTGCTCCAGCAGCTCTTGAGCCGACGTCCGACCGACCTCCGGGCGATGCTCGACTGCGGGGGCTGCTATCTCAAGCTGGGGCTCCTCGACGCCGCCGCCAACGAGTTCGAACGGGCAGGCAGGCACTCTCCCGACTGCGCGGAGGCGTTCTATAACCTCGGGCGTGTCTACGACTCTCAGGGGAGGGTCGCGGACGCTCTCGACGAGTTCGAACGCGCGATAGAACTGGCTCCGGACGACCCGGAGCCTCACTACCGGCTGGGTGTCGCGCTGGCGCTCCGCGAGGAGTTCGAGGAGGCGACCGGCTGCTACCGCCGCGCGATCGAGGTCGACTACGGGTGCGCCAAGGCCCACACGAACCTCGGGTACTCCCTCGACCAGTTGGGCAGGACGGACGAGGCGATCCTCGAGTTCAAGCGGGCCATCGAGCTGGACCCCGACAACGCCGAGCACCACCTGAACCTCGGAGCCATCTTCGGCGAGCGGGGAATGCTGACCGACGCCATAGACGAGTTCCAGAGGGCCGTCGACGTGTCCCCGGGAAGCGCCGAGGCTCACTTCAACCTGGGCGCCGCGCTCCTCGCCGAAGACCGGATCGACGAGGCCCTGGCGTCTCTCGAGCTGGCCGCGCGGCACTCGCCGGACTCAGCGATGGTTCACTTCCAGCTCGGGCTCGTCTACTCGAAGAAGGGACGTTTCGGGCGCGCGGTCGCCGCCTTCCAGCGCGTGGTCGCGCTCGAGGGAGAAGGCCCGGAGATCTGCTACCGGCTCGGAGCCTCGCTCGCTTCGCTCGACAGGCTGGAGGACGCCGAGCGCTATCTCACGAAGGCGGCCAACGCCGCTCCCGACGACGCGAGAGCGCACTACCAGCTGGGGATCGTGATGGACCGCCTCGGCCGCAGCCTCGAGGCGGCCGACTCCTACCGTCGGGCCGACGAACTGCACTCCAGGAAGTAGGGCGCGCGTGGGACGCGGCTCATGACCCGTGGGCGCGACCTGCCGCCGGGACCTCCGCAATATGATCCGTCTCTTTGGAGTCTACGTGTCGGTGCAGTCGACATCCTCGGTCCTTCCGCCTCTGGCGGCGGTGGCGCTGGCAGCGGCGATCGCCTTCCAGCCTATGCCCGCGGCGGCGCTGTCGGTGGTGTCCGACTGCATGGTGCAGGGAAGCGAGGCGTCGGGTCTGCGACTCGATCCTCGCCCTCCCGCCGATCTCCCTCTCGACCACTGGGCCTATCCTCTGCTCACGCGGCTCGTCGCTCGGGGGCTCTTGGAACTGGACCTGACGACGCTGCCCGTCTCTCGGGCCCAGGTGGCGTCGGCGCTGGCGAAGAGGGCCGGCCGGGCTCAGAGTGAAGCCTCGCGGGGCGCCGCGGGGAGCGCAGGAGAGGACCGGGACGAACGCGTCTCCGAGCGCGAGCGGTGGGCGCTCTCCATCCTGACCTCGGAGTTCCTGCACGGCAGGGTGGACGAACCGCTCCTCGTGGTGCGGAGCAGGGAGTCGGCGCTCGGACTGGGCTTCGTCTTCGGGAGCGAGGTTTCGTGCGCGCACGCCGACGTACCGACGACCGCGCATCCGCACGACACGCGCCCGCACGCCGACGTACCGACGACCGCGCATCCGCCTGACACGCGCCCGCTCGGCGAGGAGCCCGAGGACGAGTTCTCCGTATCGGGCACCCTGTCGTACGAGCTCTGGGGAGGCGTGGGGGAGAACCTCGGATTCTACGCGGACTCCACGATCCTCCTCGAGAAGCAGGACGGACCCAGGACAGAGAGGCTGTCGAGCCGCGCCAGGACGTGGCGCGGGTTCTCGGTCTCGGCGGACAGAGCGTATGTCAGGTACGAGCGGGAGAACCTCGGGATTGCGATCGGGCGTCGCGGGGCCGCGTGGGGCCGCTCGCCGCGGGGCCGTCTCCTCGTGTCCGGGACCGCCCCGACGCTCGACGGGGTCGAGGCGCGGTTCCGGGTCGGGTCTCTCACGCTCCAGGCTCTGCACGCGTTCCTGGAGCGCGCCGGCACCGACGGAGCGGTCGGGGACACCCTGCGCGGCGACCGGGTCTTTCTGGCAGCGCACAGGGCCGTCTTCTCGTGTTCGTGGGGAAGCCTGGGGCTCGGCGAGGCCGTCGTCTACAGCGGCAGCATCCCCGACCCCGCGTATCTGAATCCGCTCCTTCCTTACTACGTCTCGCAGCACAACGAGCGGGCGAACGACAACATCCTGTGGTCTCTCGACTTCGCGGCCCGACCCGTCCGCGGACTCGAGGTGTGGGGCGAGTTCCTGGTCGACGACCTGCAGTACGACCGGGACACCGGTCATCCCGACAAGTACGGCGCCACTGTCGGCGCCGCCTACTACGGGACGTTCGACTCGAAGGACTGGGAGCTCACCTGCGAGTACACGAACGTCCGCAAGTGGACCTACACGCATCACGTGACCGAGCACCGCCACACGCACGACGGGCGACCGCTCGGATTCGAGCTGGGACCCGACGCCGACAGGGCCGTCGTGGAGCTCGTCTACCATCCCTCCGCGCTGTGGGGGGTGAGCGCCGGCTACTCGTTCTCCCGCGAGGGGGAGGGCAGCGCGACCGTCCCGTTCGTGGAAGGGGAGGACGACGAGCCCACGTTCCCGTCGGGCGACGTCCTCTACGGCCACAGGACCGCCATGTCACTCGGCTACGAAGACCCCGGCGGCCTCTGCGCCCAGTTCGGTGGCGCATTCGTGCTCGGCTGGAGCGACCTGCGCAATGAAGACTCGTACGAGTTCTGGGCGAGAGTCCGGTTCAGGATCTAGGTCGGCCACGCTGATCGGGCTCCTCAGGCCCGCGAACGGCGTGATCGCGGGCGCGGCGGTCCTGGTCGGGGCGTTCGTGTCGGCGTCGTCCGTCGAGTGGGGGGCGGCCGTCCTGGGCGCGCTCGCAGCGCTCGCGGCGACGGGCGCCGCGAACGCTCTGAACGACTCCAGGGACGTCGAGAGCGATCTCGTGAACAGGCCCGGTCGCCCGTTGCCTCAAGGCCGCGTGTCGCCCGCCGCGGCCCTCATTCTCGCCTTCGGGCTGTACGCGGCGTCGCTGATCCTGGTCTACCCGCTCGGGGGCAGCGCGACGCTCCTGGTCGGGGCGTGGATCGTCCTCACGGCGCTCTACTCGTTCGCCCTGAAGGGCGTGCCGCTCTTCGGCAACCTCGTCGTGGCGTTCGTGGCGGCGTCCCCGCTTCTCATGGGAGGGGCGACGCAGGGAGTCGCTCCGTACCGGCCCGGCCCCGCTGCCCTCGACGCCATGGCGACGCTCCCGGGGCACCGGCTCCTCATCCTGTTCTTCCTGGCGGCGCTCCTCCACATGGCGCGGGAGCTCGTGAAGGACGCCGAGGACGTGGAGGGTGACCGGTCCGCGGGGACGAGGACGTTCGCGGTCGTGGCGGGCGTCAGGTCCTCCGTCTCGGTCGCCCGCGTGCTGCTCGTCGCGTCGATGTGGGCGGCGGCGGCCCCGTTCGCGATGCGGCTCCTGGGATGGGGGTACCTGGCCCTTCTCGTGCCGATCGAGGGCGCGCTGGTGTGGTTGCTCGTTGAGTCGTCCCGCGCGCTCAGAGAGGGCGGCGACGGTCCTTCTCTCAGGCGCGTCTCGAACGGCCTCAAGATCGTGATGGTGCTGGGGCTGGCGGCGTTCGCGGCCGGAGCGGTCTGACCGGCGCGACGCGGCCTGACGCACGCGACGCGTCCGCCCGGCGTCCGCGCGCGGCCGTCCGGCGAAGGAGATATCCGACGTGACCATCTTCGAGGCTCTGGCCCTCGGCGTCCTTCAGGGACTGACCGAGTTCCTGCCCGTCTCGAGTTCGGGACATCTGGCGCTCGCCGAGTACCTCCTGGGCGTCCGGAGCCCCGGCGTCACGTTCGAGGTGTTCGTCCACTTCGGAACGGCGCTGGCGGTGCTCGTCTACTTCCGGGCGCGCATCGTCGACGTCGTGCGCGCGGTCGCTCTGCGGGCCGCGCGGAGAGAGCACGATCGTTCCGACGCGACGCTCGGGCTCCTGCTCCTCCTGGGCACGGTCCCGGCCGCGCTCGTCGGCCTCGTCCTCGAGGGCCGCGTGGAGGCGGCGTTCGGGAGTCCCGTCCTGGTCTCGGTCCTGCTCATCGTGACGGGCGTGATCCTGTGGCTCACGCGCCGCATCCCCGAAGGGACGCGGACCCGGGGCGGAGTGAGGGACGCTCTCCTCATCGGCCTCGCTCAGGCGGCGGCCATCCTGCCCGGGATATCGCGTTCGGGCTCCACGATCTCGGCCGGGCTCCGGCTGGGCCTCACGCGCGGGGCCGCCGCCGAGTTCGCGTTCCTGCTGTCGCTCCCGGTCATCCTGGGCGCGACGGCGATGAGCGTCGGAGACGCGCTCGGCGCCGGCTCCCGCGAGGGCGCGGCGGTCGCCGTGGGCACGCTCGCGGCGTTCGGAAGCGCGCTGCCCGCCATCGCCGTGCTCATGCGCGTCGTCAAGGCGGGCACGTTCCACCGGTTCGCATACTACTGCTGGACCGCCGGGCTCCTCGCCCTTGTGCTCTCGATAGTGCGCGGTCCATGAGACGGGTCTCGGAAGACTCTCCGGAAGGGGGCAGGTGAGATGAAGACGTTCGTCTGTGCGCTGACTGCGGTCGTTCTGGCCGCTTCCGCGCTCGGCGCCGCCGAGCCGGGCGTATCGATCACGGTCTACAACTCCGACATGGCGCTCGTGAAGGACGTGCGGCCGGTAGACATCCGGTCGGGCGTTCACGAGCTCAGGTTCCCCGACGTCGCGCAGCGCATCGACGCGACGAGCGTGCACTTCAAGGTGCTCGAGGGACCGGACGCGTCCGTGTGGGAGCAGAACTACAGGTTCGACCTGGCGAGTTCCTCGAAGATACTCGAGAAGTACCTCGAGATGGAGATCGACGTCATAGGCGAGCAGGCGGACCTCTTCACGGGCAAGCTCGTGAGCTTCGACGGTTCGTCGATCGTTCTCGACCAGGGCAGGGGCGCGGGTCCGGTCGTCACGCTGAACAGGGAGAAGGTCTCGTACATCCGGTTCCCGAGTCTGCCCTCCGGCCTCATATCGAAGCCGTCGCTCGTCTGGAAGATCGGCGCCGAGCAGTCGGGGGAGAGGCTCGTCGAGGTCACCTACATGACGTCGAGCATCAACTGGCACGCCGAGTACGTGGGTGTGATCGATGCGGAGGACGACTGGATCGACCTCGCGGCCTGGGTGTCGATCGACAACCGCTCGGGGGCCCCGTACAAGGACGCCCAGCTCGACCTCGTGGCCGGCGACGTACACCGCGTCCAGGAACAGAGGATGACGCGCGATATGGCGTTCGAGGCCGAGTTAATGGCCGCCGCCAAGGGCGCCCCGGAGTTCGCCGAGGAGCAGCTCTTCGAGTACTACCTCTACAAGCTCGACACTCCGGCCACCGTGGCGGACCGGGAGATAAAGCAGCTGACGTTCTTCCCGAGCACGAAGGTTGACGTCGAGAAGGTGCTCGAGTTCGACTATCATAGGGGGTCGGACGTGCGCGTGCTCCTGGAGTTCGAGAACTCGGAGGCGGGCGGCCTGGGAAGAGCGCTCCCCGCGGGGAAGGTCCGGATGTACAAGGAGGACTCCGCCTCGGACCTCCAGTTCATCGGCGAGGACCGCATCGACCACACGCCCAAGGACGAGGACGTTCAGCTCTATCTGGGCAACGCGTTCGACGTCAAGGTCGAGAGGACGACGACCGACGCGAGGAAGATCACCAACCGCATCCGCGAGGAGGACTACGAGCTCTCCATCCGGAACCACAAGGACGAGGGGATCGTCCTGAGAGTCGTCGAGCACCCGTACGGCTACTGGACGGTCACGCAGACGTCGCACGAATTCGAGAAGGTCGAGGCGAACCGGATCGAGTTCCACGTGCCGGTGGAGACCGACGGCGAGGTCGTGGTTCGATACACGGTCAGGTACGAGTTCTAGGCAGTCGGGCGCGGGCACGGGTTCATCGAGCACGAGTTCCAGGCAGTCGGGCGCGGGTTCCAGGCGGCCACGACACCGGAGGGATCAATGGAGTCGGTCGGCGAGCTCCTGAGGTCGGAACGAGAGACTCAGGAGAAGAGTATAGACGACGTGGCGAAGGCCACGAAGATGAGCGCCAGCATCATCGAGGCCATCGAGAGCGACCGCTTCAGCGTTCTTCCGGCTCCCGTCTACGTCAAGGGGCACCTGCGTACCTACGCACGGTTCCTCGGGCTCGACGAAGAGGACGTCGTCGACAAGTACATGCGATTCACGCAGCAGCAGGAACCCGACGAGCTGGACGAGTGGGACGCCGTCGAGATCGAGCTGCAGGAGCAGCGGCGGGAGACCGGCAAGCGCTGGGTGTGGATGGTGGTCGGGGCCGTCGCCGTCGTCGTCGTGATCCTCCTCGTGGTGAAGTGGGTCAATCGCCCGCCCGCGCCGACGGGGGGCGGCACGGAGGAGGCGCCGCTCGTCACGCAGCCCGTGAGCGAGGCGGCGTGGGTCGACACGATGATCGAGGTCCACGGCCTGGAGCTCATGGCCGTGGCCAGGGAGCGCGTCTACATCACCGTCTCCGTCGACGGTGAGCGCGTGTCGGACCTCACTCTGGACGAGGGCGACAGGCGCCGGTGGGAGGGCGTGGAGGAGTTCACCCTCTTCGTCGGAACGGGTGAGGCGCTCGAGCTGTATCTGAACGGGGAGTATCTCGGCGTCGCGGGGGCCGGGCGCGGTCCCGTCGACAACCTGGTGGTGACTGAGGGCGGCATGTCGCGGTAGCGGCCCGGCTGGAGCGGGGAAGCGATGGACAGGCCCTTCAGACTCGTCGCCGGGTACCAGCCCCAGGGAGACCAGGGTCAGGCGATAGACGAGCTCACCGCAGGACTCGAGCGCGGCGAGCGCTTCCAGACGCTCCTCGGCGTGACCGGCTCGGGCAAGACATTCACGATGGCCAACGTCATCGCCCGCCTGAATCGACCCGCTCTCGTGATCTCCCACAACAAGACCCTGGCCGCGCAGCTCTTCGCTGAGTTCAACGCGTTCTTCCCCGAGAACGCCGTCGAGTACTTCGTCAGTTACTACGACTACTACCAGCCCGAGGCGTACGTCCCGGTCACCGACACCTACATCGAAAAGGACGCGGACGTAAACGACGAGATCGACCGCCTGAGGCTGCGGGCGACGGCGTCTCTGCTGGAGCGGCGCGACGTCGTCATCGTGGCGTCCGTCTCCTGCATCTACGGCATCGGCTCTCCCGAAGCCTACAGCGAGATGCTCTTCAGGGCCGAGGTCGGCGACCGCATCGACAGGGACGTGATGCTGCGTCGGCTCATCGACATGCGGTACGACCGGAACGACTACGAGTTCGAGCGGGCGACGTTCCGCGTCAGGGGAGACGTCGTCGAGATCCGCCCCTCGTACGAGGAGAAGGCGACGCGCATCGAGTTCTTCGGAGACGAGGTCGAGCGCATCTCGGTCGTCGACCTCGTGTCGCGCGAGGTGCTGGACGACCTGGACGGCGTGTCGATATACCCCGCCAAGCACTTCGTGACGACTCAGGAGAACGTAGAACGGGCCGTCAAGCTGATAGAGGCGGAACTCAAGGAACGGCTCTCGGCGCTCAAGGCCGAGAACAAGCTCCTCGAGGTGCAGCGGCTGGAGCAGCGGACCCGTTTCGACATCGAGATGATGCGCGAGATGGGATACTGCTCTGGCATCGAGAACTACTCGAGGCACCTCTCCGGGCGCGGCCCGGGCGAGCGGCCCGCCGTGCTCCTCGACTACTTCCCCGACGACTTCCTCATCTTCATCGACGAGTCGCACGTCGCCGTTCCGCAGCTCCGCGGCATGTTCCGGGGCGACCGCGCGCGCAAGGAGACGCTCGTCAAGTACGGGTTCCGGCTCCCCTCGGCCCTCGACAACCGCCCGCTCATCTTCGACGAGTTCGAGGACTTCATGCAGAGCGTCGTGTTCGTCTCCGCCACGCCCGGCGGGTACGAACTCGAGAAGACGGAGGGCGTCGTGGTCGAGCAGATCATCCGCCCGACGGGCCTCGTGGACCCGGAGATCGTCGTGCGCCCCGTCGAGGGGCAGGTCGACGACCTCCTGGAGGAGATCCGCCTCCGGGCGAAGAGGGAGGAGAGGGTCCTCGTCACCACGCTCACGAAGCGCATGTCCGAGGACCTCACCGACTACCTGCACGGCCTGGGCGTCAGGGTCAGGTACCTGCACTCCGACATCGACGCGCTGGGGCGAGTGGAGATCATCCGCGGATTGCGCCTGGGCGAGTTCGACGTGCTCGTGGGCATCAACCTCCTGAGGGAGGGGCTCGACCTGCCGGAAGTGTCTCTCGTCGCGGTCCTCGACGCAGACAAGGAGGGCTTCCTGCGTTCCGACACGTCGCTCATCCAGACCTCCGGGCGGGCGGCGCGCAACCTCGGCGGGAAGGTGATCTTCTACGCGGACAAGATGACCGGGTCGATGGAGCGCGCCCTCGCGGAGATGGAGCGGCGGCGCGCGCGGCAGGTCGCCTACAACGAGAAGTTCGACATCACGCCGACCTCGATCGTGAAGTCGCGCGACGAGATCATGCGCGCGACCGCGGTCGCGGACGCCAGGGCCGACTTCGAGCACGACGTCGAGATGCTCGAGTTCGAGCCCGGGCTCGACAACGACGCGATGATAGCCGTCCTCGAAGAGCAGATGATGAACGCCGCCGCGAGGATGGAGTTCGAGAAGGCCGCCTCGCTCAGGGACCGAATCGACGAGCTCAAGATGACCGGGGCTCTGACGCAGTCGGCCGAGGCGACGCAGGTGACCGGTAGGCCCAAGAGGACGCGCGGAGGGGCGGACGGGAAACCGCTGGCGGGCGGCGTGGGCGCCGGCGAGGGCGCCGGGAGAGGCGGGCGAGGACGTGCGGGGCGCGGCGACCGCGACGGCTCGAAGGGCGGCGACGCCGGGAAAGAGAGCGGCGTCATCGACGGGACGAAGAAGCGGAGACCGAAGCGCTAGAGGCCTCGGGCGCCGCGGCGACTCCAGGACGGACGCCCGGAGAATCGGAGAGAGAACGATGAAGATCGACACGACCGCGGAACAGCTCATCCGCGCGGCCCTGGACGAGGACCTCGGGAGGCACGAACCCTCCGGCGGGGGAGACGTCACCACGGACCCGATCATCGCCCAGGACCACGAGTCGACGTGGGTCCTCGTCGCCGACGCCACGGGGATCATCGCCGGACTCGACGTCGCCCTGCGGGCGTGGCAGGAGATGGACCGGGGCATCGAGATGGACGTGTTTATCGGGGACGGGCGCCGGGTGAGCGCGGGAGACCGGATCGCGGCCGTCCGCGGGAGGACCCGCGGCATCATCTCGGGCGAGCGCGTGGCGCTGAACTTCCTGCAGCGGCTGTCCGGGGTGGCGACCGCCACCGCGGGGCTCGCGGCCGTGCTCGAGGGGACGGGGACGACGCTCCTGGACACGCGCAAGACCACCCCCGGGATGAGGACTCTGGAGAAGCAGGCCGTCGTCCTGGGCGGCGGCGGCAACCACCGCATGGGGCTCTGGGACATGGCGCTCATCAAGGACAACCACATTGCCGCTGCGGGCGGTATCGCGTCTGCGGTGGCGGCGGTGCGGGCCGCCCATCCTGATGTCAGGGTCGAGGTGGAGGTGACCGACGACGTCGAGCTCGAGCAGGCGCTCGCGGCGGGGGTGGACAGGGTGATGCTCGACAACATGACGCCGGGGGAGATGAGCGTGGGGGTCGCGCTGGCGCGCGCGCATCCGAGCGCTCCCGAGATAGAGCTGTCGGGGTGCGTGACCGCGGAGACCCTGCCGGAGTTCGCCCGCATGGGAGCCGACTTCATCTCGGTGGGCGCCATCACGCACTCGGCCCCCGCGCTCGACATCTCGCTGGAGCTAGGTGGGTGAAGCCGGTAGCCGGGCCATCACAGCGACGGCTGACGGATCGTCCGCGAGCGACACCCAGGGCCCTGTCAGCGAGAGGCCCGACGCGTCCAGTGCTCGGCGGGCTGCCCGCGATGTTCGAGTACCCCTTCTCACGGAGCGTCGAATGGCCAAGGCACAAACCTACGTCGCGCTCATCGCGGACATAGTGGGTTCCAGGCGTCTCCCGGACAGGTACGGCGTCCAGGAGAGACTCGAGGCCGCCATGCCTGCGCTGAGCAGGAAACTGAAACCGGAGCTGGCGGCGGACTTCACTGTCACGCTAGGAGACGAGTTCCAGGCGCTGATTCGCCGTCCGTCCGACGTCGTGGCAATACTGAACGAGACAGACCATCTCTTGAGCGGCATTCCCCTGCGCTTTGGAGTCGGGGTGGGATGCCTCACCACTGATTTCAGGGAAACAGCCATCGGGATGGATGGACCGTGCTTCCATGAGGCTCGAGATGCCATCACCACAGGCAAGCAGGAAGGGCGGTGGGTGACCGTTTCAGGCTTCGGCGGCGACGACGCCCTGCTCAACGCGTTGTTCGGACTGCTGGGCGTGATCAGACTGCGGTGGACGCAGATTCAGGCAGACACAGTGGCAGCAGCCCGAAGGGCGGGTAGTCACAGAGACGTGGCAGCTGCCCGCAACCGTCACGAGTCAACCGTGAGCAAGGCTCTGAAGTCTGCAGCCTATGATGCTGTAGCTGATGGCGAAGCGGCCGTGCGAAATGTCATGTTTAGGCACGATCCTGATGACCCGACGGGCGCTGCGGGAGGCGGCAATGCTGACTGAGCTTGTCCAGTATTGGGGAGCGGCAGGGGCGGCCTTGCTTTCTCTACTGCTTGCAGGACACTTCCTGTCGGACTTCGGCTTGCAGACAGAGAGGCTGGCTGAGGCGAAGCGTGGAAGCAACGTGGCGATGCTACTTCACGTCGGTCAGGTCCTGCTGACGCACGCGTTGCTCGTCGTGCCGGTGTGGGGTTGGGCGATTGTGCCGGCCGTGCTGGCATTGGCGTTCTCGCATGCCCTTGCCGACTTGGCGAGGCGGGTCGGCGAGCAGAGAGGTCGCAGCCCTGTCCTCTTGCTCCTTGCCGACCAGCTGGTCCACGTGGCTGCGATCGTGATAATCTGGGTGTGGCTCTGTCAGAGCAGCTTCCTGACTGAGCACGCCCCTTTGGTGCCCCTAGGCTGGGTTCCCGCCATCCGACGATATCCGCTCCTGGCTGCCGGGTATGCTCTCTGTCTGAGAGGGGGGAGCACGTTCGTTACGTATCTACTCTCGGAGTGCCAACAGACGGGCATTCCAGGTGCGCACACCTCGGAGCACGCAGGCAAGGTCCTAGGGTACCTTGAGCGTACCTTGTTCTACGCGCTTGTGCTTCTCGGTCAGTGGACCGTAGTGGGGTTCATCGTTGCGGCGAAGTCGATTGGGCCGCTTGACCAGAAGGGTGCTCTGCGCCCAGACTACTACAGGATGATAGGGACGTTGGCCAGCCTGCTGGTAGCGACAGCATCGGCTCTCCTTGTGCGTGCCATCACATAGGGACTGCGCGTCTCGGATTTGGCCCACATCTAGGAAGGGGTACCAGTGCTTCTCGCAATAGACGTAGGCAACACGAACGCCGTCATCGGACTCTTCGAGCAGACGGAGCTCAGGTTCCGCTGGCGCATCGCGAGCGACTCGACGAGGACCTCCGACGAGTACGCCATACTCGTCCGCGAGTTGTGCGCCCAGTCGGGCGTGAGCGTCGGGGACATAGGCGCCGTCGTCCTCGCTTCGGTCGTCCCCGCTCTGACCGGGGCCGTGTCCACCATGTCCGAGGTCGCGTTCGGCATCGAGCCGGTCATCGTCGGGCCGGACCTCGACATGGGGATCGCCATCGACTACGACGACCCGCGCGAGGTCGGCCCCGACAGGCTGGCCAACGCGGTCGCCGCACGCCACATGGCCGAGGGGGCGGCAATCGTCGTCGACTTCGGTACCGCGACGACGGTCGACGTTGTGACGTCAGACGGACGATACCTGGGAGGCGCCATCGCCCCGGGGATCCTGACCTCGGCCGAGAACCTCTTCAGGAAGGCGGCGCTCCTGCACCGCGTCGCCCTGGACCCGCCCTCGAGGGCCATCGGGCGCTCGACCGAGGAGGCGCTCAGGGCCGGCATCGTCTTCGGCGCCGCAGGCCAGGTCGACGAGATCGTTCGCAGGGTGAAGGAGGAGCTGGGGGAGGAGGCCCGCGTCATAGCCACCGGAGGGCTGGCCGACAGGATAGCGCTCTTCTCGAAGACGATAGAGGTCGTGGAGCCGGACCTCACGCTCCTGGGGCTCTCACTCGTATTCGAACGTGTCAAGGACAGGTAGGTCACGGGAGAGGGCGAACCGGCACGGTCGCCGGCGCCGCGAACGGACCGGGCGGACGCAGGCCAGAAAGCGCTTGCGCTTCCGCCCGTCTTGGCATAGATTAGCAGTCTGCGAATACGAGTGCTAGACGCGGTGGATCGGACGGTGGGGCGGCGCGAGCCGCCACAGCCAAAGGAGGAGAACAAGACATGGCCACGAAGAAGCAGAGCGCCAAGAAGCCCGGCGCGAAGAAGCTGGGCATCAAGCCCCTGTCGAACAGGGTCCTCGTGAAGAGACTCGAGGAAGAGATGCAGAAGACCGCCGGCGGCATCATCGTTCCGGACACGGCCAAGGAGAAGCCCCAGCGCGGCAAGGTCGTGGCAGTGGGCCCGGGCAGGCTCTCCGAGGACGGAACGCGCATCAAGATCGAGGTGAAGGCCGGCGACGAGATCCTCTTCGGTAAGTGGTCCGGCAGCGAGATCACGATCGACGGCGAGGAGTATCTCTTCATGAAGGACGACGACATCCTGGCGGTTCTCTAGCCGGGGACTGTCAGCAGGGAGGTAGTACAGCATGGCGAAGCAGATCGAATTCGACTCCGCTGCGCGCGAGCACCTTCGCAAGGGCGTGGACAAACTCGCCGACGCCGTGAGAGTCACCCTCGGACCGCGGGGCCGAAACGTCGTCCTCGACAAGAAGTTCGGGTCCCCGGTCATCACCAACGACGGCGTGACCATCGCCAAGGAGATCGACCTCGAGCAGCCCTACGAGAACATGGGCGCGCAGATGCTCAAGGAGGTCGCCACGAAGACCGCGGACGTCGCCGGCGACGGGACGACCACGGCGATCGTGCTGGCGCAGTCGATGGTCGCGCAGGGACTCCGCAACGTTACCGCCGGGGCGAATCCCATGCGCCTGAAGCGCGGCATCGAGAAGGCCGTCGACGCGGCCATCGATGAGCTTCGGAAGATGAGCCACGAGATCAAGACGAGGGCTGAGATCTCGCAGGTCGCAACCGTGTCGGCGAACAACGACGCGGAGATCGGCAAGCTCCTGGCCGACGCGATGGAGAAGGTCGGCAAGGACGGCGTCATCACGGTGGAGGAGGCCAAGAGCATCGACACGTCTCTCGAGGTCGTCGAGGGAATGCAGCTCGACCGCGGCTATCTCTCGCCGTACTTCGTGACCGACGCCGAGAGGATGGAGGCGGCTCTCGAAGAGGCGTACATCCTCATTCACGACAAGAAGATCTCGGCCATGAAGGACCTAGTACCCATCCTCGAGAAGATCGCGCAGATGGGCAGGCCGTTCCTCATCGTCGCGGAAGACGTGGACGGAGAGGCGCTGGCGACGCTCGTCGTGAACAAGCTCAGGGGGACGATCCAGGGAGCCGCGGTCAAGGCTCCGGGCTTCGGCGATCGCCGGAAGGCAATGCTCGAGGACCTCGCCGTCCTGACGGGTGGCGTCGTCATCTCCGAGGAGAGGGGGCTGAAGCTCGAGAACGCCACGATGAGCGACCTCGGACGTGCCAAGCGCATCGTCGTCGACAAGGACACCACGACGATCGTCCAGGGGGCCGGCAAGAAGGCCGACATCAAGGCGAGGATCGACCAGATCCGGGCCGAGATCGAGCGCTCCACGTCGGACTACGACAAGGAGAAGCTCCAGGAGAGGCTGGCAAGGCTGGCCGGCGGGGTCGCAGTGGTCAACGTCGGCGCCGCGACCGAGATGGCCATGAAGGAGAAGAAGGCCCGCGTCGAGGACGCGCTGCACGCGACGCGCGCGGCGGTCGACGAAGGCATCGTTGTCGGCGGAGGCGTCGCGCTTCTGCGCACGGCGGACGCTCTCAGGAAGCTCAAGGTCAAGTCGGCGGACACTCAGACCGGCGTGGACATCGTCATCAAGGCTCTCGAGGCTCCCATCCGCCAGATCGCGGCGAACGCGGGCGCGGAGGGTTCCATCATCGTCGAGGAGGTCCGGAACGCTGCGAAGCCGAACATCGGCTTCAACGCAGCGACGATGGTCTACGAGGACCTCATCAAGGCGGGCATCATCGACCCGACGAAGGTCGTGCGCACGGCTCTCCAGAACGCGGCGAGCGTGGCGAGCCTGCTCCTGACGACCGAGGCCATTCTCACGGACAAGCCGGAGGAGGAAGGCGAACCTCCGATGCCCAGCGAGGGGATGTACTAGAGGTCCAGCGTCGCGAGAGCGACGGCTCACCAGGAAGAACAGCGGGCTGTCCCCAGGTGGGGGCAGCCCGCTTCGTTGTGACGGCCGCGGCGCCCTCAAGCGGCGCCGTAGGCCGGCGGCGCCGGAGTGATTACCGGTACATCGCCTTGATCGTGCCCCAGGAGTGAGTCTCGACCGGCGTGAACGAGCCCGTGACGTCGCCCCAGACACGCACAGCCTGAGCGCCGGGGGCTGACGTGTAAGCGTCGAAGATGATGTAGTAGATGCCGTCAGTCGGGCTGACATAGGTGAACGTCTCCTCGTCGCCGCTGTACGTGACGTCGGCGCCCGCGACGCACGTCCCCTCGGGATTGGCGCAGTCCGTGACGAGGTAGAGGCTCGAGTCCATGGTTCCCTCGGGATCCATGTGAACCTCGAGGATGCCGCCAGACGCCAGGTAGACGTTCGCGACCGCGTCGGGACCGTTCGACGAGTACCCCGTGCAGGGGTTCAGATAGGTCAGAGCATAGTCGTTCACCATGTCGTCGGTGTTGTAGTAGAACTCGAACGCGCCATCGCCAAGCTCTGCCGAGAGGTCGCAGACGTCGACAATGACGGAGCCGAGATCCCGACACTGGCACTGCACGTGGCTGATGTAGTAGCAGTTCCCGTTCAGGCCGTTCCACGTGATGCAGGCCGGATGCTGGTTGCACCAGAACCGGCTGACTCCATCGCACTCGTCTGCGATGGCGGCGCTCGACATGGCGAGCACGATCGCGACGAGCACGGCCACGCTAGCAGTTCTCATCATCACAACCTCCCGATCCAGTACGTCCATATCGATGCGAGGGACTGCGGAGCCTTGAGACTTGCGCATGGCCCTCCCTTCGTGTGAGGCGAAACTGCGGAAACGTGCTCAGCGGTTCGGGGGCTGCTCACGGACGCGGGAGTGGGGCAGGTGACTCGGAGTGGACTCTCGGCGCCGGGGGCGTCCCCGACCATGAGTGATTGTAGCGGGTAAGCGGCTGAGCGTCAATCTCTAATATGCGAGCGGGGCGCTTCTTGGTGTGTCCACCGGCTCGTGCTAAAATAGTCAGTATGGACAGAATACACCTGACAGGCGCTCGCCTGTGTCTGGCCGCTGCGACAGCTCTCGCCCTTTCTTCCGGAGCCGGCGCAGCCCCCATCCACACGACGTACCTCTGGCACATGCACCAGCCGATCTACTGGCCCGACGAGTCGACCTGGGTGCCGGGCGAGTACGAGAGGGCGTACGAGACGATCCAGCTCGGGCACTCCGAGAACGACGAGGCGGAGATCTTCGGGAAGGCGGACCGCATAGGCGACTACCAGTACTACCCGCGTGACGCCATCGCTTCCATCCTGGACATCCCGGACGCCGGCGCGCAGGTGAGCTTCGCCGGGAGCCTCATCGAGAACATCGGGAGCCTGGGCGACAACGGGTGGAACGGGGGCGTCTACGCGTCGGACTGGTACAGCGACTACCGCGAGGCCAGGGGATGGACGACGTCGGGCGGACGCATGCGGTGCGACATCGTCCTCGTCGGGCATCACCACGGCGTGAACCCGCTCATGGACGAGAACGCCTTCCAGAAGGAGATCCAGATACAGAAGGCGGCGTACCCGGGGGCGTGGGGCGACTCGAACTACTCGGTCGGGTTCTTCCCGGCGGAGACGTGCTTTTCGGAGCGCTTGATCCCGGTTCTCGTCGACGAAGGCGTCGAGTGGACGATCGTGCCCGACGTGCACATCTCCCGCGCGTGCGCCGACTATCCCTACAGCGCGAACCAGGACAACTGCGACCCGCCGAACAGGGCGGACCAGCTCAATCCGGCGCAAGGCTACTACTACTCCCAGTACATCCCGCGCGGTGTCACAGTGAAGGTGCCGCCGCCCTACGGGTTCCGTCCGCACTACGCGCGGTACGTGGACCCCGCCACGGGGGCCGAGTCCAAGATGGTCGTCGTCCCCGCCGCGAACGCGATGTCGTGGAACGAGGGCTACGGGCTCTTCGGGACCGGCGAGATCGACGCGATCGCATCGTACAACGATCCCTCGAACCCGATGCTCATCCTCTTCGCCCACGACGGCGACAACGCCTGGTCCGGCGGCTACTCGTACTGGTACGAGAATGTCTCGCAGTTCTCCCACTCGGCCGTCTCTCAGGGGTACGAGCCGACGGTCATCGCGGAGTTCCTGGCCGACCACCCCGTGAGCCCGTCCGACGTCGTCCACGTCGAGGACGGGGGATGGGTGAACGCTGACGGCGATTTCGGGAGTCCGCAGTTCATAAACTGGAACTGGCCGCTCGTGGGCGGCTCCGGGAACTTCGACATCCCCGGAGGCTGGGCGGAGGACGAGCGCAACTGGGCCGTGCTGACCGCGGCACAGAACCGCGTCGAGACCGCCGAGGCCATCGGCGGCCCCGCCGATCCCGTGAAGATCCAGAAGCCCTCGCTCGGGGCCGACGCCGTCGAAAAGGCCTGGCACTTCCTGCTGGGCGGCTACGACAGCGGCTACATGTACTACGGGACGGCTCTCGACATGGAGATCAAGCCGACGCTTGCGTGCAACAAGGCGATCGCGTACGCCGACCCGGTCATCGCAGGCGGGAGCGACGCCGTCCCGCCGACCGTCTGGCTTCCGCAGCGTCTGCCGTGGAACCCGGGCGGCTTCGGCGGCGGCTCCCTGTGGGGTTATCCCGGAGGAGCCGGAGCGCCGATGAGTCAGGACTTCTACGTGTGGACGTTCGCCTACGACGTGTCGGGGCTCGTCCGGGTCGACCTCAGGTACCGCGCCGACGACGACGGCACGAACGACATGGGCACCGACGTGAACGAGGTCTACGCGGACGGCGCGGGCGTGGGCTCGTGGGTGACCGTGCCCATGACGTACCGCGACTTCCCCGCCGGGAACTTCCACAACGACCCCAGCATCGATTTCACCGTCATGCCCGACCACATAGCGGACGAGTACTACGCGCACCTGACAGGATTCGAGGACGTGCTGCTCGACTACTACGTCGAGGCGGAGGACAGCCTCGGGTACGTCAAACGCTCGCCCATCCAGCACGTCTGGGTCGGGAGCGGGGGAGGCGCGCCGTCCGACACGTGCGTCTGGTGGGACCCGACAGAGCCCCAGGCGGGCAACACGGTCACGATCTACTACGACCTCGACTGCCGACAGGTGTTGCCGCCGGCGACCGATCCCGTATACGTCCATGTGGGCCACAGCGGCTGGCAGGACGTTCTCTCGCCCGACCCCGCGATGACGTGGGACGCGGGCGAAGAGGCGTGGGCCTACGCGTACTCGATCCCGTCCGCGGCCACCACGGTCGACTTCGTGTTCAACGACGGCGGCGGGAACTGGGACAACAACGGCGGAGCCGACTGGCACGCGACGGTGACCGGCGGCGTCCCCGGTGACGGATACGACATGGACGGGGCGCTCGACGCCGATGCCCGGCTCGCGGCGGCAGGCTCGGGGCTCGACCTCTACTGGGACTTCGACGGAACGTGGCTGTACTTGGCGACCGACGGCGCGGGTGGAGGTCTCGACCACTTCATCCTCGTCGACCGCGACCCCGGGGGTTCGAGGAGCGCACCGTGGGCCAAGTCGGGCACGGTCGCAGGGTGGGAGTACTTCCTCGCGGAAGAGGGGTCGAGCGGCTGGAGCGGCTGGTTCGACGGCGCCGAGAGCGTATTCGCTTCGTCGAGCGCAGTCCAGGCCGCGGGAACGTATCTCGAAGGCGCGCTCGACCTCGCCGCGCTCTTCGGCTCGGTCCCGGACTCCATTCTCGTCGCTGCGGCGGCCTACGCCACTCCTGACGGCGGAGCGCTCACCGGGCAGGCGCCGGCTGGCGACGCCGGCGCGAACGTGGAGGCCGACGAATACGTGGTCCTCCATCTCACCGAGACCGGTGTCCCGGACGGCGGGGATAAGTTGCCGCCCGGGCTGGCGCTCGGCCCTGCCGCACCGAACCCCTTCGGACGGTCGACGTCGCTCGGACTCGCGCTCCCGCGCGATTCGCGCGTCACGCTCTCCGTGTACGATATCAGGGGGCGTCGCGTGGCCGTGATCGCCGACGGTCCGTTCCCCGCGGGCGAACACGAGGTCCGGTGGGACGGGCGCGACGGAGTGGGACGCGAGCTCCCCTCGGGGATATACTTCGTGAGGATGGTGACGCCCGCCGGCAGCGCCACGAGGAAGGTCGTCGCGCTCCGATAGCGTGGCGGGCCCGCCGTCAGGGGTATGCGAGCTGGCGTTCCAGCGCGAGGAGCCAGAGTCCGAGAGCCTGCCGGGCGTCTCCGTTCCCGGAGTAGAGCCCGGTGTCCCTCCACGTCCTCAGGAGACCCGCCTCCGGGTCGTACTGGAAGTACTCGTCCCACACGTCATCGTAGTCGCGTGAGAAGAACCAGCAGACGAAGAGCGCGTCCAGATACTCGCAGTCCTCGAAGACGCGCTCGACGTACTGGAGCTGCGTCTCCTCGGTCGCGGGTATGTCGAGCCAGTACGGGTCGCCCACCGGCTCCGCCGGCCAGGCCGTCTCGGCGATTGCGAACGGCTTGTCGGGGGAGAGGTCCGAGAGCGAGGTGAAGTAGTCGGCGCGCACCGCGAGCGGGTCCCCGAGCGGACTCAGGAAGGGGTTCGTGAAGGGATAGCCGCTCACGGCGACCACGTCCGTGTAGGGGAGGACGTCCTGGATGGCGGCCGTCTGGGAAGAGGGAGAGCCGTGGAACGCGTCGGCCTGGAACGTGAGGAAGACCGGGAGATCCGGATAGCGTGACTTCAGGTGCGCGTACACGTCGGCCGTCATCGTCACGTAGGCGTCCCACATCCCGGGCGAAAGCCACCTGAGCGAATTGACCTCGATGCCGTAGGCGAAGTAGTCGGGGTCGATCGCGTCGACCACGCGGTCACAGTGGTTCTTGTAGGCCGAGATGACGTCAGGGTCGTCGAACGCGTACCCGTCCCACGGGGCGGGAAGGGGCTCGTTCGGAAGGTCTCCGCGGTTGAGCGCCAGGCCGTTCCGGCGGTTGTTGATGGGCGTCACGGCCAGATACGTCACGTGGCCGCCGGGGATCATGTTGGAGGAAAACTCGAGGTCATTCGCGAAGTTGTCCGGATAGCCGGCGCCGTCCAGGGCCTCCTGCCAGGGAACACCTCCGTCGTAGTGCAGGACGGCCATGTCACCGTCGGTCGCGATGACGGTCCAGGTGTCCAGGACGGCCTCGGTCGTCATCGCGTAGGGGAACGTGGTGAACCCGAGCGCGTACGTCCGGAACCCGATGATGCCTCCCGGGCCCGTGAGTGCGTCACACGACGCGAGCGCTACCGCGAGGATGAACACCGCGGCGAGCACGAGCAGGGTCTTCGCAGGTCGCGCGAACGGCGCGCGCTTCATCTGGTTCCCTTCCGGTCACTCGTGAACAGGGCCGCCCCGTTCGGGGCGGCCCTGTCATTCGATGGTGCGTTCCGCCCGTCATCGCCGCGGAGGAGGGGGCGAGTCGGGAAATGCACCCCGGCGGCTTGTGCCGGCGGAGCGCGTGCGAAGCTCCGCGGCGAGCCGGACGGTCAATGATGTGCTAGTTGCCGGCGGCCTTCTTGGCGTCTTCGACCACCTCGCCGGCCTCTTCGACCATCTCGCCGGCCTCTTCGGCCGTCTCACCCACGGTCTCGGCTGCCTCGTCGACCATCTCTCCCGCTTCCTCGGTCATCTCCTGGGCCTGCTCCATCGGCTCTTCTGCCTGCTGGCAGCCCAGGGTCATGATGAGACCGAGAGACATCGCGACGAGCACCGCCCACGTCGTGAAACGTCTCATTCACTCACCTCCTTCTTGGACCAGTGACGGTTGGCCATCCTTTCACCGCGCATCGTGCGTCAGGAGGGGTCCCTTGTCAAGGATGTTCTCAGGGTTGCGGAAAAGATGGCCGCCGGGGCCCCGGAAGTCACAACTGGCCAGAGCCGGCCCGGCCGGTTAGAATGGGCATATCCCCCGAACACACCCGGTCTTGGGGCCACCGTAGGCCCCGGAGGGCGAAGAACTCGTGAAGGCAGTGGCGCTCCTGTCGGGCGGACTCGACAGTATGGTGGCCATCCGTCTCATGCTCGAGCAGGGCATAGAGGTGTCGGCGTACAACCTGACCACCGTCTTCTGTTGCTGCACCCCGAAGGACTCGTCGTGCTCGGCGGCCAGGTCGGCGGTCAGGCAGCTTGGGATCGACCTCAAGGTCGAGAACGCGACCGACGAGTTCCTGAGGATCGTGGAGAACCCGCCCCACGGGTACGGCCGCGGCATGAATCCGTGCATCGACTGCCGCATCATGATGCTCAAGCGGGCCAGGCGGTACATGGACGAGATCGGCGCGTCCTTCGCCGTGACCGGAGAGGTGCTGGGGCAGCGTCCGATGTCGCAGCGACTGCAGGCGATGCAGCTCATCGAGCGCGAGTCGGGGCTCCGGGGGCTCATCGTCAGGCCCCTCTCGGCGACGCTGCTCGAGCCGACCGTCCCCGAGACCGAGGGGTGGGTCGACCGTAGGAGGCTCCTCGCCATCCAGGGGAGGTCGCGCGGCACGCAGATGCTGCTCGCGGACGAGTTCGGTCTCAAGGACTACCCTTGTCCGGCGGGCGGGTGCCTTCTCACCGATCCCATCTTCGCCGTTCGTCTCCGTGACCTGCTCGAGCACGCCGGACACCTGAGCCGCGAGGACGTGACGCTCCTGAAGGTAGGACGGCACTTCCGACTTGGCCGCTCCGCGAAGGCCGTCGTGGGACGCGACGAGGCTGAGAACGCCAAGCTCGTGGCGCTCGCGCTCCTGGGCGACGCCGTGCTTCGCGCCGACGGCGTCCCGGGGCCGACGACGCTCGTCCGAGGCGACGCCGACGTGGACCAGCTCGAGCTGGCGGCTGCCATGACCGTGCGTTACGGCAAGGGGCGCGAGCTTCCGCGCGTTCCCGTCGTGTGCGAGCGACGCGGCCGGGAGACGACGTTCACGCTCGACGTCGCCCCGATGGCGGACTCGGAACTCAGAGGCTTGAGGATCGGGTAGGCTCGGGCGCCCACGCCCTCCTGAAGATCACGAATCTCACGAAGAGCCAGACGCCGATGGCGCCGATCGTGATCCACCAGATCGGCCAGGGGTTGTGCCTGAACACGTAGAGGAGCGGTATGACCGTGCTCGTCCACAGGCCGCCGCCCATGAACGGCTCGTGCAGGAGCTGCTTATAGCCGAACGCGTCGGCCGCGGTCGTTTCTAGTTTGGGGTCCGCGACCCGGAGGAGCAGGATGCCGGTCGCGGTGACGCCCGTCGACTGGCCGAACTCCGCGATGCTCCGCTCGAACCAGGCGTCGGGCAGCATGCGGCGCGCGAGGTAGACGACGCACCACACGTTCCAGGCTATGCCCGCCGTCATGAGTATCAGGAACGGTGCCAGGTTCGAGACGATGGCCTCGATCTTGAGCGTGGCGAGCGCCGCGACGATGAGGTAGTCGAGCGCCAGTCCCTGGAGTCGCTGCATCGTGCCGCGGTCGAGCACGTCCTTCGTGTCGAACCTGTCGAAGAGCTTCTGGACGACCACACCGCCCAACATCGCGAGTGGGAAGAGCGGGAAGCTACCGAGGATGGCGTTCTTCGGGTCCGTGAGCCAGAGCCCCTCGAGCGAGCTCAGTCCTACCTTGAGGCCCAGGCCGATGAGGATCGCCACCGCCACGACCGCGAGGTGCACCGCCAGCGTTTCGACCGACTCCGACCTGAATGTGAGGAAGCCCGCACTTTCACGTGCCTCCTTCGGTACGATGCCGTCACCGCACGTGCCCGACGTCACGCACTGCTCCGCCGCTCCCCGGCAGTATCGCCTCCTCGCAGCCCAGTTGATGAGCGCCATCCCTATCGTGACGCCCGCCACCACGCCGACTGTGGCTGAGCCCAGCGCAAGGTGAAGGCCGTCCGGCCAGCCCTTGTCAGCGAACACCTGTGCGAGACCGGCGGCGGTGCCGTGGCCGCCCTCGAAGCCGACGGGAATCAAGGCCCCGAACATCGGCGGGATGTCGAAGAAGCGCGAGAGCAGGAGCAGCGTGAGGCCGAGTCCAACCGCGTACTGCCCCCACGCGACGACCTGTCCGTACGCGAGCTGCGGGCCCGAGATGCGCCAGACCCTGCGGAGCGGAGGGATCGCCACGCCAAGGAAGAGCGTGGCGAAGACGACGTTGATGAGGAGCCCGGGGAGTCTGCTCCAGCCCGCGGTCGCGTCGCCCAGGAAGGTCTCAGTCCCGGGAGCGTAGCGCCCGAGCAACTGGACGACGATGAGGCCTACGATGCCGCCGATGACGGAGGCGGGGAGGAGCAGGCGCTGGGTCCACCGGACGCGGGTCCGGACGAGCTGCCCGACGAGAAGCAGGAGGCTCAGGGAACAGAAGGAGAGAACGATGCGCTCGATGGTGGCCCTCCAAGCGAAGCCCCCCGGGGATCCCGGGGGGCTTCGAGACTAGCGGGACTAGTTGCCGGAACCGTTCTGCGCACGGAGCTCCGCTTTGAGCTCTGCCATCTCCGTCCTCATCGCGGCGAGCTCCGCGTCGATGCGGGCCTGGTTGGCGGCGATCGACTCGCTGTGCTCGAACGCGAGGTCGGCCTCGGTGAGCGGCCGACCGGCCTCGGGGACGTCAGTCTCCGGGTCGCCGGCGGGAGCGAGCATCGTCGGGGTGACGGTCCCGTAGGCGGTCGGGATGTAGATAAGGCTCAACTTCCTGTCCGATACCGTCCAGTCGCCGATCACGAGATCGGCAAGGAAGTAGAAGACATCCGAGCCGCCGGGCGTCTCGAAGAGCCCGTGTACGGTGACCGACTGAAACCAGGTGCCGGTGCCCGACCCGTCCGGCACACGAACATAGATGGCTCCCCCCGACGGGAGCGCGCTCGAGGACGTCGACACGCCGAAATTCGCGGCGTCGCTTGAGCCACCGCCATCGCACCATGCTTCGCCCGTCGCTATCGCCAGAACGTAGCCGGGACCCGGGCACACGATCGTGCGGGACTCCAGAATGTCGATGGCACCCGTGAGCGCAAAGGACCCGGTGTCATACGCGCCGGCCGCGCCGGGTTCGTTGAACATCTCGGTGGCGTTGATGGCGCTCGTCGGAAGCACGACAGCGTCGTCCCCGGCCTCGCCGGCGTTGAACCGAGACGTCGACCCGCTGCCGGTGACCGAGAGAGACGCGTCGCCCGAGCCGAGGTGGTTGCCGTCGAGGAAAATGCCGTCGTAGCCGCTGCCGTCGTCGTTGACGCCAAGGAACCCGCCTCCGCCACCGTCGATGTCGGGTTCGATGAACGTGTGCCGCAGTCCGGCGCTGTCGTAGAACTCAGCCTCGCCGCCCCCTCCTCCGTTGTTCCCCATGAAGACGATGGGGTCGGTGGAACCGCCGAGATAGAGCTCGAAGTAACCGCTCGTGAGGTTGTTCCCGAGTTCGAACGTGCCGTCCGAGTCGAACTGGCCGCGGTAGATGCCGCTGGTGCTGAAGAAGAGTGACTCGGCCTCGTACTGGTGGATGTAGGCGTTCCCCGCCCCGTTAATCCCAATCTTGAAACCGTCGCCCGTCCCGGTCCCGGTCGTGGAGTTCGTGAACCTCTGATAAACGAGGCCCGTCGCGTCGTGCACGTGGATGTCCTCGTTCGGGCTGGTCGTGCCTATGCCGACGTTCCCGTCGGCCGCGACGTAGACCTGGTTGATGGGGCTTCCGTCCGACGCGTCGAGCGAGTGGCCGTCGCCGGTCCCGGAGCTCAAGGCATACTCCGAGGCAAGCACCCCGCCGAGGTAGTCCGAATCGTGCGCGCGCAGCGCGAACGCGGCGGACGTCAGTTCGCGGCGCGGCGTCATGGTCTCGCCCCCGATCTCTACCTCGAGCCAGAGCGGCTGGTCGAAGTCGGTGGGGTCTAAGGGAGTCGTCTCGCCGAGGACGACCGACACGACGCCGATGTGGTTCGTCTGCGTGTTGTGGGTCTCGGTCCACTCGAGCGAGCCCACGAGCGGATCGGTGTACAGACGGAACACGACCTGGACGGCCGTGTCGACGAGCGCCAGGTCGGCGTTATCGGTCAGCATGACCTGATAGTTCATCGTGGTCGGTACCTGAGCGCCTGCGGGCACGGCGGCAAGGAGAAGCGCCGCGGCCACTAGAATCAGGCACGTGTTGATGGCTCTCATCGTGGGTCTCCTATCGTCGATGGGGCTCGGGTGCACCCTCGGTCGGGAACGGAGTGGAGGTGAACCGAGGGAGGGCTGGAGCGGGGGCCGGGCCTGCCGGGCGCGGCCCCCTGCTTCCACGACGCTACTTGAGGAGCATCATCTTCTGCCGCTCGGATTTGTCGTCGACGATCAGGCGCGAGAAGTAGACGCCCGCGGCCACCTGAGCGCCGGAGTCGTCACGACCGTCCCAGGCCCGCTCGTAGCGTCCCCGGTCCATCGGTTCGTCCACGAGCCTGCGCACGACCTGTCCGCGCACGTTGTAGATGACGAGGCTGACCGCGCCCACGTGGTCCGGAACGTCGAACCGCACGCTCGTCGCGTCGCCGAACGGGTTCGGACTTGCGGGGTAGAGCGCGAGAGAGAGCTTGCCTTCGGTCTTGACCATCGCGGGCGAGCCCACGACCACGTCCTCGGTGCCGTCCGTCAGGACGACCCGGAGCTCGTACCAGAACGTCGTCTCGGGCCAGACGCCGGTATCCTCGAAGCTCCCGGGAGAGGCGGGCTCGAGCGGCTCCTCGTTCAGAAGCTCGAACGGGCCCTCCTCCGACGTCGCACGGTAGACGTTCAGGCCCACGACATCGTAGAGGGACGAGACCGTCCAGCGGAGCACGACTGCTCCGCCGTCCCCGACATCGCCGTAGAACGACCCGTCGACCGGAGTCGTGGTCGAGGGGAGTATCATCCAGAATCCGTCGTAGCCCTTGTAGTTGGTGCTCTCTCCGACCGGTCCGATCGGCGCCTGTGCAACCGTGTCGTGCGCCTTGTAGGACGGCGACGTCGATTCCCCGCCGCCGCCGCTTGTGACCTCGGCGCCCACCCTGTAGCCGAACGCCGGTACGGACATGAAGACGACCGCCACCAGCACTGCCGCGAGCGTAGCCCAGCGTGGGACTCCGCGTGACGTTCTCATACCAGATCCCTCCTTGCAGAGGCCGGTGTTCGCTGTCAGCCTGCCAGCGAACCGTCGCTATGGTCTGTTCCTGTCGGTCATTCCCTCGCGGATCTCGGCGATCCTGGCTTCCATCTCGGCCAGCTCGCGCTCGATGCGGGCGTCGTTGGCGGCCTCAGACTGGGCCTTCCGAACCTCCACGCCGGAGGAGGCGGACACCGCGTCGGCATCGCTCTGCGCGCTCGCGGCCTTGACGCTGCCGGTGACGCTGCCGTAGGCCGTGGGGAAGTAGAGGACGCTCAAGGCCACGTCGTAGATGTACCAGGTCCCCGCCGCGCTCGCCGTCAGGTAGAACGTGTGGGTCCCCGCGGAACCCACGGGGAAGACGGCCGCGGGAGCGAACGCGAACTTGTAGGCTCCGCCCGGCACGGTCTCCTCGAGCTGTATCTCCTGGTCGAGTCCCTCCGCCAGCACCGTGCTGTCCGGTGAGACGCCGAAGAAGAGCCTGCTGACCGCGGTCGTGTCGTGCGTGCAGTTGGCCTGTCCGGTGGCAATGACGAACGCGTAGCCGGGTCCGGGCGCGACTATCGACTGCGAAACGACCGGCGCGTACGTGGGGATGATCTGAGTGCCGGCGCCCGTGTAGTAGCAGCCCACGCCGGGCTCGTCGAGCGTCTCCGTGCTGTTCACGGCGCCGCTCGGGAGCTGGACGGACGCGTCACCCGTCTCGCCGACATCGAACTCGACCGTCGAGCCTGCCCCGACGATCTGGACGACCGGCGAGCCGTCGCTCTCGTCGTTGCCGTCTACGATGAAGCCTCCGGCCGCCTGCGAGTCGACGTAGAAGAAGCCGGCGCCGCCGTCGACGTCCGGCTGAAGCTGCGTGTGGGCGCTGCCGCCCGCGGACGGGTTCAGGTTGATCGTTCCGCCGTAGTCGGAGTAGTCCCCGAGGTTCATGATCGCGACCCTGGGGCCGTCCTCACCGTACAGCACGAGAGAGGCATCGAGCGACGCGCTGCCTATCGTCACGACACCGTCGGCATCGACGGCGACGACGTTCGCCGGGTCTCCGTCGGAGGCGTCGAGCGAGTGGCCGTCGCCGGGGCCCGTGTCGTCCGAACCGTCGGCGAAGTCGGCCGGCACGCCCTTGAGCTTCGTCCAGTCTGCCGGGTTGGTTGTGTCGTTGATGGTGCCCACGGTCGCGAGGTCGACCTTGAGAACGTAGTCGGTCCCGAACGTCACGAGGTCGGAGTCGAGCACGAAGTCCGCCGCGGCCGTCCCGCCCAGGTTGTCGGAGTTCAGGGCCTGCGCGGCCGTGTCAGCGGTGCCCGCGGCCGTGGCGTAGGCGACGTTCTGGGTCGTTCGCGCGTAGAGCGCGTACGGGGTGGAGAGCAGCTCGCGCCTCGGATCGAGGATCTCGTCCTCGATCCTTATCTCGAGCCACAGCGGCACGTCGAAGCCGATGGTGAGCGGGTTGATGGAGCCCAGGACCACGGAGACCACGCCGTTCGAGTCGGTCGTGAGGTTGTGGTTCTCCTGCCACAGAATGGGGCCGCCGCTGGCCACGTTGTGAACGCGGAACGACACGCCGTGCGTCTCGTTGGCGAGCGGCTGGTCCGCGTCGTCGGTGAGACGTACCTGATAGTTCATCTTCTCGGGAACCTGTCCCGCCGCCGGCGCGGCGCACAGCGCCAGCGCGGCGAGGGCGAGAACGGCTGCTACGATGGCTCTGGCCTTCATTTCTTCCTCCAATCCTGGTAGTGCGACCCTCTGTCGTCTTGAAAAGCTGCGGGCCCGCAGGCCCTAATCGCATGGGCGGACGTGCCCCGGGGATGTGCCTGTACCTCTCACCTCCCTTGGCAAGGGTTCCGATTCGTTTTCGCTCCATTATGTAAGGAAATCGCGCTCACGATAGGCCCAGCGGCGGGGGGCTGTCAATGGGAAACCCGGGCGGGCCGCAAAGCGGAGAGGGAGGGATCGCGATGCGCGCCGCGCACTCGCATAGGGGCCGGCCACGGTACCCGGTTCGCATACAGAAGAGGGGTCGGCCAAGGTGCGTACGGCCGACCCCTCCGATCCACCTTCGTTCCGGGCCGCGAAGGCCCGGCTCGAGCGCCGCTACCTGAGCAGCATGACCTTCCTTGCGACCACGGCGCCCGGCACCTCCAGCGTGCAGAAGTAGACGCCTGAGGCCACCTGACGGCCGTTCCCGTCCGTTCCGTCCCAGACGGCGATGTGCCGCCCGCGTCCCAGCCAGCCGTCCTCGATGACGGCGACCGCGCGCCCGCTCACGTCGTGAACGGCGAGGCGGACGAGCGAGCCGTCACCCGGGATCGTGTACTCGAAGGTGGCGGCGTCGCGGAACGGGTTCGGCGCAGGAGGACGGAGGGCGAGTCCCAGAACGCCCTCGAGCCGCACCGTGACCGTGCCAGGCTCGACCACGTCGGTCGAGCCGTCGCGGAGAGTGGCGCGGAGTTCGTAGAGGAGTTCCTCGCCCGGCCTGACGTCGTGGTCCACGTACGAGCCAGGAGTGGAGGGCTCGATGGGCTCGTCGTTCAGCACCTCGTAGTGTCCCTCGGAGCTCACGGCGCGGAGCACATCGAGCGAGATGATGTCCTCCGGGTACCCGAGCGTCCAGCGCAGCGTCACGCTCGAACCGTCGGCCACGTGCGCGTAGAAGCTCCCGGCGACGGGAGACGTATGGTCGGCGTCGATCGTGTATACCATGTTGTTCTGGTTCGTCGATGTGTTCGCCACCACGACCGCCGCCAGGTTGAGCGTGTCCCATTCGAGGACCGAGACGTCGCCCTGGCCGAACGCGTCGAGCGATATCTCGCCGTGCTCCGACTTGGCGCCGCCGCTCGTGCGCTTGTTGACGAACGCGCGGTTCGCGTTGGCTGCGAGGTCCGGTCCGTCGTAGGCGAGAACGAGCGCGTCGAGAGGACCGCCCGTGTTCGTGAAGTGGATGAAGTTCCATCCCAGATGGTCGGGTCGCTGCGCGACGATGGGGCCGGCACCGAGAACTGGGTACGAGGAGTACGTGCCCTGGACGGGGACGAGCGGCCAGTAGGCACCCTCGCCGTAGTGCAGGCCGTCGTCGCGTGAGCCGGTGAACCAGTTCCAGACGGCGTACTCGCCGAACGCCTCCTCGAGGCTCGACCCCTCGAGTCCGAGGCAGTAGTCGAACGCGGTGTAGTCGTTCGAACTCAACTCGAGCCTGTACCAGATATCCGGCACGATGCTCGCCGAGAACCGTTCCTCGAGGAAGAAGTTCCAGACCGCCGATCCGTACATCCGAAGGCCGGTCCCGTCCTGCCACTCGATGGCCGCGTAGGGGTAGTTGAGGTAGTACGGGAGGTAGAAGCGGTAGTCGTTGATGTCGTCGTAGACGATGTCCTCCACCCAGACCGACGTGCACTCCATGTACCAGGTGTCGGCGTTGTAGTTCATGGAGAACTGGCACGAGTGGCCGTACTCGTGCGCCACGGTGACCTTCATCGGGTCGGCGGGGTCTCCGTAGCCGAAGCCCGCGTAGTCGTTGTCGATGACGATGTGGCTCGAGCAGTCGGTCCGCGGCGTCGCCGGGACCGTGTAGCCTCCCTGGCACCACCCGTAGTAGCCGGGGATGTCCTGGAGGTAGATGTCGTAGAGCCCGTTGCCTCCACCGCCGTCCGGGTCGCCGCCGTCGTTCGGCGGCTCGCGGAACCCCAGCGTACCGATCTCCGTTGCCCGGCACTTCTCTACTGCGACCGCGATCGAGTCCCTGTACGACGTGTCGGGCCAGTTCAGGATCATGTGGTCGCCGGACGTGTCGTAGTGGATGCGGAAGTGCGCCGTGTCGTAGTACGTGTCGCAGGTCGGGCGCGCGCGCAGGCTCCGGATCTCCTCGGCCACGGCCTCGGGGAGGCGGGGCAGCGTCTCCTCGATCTCCTGAGCGACGGCCGTCCCGCACTTCTCGGGTGCCTCGCCACGATACTCGGCCGGCAGCCTCTCGGGCGCGTGTAGCGAGTATGCCTTGTAGAGGATCTCCTGAGTTCTGGTGATCTCGCCGCGGGCCCTGGCCCGCTCGATCGCGAGCCTCGACGTGAGGAGAGATGCCGCGCCGTCCGGGGCGTCCACGGTGTGCGACTGCACGCGGAGGAACGACCCGTCGTGACCTCCGCACGGCGACGGAACGAGCGTCAGGAGTCCCACCGCGACGAGCGCGGCCAGCGATATCCATAGCGACTTCACGTGGGTGCCTCCGTTCAAGGCGGAGGGGACGGCAACGCGTCGCCCGGCACGTCGGGGACGTGTCTGGAGGCGCGGGCCACCCGGTCCGCAAGAAACGATGCCTTCCGGGGGTGAAGAGAGCAACGTGCGTGCCAGCGGTGGTCCAGCGCAGCGACTGGTCGGGACGGCGGGACCGCCCTGGCCCGGACGGCGGGAACTCCACCCGCCCGGGAAACGGGAACTCCGCCTGCCCCGGAGGCCCTTCGTGCGCGCGCCTGCCTCGTTCAGGGAGAGCCCAGGTCTTGCCTCGTGTGATACGATTGTGTGGTTCGGACCCGCCGCGCGCTGGTGTATGATTGGTGATTCGAGAAGATGCGACGAGTTGAGGGGCACGACAGCACAGCAGCGAAGGGGAGGCGAAGTGGCATTCCAGGAGAAGCTCAAAGCCGTCATCGGGGCCCATTCGAACGTCAGGTCCAACGTGTCGCGGACGGAGATGATCCGCGACTCCGTCTCCCACAGAGAGGCGGTGCCCTCCGCCTGCGGAGCGCTCGCGACGTGGACGCCGACCGAGTCCACGGGCAGGAGCCCGAAGGACACCTATCTCGTCAAGAACCCCGAGAGCGAAGCCACGATAGACTGGACGAGTCCCAACAACATCCCGATGGACCCGTCGACGTTCGACATGCTCCTCGAGGACTCGCTCGCGACGCTCGCCGCGACCGGCCGCGTCTACCTCACCGACCGCCTGGTCGGCGCCGACCCGGCGTACGCGCTGCCCGTCCACACCGTCTGCGACAGGGCGCTCCACTCGCTCTTCATCGACAACATGTTCCGCCCGTGGAGCGACGAGATCGCGAGGCAGACCTGCTTCAGCGGACGTCACTTCACGCTCGTGTCGCTCCCGTTCCACAAGCTCGACCCCGCGAGGTATGAGGGAAGGCTGCGGGTCGACCCCCGGCTCGGGCACACGTCGACGATGGCGGTCGCGGTCAACGTCGACATGCGCGTCGGGATCGTCTACGGCTCTGCGTACTGCGGGAGCATGAAGAAGCTCATCTTCACCGTGATGAACTACATGCTTCCGGGCGACGGTATCCTTCCGCTCCATTGCAGCGCGAACGAGGGCGCGAACGGCGACAGCGCTCTCCTCCTCGGTCTCTCGGGAACGGGGAAGACGACGCTCTCGGCGGACGCCTCGCGCGCGCTCCTGGGGGACGACGAGCACGGATGGAACGACGACGGCATCGCCAACTTCGAGTACGGGTGCTACGCGAAGCTCATCGACCTGGACCCGGAGAAGGAACCGGAGATCCACAGCGCGTGTTTCCACGTCGACGACGTCGAGAGGCACGGCTCGATCATCGAGAACGCGATGATGTATCCGAGCGGCGAGTTCGACCTGTTCGACGATCGGTACACACCGAACTCACGCGGCTCGTATCCTCTGCGGTACCTGTCGAACATCAAGGAGTCGTCGACCGCGGGGCACCCGAAGACCATCCTGTTCCTGACGGCGGACGCGAACGGCGTGATCCCCCCGGTCTCCAGACTCTCGCGCGAGCAGGCGATGTTCTGGTTCCTCATGGGGTACACGAGTAAGCTCGCAGGCACCGAGACCGGCATCGTCGATCCCGTGAGCACGTTCTCGCGGTTCTTCGGCTCGCCGTTCATGCCGAGACTGCCCGAGGTCTACGCGTCGATGCTGGGGGAGAGGATGGACCGGCACGGGACGTCGGTCTACCTGGTCAACACCGGATGGACGGGCGGCCCGTACGGGGTCGGGCACAGGATGAGCCTCCCGCTCACGAGACGCATCGTGAACGCCGCCCTCGAGGGCGAGCTCGAGGACGTCGAGTACGAGCGAGACCCCCTGTTCAGGGTGTCCGTGCCGACGAGCTGTCCCGGCGTGGACGACGCCTCGATACTCAAGCCGGCGAACGCGTGGAGCGACACGTCCGCGTACGAGCAGCGGGCGAGGAGGCTCGCCGCCGAGTTCGCCGCGCACTACGAGAAGGCGTACGGCGGACAGGGCATCGACCCGGCGGTGGCGGCGGAGTGTCCGAGGGCGGAGTAGACCCGTCTCTTTGCTGTTGCATTCCGGCACTCTCCCGGTATCATGCGGCTGAGGTTCTGAGTGTCGCGGGCGCGGCGCTTGCCGCGCCGCATCGACAGGAGAGGGCGTGCGTGTGACGTCGGCCGCGCGGCCTCTCGCCGGGAGGCCGCGTGAGCGAACGAGTCGAGCTCTTCGACAAGTGGGCTGAGACCTACGACGCGTCCGTCCGGGACTGCGACGGGTTTCCGTTCGAGGGCTACGAGGACGTCCTCGATGAGGTCGTCCGTCTCTCCGACGTCTCGGCCGACATGACCGTGCTCGACCTTGGAATCGGGACGGGCGGGTTGGCCCGGAGGTTCATAGAAAGACGCTGCACGGTGTGGGGCCTCGACTTCTCCGTCAAGATGCTCGCCAGGGTACACGCGCGATTCCCTCAGATAGAACTCATCAAGGCAGACCTCCTGGGCGACTGGCCCATAGACCACGATCAGCGCTTCGACCGCATCGCCTCGGGATACGTGCTGCACGAGTTCGACCTGACGTCCAAGGTCCGGCTCGTCGAACGGCTCGTGAAGCGGCACCTCTCGAGCGGCGGGCTCATGGTCGTCGGCGACATCTCGTTCGCCACGGCCGGGGCGCGCGACGAGGCGCAGCGGAAGTGGCAGGGTACGTGGGACGAAGCGAAGCGGGAGTGGCAGGGCAGCCTGTGGGACGAGGACGAGCACTACTGGGCCGCCGACGAGGCGTCCGACGCTCTCTCCGAGGCCGGGCTGCTTGTCGTCTGCTATCATCAGGTGTCGTTCTGCGGCGGCGTGTACGTCATCGGCTGCCCGGACGGAACGTCGGAGTAGACCCCCGCGACAGGAGTTCGATTGGGCGAACCGGCAGACGAGCGGCGCGGACCGCGCTTCCTCATGGGCAAGCACGTGACGTTGCGGCGCTTCGAGCGCTGCGACCTCCCTCACATGCGGCGGTGGCTCGACGACGCCGAGCTGCGCTCGCAGATAGCCGCCACGTCGCCGATGACCGGGCCCGAGGCCGACGAGTGGTTCGCGCGGATGGAGAGCGACCCGGCCAGGCTCTGGTACGCGATCGTGCGCGACGGGGACGAGCGCGTCATCGGCGAAGCGGGGCTGCTCCGCATGTTTCCCGAGTGGGGGACTACCGACCTGACCATCATCGTGGGCGAGCGCGACGCCCGGGGCTCGGGCCACGGGAGCGAGACCGGCAGACTGCTCCTCGACTTCGCGTTCGACTACATGTGTTTCCATCGCGTCGCCATAGGTGTCGTCGGGTTCCACGAGCCGGCGCTCCGATTCTGGGAGAAGCTCGGGTTCCGGCGAGAGGGCCTGCAGCGGGACGGATACGTCGTGGACGGGGAGTTCCACGACTTCGTCATGATGAGCATGCTGGAGGACGAGTGGCGGGCGCGGAAGGGTCGGGTCGGTCCGGACGCGGCCGACCTCGCGAACACGGGGTCTTGACCCGGGCTCTTCGGTCTGTAGACTCCATCTGAATGAAACGGCCCGTTCTGTAGTCATATGTTCCACAGCCGGGCACTCTCGAACGAGCTCTCTCTTGGACGGCGTCTCCCGCCAAACGGAGGTATTGGAGCATGTTGTGTCGCGATAGGGTCTTCAGATGTGTCGTCGTCGCGCTCTCGCTCGTCGCGGTCGTGATGGCGTCCGGATGCAGCAAGACGAAGGTCATGAACGTCGACCCGACGACCGAAGGTTACGTGAGCGGCCGCTGGAACGATTCGGACGCGCGCGCAGTGGCCGACGAGATCGTCCCGCAGACGCTCTCGGCGCCGTGGATGTACGCCTACCGCGGAGCCAACGGCGACACGCGACCGCGCATCGTCGTGGGCGACATCGAGAACAACACGAGCGAGCACATCAACATCGACGTCATCATGAACGAGCTGGAGCGCGTCCTCATCAACTCGGGCGCCGTCAGGTTCGTCGCCGACCCGAAGGTCCGCGCCGCCCTCATGGAAGAGGTCGAGTGGCAGGAGGGCATGGCGAAGGAGGGCGGAGTCTCAGGCGCCGTCGAAGAGGGCGTCATGGGCGCCGACTTCATGATGATGGGCACCGTTTCGTCGATCGTCGACCAGGCGGACAAGAAGGCCATCATCTTCTATCAGGTGGATCTCACGCTCTACGACCTCAGGAACTGGGAGAAGGTCTGGATCGGTCAGGCGCAGAGGAAGCACCTGGTCGAGGGGGCCAAGGTCCGGTTCTAGGAGGCGTAGCGTCGTGCGGAGCCCCCATGTGAGCGTGTCTCCCTCCGGAGACGCGCCTCCAAGGCAAAGCCCCTTTCGGGAGAGCGCGCCGACGGCGCGAGCCACGGTTCTGTGCCTCGTGGCCGCCGCACTCGCGCTCGCCGTGGGCTGCACTCAGCACGCCAAGGTTCTGTGCGAACCGCTGAACCTGGCGTCCCGTGCCCGATTCGACGAGGCCGTCGTCTCGCTCGACGAGACGGACGTGGCCGAGTCGAAGGACGACCGGTTCCTCTATCACGCTCAGCGCGGGCACCTGCTGCATCTGGCCGGGGAGCACGCGGCGAGCAACGCGGAGTTCGAGAAGGCCGCGGGCGTGGCCCGCGAGCTCGAGCCGTGGAGCGTGACCGAGACCATCACGGACTACACCTTCAACGAAGCGGTCAAGGCCTACGCGGGCGAGGACTTCGAGCGCGCGTACCTCCACTACTACATGGCGTTGAACTACCTGGCCCTCGGGGACGTCGAGGGGGCAGTGATCGAGTGCCGCCGCTTGGACGAGGTCTTCCGGGAACTGGACGCGAGGTACGAGGAGGACACGGGCCGGTACCAGGACGACGGGTTCATCCGCTACCTGTCCGCGCTGCTCTACGACGCGCTGGGCGAAGAGGACGACGCGTTCATCGATTACGAGCTCGCCGTCCGGGCGTACGAGGGGGAGACGGGTGAGGGGGCCGGCATGGGAGTCCCCTCGGAGCTTCTGGATTCGTACGTCTGTGCCGGTAGGGAACTGGGGCGGGACGACCGCGTCGCCGCCCTCGTCGGGCAGCATGACATCGGCTGTCCGAGGCCGCTCGATCCGGGAGCGGCGACGAGGTCCGAGATCGTCGTCCTCATCGACAGCGGGTGGGCGCCGTACAAGCGCGAGGAGGCGTTGAGAGTCCCGATAGCGCGCCACCACGTGCCGGAGGACTACTGGGACCGCGGGTGGGTCGAGATAGACGCCGTCGTGAAGATAGCGCTGCCTGTCCTTGAGAGCGTCCCGAACCGGAGTTCCGAGTTTTCGGTCGCCGTCGAGAGGGTGTCGGAGGGCGGCTTCGGGCCGGCCGCGAGGTCGGTCCCGGCGCAGCGCGTGCAGGACGTGGACGGGCTCGCGAGATGGGCGCTCGAGCGGCGGACCCCAGCGCTCGTCGCCAGGTCGGCCGTGCGCGCGACGCTCAAGACCGTGGCCGTCTTGAGGGCGCAGCACGAGAGGGAAGAGGGACGGGACGAGCGCAAGAAGAAGCGCGCGGAGACCTCGTTCTGGACGTGGCTCGCCGACGTGTTCGTCGACCACATCGTTCCCATCGCCGTCTCCGAGACGGAGCAGGCCGACACGCGCAGCTGGATACTCCTGCCTTCCGAGATATGGATGGCGCGCATCTCCGCCCAGCCTGGCGAGTACGAACTCACCGTTCAGCCCGAGAACGGCGCGCACGTCTACCTGGGCTCAGTCACCGTCCGCGAGGGGGAGAAGACGTTCGTCTCGCACCGCGTGTTCGGGTCGCCCCACCCCATCCGCTGCGACACCGGCTGAAGGGTACGGACCGAAGCCCGCCGCCTGAAGCCCACGGAGCGAAGCCCACCGGCTGAATCCCGCCGGCTGAGGCCCACCGACGCCATTCCTTGCCAGACATGTGTCAATGGGGCTTTGCCCCGGCCGGCTGCGGTACGGTTTGTGCAACAGCAGGAGCGGGGCGGTCCATCCGCCCGTGGCGCGACTTTCTTATCGGGAGACTAACGCCCGCCGGGGCGAGGCCGAGGTGAGGGATGGAGAAGTCCGAGATCTATAGAGTGTTCGACAACCTGTTCGACGCGGTCTACCTCGTCGACCGGGACAAGCGCATCATCTACTGGAACGACAGCGCTGAGAACCTCACCGGCCGCAGCAGCTCGGAGATGCTCGGACTCGCGTGTCACGATGCGGGCATCGTGCACCTGAGCGACAAGGGCGAGAGCTACTGCTCGCACCACTGCCCGCTCCTCGAGACGGACCAGACCGACGAGATCCGAAGGGCCCAGGTCTTCATCCGGCACAAGGAGGGGCACATGGTGCCCGTCCAGGCGCGCATGTTCCCGTTCCGCGACGCGCAGGCCCGCATCGCGGGTGCTGCCGAGATATTCTCCGACATCTCGGTGGGGGACGAGATCCGCAAGCGCGTGGCGGAACTGGAGTCGCTCGCGAGACTCGACCGGCTGACGCGCCTGGCCAACCGAAAACACATGCAGGAGAGCATCACCGGCCGGCTGGCGGAGCTGGAGCGGTACGGCCAGCGGTTCGGTCTCATCTTCATGGACATCGACGGATTCGACAGGCTGAACGACCAGTACGGTAGGGACGCCGGCGACGACATCCTGAAGATGGTCGCGAGGACGCTCATACTGAACAGCCGCCCGTTCGACGTGATGGGTCGCTGGGAGGACGACACGTTCGTGGCGCTCGTGGCCCAGCTCGACAACGCGGGGCTCCAGACCGCGGCGGAGCGCTACCGCATCCTCATCGAGAACTCCGAGCTTCCGTGGGGTGGCTCGCCGTTGTGCGTGAAGGTCACGACGGCCGCGACTCTCGCCTCACGCGGAGACAAGACGGAGTCCCTCATCGCGAAGGCCGAGAGGGCGCTCAAAGAGAAGAAGGCCGAGCGTAACTAGCCTTGAGAAGGCCCCAGCTCGTGTAGTTCACCGGCGAGTTGCACGCGCCGCACCCATCCATCAGCGCACCGATGTGCTCTCCCCAGGGATTCAAGCCAGGAAGACAGGGCGAGTTGTCGCAGAGGCCGACGTCGCCCAGGGGGACGCCGCAGAGCAGCGGGTCCTCGAACGCGTTGTTCGCGTGGCTCCCGCACAGGCTGTCTCCGCCCGCGTTCCCGAACACGTAGCAGTGTGAGATCTCGGGCTCGCCGATCCCGACACAGGAGACCGCGGACCGGGTCCTGTCCAGGGCGAGTATCGACTGCGTGATGATGGGGTATCCGTCCATGCAGTAGATCGTGCCGCCCCCGTTGTCGACGAACGTGCAGCGCTTGAACCGGGGCTGGTTGTAGCTCGTCTGTATGTAGACGCCGCCGCCCCAGGTCGCCTCGTTCGCGACGAACGTGCAGCGCTCGAACGCGGACTCCGCGTCGACGCTGTAGACGGCGCCTCCCCAGGTCGCCGTGTTGCCGCGGAAGTCGCAGTCCTCGAAGGTGGTCTCGGCGATGGACTTCAGGTGGACGGCCCCGCCCCAGTTGCCTGACGTGTTCGCGTCGAACGAGCAGTTCCTGACCCGGCCCGTGGAACCCTCCATGTAGAGTGCGCCGCCGAAGACGTTGGCGCTATTGCCCGTCAAGACACAGGCCTCGAGCCTCGGGCCCGAGCTGGAGTCGGCGTGCAGGACGCCGCCTCCGGAGGACGCCTCGTTCGACGTGAAGACGCAGTTCCGGAACGTGGGCGACGCCCCCTGGCACCTGACCGCCCCGCCGTAGTCGCCGTCGCAGTTCCTGACGGTGAAGCCCTCGATGACGCAGGTCGTGTCCTCTCCGGTGTGGAAGTAGAAGCCGCGGTAGGACCCCCCGCAGTCGATGACGGTCGACGCGGCCCCGCCTGTCGACTCGAGCGTCACGTTCGCGCCACCGAAGTCGAGCACGCGATTGCCGGGGCCCGTGTAGATGCTGGGTGCGACGTAGACCGTCCCTCCGTCGCCCGCGGCGTCGATGCCGGCCTGTATCGTCGGCTGCTGGGACGGCACGTAGACGGTCGCGCCGTGGGCCGGAACTGTGAGACAGACTGCCGTCAGACCTGCCGCGAGTGCGACTCGAGTGTGCATCCGGTCTCCTTCGGAAGCTACCTGACCACGACGACGGTCCCGCGTGCGGCAGGCTACCTTACCACGACTACGGTCCCGCGCTCCGCCTGGCCGCCCGACTCCACTCGCACGAGATAGAGCCCCGACGCGACCTCGTTGCCCGAATCGTCGCGTCCGCTCCAGACGTAGCGCCCGCTGCCGTCGGCTCCCGCGGCCACCCGCGCTCTGTGCACCAGTCGACCCGCGGGATCGTAGATGGCCACGCGGGCCTCGCCCGCCGCCACCGGAGCCGCCCACTCGATCGTTGCGGAGCCGGCAGCCGGATTCGGTCTCGCGGGGAAGAGCACGAGGCTTCCCGCGGTCTCGTCGATGCCCGATGACGGCCCGCACCCTCCCGCTCCGCGGGAGCCTATCTGCTCGCTCCACGGGTTGCCGGCGGGGAGGAAGGGCGAGTCGTCGTGAAGCCACACGTTGTCCGTGGGGCCCGCGCAGAAGAGCGGGTCATCGAAGAGGTTGTTGCTGTAGCTTCCGCAGAGGCCGTCGCCCTCTGCGTTTCCGTAGAAGCACGAGTGCGTCGTAGTGGGGGAGGCGCCGGACTCGCACCCCATCCCGGAGCCGTCGACCGTGAACGCGACGATCGTGTTGGTGATCGTGGGGTCGCATCCCTCGCAGAGGAGAGCGCAGTTTCCGCCCAGAGCCGAGGTGTTCCCGGAGAGCGTGCACAGGTCGACGGTCGGATCCGCCGGACCGTCGAAGTAGATGGCGGCGCCGGACCACGCGTCGTTGTCCGTGAACGTGCAGCTGTCTACGCCGCCGAGCGCGTCCAGGAACGCGAGGCCTCCGCCGTAGATGGCCGCCCCGTTCATGTCGAACGAGACGTCGTCGACCATCGGGATACCGCCCTGCGCGCAGACGCCTCCGCCCATTCCAGCCACGTTGTCGTAGAACGAGCCGCCGTCGATGTCGAGCAAGGCGTCCTCGCCGTAGATGCCGCCTCCCGCAGACCCGTCGTTCCCGGAGAACGTGCAGTCGTTCACGTCGAGGTAGGAGCCCCGGCAGTAGACGCCTCCGCCTTCCTGCCCCGCGTAGTTGCCGACGAACGTACACTCGTTGAGCGTGACGTCGCAGTTCGTGTAGAGACCGCCTCCGCTCGTCGAGTCGGCGACGTTGCCTACGAAGTGGACGCGCGTGAACGTCGGGGGCGCGTCCTGGCAGTAGATGCCGCCTCCGTCCCCGCCGGAAGAACAGCCCGTGAGCGTCACGTCCGTGAGGGTCGCCGACCCGCCGTCCAGGAGGATCATGCCTCCGCCGTGAAAGCCGGACGAGCACGAGTCGAACGTCGTGCTTCGGATGACGGGGGACGAGTTCGAGGAGTAGATGCCCGCGCCCACAACGAAGACCGTGCAGTTCGAGAACGCGCAGCCGATGATGCGCGCCGCAGAGTTGTCGAGCCGGACCGTGCCGTAGGCGACCCCGCAGCTGTCGAACCGGCAGGAGACGATCTTGGGGGACGCACCGTCGCACCAGATGGCGGCGCCGCTGATGGCGTAGCCGCGGAGGACGGTGAGGTCTTCGATTACGCAGGTCGTGTCCTCGCCGGAGTGCAGGTAGAACGCGCGCGTGTTCGGACCGATCCGCTCGCAGTCGATGATCGTGTTGGCCGCGCCGCTCTCGGATCTGATGACGAGGTTCTTCCCTCCGAGGTCGACGTTCGTGTTGCCGGCACCCTGGTATGTTCCGGCGGCGATGAGGACCGTGTCTGCAGGCGACGCCGCCGAGACGGCGGCGCCTATCGTCGTGAAGTCGCCTCCTCCGCCCTGGTCGACGAGGTGCACGGTGGCGGAGAGAGGAGTCGCGACGACGGCGAACGTTGCGGCGACGACTGCGAGCGTTGCGAGAACGAGCGGTTCGCGCGGCATGGGGGAGCACCTCCGTTGGTGACGCGTCGAGGTTGACTGGTGCGTCGGCGCCATCGCGGCTGAGTGCCGAAGGGATGGCGATGTGAGCGGTCACAGAGACAAGGATACCATCGCCCAGGTCGGCGCGCGAGGGCGGCGGGGCTGACCGCTGGAGGCGCGTGCCGTCAGCCCGGCGCTTCCCGCGAACGGTGGCACGAGGGAGTCGCGGGCACGCAGCCCGCGGCGTCTCCTTGCCACGCTGCAACACTTTACCGGAACACTTCCTTGATTTCGATGCTGAACGGTGGTACAATAATGATGCGGCGGACGCAGGGAACGGGACGAGGAGGTGAGCCGAGATGAAAAAGGAGGAGTTCTTCGAGAGCGTCGTGGAACACCTCTACGACGGTGTCTACCTGGTGGACCCCGACCGCCGGATCACCTACTGGAACAAGGCCGCCGAGAAGCTCTCGGGCTACAAGGCCAGAGACGTCGTGGGCAGGCTCTGCGACGAGGAAATACTGGAACACGTCGACGCGGACGGGCGGAACCTCTGCAGGAACGAGTGCCCGCTCGCCAAGACGCTCAGGGACGGACGCCGGCGCGAGGTCGGCGTCTTCCTGCATCACAAGAGGGGGCATCGCGTCCCCGTTCTCGTGCGCATCTCTCCGATACGCGACGAAGACAGGAAGATCACCGGCGCCGTGCAGGTCTTCTCCGACAACTCAGCGTCGGTGGCGCGAGTCGAGCGGGAGCACGAGCTCGAGCGTCTCGCAATGCTCGACGATCTCACCGGATTGCCGAGCAAGGCGTGCCTCGAACGCGAACTCGAGACGCGCGTCGCGGAACTCGAGAGGTTCGGCCGGGTGTTCGGCGTGGTCCTCATGGACGTCGACCATCTTGGCGAGCTGAACCGCATGCACGGCAGAGATGTCGGCGACGACGTCCTGCGGATGGTCGGGCAGACGCTCCTCTACAACAGCCGCCCGTTCGACCTCGTCGGCCACTGGGACGCCGGGCGGTTCCTTGGCGTCGTCTTGAACGTCGACCGGAAAGAACTCGCGAAGGTGGCGCACCGGTTCCAGTCACTGGTCGGAGCGTCGCATCTTCCGCTCGAGAGCGGCAAGAGCCTCCACGCGTCCGTCTCGATCGGAGCCGCCGTCGCCAAGTGGGGCGACTCGGTTCCCGAGATCCTCGCCATCGTCAACGGGATGCTCAAGCAGAGCAAGCGCATGGGCAGGAACCGGGTGACGGTGGGAGGGTAGCGCGGCGCGCGCTGCAGCGACACGAAGACGCTTCGGCGGACCGTGTCAGGCGTACCTTCCGGGGGCCGGCTGGTCGAGAGTCCGGATGTGTGATACGATGCCCGAACCGGAGTGAGGTTCGGGCATCTGCATGTTGGGAGGGTCTCATGCGCACCGCGAACGCGGTCGTTCACCTGCGCGTCGTCTGTCTGTGTGTCGTCTTCACGCTCGCTCTCGCCCATGGTGCCGCGTTCGCCACGACCTACGTGGTCAACCCGGAGGGGACCGGGGACTTCGCGACGATCCAGGCGGCCGTCGACTCCGCCGGGACCGGCGACGTCATTCTGCTGGCGGACGGGACGTACACCGGCCCGGGGAACCGTGACATCGTCGTTCCCGCCGTCACCTTCACGATCCGTTCGGAGAGCTGGGACGCGATGGTCTGCATCATCGACTGCCAGGGGAGCGCCCGCGAGGAGCACCGGGGCTTCCACTTCACGCCCGGGGATGCCATTCCGTGGCTCGAGGACGTGGCCGTCATCAACGGATACACGACGACTCACGGCGGCGGCATCTGGATCGAGGGCGTTGACGCGGTGCTCGCGGACGTCATCATCGCGAACTGCACAGCCGAGGGTGACGACACCAGAGGTGGTGGTCTGTACGTGAGCGACGGCGCCGACGTGCTCATTAGCCTCTGTACGATCACGGGGAACAGCGGCGGCTACGGCGGAGGCGTGTCGGTCTGGTCGGCCGGGGGCAACTTCGACGGCTGCCTCATCGGGGACAACGAGGTGGACGGGTTCCAGGGGCTGGCCGGAGGCGTCTACGCGACCGCCGGAGCGTACCTCGAGTTCAGCTACTGCCGGATCGTCAGCAACACGGCCCCGCGGGCCGGCGGCGTGCGCATGTTCGGCAACATGAGTCTGGTCAACTGCGAGATCGCCAGGAACGATGCGCTCTACGGCCACTCCGGCGGCGTGTGGCTCCTGGGCGGGACGGTCTCTAACTGCACGATCGTCGAGAACTCCGCGGCCTCCGACGCGGCCGGCGTCTACTGCTTCGCGGGGACCGGGGCTGTCGAGAACTCGATCATCGCGTTCAACGGGCCGGGGTTTGGAGTTGGCGCCGACGAAGGGCAGGAACCGACGCTCACTTGCTGCGACGTCTACGGAAACCCCGACGGCAACTACGACGCCGTCGTTGGCGACCAGACCGGCATCGACAACAACTTCTCGCAGGATCCGGAATTCTGCTGGTTCGATGGAGCCGACTACCGGCTCTACGACACATCTCCCTGTCTCGCGAGCGTGAGCCCGTGCGGCCAGTTGGTCGGCGCGCTCGACCAGGGCTGCGACTCGCCGGTCGAGGAGTCGAGCTGGGGTAAGGTGAAGGCGCTGTACCGCTGACCCACGGCATGAGAGGCGGACCGCTCTTCCACATGGTCTGACAGACGGGGCCCCGTCCTCCGGGGCCCCGTGCTACCCCGCCCATCTGAACAGCCCATCATATCTCACAGCAGAAGGCCTTGGCACGTCAGTTGCACCCTGACGTGTCGATTAGGTGCGTTCAGGGGGGATCCCGTCTCGCTTCAACGGTCTGTTTCGCCGGGCCGTCATCGCGGAGAGGTGTCTCAGTGGCCGTCGGTCCGGCAGCAGAGAAGATACGCGGTCTCATCGCAGAGCGCACGGGCATCGTGGTGCCGGAGCACGATCTCCCGACGTTGAACGGTCTCGTGGGCGAGCGCATGGCCGCGTCGGGCTGCCGGACGGCGGACGACTACCACGCGCTCCTGAATTCTTGCGCCGGCGTCGGGACGGAGTTCACCGAGATCGTGAAGCTCCTCACCGTCGGCCACACACGGTTCTTCAGAGACCCGGGGCAGTTCGCAGCACTGAGAGACATCGTTCTTCCGCGCATCGTCGCCAGGCGTAGGGCCTCCGGCGACCAGGGCCCCGTGAGAGCGCTGTCGGCCGGTTGCTCCACCGGAGAGGAACCCTACTCGATCGCGGCTGTACTGCTCGAAGCTCACCGCTGCGGCGTCTCGCTGCCCTTCGAGGTCATCGCCGCCGACATCAGCCCGGACGCGCTGGCCGTCGCCCGCTCCGGCAGATACGCGAACGAGGCGCTCAAGTACGTAGGCTCGGAGTGGATCGGACACATGCAGAGGCACTGCGATCTCAGCGACTGCGGACTGCTCGTGAGCAGCGACGTCGCCAGGCACGTCGAGTTCCTGGAGACCAATCTGCTCGACTACGAGCCCGACGGGACGTTCGACATCATCTTCTGCCGCAACGTCGTCATCTACTTCAGCCAGGAGACGGCCGGCGCGGTGCTCGAGAGGATACACGACTGGCTGTCGCCGGGAGGCTACCTGTTCGCCGGCGCGGCGGAGTCGCCGAGCCGGTTGAGCGCCCGATTCAAGGCCAAACGAGTTGGACGCACGTTCGTCTACGTGAGGACCGAGGACGTCCCTCACCGCTGCGGCGCGCATCGCGAGACCGCTCCGCGCGGGAGGGAGACGCTTCCGCCCAGGCTGGAGCGTGCGGCTACGGAGCGTGTCAGGCCGGAGCATGCCGGACCGGGGCGTTCGGCTACGGAGCGCGCCAAGCCGGAGCATGCGAGGCCGGAGCACGTCGACCCGAAGCAGGTCACCCCGGAGCACGCGAAGCCGGAGCACGTCGGCCCGAAGCAGGCCACTCCGGAGCACACGACCGCTGACGCAGGGACCTTCGCGCGGGAGGCTGCGGCCTGGCTCGCAGAAGAGGACCTCGAGAGAGCCGAGCGAGCCGCTCGCAGGGCCCTGGATCTGGACCCGGCATCGCCCGGCGCGTTCGCGCTCATGGCGGAGATCCTGGCCGGCGCGGGACGACTGGACGAAGCGGAGGAGAGCTGCAGGAGCGCCATAGGCCTTGACGGACTGGCTGCGCAGCCGCACTTCCTCATGGGGCTCATTCACAAGGGGATGGCGCAGCCCAAGACCGCGCTCGCAGACCTCAGGCGGTGCGTGTACCTGGACCCCGGCCACAGCCTGGCGCGCTTCACTATCGCGGGGCTCTACAGAGAGATGGGACTCGAGTGGGACGCTGAGCGCGAGTACAGGAACGCGCTCGAAACGCTGGACCAGATCCGGAGGAACGATGCGGACTGAAGGCACGACACCAGCGGCCGCAGGCAGCCGCGCACAGCAGATGCTGGACGTAGTCTGCTTCCAGGTGGCCGGATGTGAGTACTGCGTAGATGTCGACTCGGTACTGGGCGTCAATCCGCTCATCGACGTCAGGCCCGTGCCGGGCGTTCCGTCGTTCGTTCGGGGCGTGGTCGACATCAGGGGCAGGGTCATCCCGATACTCGGGCTCCGCGAGCGGCTCGGCGCCGAGCCCGCGGAGGACGACATCGAACGGCGCATCGTGGTGGTGCGCACCAAGAGCGGGATGGCGGGCATGGTCGTGGACGCCGTCACCAGGATCTGGCAGACGCACGCGGACGACGTCTCGGAGCCGCCCGCGGGGCTGGGCGCTCCCGACTGCGTGAGCGGCGTTGCCAGGATGGGCGACGAGATCGTGCTGATGCTCGACCTGGATGTCGTCGTCGACACCGACCTGGCGGGTCCTCTGGGCACCGGGTCTCAGATCTTCGGAGAGATGAACAGCGGAGGCGAGGATGGAAACTGAACGACCGGAGACCGACACGGGGGATTCGTTCTCCACGGACGGGCTCTATCTCTACGAGGACGCGGCGGAGGGGTACGGGGACGACGTCACGGTCACCGACGAACTCACGCTCCTGTCGTTCTCGCTCGGCGACGAGTGGTACGCGATCGACGTGACCTCGGTCATCGAGGTACTGGAGATGCAGCCGGTCACGAAGCTGCCGCACCTTCCGGACCACGTCGTGGGCGTGGCGAACGTGCGCGGCTCGGTGACGTCGGTCATAGACCTGCTCCGCCTCATGCGGACCGGGCACATGGAGCCCCGCCTCGACACGCGGATCGTCGTCGTCGAGAGCGGCGGAATGGTGACGGGACTCATGGCGGACGAGGTGGGGGCGGTTCTGACCGTGACCGCCGACAGCATCCAGCCACCGCTGTCGACGGTTCCGGAGGCAGAGGCTGCCCTGTCGAGAGGGCAGGTCCGTCTGGAGGACAGCACGGTGCTCACGCTCCTGGACGTGGAGAGCGTGACGCGGTCGGAGCGGACCGTCCTCGAGTAGACGAACGCGGGCGCGGACGGCCACGCGAGCCGGGCGCGCATTTGAACGACGAACTGGAGGATCCATGGGCGAGCGAACGGGCGTCTTCGTGTGTGAGTGCGGTCCCAACATCGGGGACGCTATGAACGTCGCAGAGCTCGTGAGCCGCGCGTCCGGCCTGCCGGGCGTGGTTCACGCCGAGCGGCATCGGCTGCTGTGCTCGGACGAGGGGAAGCGCGTCATCGAGGACGCGGTGCGGAAGCACGGCCTGACCCGCGTCGTCGTCGCCGCGTGCTCCCCCAAGGAGCACGAGAAGACGTTCAGGGGAGTCCTCGAGTGCTCGGGGCTCAATCCCTTCCTGCTGCAGATGGCGAACATCAGGGAGCAGTGCGCGTGGGTCACCAGGGACACCGCCCTCGCGACGGAGAAGGCCGGGCGCCTCATCCGCGCCGCGGTGAACAGGGTCGCGCGTCACGCGCCGCTCGAGGCCAGGGAGATCGACTGCATGCCCGACGCGCTCGTCGTCGGGGCAGGAGTCGCCGGCATGAGCGCGGCGCTCACGATGGCCCAGAAGGCGCGCAAGGTGTACGTCGTGGAGAAGGAGCCGTGGGTCGGAGGGTCCACCGTCAGGTGCGAGGACGTGTTCCCGGGTCTCGAGTGCGCCAGTTGCATGCTCGAGCCGATGATGGACGAGCTCCTGCACAACGATCGCATAGAGGTCCTCACGGGTACGGAGGTCGCTGAGGTGCTGGGCAGCCGCGGCAACTACACCGTCCGCGTGACGACACACGCGCGCTCGGTCGACATCGGCAGCTGCATCGGATGCGGAACGTGCGCGCAGGCGTGTCCGGTGCGTGTCCCAGACCCCCAGGTCGCAGGACAGGGCGAGCGCGCCGCCATCGACACGCCGTTCGCGGGTGCCTTGCCGAGCGTTCCGGCGCTCGACAGGAACGCCTGTCCCCGCTACGCCGACGGCGAAGCGGGCGAGGGCGAGCCCTGCGGCGCGTGCGCTGCCGCCTGCCCGTTCGGGGCCATAGACTACTCGCAGGAGGACGTCTCGCGCGAACTCACGGTCGGCGCCGTGGTGCTCGCCACGGGGTTCACTCTGTTCGATTCGGAGACCGCCGGCCGATACGGCTGGGGGACGATCCCCGACGTCCGCGACGCGCTCGAGTTCGAGCGCATGCTGAGCTCGAACGGCCCGACCGACGGTCGCGTCGTCAAGGCGTCCGGGGACGAGCCCGATACGGTGGCCCTCATTCACTGCGTCGGGTCCCGGACGAGCGAGTTCCACTCCTACTGCTCCGGCGTGTGCTGCGGGTACATGCTCAAGTTCGCCCACCTCATCAGAAAGCAGCTCCCGGACGCGCGCGTGCTCGACCTCTGCGCCGACCTCTGCCTGCCGGGCAGGGGCGCCGAGAGGCTGCACCGGGAACTCCTCGCGGACGGCAAGGTCGAGTTCCTTCGCACGATGGAGCCGGGCTCCGTGAAGGTGGAGGAACGGGACGGTCGTCCCGTCGTGACGTACGTGAGCGCGCAGGGAGAGATCCTGAGCCGCGAGTGCGACGTGGTCGTTCTGGCGCCCGCGATGGAGGGAGGGAGCGACGCGGCGCGGCTCGCGGAGCTGTTCGAGATCGCTCCGCCCGACGACGCGTCCGGCTTCCTCGAGAGCGTTCACGCGAAGCTCGCGCCGGTCTCGACGACGAGCGAGGGCGTCTTCGTCGTGGGAGCGGCGAGAGGGCCGTGCGACATAGAGACTGCCGTGGCACAGGGACAGGCCGCCGCGGGCAAGGTGCTTCAGAGCCTCGTTCCGGGCGAGCGACTGGTCCTCGAGGCGACGGTAGCGACGGTCGACGGCGACGCCTGCTCGCGATGCGGCGTCTGCGTGTCCGTGTGTCCGTTCGGGGCCATGAAGCGCGGCAGGGAGGACGGACTCATTCGGGCGGACGACACGCTCTGTCGCGGGTGCGGGACGTGCGCTGCCGCGTGTCCTTCCGGCGCCGCTTCCGCCATGCATTTCGACGACGCGCAGATCAGCGCGGAGATCCGGGGGGCTCTGAGATGACCAGGCGCGCAACCGACAGACATGTGGAGCGGACGACGGACGGGCTGACCGCCTTCGAGAGCGACGTGGCGGGGCAGACGGACGGGCAGTCCGCGTTCGAGCCGCGAGTGATCGTGTTCCTCTGCAACTGGTGTTCGTACGAGGGGGCCGACGCGGCCGGCAGGGCGCGCGTCCCCAGTCCCGCGAGCTTCACGCCGATCAGGGTGATGTGCAGCGGCAGGATCGACCCGCAGTTCGTGCTGGAGGCCTTCGCCGAGGGCGCGGACGGCGTGCTGATCCTGGGTTGCCACCCCGGCGACTGCCACTACCGGGACGGGAACCACAACGCGATGCGGAGGAGCGTCTTCCTCAAGAGAGTGCTCGCGCAGTTCGGGATCGAGGAGGGAAGGCTCAGGCTCGACTGGGTATCGGCGAGCGAGAGCGAGCGCTTCGGGCGCGTCCTGACCGAGATGGTCGATACGCTCCGGGAGCTGGGACCCCGCGGGAGGCCGTGTCTCAAGGACGGCGTCCCGGCAGAGGCCGTGGCCGAAGTGGACGACTGGACGACGCCGCGAACGCGGTCGGAAGATACGACGGAGTACGGATCGCAGCATGGGCGAGGTGACGCATGATGAAACTGGAATGGACGACCGGAAGACGTCTGGGAGCCGTATGCGTTCCCACGTGCGCGGGGCTCGTGCTGCTCGCGGCGCTGACGCCCGGGCACGGGCTGGAGGCAGCGTTCGTGAGAGCGGCAGCGCTCCTGGGCGTGGTGGCCACGGGGGCGGTGTGGTTCATCGTAGACCTGACGATCGTGAGGCCGGTCAGGCGTCTGACCGACGCCGCGGCGACCGCGCGCACCGGCAGGTTCGAGCGCGCTATCGGCTCCGCCGCGAGCGCCGAGGTCAGAGACCTCGAGGAGACGCTCGCCATGGTGGACCGGACCGTTCGCGAGACGCGCGAGGCCGCGGAGGTCACGGCCACGGAGCTGACCGAGGGCATACGGGCGTGCCAGGGCGTGCTCAACAGGATCGAGCAGGGTGACCCGTCGGCGCGCGTCGAAGAGGACTTCGAGAACGAGCTCGTCTGCGGCCTGGTCCACAGCGTCAACGGGGCGGCCGACGGCGTGGCGAGCCTGGTCGACGACGCGCACGAGGTGGCGATAGGTCTGGCGGAGGCCTTCGGCGTGATCGGCATGATGATCGCCGGAGATCTCTCGGTCAGGGCGTCGGACACGTCTCACGTGGAGATCGTCGGCAAGTTGGGAGGCGTGCTGAACCAGCTGGGAGACCAGATGCTACTGCTCGCCGACCAGGCGAAGTCGATCGCGGCGGGCGACCTGAGGTACAGGGTCGACCTGAGCGGCGACCTCTCCAACGCCTTCAACGCCATGGCCGACGCGCTGAACGGCCTGGTGCTGCGGATACGGAGCGGAGCATCGGACGTCGCCTCGGCGTCGACCGAGATACTGGCGGCGTCGCAGCGGGACGCCGTGGCGGCCGCGGAGCAGGCGGCTCAGATCTCCGAAGTGGCCGCGGCCAGCCGCGAGCTCGCCGCCACCGCGAGGCAGGTCTCGGAGCGCAGCCGGTCGATCGCCGACTCCTCAAACGGGAGCATGGGCGCGGTCAAGGCGGGGCTCACGGTCGCCGAGGACGCGGTGGCCGGCATGAGCGGGATACAGGAGTCGGTCAGGGCCACGGCGCGTCAGATCGAAGGCCTGGGTCAGAGCTCCCAGACCATCACTGAGATCGTGACGCTCATCGAGGACATCGCGGACAAGACGACCCTCCTGTCGCTGAACGCCGCCATCGAGGCGGCGCGCGCCGGTGAGGCAGGCAAGGGGTTCGCGGTCGTCGCCGAGGCGATCGGGACGCTGGCCGAGCGCACAACCAAGTCCACGCGCGAGATCTCCGATCTCATCTCCGGGATCCAGCAGCAGACGTCCGCGTGCGTGATGAGCATGGAGAAGTCCACCGCCGAGACAGAACGCGGAGCGGGACTCGTCCAGGAGGCGGGGAACCGGCTCAGGCAGATAGAGGTGGCCGTCAGCGAGGTCGCGACCGCCGCGGAGGAGATCTCCCTCTCGAGCCAGCACCAGGAGTCGGCGAGCGAGGAGATCTCATCCAGCATGTCGAGCATCGACGAGGCCGTGAAGGAGTCGGCCGCGGCGGCCTCTCAGGTGGCGGCGTCTGCAGCCCAGTTGTCGCAGCTCGCGGTCGAGCTGAAGGAGTCGGCGAGGGTGTTCAAACTGCGGCAGGACGCGGCGGTCGACGTCGTCCTTGCCGCCGGCAGCAGTGTTGACGGAGACGTGCTGAGTTCGCAGGGGACGCGCGAAGCCGACCCGGCGGTCCGGCACTAAGCGAAGGTGGAGTGCGCACGCGTCCCGAACGTGGCGTTCGGGAGCGGTGGGCCTCACAGGGTTGACAGGAGGCAGGACATGCAGACGACGAGACTCGATACGACAGGGATGAAGTGCCCGCAGCCCGTTCTTAAGCTTGCGGTCACGGCTCCGGACGTGAGCCCGGGTGACGTGATCGAGGTCACGGGCGACTGCCCGACGTTCGAGAAGGACCTGAGGGTCTGGTGCCAGCGCATGAACAAGGTCTGTCTCTCCGTCCAGGATCTCGGCGACGGCAAGCAGGCGATCCAGATCCAGTTCTAGTCTGAGGACATCGGAGACACCAAAGGAAGCGGGGCGAATCGCATGAGATGGAGATCGATCGGAGCGCCGCTCAAGGGGCGAACCTGGTTCCCGGCGGCTGCAGCGGCTGCCCTCGTGGTCGTGCTGCTCGTCAATCGCGGCTCGTTGGGCGGCGGGACACTCGTGGTGTTCGCCTCGGTTCTGACCTGCGTGGCGGGAGGCCTGGCGATGTGGGCCGTGGCCGCCTCGAGGCGCATCAAGGAACTGGCCGGCGGCATCCACGAATGCGGGCGGGTCCTTGCGAGGATCGAGCTGGGAGACCCGACGGCTCGCGTGGAGGCGTCGTTCAGAGACCCGGAGGTCGCCGGTCTCGTGGCGGGCGTGAACGCCGCCGCGGAGGGCGTGGGTTCGCTCGTCGACGACGCTCACGAGGTGGCCATAGGCCTGGCCGAGTCGTTCGGTGTCATCGGCATGCTGAACGGGGGAGACCTCTCGGCAAGGGCGTCGGAGGAATCCGGCGTCGAGATCATCGGCAAGCTCGGTGGGGCGATAAACTCGATGGCGGGTTCTCTTGAGACGCTGGTGGGCGACATACGGCGGGGTTCCAGCGAAGTCGCCGCGGCCTCCTGCCAGATGCGCGCGGCCTCTCAGCGCGACGCGACCGCGGCGGCCGAGCAGGCCGCCCAGATCTCTCAGGTCGCGGCCGCCGGCAAGGAACTCGCCGCCACGTCGAGACAGGTGGCGGGTCACAGCCGCGGCATCGCGGAGTCCTCGTCGAACAGCCTCGGGGCCGTGCGAAGCGGCATCGGCGCTTCCGAGGAGGCCGTCGGCGGCATGAACCAGATTCGGGACTCGGTGGGGTCGACCGCCCGGAAGATCGAGGGGCTCGGAGAGAGTTCGCAGGCCATCACCGAGATCGTGACGCTCATCGAGGACATCGCGGACCAGACGACGCTTCTCTCGTTGAATGCGGCGATCGAGGCGGCGCGCGCCGGCGAGGCGGGGAAGGGGTTCGCGGTCGTGGCGGCGGCGATCGGGAAGCTCGCGGAGCGCACGACGCGCTCGACCCGCGAGATATCCGACCTCATCGCCGAGATTCAGCAGCAGACGTCGTCCTGCGTCATGAGCATGGAGCAGTCGACGGAGGAGACGGACCAGGGCGTAGCACTCGTGCAGCAGGTCGGCGAAAGGCTCAAGGAGATCGAGGAGGCGTTCGGCGAGGTCGTCGCCGCCGCAGAGCAGATCTCGCTGTCGAGCCAGCAGCAGGAGTCGGCGAGCGAGGAGATATCGCAGAGCATGTCCTCCGTCGACGAGGCGGTCAAGGAATCGGCCGCGGCCGCGACACAGGTGGCCGCGTCCTCGGAACAGCTGTCGTGTCTCGCCGTGAATCTGACCGAGTCCGTGAAGGCGTTCCATCTGTCGAACGACGCGCACGGCGACGGGCGGAACGCCGCCGCGTGCGACGGGGAGGGGGGCTTGAAGCAGGCCTTTCTCAAGGAAGCCAACGAGACCCAGGGGCGGCAGTCATCCATGGAGAACTGAGTGAATACCCAGGGCGCATTCGACAAGACCGCGTTCATGGCTCGCTTCAGCGAGGAGTCCGCGGAGCACATCGCGAACATCGAGCGGGACCTCTTGAGGCTCGAGACGAAACCGGGAGACCGTGCGCTCGTCGAGAACATGATGAGGGAGGCGCACACGATGAAGGGCGCCGCCAGCATGATGGGCCTGGACGACATCGCGCGGCTCTCGCACGACTTCGAGGACTCGCTGCTCACGATGACCGACTGCGACTCGCCGGACGACGAGGTGAGCTTCGAGAGTCTCTTCGGCATGCTCGACAGGATCGCGCAGGGGCTGGATGCAGGTCGCGCTCCCGCGGGTTCCGACGGAGCGGCGTCGGACGGGCCGCGCGCATCCGTGGTAGCTTCTGGCGCGGCGACGTCGGACGTGCCGCGCGCCGCAGCTCCTTCGGACACGGAGGCTCCGACGCAGGCAGCGTTGCCGTCGCGGCCGTCGGCGGAGGCCATGAGGTCGCGCCGGACGGACCGGGAGGCCCCGAGCGGCGCGGTCGCGCCCCGGGACGTCTCCGAGCGTTCCGCCGGGGCAGACGCGTTGCAGCGGGAGTCGATACGCGTCGAGGTGTCGAAGCTCGACGAACTCATGAACCTCGCGGGAGAGCTGGTCATCGCGAGAACGAGACTCGACGAGAGGCTGCGAAGCGTGGAGACGCTTCTCGCAGACGCGCGCGGTAACGAGAGTGGTCTCAGGCTCGACCGGTCCGCGTTCGAGAACGGAAACCCCGCGAACGACGCGACGCTGGAAGCGGACGAAGCGGACCGGCACAACGCCGCGAAGCGGCTCGGCGGTCTGGTCGACGAGCTCCGACGCGACGCGGACGGCCTCTCCTTCACGGTCTCGCAGGTGCAGAACCGCGTCATGGAGACGCGAATGCTCCCGCTCCAGGTCGTGTTCGACCGCTTCCCGCGGGCCGTCCGCGATCTCGCGCGGGAGCAGGGCAAGTCCGCGCGCATCCTGATCACCGGCGAGGACACCGAGCTGGACAAGACCGTGCTCGAGCAGATCAGAGATCCGCTCATGCACATACTCCGCAACGCCGTCGCACACGGGCTGGAGTCGCCGCTCGAGCGCGAGAAACAGGGAAAGAGCGCGACGGGCACGATCGAGCTTCGCGCGTACTGCCGGGGCTCGCAGGTCATCATCGAGATCGAGGACGACGGCCGCGGGATCGACAGCGAGGCGGTCATGGCGGCCGCGGTGGAGGCCGGCATCGTGAGCGAGACCGACGCCGGCAGGCTCACCGAGGCGCAGACGTACGACCTGCTCTTCGAGCCGGGGTTCACGACGCAAGGAGCCGTGTCGCAACTGAGCGGCCGCGGTGTCGGGATGGACGTGGTCAAGGAGGACGTCACCAGGCTCAAGGGCCAGATCGAGGTGAGCTCCGTGTCCGGCAAGTGGACGAGGTTCGCCTTGAGCCTGCCGCTCACGCTGGCGATCACGTCGGTGCTCATCGTGAAGGTCGGCGGCAGCGACTTCGCTCTCCCGCTCGACAGCATCGAGGAGACCCTCCGCGTGGGGGCCGACGAGATAAAGCGGATCCAGGGCCGCCAGGCGGTCTGCATCCGCGACGAGATCATCCCGCTTGTCAGCCTGAGAGAGGCCCTCAAGCTCGGAGGGGCCGGCAAGGACACCGAGGAGCGCGGGTTGCCAGCGGTCGTTGTGCGGGCCGGCGGTGCGAAGCTCGTGCTCGTGGCTGACGGCCTCGGCGGTCGACTCGACGTCGTGGCCAAGAGCCTGGGGAGCCACCTGGTGCGCGTGAAGCACATCGCCGGCGCGACGTTGTCGGGCAGTGGACGCGTCGTTCCGATCCTGGACGTCCCGTCGATCGTTCGGGACGCGTCCGCGGTCTGTTCCCCGGCGACCGGGGGTGCGGCCCCGGAGCAGACTCAACAGCGCCGCGGCGCGGTCCTTCTCGTCGAGGACTCGGCCATCACGCGCGACCTGGAGCGGTCGATCCTCCGAGCGGCCAACTACGAGGTGGACGTCGCTCAGGACGGAGTGGAGGGCCTCGGCATGCTGGCGCAGCGCGAGTACGCCCTCGTGATCACCGACGTCTCCATGCCGCGGATGGACGGTATGGAGATGATCCGGCGCATGCGTTCTGAGAGCCGGTACGCGGACGTGCCGGTCATCGTCGTGTCCTCGAAGGACACGGCCGAGGAGAGGCTCCAGGGCATGGAGGCCGGCGCCAGCGCGTATCTGGGGAAGAAGAGCTTCGACCAGGCCCAGCTGCTCGAGACGGTGCAGCGGCTGATAGGTTGACGACCGGGCGGAGGGGGCGGGGTCCGGAATCCACCCGCCGTGGAGGCGCGTGAAGTGATCGAACGTGACCGGACATCGGACGCGGCCATTCGAGCGATCGTCGCCGATGACTGCGAGTCGAAGCGCAGCGCGCTCAGGGAAGCCATCGACGGCGACCCGAGCGTGAGCGTCGTCGCGACCGTCGGGAGCGGCGAGGAACTCGTGGCGGAGGCCGTGAGAACACGGCCGACCGTGGTCGTCATGGGCGTCGGCATGGAGACGCTGGGCGGACTCGCGGCGATCCAGGAGCTCATGGCGACTCGACCCACGCCGATCGTGGTCGTGGGGTCGAACGGCGACGCCGACAGGGCCTTCGGCATGGCGGCCCTGAAGCGGGGGGCGCTCGACTACGCTGCTGCCAGAGACCGCGGCATCATGGACGCGGCGCTCCTGCTCTCCCGCGTGCGCGTGTGCGCGCGCGTCTCCGTCATCACGCACCCGCGTTCCAGATCGCGCGAGACACCGCCGGCCGCGCGGCTGCCGCGTCCGGGTCAGTACAAGATCATCGGCATCGCCGTTTCCACAGGCGGCCCTCCGGCGCTCATGCAGCTCCTGTCGCGTCTGCCTGCGGACCTGCCGGTCCCCGTGGTCATCGTGCAGCACATCCCGGAAGGGTTCAGTCAGGGACTCACGAGTTGGCTGAACGCCGGATGCTCGCTCAAGGTCGTCGAGGCGCGTGACGGTATGATCCCCGAGGGCGGCACCGTCTACATAGCGCCGGCGGGGAAGCACCTCGTCGTGACCCGCGAGCGCAGGATGAGGCTCGAAGAGGCGGGCTTCGACGAGTGCTTCCACAAGCCGTCGGCCGACGTGATGCTGCGCTCGCTCGCGGAGACCTACGGGTCAGGGGTGATCGGCGTCATCATGACGGGGATGGGCCGCGACGGCGTGGACGGCATGAGGGCGATACAGGACGCGGGAGGGCTCACGCTCGCTCAGGACGAGGCCAGCTCGCTCATATACGGCATGAACAAGATCGCCGCTGACGCCGGCTGGATCAGCCACATCGTCCCGCTGGGCGGCATCGCCGAGAGGCTCACGACGATCGTGCGACCTTAGCACTGGAGACAGCAATGGCGAGGGCGAGAGTTCTCGTTGTCGAAGACAGCCCCACGATTCTCGCGATCAAGGTCGCGATCCTCGAGTCGGCCGGATACGAGACGGTCGGCGCGGTCGACGCGATCGAGGCGATACTGAGGGTCCGTGAGGACGCGCCGGACCTCATCCTGCTCGACGTCAGGCTCCCCGACATGAACGGGTACCAGGTCTGCAGGCTTCTGAGGAACGACGACGAGCACAAGGACATCCCGATCATCATGGCTTCCGCCTCCGACACGGAGAAAAAGGACGAGTTCTGGGGCGTCCAGACCGGTGCGGACGCGTACCTGGTGGAGCCGTTCGAGCCGCAGGAGCTGCTAGGTCTGGTTCAGTTCGTGATGAGGGCCCGCATGAAGGACCCCGGACCCCGACGCGGAGCGTCCGCATGAACGACGGCGACAGGCCCTGCACGGACGAGTGCAGGCGCACGCTCGAGGAACAGGCTCTGCGGATCGCCGCGCTCGAGTCGAGGCTCGCGAAGGCGGACGTGGCCGTACAGATCGTCACGCAGACCAACGGCCTCCTGGACCGCGAGCTCTTCCGGTCGACGATCGTGGCCAAGGTGGGGGAGATAGCGGCCGACATCCTCGACTACGACAGGATGACCGACCGCCTTCTCGAACTTGTGGGAAGGGTCGTCGACTACGACGTCGCCGGACTTCTGCTCCTGCAGGCGTCCCCGTCGCCGCTCGGACTCAGGGCGTCGCAGCGCGCGGAGTCGAACTTCGTCGACTCGTTCGTCGCGAGCATGCTCGCGGCGGCCGCAGGAGAGACGGGGCGCGCCCTCGACGAGGGCGAGTGCAGGCGTACTATCCTCACGTGTCATCTGAACCCGCGAGGCGAACGGGCGTGCGATCGCTCCTCGTCGCAACAGGTGATGTCGTTCCGAAGCTCGATCCTGCGGGTCGGCGACGACGTCCTGGGGATGCTGGCCATCGGCAGCGGAACGCCGGACGCGTTCAGGGGCGGCGAGATCGACAGCTTCGAACTGATAGCGGCCCAGGCCGCCATCGTCGTGGACGACGCCGCGCGCCATGAGGCGCTGGCGGTGTCCCGACGTCGCATCGAGGAGCTTCACGAGACGGCCCGGATCCTGGAGGGCTGCGAGAGCCAGGAGACGGTCCACGCGACCGTCCTGGACGCCGTTCGAGGCATGTTCGAGTCCGTGGAGTGCTGCGTCGACGTCGCGAAGGCCGGCGAGTTCCACCTGAGCGCCGCCTCGTGCGAGCTTCCGGACGGGCTCGGGAGGGAGCTGCCGCTCACGGATGCGGGGGTCGAGCGTGAGGCGCTGGCCGCGAAGATGGCGGTGCCGTTCGACTCGTCCGGACAGGTTTCCGAGTCGCGCCGGTTCTGCCGGTTCCGTTCGGGGCTCGCGCTGCCCATCGGCGACACCGCCGTTCTGCTCGTCCTCTCGAGCGTCTCACGCATAGACGACGAGGACAGCTCGCGCCTCCTGGAACTGCTCTCGGGGCACGCCGCCGAGGCGCTCGAGCGCATCAGTCTGCGCGACCGCCTCAAGGAGCAGGCGATCCGCGATCCCCTGACGGGTGCGTTCAACCGGCGACACTACGAGGAGTTCATCCTCACCGAGAGCGCGCGCGCCAGGCGAAGTGGGACCCCCATCGGGTTCCTGATGGGCGACATCGACGACTTCAAGGAGATCAACGACACGTACGGTCACGACGTCGGGGACCGCGTGCTCGTCGACGTCGTGCGCATCCTCCGGGGGAGCGTGAGGGAGACGGACTCCGTCGTCCGGTCCGGGGGAGACGAGTTCCTGGTGGTTCTGCCCGACCTCGAGGGCGACGCCGCCGTGGTTCGCGCCCGTGTCGAGAGCGCGGTCGCGGCGTGGAACGACTCTGGCGAGCTCGACTTCCGCGTCGGGCTGTCCGTGGGCTCGACGAAGTGGGACCCCGCGGGACCGCTGAACATCGAGGAGACGCTCAAGCTGGCCGACGAGCGCATGTACGACGAGAAGCGGCTCCGCAAGGTCGGGCGCACGTCCGGCTGAGCGGGCGGCACGAGCGGCCCGGCTGTTCCATATGCTCTAGCTGCGCGGCAATTCCGCCAACGCCCGCCAGTAGTAGTAGGCCTCCTTCGCGGCTCCGGCGTTCTCCCTGAGCGCGACAGACCGGAAGAGGTCGATGCCCCCTCCGTACTCGTAGAGGAACGAGTACATCAGGATCTCGACGTCCAGGGACTCCGCGCCGTTCATGAGAGCGAGCACGAAGTCGACCTGCTCCTGTTCGCTTCCGTCGATCAAGAGCTCGCTTCCCGCTGAGAAGGGCTCGGACAGCCAGCCGCTCTCGGTGATGACGATCGGCCTGTCCGTGTGCTCGCCGATCTCCTGGAAGTAGTCCTCGGGGATCTCGCTCACCGTGGCGTACTCGAGGAACGGATAGACGGTGAATCCCACGACGTCGAGCCTGCCCTCGAACAGGTCCAGCATGTCCCAGCTCGGCTCCAGGTCGAGGCCGGTCAACCGGGCGGCTCCCCTCAAGCAGTCCAGCTGAAACACCGTGAACACCTTCGTCCCCGGGCTTGCGGCCTTGACCGCATCGTAGATGTCCCCGTACAGCACCACGAAGTCGTCGAACGCCTCCTGAGAGCACTTGTCCCGCACGCTGTTGACCTCTATGCCGACCGCCAGGTAGTCGAGATCGAACTCACCGACGAGCGCAAGCGCGACGTTCAAGAGGTCGTCTCCGTGTGTCTCGAAGTAGGTCGCATCGACGTCGTCGATGTTGAAGCCGACCCCGGCGAGCGCCGCGACTGCCGAGTACGTGGTGACGAGCTCCACCTGGTCGTCCACGGAGTGCGGGTCGTCCCATGCGACGTAGACGCCCGAGCGTTCCCCCACGAGCGACAGCTCGTCGAGAAAGTCGAGGAAGTCCTGGTCGGAGGGGTCGGGGTCGTTTCTCGCCACGAGCCCCGCGATGCCGACCTCGTATCCGCGGCTCGCGATGGGAAGCGAGGGGAGGTCGTAGTCCGGTCCGTCCGGGGAGTGCCTGCCGCACGAGGGGAGGAGGATGAGGGCCGCCAGGAGGAGGAGGACGCAGTGCGAGACGTCCGGCTGCCCGGGCTGCGACGTGGCGCCCGAGAGGCGATCGGCGAGCCGTCCGGGCGTGTCTGCTGACCTGACCATGAGGACTCCTCTCTTGCCTCGACTCCCAGTCTACTCCTTCGTCCGCTCCGGTTCAAAGGGGCGTGCTCCCTGTCCGGCTCGGTCAAGGCAGGTTCTGTCGCCTGCCCCTCGACCGCGGGTGTTGGCCGCATGGAGACGGAGGAGTAGTATGTGGGGCATGGAGGGGCCTATGGAGTCTGAGTTTGGTCTTCTTCCCGTTGCGTCGTCGTTCCTGAGCGAGGATGAGTCGCGGGCGGTCGTGAGCGAGTACGCGGGCTTGCTCGGCCGAGTCGGGGGGAGCGAGGTCGGGCCGGAGTCCATCGGGGTGCCGGCGCGTCTCGTCTTCTTCGTGGTGACCGGCGGCACCGAGCGGCGCATTCTGGAACTCGTTAAGACGAGAGGGCTCGCGGAGCCGCGTCCGGCGTCCAAGGCGGGCGCTGCCGCGAGTTCCGGGGAGCCGGTCCTGCTTGTCGCGTATCCCGGGCGCAACTCGCTTCCCGCAGCGCTCGAGGTGCTCGCGCGGCTCCAGCAGGACGGGATGGCCGGGCGCATCGTGTTCCTGGATGGGCCGGATGACGCCGCGGGGGCCCGGCGTCTGCGCATGGCCGTCGACGGCTCGGCTCCCGCACGGCACGTCGCGTTCTCCGAGGACCGCGAGTCGGGAGCTGATGTCCCGCCGCACACGCAGAGACCGGCGGGACGCCCCCTGGCAGGTCGTCGCGTGGGTCTCGTCGGTCCGCCGTCCGACTGGCTCGTGGCGAGCAGCCCGTCTCCCGCGCTCGTGCGGGACGTCTGGGGGGCCGAGGTCGTCGAGATCGGGATGGGCGAGCTGCGGAAGCGCGTCGACTCGGGGACACGGGTTTCGGCCGAGTTCTTCGCACAAGCCTACGGGTCGTGGGCCTCAAGCGTGTGCGAGCCGACGGACGCGGACCTCGTGGCGTCGGGGGCCATCTACGTCGCCCTCCGTTCGCTCGTCGATGAGTTCGAGCTGGACGCCATCAGCTTGCGGTGTTTCGACCTCGTGGTGGATCGCGGGGCGACCGGGTGCCTCGCGCTCTCGCGGCTGGCAGACCAGGGGATCGTGGCGGGGTGCGAGGGGGACCTCCCGAGCGCGCTCGCCATGCTCTGGGTCCGCGAGCGCACCGGTAGAACCTCGTGGATGGCGAACCCCGCGCGTGTCGATGTCGGGGCCAACACGCTCACGCTCGCGCACTGCACGGTCCCGTGCTCGATGGTGGACGGGTACACGCTCAGGTCGCACTTCGAGTCGGGCCTCGGCGCGGCGGTTCAGGGGTCCATCCCCACGGGTCC
>JBDRIO010000008.1:0-98192 GCA_043815815.1 Candidatus Eiseniibacteriota bacterium | reverse complement strand
TCCGCAGCGGCCACTATCTCAAGTCACCAGGCGGACGTCCCGTGCGGACCAGCCACTCGAGGATGGCCTGGATGCTCCCTGTGGCCATGGCGATGCTGGTGTCGGCCGCTCCGTAGTAGAGACGCAGGGTATCGCCGTCCGGCGCGATGGTGTGGCCGCACGGGAAGACGACCTTGTCCACGTCGCCGGTGCACTCGTAGTCTGTTTCAGGGCCGAAGAGCCACTCGTCGCTACGCAGCAGGCAACGATCGGGCGTATTGAGATCCATGAGCGCCGCGCCCAAGCGGTAGATGCACCCCGCCGCGGTCATCCGCGCGCCATGATAGAACAGGAGCCAGCCGCGCTCGGTCTCGATGGGCGGGGTCGAGAGCCCCACCTTGCCGGCGTCCCACCATGCACCGCGACGCGCCGGGAGGATCATCTTGTGGCTGCCCCAGTGACGCAGGTCCGGAGAGTAAGAGATCCAGACGTGCGCGCCACTGGGCCCGACCGGCCGGTGGATCAGCGCCCAGTAGTCGCCGATGCGGTGCGGGAAGAGAGCGGCGTCCTTGTCCTCCGGGGGAACGATCATGCCGAGGTGCTCGAACGCGTGGAAGTCACTGGTCAGCGCCAACGACACGCCTGGACCGCTCTCGGCGTAGGACGTGTAGAGCACCGCGTAGCGGCCAAGTTCCGGCACGTATGTGATGCGGGGATCCTCGATGCCCCAGAGCTCCTCGGGGCGCTTCTTCGGGTCGGGAGCCAGGGTCGGCTCCGGGTCGATGAGCCAGCCGTCGACGCCGTTGGCCGAGCGCGCCGCACACAGGTGCGAGTGCCCCCGGTGGTCCTCCACGCGGCAGAGTAGTAGCGTGGTCCCGTCCGGCAGAAGCGCAGCGCCGGGGTTGAAGACGGTGTTGGCGGGATAGGGCCAGTCGCGTGCCGTTAGTATCGGATTGTGCTCGTTGCGGACCAGCAGGGCGCCGTTCGCGTCGAGGCTCATAAGACCTCCGTCTTCTGGATGATGTTCTCCGCCAGGCGCATCTCGACAAGCGAGAGCAGGAAGGCCAGTGTCGACTCTGCCCCCTGGTTCTGGTTGACCCGGTCGGAGTGAAGGCCGTCGCAACAGCCGCCGTTGCGGGCGTCGTACAGAGGCTGTCCGATGTCGTTGCTGCCCAGGAACCAGTCAAAGGCCACCTGGGCCTCCTTCCGCCAGCGCGCATCGCCGGTCAGCCGGTGCGCCTCCAGGCAGGCCGAGACCGTCGCGTAGGCCTCCAGTGGTTGCTGGTCGAACCGGGCGCGGGATCCGCCGCGGCTGTAGAAGCCGTTTGATCCCACCGGCACAAAGTGCCCCCCGCCAGGTCGCTGTAGTCGGACCAGCCAGTCGAGAGACTCGAGTCCCACATCGGTCATCTCGGGCCGTTCTGTCATCCAGCGGCCGCTGAGCAAGAGGGCGTGCGGCAGCGTGCCGTTGTCGTAGCTGACCACCTCCTCGAACCAGGACCACTCCGGGCCACTGGCCCGGCGATAGATGTCCAGCAACCGGTCGGCGAGCGTCTCGCGCGCCAGCTCGACGTTGCGGTCTCCGGAGAATCTCCGCAGGTATTCGTGAATTGCCAAGAGAGAGAAGGCCCACGCGCGCGGGGATGTTGCGTCAAGGGCCACACGCAGCGCGCGCTCGAAGAGGTTCCCTGCCGGACCACGCAGGCCCTCGTCCGTGGAGCGGCCAAGCACGGTTCCCAGCGCCCACAGGGCCCGGGCGTGTGCGTCCTCGGACAGCTCCCCCTCGCTCCACGTGCGTTCGTAGGACAGGAGATTCAGGAAGCGGCAGGAGGCGGGGTCGAAGGCGTACCACAGGGAGGCCATGTAGCGAGGGGCCAGGTCCTCTGCAATGGAGCAGAGCTCGTCCTCGAATTCCTCGAGAAGCACGGTGAGAATCAGCGCTCGGGCGTTGTCGTCGGTGGTGTAGCCCTTGCGGAGGTCGGGGACGGCGAAGATCGCGTGCTGGAAGATGCCGGTGTCATCGGTCAAGCGACGGAGATGGTCGAGCTTCATGCGCGGCAGTTCGCGGGGCCGCTTGTTCAAGGTGACGAAGATCCCATCCGGGGCGGCCGGGCGCTTGTGCCGGGTTATGGCCTGCTTGTAGCTTCGCGCGTACAGTTTCGCGACCTCCGACCAGATCATCTCACGGCCACGCAGGTACGCCCGCTTGCGCATGGCGTGGCGCGCCGGCTCGTCGTCGAGCAGTTCCACCACCTTGTCGGCGATGGCCGCAGGATCGTTGAAGGGCACCAGAACGCCGCACCCGTCATCCAGCAGCTCCTGGGCGTACCAGTAGGGCGTGGAGATCGTCGCCTTACCGGTGCCGACAGCGTAGGCCAGAGTGCCCGATGTGATCTGGGCCTCGTTGATGTAGGGGGTGACGTAGATGTCGGCGGCTCCGAGGAACTCGACCAGTTCCTGATAGCTCACGAAGCGATTGTGGAACACCACGCTCGATCCCACTCCGCGATCGTGAACAAGCCGCTCGATTCCTAGCCGGTATGACTCCCCCTCATTGCGGAGCACGTGGGGGTGGGTGGCGCCGACCACGAGGTAGACGACGTTGGGGTTCCTGGCCAGGATGGTCGGCAGCGCCTCGATCACGTTAGCGATGCCCTTGCTCGCCGAGAGCAGACCGAAGGTCAGCATCACCATCTTGCCCTCGACCTCGAACTTGTCTTTGTAGAAGTTGGGGTCAACGAAGGGCACGTCGGGAATACCGTGGGGGATGAAGTCGATCTTCTCAGATGGGACGCCGTAGATCTCGCGCAGATACCTCTCGCCGCGGCGACTCATCACCACCAGCCGGCTGGAAAGCGAGGCAAGCTCGTCCATCACTTTGCGCTGTGCCCCGTCGGGGCGATCCAGGATGGTGTGCAGGGTGGTGACCACCGGCATGCGGAGATCTCGCACCATCGCCAGGACATGGCTGCCGGCCGGGCCGCCGAAGAGGCCGAACTCGTGCTGGAGGTTGACCACTTCGACGCCGCTCAGATTCAGGAAGTCAGCCGCCCGCCGGTAGGCCGCAACATCCTTCTCCGCGACATCGAAGTGCACTCGCGGCCCGTAGGCGTACCCAGGCTCCGCGTCGGTCACGGCCACCTGGAAGAACTCTGCCCCCCGGTCCAGCACCTCCAGCGCGTCGCAGAGGTCCCCCGTGAAGGTGGCGATGCCGCACTTGCGGGGCAGGCTGCTGCCCACGAACGCGACACGACGCGACCGCTGCTTCATGGCTCGTGCCACTGATTCTCAACCTCCATCAAGCTGCCTGCGTCCGCGGCTGCCGGTCGATGCTCCGGGCGAACGCCTGAGTGCTCTTGGCTCAAGCGCAGCGCCCCTCTTGCGAGGGGCATCAGGTGCCGCGGAGCGTCGGCAGCATGCGCTGTTGAGGAACCAAGATACTGCCAATGCGGGCGGGCGGCAAGGACTCCATCAACCTCCACTGACCCACGGGAATTGACCTCGCACCAACGGCGTGGCTCTCGTGACCACATCGCCCGCGTGCAAGCTACGCGAGGCGCCCGATCCTGCCCGACCTGGAGGCCTCCTGCCACTCTTCGGCAGAAGCCACCTCGCATGCGTCCGCGTCCCGGCACTCCTCCGATGACGAGCTGCATCTCCTGTGATAGCATGGGTCGACGATTTGGGAATGTGTCTCCGCTCGCGTAGCTCACAGCGCGCGAACGCGCCGCACTTCGATATGGGAGACCGATGATGCGCGTCCTCGCAACCGTTGCTCTTTGCTGCTTGCTCCTGACCTGCTCGCGGGGCGGCCCCGCGAACGCATGCACGTCGTTCGTGATGGACACGCCCGACGGCCCTCTCTTCGGCACCAACTGCGACCTCTTCATCCCAGGCGACGGACTTGTGTTGGTGAACCGGCGCGGCGTCGTGAAAGAGACCTATCAGACGAACACGAACGGAGAGAGGGCCAAGTGGACCTCCGAGTACGGCAGCGTGACGTTCAGCCTGGCGGGACGCGAGTTTGTGTGGGGCGGGATGAACGAGGCCGGGCTGGTCCTAAGCTCGATGCAGCTCACTACCACGGAGTACCCGGAACCCGACGAGCGGCCCGCTCTCCTGGACGGCACCTGGGGTCAGTACATCCTGGACACGTGCGACAGCATCGAGGAGGTCATCCGGACGGACTCGGTCGTGACAGTGAGAGACCAGGGCCCCGGCAGTCACTATCTGGTCTCGGATGCAGACGGGAACTGCGTCGCAGTCGAGTACCTGGACGGGCAGCTCGTCTACTACGCCGGCGATGACCTGCCGGTCAAGGCCATGTCGAACATGCGCTACGGCCGCGCGCTCGCCGCGTACGAGCGGGGTGGGACGCGCTGGTGGTGGTCGAACCCGGGGCAATCGGCGGAGCGGTTCGCCGCCTGCCAGGCACGGGCTGAGAGCTTCGATGCCGGCCGCGACACGTCAGCGGTGAACTACGCGTTCGGGACGCTCGTCTATCACGTGGCCGCGCCCCACACCAGATGGAACATCGTCTTCAATGTCGCGGAGCGGGAGCTCTGGTTCCGCTCCGACCAGAGCCCGACCTACAAGCACATCTCGATGGACTCGTTCGACTTCTCCTGCGACGCTCCGAAACTCATGCTTGATGTGAACGCCCAGCTCGAGGGAGACGTCGAGAGTCACTTCGCGCCATACGATCGCGTGGTCAACCGGGAGATCTTCAGTACGTTCTGCGCGCGATGGGGGATAAAGGTCTCCGAGGAAGGTACGGACGAGCTGATGCGGCACTTCGAGACCTTCGAGTGCACGCAGTGAGGTTCCCCGCGTTCGGGTCGTGACCGACGCCGTGACCCGCGCCCGCTGGATGGCAGCGCCGCTGGAACACCTGGCCGCCGGTAGATCTGCCGGCGGCTTCGCCGTTGTGCCCCCTCGCGGGACGCGTTCCCGCCGGGCGGACCGGTCCCCACCACGGACGCGGTGAACCGCGCCCACGAATCCCTCATCTAAAGCACCAGTAGAGCGCGACGCCCGCTCCCGAGAGCGGCACAACTCCAGGAGGGAGGTAGCGGTAATGACCCATGCACGGAGTACCGCGGCGGGTGTCGTGATGCTGGCAGCGTCACTTGTCTTCACTACGGCGGCGGCCCGAGCCGAAACGCTGTTTCTGGCGACGCTGGACGGGACTCAGAGCGTGCCACCGACGGCATCAGGAGCCACCGGCAGTGCGGTCCTGATCCTGAACGACGCGCAGACCGAAGTGAGCTACGCGATCTCCTACGTCGACCTCGAAGGCAACGAGATAGCTGCCCACTTCCACAACGGCATCCCGGGAGAGAACGGACCGATCATGCACAGTCTTCCCGCGGGCACGCCGAAGTTCGGGACGTGGCCGGTGGACGCGCACGACGTGGGGCACCTCTTGGGGGGCCGGGTCTACGTCAACGTACACACCGACTTGTTCCCGGGAGATGAGATCCGCGGGGACGTAAGCCTGTCCACGACAGCCGTGCCGGAAGGACCCGTGCGGATGACGTGGGGCAAGATCAAGGCGCTCTTCGGGTAGGCAGATGACCACGCTCCGCTTCCTGCGGCGACGCGCGGAAGTCCGGAGCCAGGGAAAGGACGCGCTTCATGAGAGTCTCGAGCTATCTCCCACGTCTGGCGCTCGCAGGCGTCGTGCTGGCCGCGCTCCTGGCGGGAGCGACGGCCTGCCGGGAGAGCGAGTCGGTCGAGCAGACGATGCAGGTGCGGTCCGCCGCGAAGCCTGCGCGAGCGGACGTGCGGCAGGTACGGGAGTGGTTGAGCGAGGACCCCGAACTCGTGGTCCTCGACTCACGCAGCGAGGGCGGCTGGCAGTCCGCCGCCACCAAGGCCAGGGGCGCCATCAGAGTGCCGCCCCACGACGTCGCGAGCCGTCTCAGCGACATCCCCCGTGACGTCAGGATCATCGTCTACTGCACGTGACACAACGAGGCCTCAAGCGCCCGTGTGGCGCAGGAACTCGTGGCTCGTGGATGGAGGAACGTGCATCCCCTGATCGGGGGCTTCGACGCCTGGAAGGCGGCCGGGCTTCCCGTTGAGCCGCGCTGACGTTCGCTGTCCGTCGCTCACTGCCTGAGTCAAAGAAGAACCGCCCGGGCCTTCGAAGCTCGGGCGGTTCTCTTCGCGTGCGTCCGCCGGGAAGGCCGGGCGGCCTGTGCGGCGACCTACTTCCCTCCGGACCCCGGCATCGAGAAGCCCGGCATCGACATCGCCTGCGGCTCCTCAGTGATGAGGCTCTTGGCGCCGTCGCCGTGGGAGAGCAGGACCATCTCGAACTCCTTCGAGACGCCCCTCACGACACCGTAGGGGCTGACGTCGGCGCTGATCCATGAATCGAAGACGAAGTCCTCCGTCGTGAACTGCCAGTGGTTGGCCTTGAACGTCCCGGCGGGGACGGTGACCGACTCCACACCGAGATCGACCGCCGCCGTCTCGGGCAACTCGGGCATCTCACCCTGCGGCGGGCCACCCATTCCCTGCATCATCTGGACAGGCATCTCCATCGCGGGCTCGCCGGCGGGCTTCATGATCATCCGCTTCAGGTTCTTCTGATCCTGCGGATCGCCCGAGACGAGCATCTTGGTGATGACCTGCCCCTGCTTCTCGACCGTCACGACCGTCTCGTACCAGTAGTCGTCGTTCTCCTGGCCGACGATGGAGACTCGCATCGTCATCGGCTCCTCGCCTGCAGGTGTCATCTGGTACTCGGCCCAGTGCCCGACGACGGGCTTGAAGTCGAGACCGCTCCAGGGATTCGGACCGAGCCCGAAGCCCGAAGCATCGGCGGCCGGCACCGAGAGCAGCACTGCGAACACGGCCAGAAAGGTCAGGGTCCTCATGATCGTCCTCCTCTGATCTCAGTCGGTCCGGCGCGATCTGTCGGGGCGTGCCCGGAGCGGCTCTGCCCCGTGCAGCCCGGGCCGGCCCGCAATGGCTCCGCTTGGCCTGGCGTGGTCCCCCGGGGTCCCTCGTGCCCGGAGACCACCTCCCGTCTCACGTAGACATCTTACCCCATGTCGTCCCGGAGGGCATCAGGGAACTCGCGGGGCGGCTCGCCTCCTCCCCTTCCCGGGGCGCCGGCGGACCGACCCGGCCGACCCCGTGCCCTGGGTGCGATTCCGCTTGACTTCCACAGGAATGGGAGCAGATTAGCGCGCAGCTTTCCGGCCGGACCCGCGCGCGCTGCCGGCGGGACCGACCGGGAGTGGGGGTAGACACGGGAAGCGTACCGAGTCAAGGGAGGTATAGGACCATGAAGAAAGCTCTGACGACACTCGCGATCCTCATACTCATATCGGCGACGGCCGCAGGTCAGAACGTGTCCATCACGGACTACAAGGTTCCGGTCAGCAGCGCGAGGAGCCTGAACGCGAACCTGTTCTACAACTACGCGAGCAAGGGCGACACAACGATCTCCGACGTCGGGACCGTGGGACTCGTCTACAAGCAGTTCTACTCGTCGCTGCCGCTCTCCTGGGGCGTCGACGTCAGCGGCACCGGAACGAAGCTCAATGACGACACGAGCCACAGCGTCGACTTCTCGACGTACTTCAACAAGTACCTCGCGGACGACGGCGACTTTTTCGGATACGCGGGACTCGCCGCGTCTCACGTCGAGGGATATAAGCAGATCGACTCGAGAGGGTCGGTCGGCGTCGGCTACGGCCGCTTCATCAACGCGACGGCGTTCGCCAGGGCCATCCGCATCGACCAGTTCCTGCTCGAGGAGGGCGTGATCACCGGGCACATCCCGAAGGCCGACCTCATCAAGCTCGGCAACGTCATCGAGCGCAGGGGCGAGTTCCAGGACGAGCACGGCTCCGCCTACAAGCCTTACTGGTACGAGAAGATGGAGGATGTCATCAGGGCTTCCGGCAAGCTCGGTGGCGACACGCTGGGCGCGACCGGCATCCTCAGGATGGACGAGGTGCTGTTCGACGAGGTCATCCACGACAGGTACTACGGCTGGGACGTCAGCGCCGGTGTCGGGCACGAGATCACGACGTTCGACGAGAGCGACCCGGAGGGTCTGGTGGAGGCGGGGTTCAGCTTCGCGTATCCGATGGGCCTCAAGTCCCAGATCAACCACAGGACCGACTACATCACCCCGTTCGACGGCATGGGTGAGGCGTACGGCATCACATCGGTCACGGACTACATCTACGAGGTCTCCAACCGCATCGACTTCATGGGGAGCTACCAGCTCCAGTACGACAAGGCCTCAGCGGACGAGGACGCGATCGACGGCCACTCCATCCGCGCGGGCTTCATCTTCTACATCGAGAACCAGGTCAACGTCGCTGTGACCGGTCAGCTCGACAAGATCGGTGACGGAGACTGGTACACGAACACGTCGGTCAGCGTAGGCTACAGAGTCTTCTAGATCGGCAGGCGTCTGTTCGGGAACGCGAAGCCGCCGGCAGCGATGCCGGCGGCTTCTCTATAGCGGCTTCCGCAGAACGGCCCACACGGTGCAGGCGTACCTGTTCTGGTATCCGGCGCCCGGGTATCTGAGCCTCCGGAGAAATCTCAGAAACAGGCTGCGCGGCCTCTCGGTGACGAACAGGTCCTCGATCTCCACTCCGAACTCCTCCGCCTTCGCGCGGAGGAACCCGCTCGCCTCGGCCGTGTTGAAGAACCACTTGTGCCTGTCTGGGGGCCTGTCCACCGGCAGACCGTAGTGCGCTATCGTCCCCCTCCCCTCTCTATCCTCCGTCGCGCGACGTTCCAGCAATTGGGAAGAGAGACGATGACGCGCCGCCCCGAGACCCTCACGAGCTCTGCGAACATGGCGTGGAGGTCGTCGAGGTGCTCGAGCACGTCGACGCACAGGGCCGTGTCGAAGGAGTCGTCTGCGAACGGCAGACGTTCCGCCTCCTCGATGTTGAGCTGCACGTCCGGGCGACCGGCGATGTCGACGCCGGTGTAGACGCCGAGGTCAGAGGGTCACGAAGCGGGAGGAGAACTCCACATGGACGGTCGGCAATCGCATGGCTCAGCGCCCCATCATCCGAGGACCGCCGACGGCACGGTCCGGCACATCGTCAGTCGGCGCGGCCATGGTAGCAGCCGCCGACATGTGGGGGAAGGGGCACACGCGGCGGTCCAGGCGCGGGCGCTTGCGAGCGACCGGGTCCCGTGCTAGTCTGCCGACCTGGGTGAACGAGAGTCATCTGCTGTCACGGGCGCTGCCATGTACCGTCATGGGGCCGCCGCCCACGCTCTCGAACCCGCATCGACGTCGAGAGGCCGCGCACCGAAAGGCAGGCGAGTCATGACGCGCCGTCGGAGACTGACCCTGGACGTTTCGCCGGCCCCGGTTGCTGCGTCCCTCGCGCTTCTTGCCGGACTCGCACTCGGCGGACCCGCGCAGGCCGGGCTCGTCGAGTACGCTCTGACTGTCACCAGCGAGACCGTTCACATCACGGGCAGGCCGTCTCAAGCGATGACGATCAACGGCGCCATCCCCGGGCCGACGATGCGTTTCACCGAGGGAGACACGGCCCGCATCAGCGTCTCCAACGAGATGTCCGACCCCACGTCCATTCACTGGCACGGCGTCCTGGTGCCGCCCGGCATGGACGGCGTCCCGTACGTTAGCTTCCCCCCGATCGAATCCGGCGCTACGTTCGTCTACGAGTTCCCGGTACGTCAGAGCGGCACCTACTGGTACCACTCGCACTCGGGTCTCCAGGAGCAAAGCGGCCTGTACGGTTCGATCGTGATCGACCCGGCGGTCCCGACCCACGACGTCGACCGAGAGCTCGTCATCGTCCTCTCCGACTGGACCGACGAGGACCCGCACTCCGTCAACCGGACGCTCAGACGTGGCAGCGAGTGGTACTCCCTCAAGAGGGGCGACATGCAGAGCCTGCTCGGCTCGATCCGCGAGGGGATGCTGGGAAGCTATCTCAGGCGCGAGCTGCTCCGCATGCCGCCCATGGACATAGCGGACGTCGCCTACGACAGGTTCCTGGCGAACGGCGTGCCCCAGTCGGACTTCCAGGCCCATCACGGTGAGACGATCAGACTGCGCATCATCAACGGCTCGGCGACAACGTACTTCCACGTCGAGTTCGCGGGTGGACCGATGACCGTCATCTCAGCTGACGGCATCGACGTCGTCCCGTTCGAGGAGACGCGCCTGCTCATCGCCGTTGCGGAGACATACGACGTTCTGGTGCGGATCCCGGGACACGGCGCTCACGAGTTGCGGGCCACGGCGCAGGACGGGTCAGGTCGCGCTTCCGTCTGGCTGGGCTCGGCGATGCACCGAGCGGCGCCTGACGTGCCGCGCCCCAACCTCTATCACATGATGGGCGGGATGAGCCTGGGTCGCATGCTCTCTCTGATGCCCGCAGGCACCATGGGCATGTCGGACGCGGACGTCAGTTCGGGCATGTTCGACCGCCCGGGGATGATGGACATGCGCGGGATGGACATGGGCGGGATGGACGTGGGTGGGACGGACACGGGCGGGATGGAAGTATCCGAGATGCGGGACATGGACATGGCCGGGATGCACCGCATGGAGACGTCGGTCGAGGAGACGCCGGGTGAGACACCGGATGTCCAGGCGGAAGAGATGCCCGGCATGTCGCGGCCGCCGAAGGCCACTCACGACGGTGCGGAACGGGCCGTCGACGGCATGGACCCGAGACGCCCGTGGCCGCCGTACGAGAAGCTGCGCGCGCTGGAGCCGACCGCATTCGCCGGACATCGACCGGTGAGAGAGGTCCGTCTGACCCTGGACGGCGACATGGACAGGTACGTCTGGCTCCTGAACGGCAAGACCCTCTCGGAGAGCGACGCGGTCCTCATCGAGGAGGGCGAGGTCGTTCGGTTCATCATGGTCAACAGGACGATGATGCACCATCCGATGCACCTGCACGGTCACTTCTTCAGAGTCCTGAGCGGTCAAGGCGAGTTCGCGCCTCTCAAGCACACCGTCAATGTCGCCCCGATGTCGACAACGGTCATCGAGTTCGACGCGAACGAGTTCGGAGACTGGTTCTTCCACTGCCATCTGCTCTATCACATGAAGGCGGGGATGGCCCGCGTGGTGCACTACGAGGGGTTCGGCGCCGATGCGCGGTCCGACGCCGTTCCGCCGGAGCTTCGAAGGGACCCGTGGTACGTCTGGGGGCAGGCCGACGTCCTGAGCAACATGACGGAGGGCTCCGTTACGCTCGCCAACACGCGCAGCATCGTCACTGCCACGTGGGAGACCGGCTGGGGGGACGTCGAGAGCGCGCGGTCGGACGCGACCCTCACGTACGACCGGTACGTCAACAGGTTCTTCTCGGTCTTCGCAGGAGCCGACGCCCTCGCCGAAGACGCTGATGTCAGAGAGGTCCGAGGTGTCGCCGGACTGAGATACCTCCTGCCCCTGAATCTGGAGTCGAGCGTCTGGGCCGACACTGATGGGGGCGCGAGAGCTAATCTGGCGAAGGAGCTGCAACTCACTCCCCGTTTCGCGCTTCGAGGTGAGGCGCAGTACGACACCCACAGCCTGTGGGAGGGCAACGTAGACGTGTCGTACACGGCCGCCAGAGCCTTCTCCCTCGTGGGACGGTGGCACTCCGACTTCGGCTACGGAGGCGGCCTGACTCTCCTCTTCTAGGGCCGCGCCCCGAGAGAGACCGTCGTTGCTACGCGGCAGAAAGCCAGCAAGACACCGATTCCGCCCACCGCGCATCAGATGGTAGGTGGGGCGCATGCGAGTAGGTGGGGCACATGCGACGATGCGCGGGATGACGGGTGGCGAAGGGCCACCGGCGCTCATCACTATCCTCCGCGTGATGCGTGCCCGCCATCTCAGGAGCCGTTTGGAGGGTGACCTTGGACTACTACTTCGCGAAAGAGCTGGAACTGACGTTCGACGAAGCCGTGAGAGCAGTGACCGACGCCCTGAGCAGAGAGGGCTTCGGTGTCCTCACGCAGATAGACGTTAAGGCCACGCTGAAGGACAAGCTCGACGTCGACTTCCGTGAGTATCGCATTCTCGGAGCCTGCAACCCGCCTCTCGCCCACCGTGCGCTGATGTCCGAGAAGTGGATCGGGATAATGCTCCCCTGCAACGTGGTGGTACAGGAGACGGAAACGGGAACGGTCGAGGTCGCGGCAGTCGATCCCTTGGCGGCGATGGCCTCGGTGGACAACTCCGAACTCGGACCCGTCGCCCAGGAGGCTCAGGGGAAGCTCAGGGCCGTGATCGAGAACCTCTAGAGACGGGGCAACACCATGTCGGAAGCACGAGACCCCGTCAGCGTGCGGGGCAGGTGGCTGCGATGGGCCGGCGCGATCGCGCTGGTCGTCGTCGGATCTGCGACCGTTCAGTTCCTCCTCCACGGGTTCCTGATGGGCACCGAGATGCTGATTCGCCACATCGTCTCCGGCCTGCTCCAGGCCGTGATCGTGCTGGTTCCCGTCATCATGTACCTGGGCTGGCGTAGAGCCGCCGAGCGAGAGGCCGACGTCTCCCGCAAGCTCCGCGTCTCGGAGCGTCTGCGAGAAGATCTCGTGAACATGCTCATCCACGACCTCAAGGGGCCCGCCGTTACAGCGGGGATGGCGCTGAATGCGCTCGCTCGGAGTGAGTCAGCGAACGCTGATCGCGGCGAGCAGGATGGGGAACTGCTGCAGATCGCCAGGGACAGCGTTGGGCGGCTGGAACACATGATCGGCGACATGCTCGACGCCGCAACGGCGGAGGCCGGCGCACTGAGCCTCAACATCGGCGACATCGATCTGGCCTCGCTCGCCCGAGCTGCCGTTCAGGACATCGCGCTGCAGTCGGAGGAGAGGAAGATCCACGTTCGGGGTCCGTCGCTGAAGGACGTCATCCCGCTTCGAGCTGACGAGCAGAGAGTCCGGCGCGTCATCGACAACCTCCTGCTGAACGCGGTCAAGTTCACACCTGCAGACGGCGACGTTGAGGTCCTCGTGGCGTCAAGCGACGAAGAAGCGCAGGTGACGGTGAGAGACTCCGGCCCGGGCGTGCCGCGCCATGTGCGAGAACACATCTTTGAGAAATACGGCCAGGCCGATGACTCGTCCGGCGACAGGATGTCGGTGGGCCTGGGGCTGGCGTTCTGCCGGTTGGTCGTGGAGGCTCACGGTGGACGCATATGGGTCGACTTCGAGCCGGGTCACGGCAACGCTTTCACGTTTGCGCTGCCGCTTCAGGGTCCGCAGGATCCAATCCGCAAGAAGGGTCTGCGGCGATTGACGGGCAAGGGAGGCGAAGCGCTCCTCCGGATATGAATGGACGTGAGGAATGGAGGGACCCGTGCATCCACATGAGCACCACGCTGGACACGATGCCAAGGTGAGAGAGGCGCACGCGCCCGTTCAAGCCGGTGTCGACTCGGGCGCGTCAGGACACGGCCACACCCACCAGAGTCACCACGCTCACATGGCAGCCGATTTCAAGCGTCGGTTCTTCATCTGTCTCGTGGTGACTCTGCCAGTTCTTGCACTGTCACCGATGATCCAGGAGCTTCTCGGCCTCGAACGGTCGCTCGACTTCACGGGAGACGTCTACGTCATCTTCGTTCTGTCCTCGTTCGTCTTTCTGTATGGCGGCTGGCCCTTCTTCCGTGGGTTTGGCGCGGAGATCGGACGCCGCGCTCCCGGGATGATGACCCTCATCACCGTGGCGATCTCGGCCGCCTACTTCTACAGCTCTCTCGTCGTCTTTGGGCTCGCCGGCAAGATGTTCTTCTGGGAGCTGGCAACGCTGGTCGACATCATGCTCCTGGGACACTGGATCGAGATGAAGTCGGTCATGGGGGCCTCCCGGGCTCTCGAGGAGCTCGCTCGCCTCATGCCGTCGGAGGCGCACAGACTGGGAGATGACGGAGACACGGAGGACGTTCCGCTCGACGCTCTGAAGGCGGGCGACAGGGTGCTGGTCAGACCGGGCGAGAAGATCCCCGCGGACGGTGAAGTGACGGAGGGCGAAAGCTCGCTCGACGAGTCGATGCTGACGGGCGAATCGAAGCCCGTCACCAAGACGCCGGGTTCTACCGTCGTCGGCGGCTCGGTCAACGGCGAAGGCTCGCTGACCGTCGTGGTGTCCAAGACGGGCCAGGACTCGTACCTCGCGCAGGTCATCGCTCTGGTGAAGCAGGCCCAGGAGAGCAAGTCCAAGAGCCAGGACCTGGCCAACCGTGCGGCAGGGTGGCTCACGTACATCGCCCTGGGTTCTGGAGGTGCGACCTTCGCGGTCTGGCTGCTCGTCCGCGGGATGGGATTCCCGTTCGCTCTGGAGCGAGCGATCACCGTCATGGTCATCTCCTGTCCGCACGCGCTGGGCCTCGCAGTCCCGCTCGTCGTGGCCGTGTCGACCGCGCTCTCCGCCAGCAAGGGTCTCCTGATTCGAGACCGCGCGGCCTTCGAGCGAGCGCGCAACATCGACGCGATCATCTTCGACAAGACGGGTACGCTGACGGAGGGACGCTTCGGCGTGACGGACGTTGTCACCCTGGGCCCCGATCTCGACAGAGACCGGTTGCTGGAACTCGCCGCTGCCGTCGAGAGCCACTCGGAACACCCCATAGCACGAGGCATCGCGGGGGCGACCGAGGGCAAGCTCCACGTCACGGACTTCCGCGCGAATCCGGGCCGGGGCGTCGAGGGAACAGTGGACGGCCGCAATGTACAGGTCGTGAGTCCCGAGCAGGTGCGTCAGCTTGGATTCGAGGTTCCGTCCGGCGAGATTCAGCTTCTGAGCGAACAGGGCAAGACGATCGTGTTCGTGGTCGTGGACGGAGCGCTCGTTGGAGCGCTCGCGCTTGCCGATGTGATTAGAGAGGAATCCAAGGAGGCCATCGCTCGGCTCAAGAGCATGGGCGTGCAGTGCATGATGCTCACCGGGGACAGCCGCCAGGTCGCCAAGTGGGTCGCCGACGAGCTCGGCCTCGACGACTACATGGCCGAGGTCTTGCCTGATCAGAAAGCGGCCAAGATTCGGGAGATCCAGTCCCGGGGGCTCACTGTCGCTATGACCGGCGACGGGGTCAACGACGCACCGGCTCTCGCCCAGGCGGACGTCGGGATCGCGATCGGCGCCGGCACGGACGTCGCCGTGGAGACGGCGGACATCGTCCTCGTGAAGAGCAACCCACTTGACGTCCTGAGCATCATCTCGCTGGCAAGGTCGACGTACAGGAAGATCATCCAGAACCTCGTCTGGGCGACCGGCTACAACGCGGTGGCCATCCCGCTCGCCGCCGGCGTACTCTATGGGTCGGGCGTGCTCCTGACACCGGCAGTGGGCGCGGTCTTCATGTCGATAAGCACGGTGATCGTGGCCATCAATGCCAGGCTGCTCCGGGCGTGACGCGCCCGCAAGGGTTCATGAGAGGAGGCGACGATGAAGGGCGGAGTCAAGGAGACCACACTCAGAAGGTGGCACCGTGTCGCGGGCATCTTCCTGGCGCTGCTCATAGTCGTCCAGGCCGTCAGCGGGCTCGTCATCGCGTTCAACGCGTCCTTCCGCTTCCATCACGACGTCAGCGCGCTCCTGGACGCGCGCGATGCACACGCGCTCCACTACGCGTGGGACTACGTCTTCATGGACATTCATTACGGCGGAGGGGTGGCGGGCGCCATCTACCACATCGCCGTGGGAGTTGGTCTTGTCTGGATCGTCTGGACAGGAGCCCTCATCTACTTCAGGGGGGTCAGAAGATCGCGACAGGCGCGCCGCCGGGCCGCCGCGTAGCAGAACGCGAACCGACTCCAGCGGAAGGGTCGAGCGACCCCGCCGTGCGGGCTGTCGGCGGCGGGGTCCTCATTCTCCGTCTCCCACCCCGAGCGTTCAGTCGCGGTTCGCTCCGAGTCGTTCCTGCTCATTCGACCCGTTGCGCCGGAGCGACGGGTCGAGCTTCTCCTCGACCCAACCGTAGACCGCAGGAATGACGAAGAGCGTCAGGAGCGTCGACGTGGTCAGCCCGAAGATGACCACCGTCGCGAGCGGTCGCTGGACCTCAGAGCCGATCCCGCGGGACAGGAGCAGGGGCAGCAGCCCCAGCACGGTCGTCATGGCGGTCATGAGCACAGGCCGCAGGCGAAGGAGCGAACCCTCCACGAGCGCCGCGTCCAGGTCGATGCCCTTGCTGCGGTGGTGGTTGAAGTAGCTCACGAGCACCACCCCGTTCTGAACGGCTATGCCGAAGAGCGCTATGAACCCGACGGACGCGGGGACCGAGAGGTACTCCCCCGTGATGAGCAACCCCATGACGCCCCCGATGAGCGCGAGCGGGATGTTCAGGATGATGATGAGAGCGTGCCGCATCACGCCGAACGACATCCAGAGGAGCCCGAGCACGGCCGCGATGACGAGCGGAACGATGATCGACAGCCGGCGCATGGCGCGTTCCTGGTTCTCGAACTGCCCGCCGTACTCAACGAAGTAGCCGGCCGGTAGCTCGACGTCCTCGTCTATGCGCCTCTGTATGTCCTTCACCACGCCGCCCAGATCTCTGCCGCGGACGTTGCCCTGTACGGTCCATCGCCGCTGGTTCTTCTCGCGGTTGATCTGGATGGGACCGACGACCTGCCGTACCTCCGCCACCTGGGACAGCTGTATGAGCGAGCCGTCCTCCGTGTGAACGAGCAGCGACCTGAGAGCGTCCGGGTCGGCGCGGTAGTCCTCCTGGAGCCTCAGGTGAATGGCGTACCGCCTGACGTTCAGATAGACGTTGTCGATGATCTCCCCGCCGACGGCGAGTTCGACCAGCTCCAGGATCTGGGACACGGCCACGCCGTATCTCGCGCACGCGGCGCGGTCGGCTATGATTTGGACCTGCGGCTGGCCGAAGCTCTGCTCCTGCGCCAGGTCAACAAGACCCGGAACGTCCTCGATGGCGGCGACGATCTCGCCCGCCTTCGCCCTGAGCACGTCGAGGTCCTCACCGTAGAGCTTGATGGCGAGTTCGGCGCGCGTCCCGGAAAGAAGCTCGTCGAACGCGTTCTGGATTGGCTGGGTGAAGTTGAGCTGAACGCCCGGATAGCCCGACAGGTCGGCGCTCAGCGCTTCGACCAGTTCCTCCTTGTTCCCGAACTTCCCCCATTCGCTGCGGGGCTTGAGTTCAATGTGGACCTCTGCGTAATTCACGGGATGCGGGTGACTCCCGGCCTCCGGACGCCCGATGCGCGACACCGTCTCGTCGACGGCGTCGTACTCGAGGATCCTCCGCTCCAGCGTCATGATGGTGGCGGTCGCCTCGTCGAGCGCGATGGACGGCGCCATCGCCACGCCGATGAGGATCGACCCCTCCTCGAGGGTCGGGACGAACTCCGTCCCGATGAGCGGGAAGAGGAGCATGCTCACGACGAACGCCCCGAGCCCGATCAGCATCACTCGCTTCTTGTGCCGCACGGCCCACGAGACAGCGGGTCTGTACGCAGCCTTGAGCTTCGCCAGCACGACGAACTCCTCGTGCTTCCCCTTGTTGAGAAGCAGGGACGACAGCGCCGGCGCCACGACGATCGCCATCGCCATCGAACCCAGGAGCGCGAACGAGATGGTCTTTGCCATCGGCGCGAACATTTTCCCCTCGACGCCCTGAAGCGTGAGGATCGGAAGGAACACCAGCACGATGATGGCCATCGAGAAGACGATCGGCTTGCCGACCTCGTGCGCGGAGTCGAGGATCACCCGGCTCTTCTCGTGGTGGCTCTTCTCGGGGATGTTCAGGTGCCTGTGGATGTTCTCGACCATGACGATGGAGCCGTCGCCCAGCATCCCGATGGCGATCGCGATCCCGCCAAGGGACATCAGGTTCGCGGAGATCCCCGTGAGCCTCATGAGGATGACCGCAGTCAGCGCGGAGAACGGAAGGGAGAGCGCGACGATCGCGGACGTGCGCCAGTTGCCCAGGAACAGCGCCAGCGTAATGAGGACGAGAAGCGCGCCCAGGAGGAGCGCCGTCTTGACGGTCCCGGTCGCGTTCGTGACGAGCTCGGCCTGCTCGTAGTACGGGACGAGTTCGACTCCTTCGGGGAGAGCCTCCCGGACCTCGGCGACCTTGTCGTAGAGCCGGTCGATGACCGCGGACGTGTTCTCGCCGAAGAGCTTCAGGACGAGCCCCGACACGACCTCCTTCTCCCCGTTGTGCGAGACGACGCCGCGCCGGATCTCGGGCCCGAACTCGACCTCGGCCACGCGTCCGATGGTGACCGGAACGCCACCCACGGACTTCAGGGGCAGGTCGCGTATGTCGCCCAGGCTCTGCACGAGCCCTATGCCGCGGACCAGATGTTCCTCGGAACCGACCACGAGGAACTGCCCGCCCGCGTTCCTGTTGTTGTCCCTCACCGCGTCGACGATGTCCTCGAGCGACACGTCGTACTCGCGGAGCGCCAGTGGGTTCGTTCTGATCTGGTACTGGAGGACGTGCCCGCCTATCGACAGCACGTCGGTCACTCCGGGGACCGTCTGAAGCTGGTACTTCACGACCCAGTCGTTCAGGTCCCGGAGGTACAGGTCGAGGTCCATCCCGCCGGTGTCCAGGTCGGGATCGGCCGTCAGGTAGTAGATGAAGATCTGCCCCAGTCCCGTGGAGATGGGACCGAGGCCCGGAGGCTCGTGCATGTCCGGAAGGTCCGGCATCGCCGCAGCAAGCCGTTCCGCGACGAGCTGCCGCGCGAAGTAGACGTCGACGTCGTCCTTGAAGTAGACGTAGATCACGGCCATGCCGAACGCCGAGGTCGACTTGATCTGCGTGACGCCGGGGAGCCCGTTCATCGCGGACTCGATGGGGTACGAGATGAGCCGCTCGACCTCCTCGGGCGACATCCCGTGGGCTTCGGCGAAGACGGGGACCATGATCGGCGATATATCGGGGAACGCGTCGACGGGCATCCCCATGTATCCGTACATCCCTCCTCCGATAACGGCGAGCATCGCGAGCACGATCACGGCGCGCGTGCGGAGGGAGAACCTGACGATTCTGTCTATCATGAGCGCGTGTCCTTTGGTTCGCTGTCGGTCGCTGGCCGGGGCAGCACCGCTAGTGTCCGTGCCCGGCGTGGCTGTCGAGCCCGCTCGTCACGATCTCCGCCTTGAGCGCGTAGGCGCCCTCGGCGACGAACTCGTCCCCCTCCGATAGTCCCGACACGATCTCCACGTGAGTCCTCGTCGAGCTGCCGAGCGCGACGGGCACCGATTCGAAGGTGTTGCCGTGGCACACGAAGACGACAGGCTCACCCTCGAGTGTCTGCACCGCGTCTCTGGGGACCAGCACGGGCACGTCGAGCCGCTCGAACGACACCTCGGCGGTCACGAAGAGACCCGGGCGCCAGAGCATCGATTCGTTGGGGATCTCTATCCTCGCGAGAGCGGTGCGGGTCTCCTCATCGATGATCGGAGAAACGAAGCTCACGACGCCGGTCGCCTCGGGGATGCCGATGCCCGGCGCGGATATCGTCACTCTCTGCCCCTTGTGGACGGCGGACAGGTCCGCCTGCGGAACGTCGAGGTCGATCCAGACCGTGCTCAGATCGGCGATCGCGAGAACGTCGGAGTCCTCGTCGACGACCTCGCCCATGACCATGTGCATCTCGATGACCGTGCCGCCGAGCGGGGCGCGCAGTTCCAGGCGCGTCAGAGCGCCGGCGTCGTGGGTCATCGAGAGCCCCTCGAGTGCCTCCTCCTCCACACCCAGCGCGTGAAGCGTCTGCTCTGCCGTCTGGAGCTCGATGTCGGCTTCCGACAACGCCTGCCCGGCGTTGAGGTAGTCCTGCTCCGCCATGATCTCCCGCGACCAGAGCTCCTTCTGCCGATCGAACTCGATGCTCTTGAGCTCGCGGCGTCCCCGCGCGTTCATGTACTGCGCCCGGGCCTCCGCGAGTTCGCGGCTGGCCACCACGGCCAGAAGGTCGCCCGCGGACACTTCGTCGCCGATCCTGACCTTGACCTCGCGGACGACGCCGGAGACGGGAGGCACGACGTGCGCGAGCCGCTCCTCGTTGACGCGGACCTCGCCCAGGAGACGGGTCGTGAGCTCGAGGTGTCCCGGCCCGGCGATCGCGAGACGGATGCCCGCGTCCTTCCGGTCGAGTTCCGAGAGAACGATGCGCCCTCCCTCCCCGTCGTCGGCGTGGTCGTCGGCGTCCGCGTCCTCGGCCCCGTGGTCGTGCCCGGTGTGGTCGTCGGCGTCCGCGTCCTCGGCCCCGTGGTCATGCCCGGCGTGGTCGTCGTCGTGCTGCGAGGCGACCTCGCCGTCGTGCAGGTCCGCCGCGTGGTCGACGTCGTCCCTCTGCCCTCTGGAGACGACGACCGCCAGTATCGCGATCGCGACAACAACCGCCAGCAGTACCAGAGCTCTTGTCTTCATCGATTCTCCTGCCTCTCGTTCTCGTCTTGTCGCAAGGCGCCGCCCGCTGCGCGGTCTGTCGCTGCGTGGCGCGGAGTCGGTCTACGGCATCCGGCCGCCCGGTGTGGCTGCGCGCCTGCCGGGAGGACCGGACGAACCGATCGCCTCCACGCGGCGCGCGCTCACACGTCCGAGCGCCCGTTGCTTCAGCTCACGAACATGGCTGTGGTTCGGATCAGAGCAGAAGTACGACAGTGCTGAGGTGTGGGTACAACGGCGGGCCCGGCTCTGCACGGACGGTCCCCGCGGCTTCGGCTGTGAGAACAGCCTGTCCGGCGGCGGGGGCGGCTGCGACGCCCACGTCCTGCACCGGCCGGGAAGACCCGCGCTTCGACGAGAGCTTCCCGGGCGGGGGCGCCGCGTCGCGGCCGAGGGGCACGTCGCGGCAGTCTCCGTGCGCAGCGTGGATCTCGTTGCCCTGTCGCCGGGACGTTGACTCGTCCTCGCACGAAGTCTGGCGGCAGCACGAGCCGTGTCGCGCCCCTGCGCCTGACCCTTCGACGGCGATCTCGAGCGAGACGCTGCCGTCACATCCGATACACAGAGCGAGTCCGTGCGCGCTCGGAAGCGCCAGACCAAGGGAGAGCAGTGCGACCGCGACGATTCTCATGGCTTCGCGAGACCTCGAGGTGGAACGCGTGAGTCGAAGACGAATATCATTTAGTATAGCCCAGTCTGACCACCTTGTCCAGAACGCCGGGCCTGACAGGGTGGCGAAGCCCGTGGCGCAGCCGCGTCGGCCGGCGCTCGTACCTGGACCGCGGGGCCTAGCCCCCCGGCGCCTCCAGCTGGCGCCGGGCCGCGGCCAGCACTGCGTCCGCGGTGAAGCCGTACTTCGCCTGAACGTCCGCCGCGGGGCCCGACGCACCGAACGTGTCGATGCCTATCATCTCCCCCGAGGTACCCGCGTACCTCTCCCAACCGAACGTCGCGGCCTGCTCCACCGTGACCCTGGCCGGCACTCCGGGCGGGATCACGCTGTCTCGATACGCGCGGTCCTGGCGCTCGAAGAGCTCCCACGACGGCATGCTGACCACCCTGGCGCCGACGCCCTCCGACGCGAGCCGCTCCCGCACCTCGAGGCAGAGCGACACCTCGCTCCCCGTCGCGATGAGAAGCACTTCCGGAGCACCCCGGCAGTCCGCCAGCACGTAGCCTCCGCGCGCGACCTGCGAACGAGCGTAGCGGTCTCGGTCCAGCACGGGAAGGGCCTGCCGGCTCAGCACGAGCGCTGCCGGTTCGTCCCTGAGCTGCATGATCACGCGCCAGGCGTCCACGACCTCCGTGGCGTCGGCCGGCCTCAGGACGACGAGTCCGGGCACCGACCTCAGAGACGCGAGCTGCTCGACCGGCTGGTGGGTCGGTCCGTCCTCGCCGACGCTGATCGAGTCGTGAGTGAAAACGTAGACCACGGGCAGCTCCATGAGCGCGCTCAACCTCATCGCCGGTCTGGCGTAGTCGGAGAAGACCAGGAACGTGGCTCCGTACGGCCGAAGCCCTGAGAGCGCAAGTCCGTTCAGGACGGCGCCCATGGCGTGCTCGCGAATACCGAAGTGGATGTTGCGCCCCCCCCTGCTCCCGGCAGCGAAGTCGCCGGCCCCCTCGAACGTCAGCGCCGTCTTGTTGGAGGGAGCGAGGTCGGCCGACCCGCCCATGAGCCAGGGGACGTTCTCGGCCAGCCTGTTCAGCGTCGTCCCGGAGGCCACCCGCCCCGCGACCCCCTTGACGTCAGGCGCGAAGTCGGGAAGCTCGTTGTCCCACTCGTCCGGGAGCTCGCGGCGCTGCATCAGTGTCAGCTCCCGCGCCAGTTCGGGGTGCTCTCTCTCGTACTCCCCGAAAGACACGGCCCAGCGTTCCCGAAGTTCTCGCCCGCGCGCCCCCATCCCGGCTGCGAGGTGCTCCCGCACGCCGTCGGGCACGAGGAACGTGGCGTCCTCGTCCCAGCCGTAGCTCCTCTTGGCGAGCCTGACCTCATCCTTCCCCAGAGGTTCGCCGTGCGCCGCACTCGTGTCCTGCTTGTTGGGCGCGCCGTACGCGATGTGGCTGTCGACGATGACGAGCGTGGGACGATCGCCGATCTCCCGGAAGGCCTCGAAGGCCGCGGAGAGCTTCGCGAGGTCGTTGGCGTCACCGGCACGCACGACGTTCCAGCCGTACGCCTCGAAGCGCGCGCCCACGTCCTCCGAGAACGTGATGTCCGTCCGACCCTCGATCGTGACCCCGTTGCTGTCGTAGATCCAACAGAGGTTCGACAACTCGAGATGACCGGCCAGCGAGGCGGCCTCCGCGGAGACACCTTCCATCAGGTCTCCGTCGCCGGCAAGGGCGTAGACGTCGAAGTCGAACATCTCGAATCGCGGGCGGTTGAAACGCGCGGCCAGGAATCGGCCGGCGATCGCCATGCCCACGCTCGTTGCGACGCCCTGGCCGAGCGGCCCCGTCGTGGTCTCGACGCCTGCGGTCAGGCCGTGCTCGGGATGGCCCGGGCACGAGCTTCCGAGCTGCCGGAAGTCCCTGATGTCATCCAGCGTCACGGACGGACGCTCCAGGACCTCGTGCGCGGCGCCGACCGACCTGACTCCGGAGAGGTGCAGCATGGAATACAGCAACATGGAGGCGTGGCCCGCGGAGAGAACGAAGCGGTCCCTGTTCGGCCAGAGCGGGTCGGCCGGATCGTATCGAAGGAAGCGTTGCCACAGGCAGTACGCGACGGGAGCGAGGGCCATCGGAGTCCCGGGATGGCCCGAGTTGGCCTTCTGGACGGCGTCCATCGACAGCGTGCGGATGGTGTTCACGGCGAGCCGGTCGAGCTCGTCTCGATTGAGTCCCAAAGGATGCCTCTGCTACTTCCTGAACGCCTTCGCATCCACGCCGATCTCCGCCAGGTGGCGGTGAAACGTGGTGCGCTGGATTCCGGCCATGTCTGCGGCCGCTGCAACGTTGCCGCTCGTGATCCGCAAGAGATGTGTGAGGTAGCGACGCTTGAACTGGTCGACGGCCTCCTGCTTCGCGTCGTCGTACGAGGGAGGCCGGTCCGAAAGCTCGTACCGGTCGTACGAGAAATGTTCCGGCAAGAGCGTGTCGTCTTCACACCTGATCATCGCTGCAAGGAGCGCGTTCCGGAGCTCGCGGACGTTGTTCCTCCGCCAGTCGCGCGCGCGCAGAGCGTCGAGGGCGGCCTGGGATATGCCGACTCCCGCGCGTCCCGTCTGCTGGCCCAGCGCGGTAACGAGATGCGCCGCTATGTCGTGAACGTCCTCCGGCCGTTCACGGAGAGACGGGACGTGGATCACGTACTCGGCGAGTCTGTAGTAGAGGTCTTCCCTGAAGTTTCCGGCCGACATGAGTTGGGCCAGGTCGCGGTTGGTCGAGGCGATCACGCGCGCATCCGTCTCCACGGTCTGGTTGCCGCCCACGCGCTCGAACCGCCTCTCCTGCAGCACGCGCAGCAGCTTCGCCTGGCCGGCGAGGGGCATGTCGCCCACCTCGTCGAGCAGGATGCTTCCGCGCTCCGCGTACTCGAACTTCCCGATGCGACGCCTGTCGGCGCCCGTGAACGCGCCCTTCTCATGCCCGAAGAGCTCGCTCTCGATCAGTTGGTCCGGGAAAGCGGCGCAGTTGACCGCCACGAACCTCCCCCGCGCGGCGCGCCCGCTGGCAGCGTGCAGCGCCCGGGCCACGAGTTCCTTGCCCGTTCCGGACTCCCCGGTAACGAGGACGCAGCAGTCCAGCCCGGCGACCTTCGCGATCTCGCCCTTCAGGCGCAGCGTTGCGGAACTGCCACCCACGATCCCGTCGGACGCACCCTCCTCCTCCTCCTCGAGCTGCGAGACCGCCCGCTTCAGCCGCGCGTCCTCGATGGCCAGTCGCGCGACGTGCACAAGGTTGTGGACCGACGGGTCGGTGCCCTTCACAACGTAGTAGAAGGCTCCGCTCTTGACGCTTTCGATGATGGACGAGAGGTCGGCGGTCTTCGTGAGCATCACGGCCGGCAGAGACGGTTCCACCTCCTTGATCATCCTGAGGAGACGGATGCCGTCGGTCTCGTGCTGGAGGTCTATGTCCAGGAACACGAGATCGTATGAGAAGCGCTGCACGTCGCGCATCGCCGACACCGGGTCCCCCGCGACGTCGCACTTGATGTCCTCCGAGACGAGCGCGGCCACATCCTCAGCGTAACCGATCTCGTCGTCGACGATGAGCGCCCTGGGTCTCTTGTCTCCCATTATCGACTCCCGACGATTGCGAACCTGGCCTCGAAGACCGCTCCCTCATTCGGCGAGGACCTGACGAGCGCCACCGTGCCGCCGCGGCGCGCGAGCATGCGTCTGCTCAACGCAAGCCCGTGTCCTCCCTCCGGTTTGTCGGTGAACCCCTCAGTGAAGACGCGTTCCTTGTCCTGGGGATGTATCCCCTTCCCGGTGTCGCTGACCGTCACGACGGCGTGCGTCGAGTCCACGGCGGCCGAAACGCTGATGCGTCGGGCGTCGCGTCCCGCGACGGCGTCAATCGCGTTCGCGATGAGATTCTCCAGGACGAACGACACCTCGCCTGGCGTCCCCAACACGCGCACGCCGGAGATGGGGTCGCAGCTCTCGACCGCGATCGTGGCGCCCCGCCTGCGGGACTCCGTCGCGCAGGCGCCGAGCGCTCTGTCGAGCTCGCCACTCACGTCCGACGACCGTTCGAGCTCCGCAGCCCTCCGTATCGCCAGCAGCGACGACTCCGTCTCGGGCAGGAGCGCGTCCAGGCGCGCGCCGAGCGCCGTGGCGCCGGCGCTCGAGAGCGGGCCGCGAGGAAGCTCTCCCAACGTCGTCCCGATGCGCTCCAGACTCGCGCGCAGTGAGGCCGTGTGCCTGACCGCGAGACCAAGGCGCTCCGCCTCCTCGACCACACCGATGATCCCAGGAAGGGACACGTCCTTGAGGTCGCGAACGGTCTGGTCGAAGCGCTCCCGGAACGCGTCCGGCGGCGAGCCCTCGAAGTGCTGCAGCATCCGGAACTGCTCGCGCAGCCGTCGGAGCGTCGACGTGGCGGCCAGTTTCCCGTGGCTCGCCGCGGTGAGCGAGTTGAGCAGTCCGTCCGAGGCCTCTCCCCTGCTCCGGCCCGGCAGGAGCCGCCTCCGGAGCCACGCGAGGGCCGTCCGCCTTGTCAGAGGGAACAGGAGGAGCGCAACGACGACCGCCGAAAGCGGGAGCACGAAGGTCATCCACCGCGGAAGGGGGCGTCTGACCAGGTGGAGTCTGAACGCGCGGTCCTCTCCGAAAACGAGCAGCCCGGGCGTCGGCCGTCCGCCCACGGTCACGCGCGTGGGAAGGAGACGGCGGACGCTCTCGCCCACGTCGCTGACCGCGCGAGGCGACAGGCTCTCATCCAGCACGGCGAGGCGGCCCTTGATGGTGCCGACCGCGAGACTCTCGGGCGCCGGGTCCGGCTCGAGGCTGACCCCGCGCAGACACTCCACGGCGTCACCGCAGTCGAGTTCCGCTTCGACCACGAGCGTCTCCCCGTCCCAGCGGAGACGCCTTACATACCCGTCGGACGAGCCGGCGAAGACCCTCACGCCTTCGTCGCAGGCGAGTGTCTCGACGGCGTTCACGGAGCATCCGAAGCGCCTTTCGGCAAGCAGCGCGCCGTCGTCGCCTCGCCAGACGGTGAGGCGAAACGTCTCGACGTCCTGCTCCGAATGACCTCCGACGACGGTCACGACCTCCTTGAGGCCGTCGCCGTCCAGGTCATCGACGACGAGTTCCGCGTTGCTCGAGTAGACCCCGAGTTCGCGCCACCACAAGACGGAGCCGTCGGCCTCGAACACCACGACGTACGAGTGACCGTCGTCCCAGTCTCCGGCGCGGTTGCCGTTGCCGGGTGCGTCCAGACCCAGCACCAGCTCGTCGGCCCCGTCGCCGTCGACGTCGGCGATCGCCCAGCCGCCGGTAGGGGTCGACCCGGTCCGGACGCGCGCCAGCATCTCCCCCGTTCTCGAATCCCAGAAGCACGCCTCTCGCGGCTCCTTCTGAATCCCGGTGTTCAGCCCCATCGCCACGACGTCGTCGACGCCGTCCCCGTCGGAGTCCAACCCATCCCACAGCACGACGTCGCCTCCCCAGCGTCCGTCGGGCATCAGCCGGTCCCCGGTGCTCCACTCGTACTCCACCATCGTGGAGTCGCTCACCGCAGCACGGGCCACCGTGAGCCGCGACAGATGAACCCGGAACCGGTCGCCGCCGAGCTGCTCCCACCAGACGAGTTCCGGGGGCGCGTCACCGGTCACCTCGACGAGGCCGCCGAGCCCTGCCGAACCGAGGAAGTTCCGCGACCAGAGCGCGTAGTGGCGGTCCTCTCCCACCCGCGCGATCGAGAGGTATGAAGAGCCGCTCGGGTGAGTGTTGTACTTGACCTCCTCGTCGACGCCGTCGCCGTCCAGGTCGGCCGACACGAGGGTCTTTGGACGGTCGGTGATCTGTATCGCGTGGGTGAGCGCGTGGCGGTGGGCGTGCGGTGAGGGATTCAGACTCTGCGGCCCGCGTCCGCAGGCGGTGAGGAGCAACACATACGAGACGAGGCAGGCGAAAAGTCGCGCGTACAAGCGGTCGTCTCCCCGTTCATGCGAAGAGAAGGGATGAGGAGCGAGGGATGTCAGAACTGGCGAAGTCGACATGAGTATAGGTGAGACGGGAAGGTAGCGCCAGAGGAGAGGGGCGCCAGGTCGAATCCGAGTCGAGGGCGGCACAAGCAGCAGGGCTCCCGCTCGCGAGGGTGAGCGGGAGCCCTTCCACGTTCATCGACGTCCGAGAAGAGCGTCGGCGTCCGAAACGCGACCCGCGATGTGCGCCTCGATCGCGGGCCCGGTCTCGGGGACGAGGTCCTCTGTCGAAGAGTTCGCGCGCGGACACGATCAGCAGAGGTGCGACGGCGACGACGGCTGCCGGAGGAGGAGGCCGCACGAGTCCGGCGGCCGGAGGGGCCGCTCCGTGGGAACTACGACGCCGCGAGGAGCGAAGGTGTTTCATGAGCGAAGGACATTCACAGACCCCCGGCCCGAGTTCCTCCCGCGTGTTGCGTTGACTGGCGACTGACGAGGGAGTAGCCTTGTAGGTTGGTTTGCCTGACCAGCACCGCGGCGGCGACCGGAGGGCGCCCGGTCCGAAGCCCCGACAGGGTGGCGATCACGAGGCCCGGCGCCAGGAGATCGGGATTCTCGAGAGGAGTTACGATGGCAGCGAAGGGCGGGTACAACGCGTTTGAGATGGCGAGAGCTCAGTTCGACGGGATCGCGGACCTTCTCGGTCTCGACCATGGTGCGCGCGCGTTTCTGCGTACACCGATGCGCGAGTTCCACTTCACGATCCCTGTTCGCATGGATGACGGAATGGTGCAGGTCTTCCAGGGATTCCGAGTGCAGCACAACGACGCCAGGGGGCCGAGCAAGGGCGGCATCAGGTTCCACCCTCAGGAGACGATCGACACCGTCCGTGCGCTCTCGATGTGGATGACGTGGAAGTGCGCGGTGGTCGACATCCCGCTGGGAGGCGGCAAGGGCGGGGTCATCTGTGACCCTCACAATCTGAGCGCGCGCGAGCAGGAGGCGATCTGCCGTGGCTTCGTGCGCCAGCTGGCGCGCAACATCGGCCACATCTCCGACATCCCCGCGCCCGACGTGATGACGAATGCGCAGCACATGCTGTGGATGATGGACGAGTTCGAGAAGATACACGGTGGACACTTCCCCGGGATGATCACAGGCAAGCCGGTCGGTATGGGAGGCTCGCTGGGCCGCACGCAGGCGACGGGTTACGGCGTCGTCTACACTCTGCGGGAGGCACTCAAGGAGCTGAACATCCGCCCGAGCGACACGACCGCCAGCGTCCAGGGCTTCGGAAACGTCGCGCAGTACGCGATCGAGCTCTACCACCAGATCGGAGGCACCGTTGTCTGCGTCTCGTGTTGGGATCAGGCGGAGCAGTGCCCCTACGCCTTCCTCAAGAAGGACGGCGTGGACCTGGAGGAGCTCCGTGGCATCACCGACCGCTTCGGGGGCATCGACCAGGCCAAGGCGCGAGACCTGGGGTATGAGATCGTCCCGGGCGAGCAGTGGATCGAACAGGACGTGGACATCCTCGTCCCTGCGGCCCTCGAGAACTCCATTACGGCGGACAACGTCGGGAGCATCGGGAGGCGCGCCAAGGTCATCGCCGAGGGCGCGAACGGACCCACGACTCCCGCCGCCGACGCGGTGATCAGCGAACGCGGCATTCACGTGATCCCTGACTTCCTGGCCAACGCCGGCGGAGTGACGTGCAGCTACTTCGAACAGGTCCAGAGCAACATGAACTACTTCTGGGAAATGGACGAGGTTCTCGGTAAGCTGGACGTCAAGATGACCGGCGCCTACGTGGCAGTGAGCGAGCTGGCGCGCAAGCGGAAGCTCTACATGCGCGACGCGGCCTATGTGGTCTCGATCAACCGGGTCGCCGAGGCCTGCCGCGACCGCGGCTGGATATAGCAGCGAACCTCCTGTGGGGCGCCCGCGACCGGGCGCCCCGCCTTCTCCGCAAACCCGAACTCTCGCGAGGCTCGTACGATGTCTTCGGCGTCGCAGCTTCCGCGGTTCGACCGTTCCTTCCTCGAATCGAGGAACACGTTCACTCGGATCGGCGAGGGCGAGATCGGCGGAAAGGCCGCCGGCCTCAAGCTGGTCCGCGACGAAGTGCTCTCACAGCTGACCCCTACGGAATTCCCGGACATCGAAGTCGCCGTACCGAGACTGACCGTGCTCACGACCGAGCTCTTCGATGACTTCATGGAGCGCAACGGGTTGCACCAGATGGCGCTCGACGGCGAGTCGGATGAGCGCATTGCGCTCGGGTTCCAGCACGGGGAGCTGCCACCCGAGTTCGTCGGAGATCTCCGCGCGCTCATCGCCGGCGTGCACTCGCCGCTCGCCGTACGTTCCTCCAGCGTGCTCGAGGACGCCCTCGAGCACCCGTTCGCGGGCGTCTACGGAACAAAGATGATCCCGAACAACCAGCCGGGCACCGACGCGCGCTTTCACCGGCTGGTCGAGGCAGTCAAGTACGTCTACGCGTCTACGTTCTTCGCCGGGCCAAGAGACTACGTCGGCTCGGTCGGTCGGTCGCTGCGCGACGAGAGGATGGCAGTGATCATTCAGGAGATAGTGGGCGTCCGGATGAACGAGCGCTTCTATCCGACGATCTCCGGGGTGGCCCGTTCCTACAGCTACTACCCCACCGGACGTGCCAGGCCCGAGGACGGCGTAGTGAACCTCGCGCTTGGACTGGGAAAGCAGATCGTCGACGGCGGGATATCGTGGACCTACTGCCCGAAGTACCCGAGCGCTCCGCCTCCCTATGCTGACGTCGGCGACATCATGAAGAACACGCAGACGAAGTTCTGGGCGGTCAACATGGGTGCTCCGCCGCCGCCCGACCCCATCAGGGAGACGGAGTATCTCGTTCAGGCCGACCTCGGGGCTGCGGAGTACGACTCCAGTCTCGACCGCGTCGCCTCGACCTACGACGTCCGATCGGAGAGGCTACGCCCGGGGATGCACGGCCCTGGTGCCCGCGTTCTCAACTTCGCACCGATCCTGACGATGGACGCTCTCCCCCTGAACGACCTCGTCAGGAGGCTCTTGGAGCTGTCGGAGAGCGCGCTCGGCAAGGACGTGGAGATCGAATTCGCCGTGGCGCTCGACCCGCTCGGCCGGGAGAAGCCGCGGTTCGGATTCCTGCAGGCGCGGCCGATGATGGTGGCTCGAGACACCGTAGCGGTCACGGAGGAGGACCTCGCCTCCCCTGACGCTCTCGTTGCGTCGGAGCACTCGATGGGCAACGGCGTGCGCGGGGACATCCTGGACGTCGTGTACGTGAAGCCGGACTGCTTCGAGGCCAGGCACACGCCAGCCATAGCGGCCGAGCTGGCTGCCATCAACAGGCAGCTCGTGCAGGAGGGCCGCCCGTACCTGCTGGTTGGATTCGGGCGCTGGGGCAGCTCAGACCCGTGGCTGGGCGTGCCCGTGGCCTGGGGTCAGATCAGCGGCGCCGTCGTCATCGTCGAGGCGACTCTGCCTCAGATGACGCCCGACCTCAGTCAGGGATCACACTTCTTCCACAATCTCATCAGCTTCAAGGTGTTCTACATGTCGGTCCGCCACACGTCAACCAGAAGCATCCGCTGGGATCGGCTGGACGCGTTGGAGGCGGTAAACCAGACCGAGCACGTGCGACACGTGCGCCTCGAGGAGCCCCTGACCGTCAGAGTAGACGGGCGCAGCGGCAGAGGAGTGATATCACATGCCGGATGATGTCCAGAGGGCTCCTGACGGATTGCTCGAGTCGCTTCAGGAGCGAGCGAAAGAGCTGAACTGCCTCTACCACGTCGAAGAGGTGCTTCGTACGCACGAGGACTCGCTCGAATCCGCCCTCCGAGGCGTCGTGGACGCCATTCCGCCGGGTTGGCAATACCCTGACATCTGCAGGGTCAGACTGTCACTCGAAGGACAGGAGTTCCGAACGTCCGAGTTCGAGACGACCGACTGGGTGCTCAGGTCGGAGATGGTGGTCCAGGAGATCGTTGTGGGCCTCCTGGAGATCTACTACATCGAGCAACGGCCGCAAGAGGACGTCGGACCCTTCCTGAAGGAAGAGGTCAGGCTCATCAACACGATCGCAGGTCTCATAGGCCACTACGTCCTGAGGCAGCGCCTGCAGAACGTCCAGAAGGACTGGGAGGCTCTCAGGAACAGCGGCGCCGTCGAGGCCACCGAGATCTGGAGGAGCCCGCTTCACCTTCTGCGGGAATCCGACCGCGGTCTCTACCTGCGCATAGCCCACAAGATGCTCAACTACCTTTGCCAGATAGGCGTCAGCGACGCACAGGACATGCTGAGAGGCTCGGCCGTCGGGGAGCACGACGTCCCTCGCGGTGAGGTGAACGTGCCGGCGTGCCGTCTCGCGCAGGACACAGACTACCTCCTGAGCGACGCTCTGTTCGAGCTGGCGAACAGGCATCTCAGCCAGACCGAGATCCTGACGCGCGTGCAGCACTGGATGCAGGAGGACAAGGCATCGAGCTTCCTGAGTGTCCTCAACAACCCGCGCTCTCCGCTTCCCGAGATCGTCGACGCCATGAGACGATTCCAGCACGGCATTCCCGACAAACGCGTGCTCAGGCCGTCAACTCTCAAGACCCTTCGCGTCTCACTCACGCAGCGGCTGCTCACAGAGCAGATCGACTTCGTGCGAGTCGCGAAGGAGCACATGCAGATCGAGGACTACTACGAGCTCTCGGGCAGGATGATCATCCCGGCCGGCAGCCACGGCCGTCTGGGTGGCAAGAGCGCGGGCATGATCCTGGCCCACCGCATCCTGGAGCGCACCGCCACCGCCGAGCGTCCGGTCGGAGACATAAGGCTCCCCAAGACGTGGTTCCTGCCGTCGGACGGGCTTCTCGACTTCATCAGCCACAACGACCTGCAGGACGTCATCGAGCAGAAGTTCAAGGAGACCGATGAGATACGCCAGGAGTACCCCGACATCGTCAGGCTCTTCAAGAACTCGACGTTCCCGACGCGCATTCTGAACGGCCTCTCCGTCGCTCTCGACGACTTCGCCGACGTCCCGCTCATCGTCCGCAGCTCCAGCCTGCTCGAGGACCGGCTGGGCACGGCGTTCTCCGGCAAGTACAAGAGCCTCTTCGTCGCGAACCGCGGCAGCAAGTCGGAGCGCCTGGAAGCGCTGGCCGACGCCATAGCCGAGGTCTACGCCTCGACCTTCGGACCGGACCCCATCGAGTACCGTCGGGAGCGGGGGCTTCTGGAGTTCAACGAGGAGATGGGGATCCTCATTCAGGAGGTCGTCGGAACGAGGGTCGGCAGGTACTTCTTTCCCGCCTTCGCCGGTGTCGCTTTCAGCAACAGTGAGTTCAGGTGGTCTCCCCGCATCCAGCGTGAGGACGGCCTCGCGCGACTCGTCCCGGGGCTCGGGACGAGAGCGGTAGACCGCGTGGCCGACGACTACCCTACTCTGCTCGTTCCAGGCAGACCGAACCTGCGGGCGAACGTCGCCGTGGACGAGATCGTCAGGTATTCGCCTCGCTGGATAGACGTGATCAACCTCGAGACGGGCACGCTCGAGACGAGGAGTCTGTCCGAGCTGCTGTCCGAGATCGGGCACGACTATCCGCAGTTGGATAACGTGTTCTCCTTGCTCAAGGAAGGTCGGCTGGCGCAGGCTCCTCCGCGGGTGCTCCTCGATCCCGAGAAGGACAATCTCGTGGCGACGTTCGATGGACTGGCCGGCCGCACCCGGTTCGTCGAGAACCTCAAGAACATCCTCGACCTGCTCGAGGAGAAGCTCGGTACTCCGGTCGACATCGAGTTCGCACACGACGGGACCGACTTCTACCTGCTTCAGTGCAGGCCTCAGAGTCGCTCCGACGACTCGGCGCCCGCACCCATTCCGAAGGACGTCGACCCGGATGACACGATCTTCACGGCCGACCGGCACGTCTCAAACGGATGGGTCCCCGACATCACGAACATCGTCTACGTGGACCCGGAGCGCTACGGCGAGCTCGGCAGCCGAGAGGAGATGCTCTCCGTGGCCCGCGCTGTCGGGAAGATGAACCGACTCCTCCCGACGAAGCGGTTCATTCTCATGGGCCCCGGTCGCTGGGGGAGCCGCGGGGACGTCCGACTCGGAGTCAGCGTCACATACGCCGACATTTCGAACACGGCGATGCTGATCGAGATCGCAAGGCGTCAGGGGGAGTACGTGCCCGATCTCTCCTTCGGCACGCACTTCTTCCAGGACCTGGTCGAGTCGCGCATACGCTATCTCCCGCTCTACCCGGACGAGGAGGCGGTGGTGCTGAACGAGCGCTTCCTGCGAAGCGCCCCAAACCTCCTGTCGAGCATGCTCCCCGAATTCGCCGGTCTTGACGACGTGCTGAGGATCATCGACGTCCCTTCGGTCGCCGGCGGCAGGATCCTCCGCGTTCACATGAACGCAGATCTGGACGAGGCGATCGCGTTCCTCACCGCCTCAGATGAGAGCCGAGCCCAGCCCGCCAAGACACAGGAGCGGGAGGCGCGCGCACCTCTCGAGTACTGGCAGTGGCGGCTTCGTATGGCCCAGCGCATCGCCCTGGATCTCGATCCCCAGCAGTTCGGAGTCGTCGCCGTCTACGTCTTCGGGAGCACGAAGAACGCGACCGCAGGCCCCGCGAGCGACATCGATCTTCTGGTGCACTTCAGAGGAGACGGGGTCCAGGAGCACGCGCTGAGGAACTGGCTGGAGGGATGGAGCCGGTGTCTGGCCGAGATGAACTACCTGAGGACAGGATACAGGACCGCAGGTCTGCTCGACGTCCACCTCGTCACCGATGAGGACATCGCGGGCAAGACCAGCTACGCCGCCAAGATAGGAGCCGTGACCGACGCCGCGCGCGAGTTGCCGCTCGGGGGGAATCGGGACGGCGATTAGAGCAGTTCCCTGGACGCCTTCTCCGGCTCCCCAGGATCGAACCGCACGACCGCCAGCTCCGGTCCGTCGTGCCCGGCTCCGAAGAGATGTGTTCGGCCGATGCGGTCGTGCCACTCTCCGGTGATGCTCACAGACTCGTGTACGTGCCCGTGAAGTGTGATGCGCGGTTGGCGCGCTTCTATGAAGCGCCTCATGGCGATGCTGCCTACGTGCACGTCGAGAGGCACGTGGTCGACCTTACGGCCGTCCAGGGCCGCACGGTCCAGCATGGTCCTATACGGTGGAGAGTGGAACAGGAAGACCGCGCTCCGAAGATCGGCGTCCCCGACCAGCTCCTCGAGGTCACGGAGAATCGTGCCGTAGCGAACCTCGTGTTCGTCGTGAGTGACCGAACGTCTTCCCGCCTCGGGCGTCACCCCGCCCGGGTCGACGAATCGCGAGACGTCGTATCGTTCCCAGTCCTTGAGCATGAACGGGGTCGGAGGGACGCATGCGTATCCGTAGACGCTGTAGCCGTTCAACTCGGCCCGGCGTCCGTGGACGTACGTCCACGTGCCCTGGGCCTCGCCCTCCAACACTTTGTCCTCCTCCGCACGTAGATCGTCGTTCCCGAGGATGACGAACACGGCCGGGTAGTCGGAACCCATGGCCGACCGGAGATCGTCGAACCTCGGGATCAGAAAGCTCTCGAGGAAGCTGTCGTAGGAGGAGCCGTCCGGCTGCCACGCCACTCCCCGCATGGGTAGTAGATCGCCGCCGAGAAAGAGGGCGGCGGGACGCTCGGACGACACCGCTTCGAAGAGCTTCTCGTAGCGACCCACATGACCATGGAGATCGGAAACGAAGAGACACTGCAAGCGGCACCTCACAATCTTGCCCCCAACTTCGCATCTGGCAGTATCGTGAGTACAACAGCCGGCGGCCGCCGTCAAGTGCGACGGGAGGGTGCGCCTCCGTGTGCGCGGTCATGCCACTCCCGCCCGAACTCCAGCTCGCCCCGACCGGGTTTGCTCAACTCGCTTTTCTTCAACCAGAAGAAGACGGCCACAAAGACGGCCGCCGGCGAGTGACGTTCCAGTGAAACCTGTGACCTTCGAGAGGATCGGCATGGCGAAGCCCCGCAGCTGGAATCGTGTCCGGCCCCACCCCCACCCGAGCCCAGCCAGGCTCCCGCGCCTGCGCCCGTCAGGAAAGGTGAGCCTTGTGACGAACAGACCCGCGAACGGGCTCGACATGCCGCCGAACGCGGTGAGGGCGGGTCCCGTCGTCTGGTCGGGACTCCCCTGACGATGCGGGTTCCTCGCAAGAAGAACGCCCCTGAGCGGCGACCCAGGGGCGCTCGTGATGCGCTGCCGCCTGTCGCCGTCTAGTCGAAGTCGTACAGCCGTCGTATCTCAGTGGGCGTCAAGGCGCGGTCGAAGATGGCGAGCTGGTCGAGCGCGCCCTTGTAGTTGTCGCGCCAGTGCGACGACCCGATCCTGAGATCGGTGTCCGCCGTGGTGAGGGGCGACGCGAAGTACTGCGCGTAGGCGAATTCGCCGTCGATGAAGAACTTCACCGTGTCGGCGGCGTCGACGAACGTGCAGGCGACGTGTTCCCAGATCCCCTGGCCGACCGGCGCTCCCTCGGCGAGATAGGCATCGTGGTCGTGGATGTAGAGGACGAGATCGGTCCGCCCCGGAGTGTCGCCCCCCACCACGCCCATCGAATACGCCGAGATGAGGCTCTTGTCGACGAACGCGTTGTAGGACATGCTGCAGAGTTCGGGCTTGATCCACGCGGCGATCGTGAGCTCACCGATGATGTCCAGCGCGCCCCGGCTCTCCACGCGGATCGTGTCGACCGCCCCGTCGACGTAGAGAGCGGCGTTCGCTCGCCCGTTGTGATCCTGTGCGTACGTCACCGGGTCGACGCTCTCGGCGTCCAACCCGTCGGTGCCCCCGTCCTCCAGCGTGCCCTCGAAGTCGTAGAACGCCACGAGGCCCGGAACGTCTGGAGCGTCCGGTTTGTCGGAGTCGCCGGGACCGCTGGTGGTGGCACACGATAAGGCGCACACCGCCACGGCGCCGAGCAGGAGGAACGAAAGCCGCTTGGTCAAGGTATCACCTCCACGAGAACGACCTCTCCCCGGCGATGCGCGCCGGCGCGAAACACCGCTCCACAGGACCCCGCACGGATTATCGCACGCGGCCCCCCAACTTCACAATCCTCTCCGCCCGCATGCCACCCGTCTCGACAGCCCGGGGTCCGTGGAGTATCATGAACGGGTGTCAATTGCGCGAAGCTGTCTTCCCCTCGGTTCGGGAAGCGAACTATGGGAGGGTAGGGTCATGAGAGCGGCACCCGCAAGATACGCGCTCGCTGCGTTCCTTCTCATCCTCGCCGCGGCGACCACCCGGACTGCGTCGGCGACGGTCATACACGTCCCGTCGGGAGAGCCGACCGTAGCCGCCGGCATCGCCGCGGCATCCCCCGGTGACACCGTGCGTATCGCCTGCGACACCTACTACGAGCACGACCTGAGCGTCGCCAAGCAGATCACCATAGAGAGCGCCTCGGGTGACCCGTCGTGCGTCACGATCGACGCAGACGGCGACGGCCGCGTCATGTACGTAAGCGTGGCGGACGGCGTCGTGCTCCGGGGAATCACGTTCGCGAACGGCTTCGCCGCGTACGGGGCGGGCGTGATCGTGTACGAGGTGGACGTGGAGATACGGAGCTGCAGGTTCACGGGTAATCACGCCACCGGCGAGTGCGGCGGCCTCAGATGCCAGCGGAACTCGGTGCAGATATCGGACTGCCTCTTCAACGACAACACTTCGGACTCCGGGACAGGCGGATGCGAGCTGGACGACGTCCACGGCCTCATCGAGAACTGCACGTTCGACGGCAACGACGCCCCGTGGGGAGCCGGACTGTCCATCTATCGCCCCTCCACCGTCACGCTGGACGGCTGCGTCTTCCAGGACAACTACGCGTGGGGCCCGGACAGCTACGGCGGGGGCGCGTACTGCTACTCGGACGCGGCCCCCACGTTCACGGGTTGCACGTTCGGATTCAACGAGAGCGACTTCTGCGGCGGGGGCCTCGGCATAGACACGAACTGCGCGGCCACCGTTCAGAACTGCAGCTTCACGGGGAACACGGCCGTTCACGGAGGCGGGTTCTACGTGTGGCTCTGCGGCGCCGGGGGATTCGACGAATGCACCTTCACGGCCAACGTCGCCGACAGCTCGGGCGGAGGCGGACTCCTGGAGTGGGGCGGCGGCGTGTACGTCACCAACTCGACCTTCACGGGCAACGAGGCGCTGACGGGGGGCGGCCTCAATTACTTCCAGACGACCGGCGGACCTGTCGACTGCACGTTCTACGAGAACTCCGCGTACTACGGCGGCGCGATCACGTACGGAGACTGCGCGTCGGCCTGGGCGACGGGGTGCACGATGGTCAGGAACGGGGCCGTGAGCAGGCAGGCACACGGCGCGGGCGTCGCGATGGTGGGGTGGTTCGATGTGGCGCTCGACAGGTGCATCATAGCCTTCAGCACCGCAGGCGAGGCGGCCGTCGCCGCGTTCGGCACCGTCACCGCGACCGCGTGCGTCGTTCACGGCAATGCCGGGGGGGACTGGACCGAGGCCCTTGCCGGCCAGGAGTCGCTGGAACACAACACCGGCGCCGACCCGCTCTTCTGCGACGTCATGGCTCCCGATCTGACGCTCTGCTACGACTCTCCCTGCCTGCCGTGGAACAACACCCCCTTCGTTCAGATAGGGGCACACGGCGAGGGATGCGGTGCCTGTGGGCCTGCGGTCGAGAGGACGACGTGGGGCAGCGTGAAGGCGAAGTACAGATGAGGAGTGACCGCACCTGACGAGACGCGGTGAGGCATCCTGCAGCGGGCGGGCGGCACGGGGAATCGGGGCCATGGAGGGGAGAGACCTTTTGAGCTGGAATCGGACCGCATCCATCTCGTGGACGTTCCTGACCGTAGCGCTTCTCATTCCGGGCGTTCCGCTAAGAGCCGCGGGGGCGCCGGGAATCGAGTCGATCGGCGAGACGGTCACCAGGCTCGAGAGCGCGATGGCGACGGGCGCCGGCGACATGACGCTCGAGAAGTTCGGGGACGAGCTCAAGGACGTGAGGAAGGACGTCGCCGACCATCTCGAGGGCAATCCGGACGACGTTCAGGCGTTGATCCTCTCGGTACGCGTGGCCGTCATGGAGGAGATCCTGGAGCCTGTGGTGTTCTCCCCCACGGACGACGAGAGGCTGGCGTCGCCGTACGCCAGGGAGCACGCCGACCTCGACCACGCGCTCTCACTCGACCCGGAGAACGCGGACGCGCACTACTGGAAGGCGAGGCTCTACGGGCTTCAGGTGCCGACCATGAGCGCGTCCGGCAGGTACGTGATGGAGGCGGTCGACCTCGAAGGCGCGATCGAGCACGCGGGCATCGCGGTGGAGCGCTCCCCGGAGACGCTTCAGTACCGGGAGGCTCTGGCCCTCTACCTCGTCGACGCCGAGCGCCGTGACGAGGCCGTTCTCGTGATGAGCGCGGAGGGAGCAGACGAGAGCCTCATCACGAAGCTCCTCGCCGACATGGAGAGCGTTCCTCTTCCCGATTCGGCGCTCTATCTGAAGCTCGACAGCGCGTGGTTCGCGGACATGAACGCGGGCGGGGTCGAGAACTACCCGCCGCTGCGCGTCAAGGCGTTCGCGCTCCCCATGACCCCGCTGGATCTGGAGTCGTTCTACGGAGAGCTCTGGGATGGGTTCGCGCTTCTCCGAAAGGACGGGTCCGAGCCGGGCGGCGTTCAGTTCCTCGCGTTCGCCGAGAACGGGTTCGAACCCGCGTCCACGTTCGAGAGGTTCCAGGACGAAGGCGCGGAGGGGCACGGCATCGTGCTCGTCGTTCGGACCGTGACCGAGCCGACGCCGGACGACCTCAGGGAGTCGACCGCCGGGCAGCCGCTGCCGGAGGGCTTCGGTCCCCCGCTCACCTACATGTACGTGATCGACGTGCGCCCGACGGAGTAGCGCGCCACTCGTTCGCTACGGGACGGGAAGGATCTGATCTCACAAGTCGAAGGGCCGCGTCTCTCTCGAGACGCGGCCCTTCTCATTGTGGGGTCGGCAGCCCGGCGTGTTGCGTACGCGTTCGGAGGCTGGCTCCCTTGGACCACCGACCCGCAATCTGTGTTCGTGCCCCGGAGGTCCCCCCCCGGCCCCCGGGGCACCTGTATCGCTACTCTATTTCCTCGAGATCGTCTCCCTCGACCACGTACGGCATCCCCCAGACGAGCGTGTCCTCTGGATGGTCCGTGTCGTAGATCGAGTCGTGGGCCAGCGCCTCGACCCAGGCGCAGTGCCTCCCCGGCCGCTCCACGGTCCAGGTGCCGACGAAGACCCCCCCGCCCTGCGGCGCGAACGGCGACTTCCAGTGCCGCGTGTGCAGGAAGAGGATCGCGTCGTCCGGCGCGCCGGTGACCGTAACGGTCACCTCCTCGCCGACCTGGAACGCCAGCACCTCGTCGGGGACGGCGAGCAGCTCGAGGGGATCTGTGATCGTCACGTTGACCGTGGCGCTCTCGACGGTGATGTCGGCCATCGTGACCGTCAGCGTGTCGGATTCGCCAACGAAGCCGGAGATCGCGGTCAACTCCCACGGCCCATGGCGGAACCGGTTCCGAACACCCTGCTCACCGTCCTGTCCCTGCTGCTGTCCCTGGCCCTCGCTGCCGCTCCCACCCTGGGGCGGCTCCCAATCCTCGTCCCTGAGGAAGGTCGCGTAGCGAAGGCCGGTGTGATGGAACGGCTTCTCGTACTCGACCATGTCCTCGCCGAGTATGTGAAGGACGCCCCAGATCTCACGATAGACTGTCACGTTCGCGATGCCCGTCTCGGGGTCGAAGTCGACGTCCACCGTTCGGTCCCTGTCGGTGACGTGTCGCCAGAACGTGAGGGGATCGATGACGTCGCGGCTCCCCGAGCCTCCCGACGACTCGAATCCCGCCTCGTAGGGTCCCAGATCGTCGAACATTCCGTCCTCTTCAACAAACTCGCGCAGCATCTCCTCCTCGTCGACGGAGGCGGGGTCGCTCATCGCGATCGTGTCCCCGCAGCCTGCAAGGATGAGCGCGGTCAGCGCCAGGAGCGCCGCCGTTCCCGCTAGAACCAACCGTCTCGTTGGCACGTCTTCCTCCCGCGTTCGTTGAGTAGCACACGTCTTCCCGGCGTCTCAGTAGCTTAGAGGCGGCGAACCGTGAGAATGTTCCGACGAAATGCGGGCCGTTGGAGCGCCCGGCGGGGCGGTCCACGCCGGTGGCGCATGGACACGGCATGCCGCTCGCGTTAGACTCGGCGGAACGACCCCGTAAGAGGGAGGCGAGGGAGCGGAGATGCGCGGCGCTGGAGCGAACACACGGACGAACGCGCTCGTCAGTGGAGACGGGAGCGGCCGGCGGCGCAGGAGCGCCCCCGGCTCAGCGGCGCAACGGGGAGCCTTGCGGCGCCTCATAGCCGCGTGCCTGCTCACCGCGTGCGCTCAGGGATTCGTGTCCCCCGCTCTCGCGCAGGACGTCCGCATACAACACTCCCCTGCGCTCGACGCTGCGGCCTGGCGACCCTTCGGCATCGACGCGACGCTCGTGGGCGGCGAGCTCCAGCCCGAGCGCATCGCGTCGGTCGACGTCGTCGTCGCCGCGGAAGACGGAGGACTTGTGGCGATCCCGCTCTCGCTCTCGCGCAACGTCCTCTTCGGCGAGATCCCCGGGCCCCTCGTCGCCCCTCCGCTCCTCCGCTACTACCTGAGACTCGTGGACGTGGACGGCACGGTCGTGACCGCTCCGCCTCGCGCACCGGACGGAGGACTCTTCCACGTGCCCGTATCGCCGGCGGCCTCGGAGAGGAACCCCCAGGATCCGCACGCCACCCCGGAGACCGTCGAGATATTGAGCCCGATGCCGGGAGACGTCGTGGCCGACGGCTCACCAGTCATCGCCGCGGTCTTCTCACCTCCGCTCGAGGAACCCTGGGACGCGCTCGTCACGCTGGACGGACGCGACGTGTCAGCGGCGAGCGCCGTCACGAGCGACCTCTTCGTGCTGTCGCCGCCCGACTCCCTGACGACAGGAGCGCACCTGGTCACGCTCTCCGCGCTGACTCCCGTCCGCGCCGTCGAGACGTCGTGGACGTTCTTCGTGCGCGAGCGAACGCTGGACGGAGACCGGGACGTCCCGTCCGCCGTCTCCGCGAGCGAGGACGTGTCATCCGCCGAGTGGAGCGTCGTCGGCCGCGTCGAGGCGGGGTGGGCCGTGGTCCACGCCGACACGACGTCCGCCGATTCGCTCGACGTCTTCCTGCCGTACGAGGAAACGAGTCGGCCGACGCTCGACTTCTACGCGTCGGGACTTCGGGGGGAGCAGTCCTTCCTAATGACGGCTCACTACAATCCCGTCTACGACGACGTGCTCGACTGGTTCCTGAACATGAGAACGACGGCGCTCGACGTGGAGGTCGGCCGCGTGTTCCCGTCCCTGTCCTCTACAACCCTCGATTGGGCGTCGGGTCTCGGCGCCGTGCTCGAGGCGACCGTAGGCCGGACGACCACGAAGGCGGTCGGCATGAGGATGAGCGAGGCCGACACGCTGGCCGGATTCGGCGTCTACTCGCGCTTCGCCCTGGGAGCGATGGAGACCTTCCGTCTGGGCGACGACCTGGACGCGTCGCTCGTGTACCTGTCCGTGTACGACCGCGAGGAGTCGGTCCCCGAGGAGCAGCGACTGGCGGATCCGCTCAGAAACGACGTCATCGCAGCGGTCGCCCGGGCTGGACGCGGGAGTCTCTCCGGAGAACTCGAGTATGCCCGCTCGTCCGTCTCGGGAGACGCGGAGGGAGAGGGAGGCGCACTCAGGGCGCGCGTCGGACTCGAAAGGGACCTCTACAACCGCGTCCATCTGGAGTACGCACACAGCGAGCCGGACTACTACTCCGCGGGGAGCTTCGAGTACCAGCCGGGCGAGAGCGCGCTCAGGCTCGAGTTCGCGTTCCGCCCGCACGAGCGACTGCGCACGTCGGGCTGGACGCAGGTCGGCCGCACGTCCGGTCCGCAGACGACACTCGCGGAGGACGGGCTCGAGGTCAGGCTCTACGGGCGGGCGGAGGCCACGTGGGCGGCCGCGGCGGGAGAGGCTCGGGCCTACGTCGTGGGACGACACGACAGGACTCCGTACGAGTCGTACGACTACGTCTACTCGTACGGAGCGTTGGGCGGCTCGTGGCACAGGAGCGGAGCGAGGGTCTTGGGGAGCGTCTCCTGGTCGCGGGCGCGGGCGCCCGAGGCCGCCGACACGTGGAGCGGCTCGCTCGACGTCCGGAAGGACGTCATCGAGACGTTCTGGACGGTCCGCGTCGCCGGGAGGTGGACGGTGGGATCGAGCGGCACGGAGTCCGATTACGTGAGATCCCACTACACGCTCGAATCCCGCTGGAGATTCGGAGAGCTGGACCTCGAAGCTGAGTATTGGCTCACAAAGAGGGACGACCGGGCGGATCGGAACCAGTCCTACACCGAGCACGTCGTGGCGGTGAGCCTGGGAAGGTCGTTCTAACGGCGGGAACACCGGCGGGGTGCGCGGACTCTAATAGATGAGAGTGGCCTTCGGAGGACGTTGATGGTGAAGCCTGATTTCGAGGACATCGTCGCTCGCTACGACAGGAGGCTTTTCAACGTGATGTACGGGATGACCGGCAACTACCACGACGCGCTCGATCTGACGGAGGAGGCGTTCATCAAGGCGATGCGCGCCTATCCCCGCTTCCGGGGCGACTCCGACCCGTTCACGTGGCTCTACCGCATCGCCGTCAACGTCCTCAAGAAGCAGTACAGGAAAGAGGCGAGACGCTCGGAACTCTGGCGGGAGCATCTCGATGCGGACCCGCCGCCCGAGTCCGTCAGAAGCGACGGCGAGAGGTCGGTGCTTGCGCAGGAGAGGGCCGCGCTCGTGCGCGGCGCCATCGCGCAGCTTCCGCGGGTCTTCCGCGAGGCCATAACGCTTCGCTACATCGACGAGCTGAGTTACGAGGGCATCGCGGAGGCCTCGGGCTGCTCGATCGGAACCGTCAAGTCGAGGATAGCCCGCGGCAAGTCGCTGCTGTCGGACCTGCTCGAGGGACAGGTGTAGTCGGGTCGCACGCCGAACGAACAGGGGCACACGATGACGAGCAACGAAGACAAGAGGTCACGCGGAACCCGCGGCGTCGGTGACGACGCGCTGGGACGGGACGGCGAGAGACCTTCCGCGCCGGGACGGGCCGGTGACGAGCCTTCCGCGCGCGACGCGGAGGAGCGCGTCGAGCGGCTCCTCCAGACTCTCGAGCCGGTCGACCTCCCGCCCTTCTTCAGAGCGCGGCTCCTGGCTCGCGTGAAGGACGCGGGGCGGACCCCGGCCTGGCGCGACCGCCTGCGCGCCCCGCAGTTCGCGTGGAGCGTTGCGTCGGTCTGCGTCGTGGCACTCGTGATCGTCCTGGTGTACTCGACGCGCACGACGACCACGGGAACCACGATCCCGGTCGTGCAGGCGGTCGAGTCGACGGTCGACGTCGTCGCTCCCGCCGGCAACTCCGTCGTGGGCGCGGGAGACGTCGAGATCGTCGCCGCCATCCATCCTCCCATCCAGGGCGCGATCGTGAGGCTCTACGTCGACGAGCGCGACGTCACGGGGATAGCCGAGGTCACGGAGAGCTACGTCATGTACTCCCCCTCCGAGAGGTTCGAGGAGGGCGAGCACATCGTGACCATAGAGATCACTGACAGTTCCGGGCGCAGGCTCAAGGACGTCTCCTGGCTCTTCTACACGCTGAACGGCGAAGAGAGCGGTCACGGGACCACCTACGACCCGAGAACGTAGCGGTACACGGAAAGCGGCGCGGCGCCCGGAAACGCTGCGCGATGCGAGCACACTGAATGCGGGGGTGACACGATGAACCTCAGGACCTGGAAGAGAGACCCGTGCGGAGGGCCGGCTCCTGCCGCCCTGGCGGCAGCGGTCGCGATCGCGTTCGTGCTCGCGGCGGCGTCTGCCGCGTTCGCGCAGGACGAGCTAGCGGTAAGGATATCGCCCGACCGCGCGCACACGGTGCCGGGCGGCGAGATCGTCTTCACGGCGACGGCGTACGGTGCGGGCGGTGGAGTGGTGGCGGCGGACGTGGTGTGGTCGGTGATCCCGCCGCGCGCCGGCGTCGTGGTCGGTGACGGCCGTTTCGTGGCGGCTCAGGCGACCGGGCGGGCGATCGTTCGTGCGGTCGCCGCCTATGGCGGAGCCGTGGGAGCGGGACACGCCGTCGTCGAGGTCGGAGCCGAGCCGCCGGCGAGGCTGGCGGTCTCCATAGATCCCCGGAGCGCCGCCGTCGGCACGGGCGAGGCGCTCCGGTTCAGAGCCGTCGTCACCGACCCCGTAACGGGGAATGCGGTCGACGCGGCCGTGCGCTGGGTCGTCGTCCCGGACCGCATGGGGACGATCGACGCGGAAGGGCTCTTCACCGCCGGATCGGAAGAGACGGCGGGGCGGGTCGCCGCCAGAGCGACCCACGACGGCCGTGAGGGCGTGGGAGACGCCTCGGTCGTTGTGGGCTCGCCTCCCGGAGCTGGCGCCCGCGTGAGCGTCGTGCCTCCGCACGCGTTCCTGGAGCCCGGCGAGGAACTCGCGTTCGACGCAGTCGTCACGAACGCGCAGGGCGACCCGATAGAGGCCGACGTGACGTGGGTCGTGATGCCCGCTCGTCTCGGCGTCGTCAGCGGGTCCGGGCTCTTCACCGCCGGTCCGGACGAGGGAGCCGGGAGGGTCGTCGCGACGGTCTCGACGACGGAGGGCCCGGCCCGCGGGTTCGCGAGTCTCGAGATCCGCAACCCGGGACCCGCCGGAGTGAGGGTCCGCGTCAGACCGCGCGAGGCGGTCGTCATGACAGGCGGCGACGTTCAGTTCGAGGCGACGGCGTTTGGGCCTGACGGCGTCCCGCTCGATGTCCCGATCGATTGGGCCGTGCGGCCGAACTGGATAGGGAGCGTGGACGGCAACGGGCTCTTCACGGCCTCCGAGGACATGCCCGAGCCGTCGGCGAACGGCGGCTGGATGGGCGCCGTCATTGCCTCCGTCGAGACGCATGCCGGACTCGCGAGCGACGCGGCGCGCGTCATCGTCCGCGACGGGGGTCCCGTCCTCAAGTTCCGAGTCTACCCGCACAGCCCGGTGGTGGCTCCGGGGCAGGACATACAGTTCGAGGGAACGGTGATCGGCGCCGAGGATCCTATTGACTGGACCACTGAGTGGGCCGTCTTCCCGGAGGACCTCGGCACGATCACCCCTGACGGCCTCTTCACGGCCAATCCTGTGTACGGCGACGCAAGTTCGGCGGACTTCGGCCCGCACGAGGGCGTCGTCGCCGCGAGAGCCATGCTCGAGGACGGCTCCACGCTCGCCGACCGGGCCCACGTGCGCGTGCGCATCCCCGGGCACCCGGTCCAGGTCAAGGTGCGACCGGCGTTCGCGGTCGTCCCGCCCGGGGAGAGCATGGAGTTCGACGCGCTCGTCCTCGGTCCGAACGGCGAGGAGATAGCGCTCCCCGTGACGTGGCACGTCACACCGAACCACCTGGGACACGTTTCCGCCGGCGGCACCTTCACGGCGGCCGACCTCCACGTGGAGCCCGACTCCTGGCAGCGTCCGCGCGGAACGATCGTCGCGGAGGTGCGGGTAGCGGGCGGCAAGGTGTTCAGAGGGGCCGCGGTCGTGGTCATAGACCTTCCGGACCCGGAGGTGACCGTCAGGGTCTCGCCGAAGTCGGTGACGCTCTCGGAGGGCGACACTTTCCAGTTCCTGGCCGAGGCGTTCACGAGCGACGGAACGCCGATCGAGCTGGACGTTGAGTGGAGGGTCTCGGACACGCTCATCGGGGACGTCGACGGCGGCGGACTCTTCACGGCCGCCACCCAGGTTCCGCAGGGGCACTCGCGAAGGACCACGGTGATCGTCGGAGGCCTGTACAACGGCCGCGTCTACTGGGACTTCGCGACGGTGAGGCTGTCGGGGAACTAGAACGAGCTCCCGCACTGGACGGTGGGCGCATCGGGGATGTCTGACCGAGCCGTCGTGTGATCGAAAACTGAAAGGCGGCGGGAACCTCACGTTCCCGCCGCCTTCGTTCGTCCTGCCGGACAGGTCACACAGGACACGGGCTCCTAGGTCCTGACGATCTCCCGACGTGCCGCGAGAAGCAGCACGACGAGCACGGCGTCGATCGCTATGTGTATCCACCAGAAGACGTGAAGCCCTCCGAGCTGGAAGAAGGAACCGAGCTGCGCGGCGATCCCGAGCGCGAATCTCAGTATGGCGATGTTGACGACGAGTAGATACCTCTCCGGTTCCCGGGCCGCGAAGTAGAACAGGAGCCCCAGACAGATCATCACGGCTCCGAAGGCGTGAACGTACGGGATGAAGCCGGTCAGGTACTCGAGCCCGAAGAGCCTGGCCACGGGCGGAGACCCGAAGAGCGCGGGTAGACCGCGGAGGACCACCTCGACAACTGCCGCGATCAGGAGAACCGGACGTGCAATGCGTTTCATCGCTTCACCCTCCGTTCGTTGCGCCCGTGAGGCCGGGCGCCGTGCCACTCCGTGCCGGGCACCTTCGACCACATCACGCCGTGCCGCTCCGTGCCGGGCATCTTCGACCACATCACACCGTGCCACTCCGTGCCGGGCATCTTCGACCACACCGTGCCACTCCGTGCCGGGCGTCTCCCCCTACGCCGCGCCGGGTCTCTCAGAGAACGCCTTCGACGCCTGCAGCGGATACACGCGCTGCTCCGCGTGGTCTCTCTGGAACGCCGAGAGCTTGAGATAGACGTACGACATCACCCCCGCGTGAAAGCACCACGCGAGCGGATTGCTCGCTCTCCTGTAGCTCGAGACGAGCCCCCACCATCGCTTAGCTATCTTCTTCCTCGAGTAGAACGACCTGTTCACGGCGAGGAACGTATCGAACACCTGCTCCGGCGTGACGAACCGCGGCGTGATGACGAGGTGGTCCCCCTCGTAGTGCGACAGGTCGGTGTCTATGATCCTCCCCTCCTCCCTGGCCTTCGTGTGGAAGGGTGTGCCGGGGATGGGTATGGAGATCGAGAGCAGGATCACGCTCGGGTCTATCTCGTCGATGTGAGCCGGCAGGCTCTCGTAGTACTCGGGCGTGTCCTCGTCGAGCGCCAGCATGAGCCCCGTCATCGTCATGATGCCATAGTGCTTGAGTTTCTCGAACAGCTCCTTGTACTCCTCCACCTTGTTCTGCTTCTTGTGCACCGAGGCCAGACTCGGCTCGCTCAGCGACTCGAGCCCTATGAAGGCGAGCGAGCAGTTGGCCTTCGCAAGCAGCTCGACGTACTCGTCGTCGTGCAGGCAGTCGAAACTGAACTGGGTGCCGAGCGCCCATAGCTTGAGCTTGGCGATCTCCTGAAGCAGCTCCTTGGCGTAGCCGCGGTCTCCGCCGAGGTTGTTGTCATACAGCATCGCGATCTTGCGCTTGTGATACGGCAGCTTCGATGTGGCCGAGAGATCGTTGACCACGTCAGCGATAGGACGCATGCGAAACGGGGCCTTCTGAATGGTGAGCTGGCAGAAACTGCACTCGTAGGGACAGCCTCTGGTGGCCTCCGTCACAACCGGGGCGTCGAACTCGGGCTCGGCGAGGTCGTACCTCGGCGGCGGTATGCCGTCAAGCGGGGGAGCGAACGGCGCGTCGTAGCGTCTCTTGAGCCGCCCGGCGACGAGGTCCCGAACGACCTCCGGCCAGATCTTCTCGGCCTCACCGACGACGATGCAGTCGAAGTGCGGCGCGGCGGCGTCCGGGAACGTGGACACCCACTTGCCGCCGGCGATGACGGTCTTGCCGAGTTTCCTGAACTTCGCGGCGACGTCGTAGGCGTGCGGCGAGCAGAAGTCCATGAAGCTCAGGGCGATGAAGTCGGCGTCGGTCTCGTAGTCGATGGGCCGGACCATCTCGTGGAGGAGGTCGACCTCGACGATCGGCGGCGTCAGCCCGGCCACGAGCATTCCGGAGAGGGGCGGCGCGGGAGAGCGGGCGAAGTAGGCCTCCTGGTCACCCAGGTTCTGGAACAGGACGATGATCTGGAGCTTCGGCTTGCTCATTCCTCGCCTCCCGGTTCATCGGGACAGCGCAGCTCTCGCGCGATCTTCCTCATCGCTCCGTCCACGACGGGCGGCGCCAGCCCGCGGAGCACGGAGAGAGCGCGGCCGCGCAGCGTGAGGAAGAGGTCCGTCCTGTCCGCCTCCACGGCCCTGACGATCCTCTCCGCCACCGCGTCCGCGGGAGCGTACTTCCCGGGCGGTCTCCTGGCGCCTCCCACGCGCTTCTCCACGTCGAAGATCTCGCTCTCGGTGTACCCGGGGTAGACGAGCATGACGCGCACGCCCGCGTCGGCGCACTCAGCCCGCACGACCTCGCTCACGGCCAGGAGCGCCGCCTTGCTGGCGCAGTAGGCCGAGAGATAGGGAACGCCGTGCAGCGCAGCGACCGACAGCATGTTGACGATCAGCCCCTCCCCTCGCCTCACCATGAACGGGAGGACCTCTCGCATGCAGTTGAGGGCGCCGTAGAAGTTGACCTCCATGATCTCGCGGTAGTCATCGAGAGACGTGCGAGACTCGACTCCGAAGGCGCTGACGCCCGCGTTGTTGATGAGGACGTCGACAGCACCGAGCCGTTCGACGGCGCCTCCGACGAGCAGGGAGACCGCCCGCGCGTCGGTCACGTCGCACGGGACGGCGACCGGCGTCGGCGAACCGGGATGAAGCAGAGCGGCGTCCCGGCAGGCGGCCGCTAGTCTGTCGCCTCTTCTGGCCGCGGTGGTGAGGAGCGCTCCCCGTCCGACGAGCGGCGAGACGAGAGCGCGTCCTATCCCCGATGACGCGCCGGTCAGGATGACGCTCTTCCCGCTAATGCGCATGTCTGCTCCCAAGGTCGTCGTACAACGAGTCGATCCGGTCCGCGTACGCCTCGGCAATGACCCTCCGCCTGAGCTTGAGCGTCTGGGTCAGCATGCCGTTCTCGGGAGTGAACGGCTCCGACGCCACGATGAAACCCGTGATGCGCTCGTACGACGCGCACTCCGCGTTCAGCCGCTTGACCTCTTCCCCCAGGAGTTCCCGCACGGCGTGGTGCGTGAGGAGCGCTTCGTAGGAATCGGCGGCCACGCCCTGCTCGGCCGCGAACCTCTCGATATCGGCCCTCGCGGGCACGAGCAGCGCGACGAGGCTCTTCCTGTTGTCACCGAACACCACGGCCTGCGTGACGTATCTGCTTCTCGCCAGGCGCTCCTCTATCGGGACAGGCGCCACGTTCTTGCCGTACGACGTCACGATGAGGTCCTTTATCCTGCCCGTGACGACGAGGTTTCCGTCCTCGTCGAACTCCCCCAGGTCGCCGGAGTGAAGCCACCCGTCGTCTCCGAGCACGGCCGCGGTGGCCTCCTCTTTGCCGAGGTACCCCTTCATGACGTTGGGGCCGCGCACGAGGATCTCGCCGTCGCCGGAGATCATGACCTCGACCCCGCGCAGGGGTTTGCCGACCGTGCCGAGGCGATGGCGCAACACGAATCCGCTCGCGATGACCGGCGACGCCTCGGTCATGCCGTAGCCCTCCACGACGCCGAACCCCATGACGTGCATGATCTTCCCGATGCGCCTGTCGAGCGGCGCCCCCCCCGACACGATGACGCGCAGTCTGCCGCCTCCCACCTTCCGGAACTGAGAAGCGATGATCGCGTCGTACATCCGGCAGCGGAGCCAGAGCCATGGCGGCACGAGCCTGCCCTGGTAGCGACGGTTCGCGCGTTCGTTCAGGAGCGTGAAGGCCCGGTGGACGAGTCCGCGCTTGAACCACGGGCCGCTCTCCACCTTCGAGAGAGCCGTCTCGTACGCGCGCTCGAGCACGCGCGGGACGGCGATGAGGATCGTCGGTCTGACCGCGGCGACGTCCCGCACCACCGTGGTCAGCGCCTCGGCGTACGCGACGGCCCCGCCCGAGAACAGGAAGACGTAGTGCCCGCACGTCCGCTCGAACATGTGCGCGAGGGGAAGATACGACACCGTCGAGTCGTCGGGTCCGATCTCGTAGCGCTCGATGAGGGCGCGGGCGTTCGAGACGATGTTGCCGTGCGTGAGCATGACACCCTTTGGCTCGCCGGTGGTGCCGGACGTATAGACGATGGTCGCCAGGTCGTCGGGACCCAGGTCGACCCCTGCCGTGTCCTCGCGGCCGGCGTCGTCCCCGGCCGACGGGTCGGGGACGCCCCCGCTCGGGAAGCGTATCCCCCAGTCGTCGAGAAGGATGACCTCCTCGAGATCCGGAACCTCGCTCCGGATCCCCTCGACGGCAGCCAGGAGTCTCGAGTGGCCGACCATGAGCATGCGCATGCGCGAGTCGTTCACGATGTACTTGAGCTGCCCGACGGGCAGGGTCGGGTAGACGGGCACCACGATCCCGCCGAGCGAGAGAATGGCGAGGTCCGCGACCACCCACTGGGGGCGGTTGGGGCTGGCTATGCCGACGACGTCGCCCTTCCCGATGCCGAAAGCGCGGAGACGGACCCCGGCTGCGCGGACGGCCGAGGCGAGCGAAGCGTAGGTTATGCTCTCGAACTCGCCGTTGCGCGTATGCATGAGCGCGGTTCTATCCGGGTAACTGGCCGCGGCGGCCAGCACGCACTCGTGGATCGTTGAGGGCTCACCGCTCAAGACCAAGCTCCCTTCCGAGGCTCCGCAGCCCCGCGACGTAGCGCGACAGGTCCCCGTCCACCGTCTCCATCAGATTGCGCACGGAAGCCATGTCGACGTCCCGCCGCTCCCCGGTCGGCAGAGCCAGCGTAACGGCCTGCCGCTCCTGTACCCGTCCGATGCGGACGGGCGGTGACTGCGCGGGATCGAGCGCATCTAGACGGGCCTCGAGTTCGCCGAGACGCGACTCCGGCATCGTGAACGCGAGCTCGAACTCGCCGTGCGGCCCGCCGAGCATCATCCAGTATGGCGTCTCGGCGGCGTCGCAGAGGTCGAGGACGGCGGGCGCGAGCACGCTCGTCCAGTCGCAGTCGACCTCGAAGCCCAGGCCGTTCAGCCGCATCAGCTGGTCGAGCGTCGCCAGGACGCCGTCGCTCGTGTCCATGCATCCGGTCGCCAGGCCACGGAGGGCGCGCCCGAACGGCAGCCTGGCCGAAGGGCGATAGCGCTCCTCCGGGAAGAGGCGGTCTGGCAGCCGCCCCAGTCTCGCGAGGCCCAGAGCGTTGCCGCTGCCCGCCCGGCCGCTCAGGTAGACGGCGTCTCCGGCCCCGACGCCGCGTCTTGTGAGCACCGAGTCGCGGGGCACCGTTCCCAGGGCGCAGCCGGTGAAGGCGGCGGTGGCGGACTGGTTCGAGTCTCCGCCGAGGACGTGCACGCCGAGCGAGCGACATGCCTCCTCGACGCCGAGCGCCGCGCGGGGCACGAAGTCCACGTCGCCGACCGGAGGGACCGACACGGAGAGGAGAAGTCCGATGGCATCGGCCCCGACGGCGGCGAGGTCCGAGAGCGAGGCCATCGCGACCACCCAGCCCATCGTGTACGGGTCCCGGTAGAGTCCTTCGAGTATCTCCTCGGAGACGGTGTCTATCGTGGCCGCCAGGAGAACGTCGGGACGACCGGGCAACTCCACGAGTTCGGCGTCGGACTCGTGAGGGGCGTTGACCTGCCTGGGGTCGCGGCCGAAGGCCCCGGCCCAGGCGTCGATGGAGACGTTCTCGATGATGTCGTCCATGTGGCTCACTACCGGTCCTCCCCTCGTCAGTGCGTCACGCGCAACACCGGAGAGCGCGGGGAAGCACCTCGAAGGAGACGCCCCGCGCCTCGGTCACCTCGCCGTCGGTCTCGAGAGCGAACGTGCGCTCCGAATCGACGCGGACGCGCGTCGCGGACCACGTCCTCGTCTTCGGTCGCCCCTCGAACTTCCGCCTGCTGAGCGCCGCGAGCGTCGCGAGCGCCTGGAAGGCGTTCAGCCGCTCGCAGAGGTTGACGCCCAGCTGCCCGTCGTCCGGCTCGATGGCGGTGTCGTAGCAGAATGTCCCGGCGAAGTGCGGGTTCTTCACGACCCCGAGATTGGAAACGGAGAAGGCCGTCTCGTCACCGTCGTCGATACGAATCCGACACGGAACGTCCCTGAACGCGACCAGCGTCTCGATCACGGACGCCACGATCGCGGCGTTCATCGAGAGTCGCCCGGCCGCGCTCACGAGCGCCGACGCGCTGTTGAAGCGCGCGTTGGCCTCCGCTGTGATACCGAGGCTCGCGTTCATGACGGCGTACCGCAGCTCTCTCTCGCCGCCCTCGTTCTCGAGTTCGATCCGTATGACGTCCTGCGGTCGCGCACTCGAGCAGTCGATCCTGACCGGCAGACCGCAAAGACGCTTGCCCGGAGTCGGCGTCTTGTGGAAGTCGTTGCTCGACCCCAGCCCGACGGCGCCCATCGCCGCATCGCTTCCGGCTCCGGCCCGAAGGAGCGCGCCCGCCACCGAGTTGACCGTCCCGTCGCCTCCGGCAGCGATGAACACGCGCTCCCCGGCAGCGAGGGCCGCGCTGACGGATCTCGTCACGCTCTCCGGTGACGCGACGTCCGCGGTGTCGAGGGCGCCGAGGCGCGCTTCCACCTCCGGTCTGACGCGGCGCCAGAGTTCGCCCGCGCGCCCGCGACCGGCGCGGCTGTTGAGGAGCACGAGCACGTTGGCCGGACCTTCTGAGTCGGGAACCCCGAACCGCCACCGGAACGCCTCAGACCTGTCCCTCGTCCGGCCTGAGCCTCAACGCGAACTCAAAGAGCGCGCCGAACAGGAGCAATGCAACAAGCCACGAAGGGTGGTTGGCGACCGCCATCGCCATGCAGTACAGGAGGAGAGCGCGAACGCCGTAAGCTATCGGACCGCCGACGGCCCGTTCGTCGCGCGAACGATGAACGGCGACCTGCGCGTAGACGTGCATGGCGAGACCGACGGCGAGAAGGGCGATGCTCCACGCCCCGGCGCCGCGCTGGACGATGACGAAGAGGGAGAGCCCCGCCGCGAGAGCCGCGGTGACGTCGCCGTAGACGGCCGCGGGCTGCCACCCGAAGACGACGGGGAACGTCTCATAGCCCGTCTCGCGGTCCGCCGAGATGTCTTTGAAGTAGCCCATGACCACGAAGTTCGCGTAGCCGGCGAACACGGCGAGGACGGCCGCCAGAAAGGTCCCGGAGTCCGCGACGAGGAAGCGACCGAGGGACGCGAGCGACCTTCCACCGCCGGCGAGCCAACCCATCATGGGGAGCAGAGCGACGATCCACGAGTTCCACGGCGGACCGCCCCACCACCGTCGCTTGAAGAACGTGTACGTCAGGAGTCCCAGGACGGCGGCCACGCCGAGAGTGAGGATCCAAGGGTTCAGGTAGCAGAGGGCCCCGACGACGATCGTGAGCCCTGCGAGGCTCACGATCAGGACCTGACGTCTGGTCACCTCCCCCCGCACGAGGGGACGGTACGGCGCGGACAGGGAGTCGGTGTCGGTCTGGAAACAATCGGTGAGCGCCTGACCGAACCCGTACGAGAGGAAGAGCGCCACGAACCCGATGGCGATGCGGCCCTGCGACATCCCGTACGAGAACGACAGCCCGACGATACCCGCCGCGCCCGACACGAAGAGAAGATAGGGTCTCATCGTGACGATGTAGGCTCTCGCGAATCCAGGGGTCCACCACGCGTGGCTCGTTCGTGACATGTCAGACCACCCCCAGGTCGGCGGAACATTCAGGCCGCCGCGAGCGTCGGCGAACCGCTCAGATCACGCCCAGCTTCCGCCCGACGCTCCCGAATCTTGCGAGCGCCTCCCCGATCTCGTTCTCGGAGAGACTCGCCATCATGCTGACCCGTATGAGCGAGGCTCCCGATGGGACGGCCGGCGGGACGATGGGGTTCACCACCACGCCCTCGTCCTCCAGAGCGCCCGCCATCCGGAACGTCGTCTCGTCGTCCCCTATGAGGACCGGAATGATGGGAGTGACCGTCTTCTCCAACCGGAAGCCCAGGTCGGAGAGTCCGTCCCTCATGAGTCCGGTCCTGTTTCTCAGTCGGACCATCAGCTCCGGCTCGTCCTCCAGCACGTCGAGACAGGCGAGGACGGTCGCCATCGAGGACGGAGGCGGGCTCGCGGTGAAGATGAAGGGACGGGACGAGAGCTTGAGGAACGTCACCACGTCCTTCGGCGCGCCCGCGAAACCGCCTATCGTTCCGAGCGATTTGCTGAAGGTCCCGCAGACGAGGTCGACGTCTCCCTCCATGCCGAAGTGCTCCAGCGTGCCTCGCCCCGTCTCGCCGATCGCGCCGGTTCCGTGCGCGTCGTCGACCATGATGCGGGCGTCGTACCTGTCGGCGAGGACCTTGATGCCCGGCAGGTCGGCCACCGTTCCCTTCATGCTGAAGACTCCGTCGGTCACGATGAGCTTGCCCCGGGACGCGTCGCACGTCGCGAGCTTCTCCTCGAGATCGGTCATGTCGTTGTGTCTGTAGATCCTGACCTCGGCCGAGGTGAGACGGCATCCCTCAACGATGCTCGCGTGGTTGAGCTCGTCGCTCAGAACGACGTCGCCGTCGCCCGCGATGGCGCTCACCGTACCCATCATCGCGAGAAACCCCGCGCTGAACACGACGGCGTCCTCCGTCCCCTTGAACTCGGCGAGGCGCCTCTCGAGTTCCGAGTGAAGGCTCGTCGTGCCCGTCAGCACGCGCGAGCTGCAGGCACCTGTGCCGTACCGCTCGACGGCGCGCACGGTCGCCTCGACGACCCTGGGGTGTGTCGCGAGACCGAGGTAGTTGTTGGAACCGAGCATGATGAGCGTGCGCCCATCCATCGCCACCGTGGGCGAGGCGGACGGGTCGAACTCCCTGAGGTAGAAGAACTGGCGCCTGGCCTTGAGAGAGTCGATCCGGCGGCTGAACTCGGCGCACTTCGTGAAGACGTCCATCGGCACCTCCCGGCTGTCAGCGAGAGGAAGTGGTGCTCGGCGAGGCAGCGTGCTCGTCCGGGAGTATACGCCAATGATGATTCGCCTCAAACACCCGATACGCCAAACGCTCCCATCCTGACCATGCAGTGCGAGGCGGGGACGGACGCTCGCCTCGAAGTAGCGTCTTGTGCGAGGGAACACCGAGAGCTAAGCTGGACCGGACATCTACACTTGAGGCCCCGGCGCGAGGCCTTCGCGGCCGAGCCCGTCGTCAGGAGGCAGACATCACCATGACCAGACCACGCGGACTGGCACCCGGCGTTCTCCTGCTCTGCGCTCTTCTCGCCGCAGGGTGCGCACACGTGCCCACGACACCCGCGGACCGCCCGGCAAACATCATACTCATGATCGGCGACGGCATGGGCGTGGCGCACGTCACCACGGCCAAGGTCGAGGGCGGGACGATCAACATGGAGCGCCTCCCCGTGGGAGGTCTGGTCACGACGTACGCCGAGGGCTCCTTCGTGACCGACTCGGCGGCCAGCGGCACGGCCATCGCAACGGGCATGAAGACGACGAACGGGACGATCTCGCAGTCTCCGTCCGGCGAGCGGTACAAGACCGCCCTCGAGTACGCGGAGGAGAGCGGGCTCTCGACGGGGCTCGTGGCTACGTGCTCCGTCACGCACGCCACGCCCGCATCGTTCGCGGCGCACGTCGACGAGCGAGACAAGCACTTCGAGATAGCCGAACAGATGGCGGCGAGTGGCGTCGACGTCCTCTTCGGAGGAGGGTGGTCGTTCTTCCTTCCGACGTCCGAATCGGGAGGCGGCAGGAAGGACGGCGTCAATCTGCTCGACGTTCTCCGCGAGCGGATGCCCGTGGCGATGTCGGTCGAGGAGTTCGAGGCGCTGCCCGACGACGGCGCGGCGGCCGCGCTGTTCGCCCGGGAGCATCCCGGACGCGCGTCGGACAGAGAGCCTACACTCGCCGCGCTGACGAAGAAGGCCATCGAGCTTCTCTCCGGCGACGAGGACGGGTTCTTCCTGATGGTGGAGGGCTCGCAGATCGACTGGGCGAGCCACGAGAACGACGAGGAGTGGCTTGTCGAGGAGATCCTCGACTTCGACGCGGCCGTCGGCGCGGCCATGGACTTCGCCGAGCGAGACGGAGAGACGCTTGTCATAGTCACCGCGGACCACGAGACTGGCGGCTACACGCTCAGGGATGCCTCGATCAAGGACCGGAAGGTCACCTGGTGGAAGTTCGAGAGCGACAACCACACCGGCTCCATGGTCCCGCTTCTCGCCTTCGGACCCGGCAGCAGCGAACTCGGCGGCATCCGTGATAACACGTCGCTCGGACGCGTCGTCATCGGACACGTCCGAACTCCGCGCAACTAACCGAGGTGAGAGGTCGCGCGCCGCTCAGATTCACTCACGAACCCGGAAAGCCCTGGCCTTCCGGGTTCGCCTGCGCTTCGACACGGCGCAGCCTCGAGAACTCCCTCGCGAGCATAGCGAGCGTCACGACGGTGGCGAGGATGTCGGCCGCCGGGAACGACCACGAGATGCCGTCGAACCCGATGAACCTCGGAAGCACGAGCACGAGCGGGATCAGGAAGATGACCTGGCGCGACAGCGTCAGGAAGAGCGCCTGGGCCGCGTGTCCCAGTGCCTGGAAGAGCACCGCGCCCATCATCTGAACGCCGACCACGGGGAAGGCAGCCGCGACGACCCTGAGCATGGGGACCGCCATCGCGATGAGTTCTCCGTCGCTCGTAAAGAACCCGACGAGCGGCCTCGCCAGGAACATGAGCACAGCGAACGCCCCGAACGAGAATACCGTCGAACGCGTCACGGACGTACGCAGAGACTGCCTGACCATCGAGTATCGTCGGGCTCCGTAGTTGAATCCCGCCACCGGTTGCAGCGCCTGCCCGAAACCCACGATCGGCATGAACATGAACTGGAGCAGCCTGTGGATGATGCCGAACGCGGCGATGGCGAGGTTCCCGCCGTAGTACCCCAGCGAGTGGTTCAACACGATGACGAGCACGCTGCCGGCCATCATCCGCCCGAGCGACGCGGCGCCGACGGCGAGCGTCTCCCGCACGATGGGGAGCGACAGGCGCAGGTCCGCGAGTCGCGCTCGCAGGCAGCTGCGTCCGCTCGCGAAGTAGAGAGCGATGTACGCGGTGGAGCACGTCTGCGCTATCACGGTCGCGACGGCGGCGCCTTTCATCCCCATGCCCAGCCCGAAAATGAAGATGGGGTCCAGAATGATGTTCACGACGGCGCCGACGAACATCGTCAGCATCGCGACCTTCGCGCGTCCCTCCGACCTGATGATGTTGTTGTGGGAGATGGCGTAGCAGCGGAAGGCCGTGCCCCAGAGGATGATCGACATGTAGTCGCGCGCGTAGGGCATGATCGCTTCGGTGGCGCCGAAGACGCGGAGTATCTCATCGAGGAAGCCGAAGCCCGCGGCCGTTATGACCGCGGACGCGACGAGGACGAGCGTGAGCACGTTCCCGAACGCGCGCTGCGCCTTCTTCTCGTCGCCCGAGCCGAGCGCGCGAGAGATGATGGAGGCGCCGCCCATCCCTATGAACTGGCCGATCGCGAGCGTCAGGAGCTGAAGAGGGAAGACGACAGCGAGCCCCCCGATGCCGAGCGAGCCTACTCCCCTGCCAATGAAGATGGCGTCGACCAGGTTGTACGTCGCCATGACCATCATGCCGACGGTCGCCGGGATCGAGAGCCTCCAAAGAAGCGCCCCGATGTTCGTGTCGGCGAGGACGTGGTTGCGTGGCGCGTCCGAGGACGGCAGCTCGCGCCGCTCGCCGTGTGGCGGAGTCCGGCTCATCGCGAACCCTCTCGACGCTCTGAAGCTGAGAGAGCGAGGAGCATGGCGGAGGCGGCGAACGCAAGGACGGCCCCGAACACGAACGGGGCGCCCGGACCGAGCCCGGTCCACCGGCCCGCGCCCTGCCACAGGACGCCGGCGATGAGGCTCGCCGGGAACGCCGTGACGCCGACCGCCGCGCTATAGACGCCGTACGCCGTTCCCCGGCGCTCGGCGGGGACGAGGTCGGCGACGTAGGCCTTGGCCACGCCGTGCGTCATCGCGTAGTAGACGCCGTAGACGCCCATGAGCGCCCACGTCTGCCAGCCCGCGGATGCCCGCGCGAATCCCACGTAGACGGCGGCGTACAGGAGCCAGCCGCCGACCAGGAAGCGGCGCCGGCCGAACCGGTCGGAGAGAGCGCCCATGGGCGTCGCCGCGACCGCGTAGACGAGATTGAACGTGAGCATCATGCCTAGAATGCCGGCCACGGACAGCCCGGCGTCCTGAGCGCGCAGGATGAGGAACGCGTCCGACGAGTTCCCGAGCGTGAAGACGATGACGATGAGGACGAAGAGCCGAAACCGCCGGTCGAACCCGCGGAGCGTGAGGTCGGGAAGCCTGCCTCCGCAGCGCGCGACCTTCGTGTCGCGCGACCCGAACGCAAGGACGAGCACCGCGAGCACGGCGGGTATCAGGCTCACGAGCACGATCGTCTGGAACGTGCTTCTCGTGAGGTCCAGTCCCCCGCGGCCGGCGACGACGACGATCGCGAGCGCCACGCCTATGCCGATGACCGCGCCCGCCGTGTCGCCCGCGCGATGCAGGCCGAACGCGATGCCTCTCTGACCCTCGTTCACGCTGTCGGCGACCAGCGCGTCGCGCGGCGCCGTGCGGATGCCCTTCCCGACGCGCTCTGCGAATCGGACGCCCAGCACTCCGCCCCAGGAGGTGGCGAGATAGAGGAAGGGCTTGGCGACGGTCGACACCGCGTATCCGAGAACTGCGAGCCGCTTCCTGGTTCCCAGTCTGTCCGACAGCCACCCGGAGTACATCTTGAGGAGGCTCGCCGTCGACTCGGCCACGCCCTCGATGACTCCGATCGCCATCGTCCGGACACCCAGCACGTTGAAGAGGAAGAGCGGAAGCACGTTCGTGAGCATCTCGGTCGAGATGTCGGTGAGGAAGCTCGTGAGGGTGACGACCCACACGTTCTTCGGCAGGTGCGGTCCGTGCCTGAGGGCCATCGGGTCAGTCCTCGTGGGGATGCGGGGAGCGCCGCTTGAGACCGGCCTTCGGGCGCACGCGTGCGGCCGACCGGTGCGCTACACATGACTAACACGCCGCCCATGTACGGTCAATCTCATCTGTGGTACCATGACCCGCGTTCGACGTTCCCGCGCGCGTCGCGGACGCGGCGGAACGGCGAGTACCCCTGGAGGATGCGGCATGTCCCGAACCACCGACACGAGCAGAATCAGGAACGTCGGGCTGACTGCCCACATAGACGCCGGGAAGACGACCGTCACCGAGCGTATTCTCTTCTTCTCAGGTAGGACCCACCGCCTGGGAGAGGTTCACGACGGCGAAGCCACGATGGACTGGATGGAGCAGGAGCAGGAGCGCGGCATCACGATCACGTCGGCCGCGACGACCGCGTACTGGAAGGACCACCGCATCAACATCATCGACACGCCCGGACACGTCGATTTCACGGCGGAGGTGGAGCGTTCGCTGCGCGTCCTCGATGGAACGGTCGCGCTCTTCTGCGCCGTCGGTGGCGTACAGCCCCAGTCCGAGACCGTCTGGCGTCAGGCCGACAAGTACGGCGTCCCTCGCATCGCGTTCATCAATAAGATGGACCGGACCGGCGCGGACTTCGAGGCTGTGGTGTCCGCCATCAGGGAGGAGCTTGGCGCGAACGCCGTCCCCGTCGTACTCCCCATCGGCGCCGAGGACGCGTTCGAGGGCATCATCGACCTCGTTGACATGAAGGCCGTCTACTACGACGAGAATGGCAAGGGCGTGACGATCCGGGAGGAGCCGATCCCCGAAGGGCTCATGTCCACTGCCCGCGCCGCAGCGGAAGTGATGATCGAGCGCATAAGCGAGCAGGACGACCGGCTGATGCAAAAGTTCCTCGAGGGCGAGATACCCGGCCGCAGCGAGTGCGTCGCCGCGATGAGGAAGGCCACCATCACAGGCGACATCATCCCGGTTCTGTGCGGAGCCGCCTTCAAGAACAAGGGCGTCAGGCGCCTGCTCGACGCCATCATAGACTACCTGCCCTCTCCACTGGACCTCCCGCCCATCATCGGAACGAAGAGCGAGAGCGACGCCGAGATCGTGAGGCACCCGAAGGACGACTCCCCTCTCGCAGCGCTCGCTTTCAAGATCCAGGCCGACAAGCACATGGGCAAGCTCACCTACGTGCGGGTCTATTCCGGAGTGTTGGAGTCCGGAAAGGTCGTCTACAACTCGTCGAGGGACAAGAGACAGAGGATCGGGAGACTCTTCGAGATGCACGCCGACGACCGCCAGGCCGTGGACGTCCTGCGCGCGGGCGAGGTGGGCGCGGTCGTGGGACTGGGCGACACGAGCACGGGGGACACGATCTGCAGCGAGGAGCACCCCATCGTCCTGGAGTCGATCGAGTTCCCCGCCCCCGTCATAGGCATGGCGGTCACGCCGGTGAGCCGCACCGACCGGGACAATCTTCAGAAGGCCCTCATCCGGCTCGCGGAAGAGGACCCCACGTTCACCGTGGCGTCCAACCAGGAGACCGGCGATGTCGTGATCTCGGGGATGGGTGAGCTACACCTCGAGATCATTGTCGACCGCCTGAAGCGCGAATTCAACGTGACGACAGAAGTCGGCGTGCCTCAGGTCGCCTACAGGGAGACCGTCGTCGGCTCGGTCGAGCACACGTACAAGCATGTGAAGCAGACCGGAGGCCACGGTCAGTACGCCCACATCAAGATCCGAGTGGAACCGGCGGAGCCGGGGTCGGGTCTGCACTTCAAGGACGCCATCGTCGGCGGCAAGATCCCTCGCGAGTACATCCCGGCGGTCGAGCGCGGCGTGGTAGACGCGATGGCCGAGGGCCCGTACGCGGGGTTCCCGATGGTCGACATCCGGGTAGAGCTTCTGGACGGCTCGCATCACGAGGTCGATTCCTCGGAGATGGCGTTCAGGACCTGCGCGTCGCGAGGCTTCAGGGAAGCGTGCCGGAAGGCCGGCCTCGAGCTTCTGGAGCCCGTGATGAGCGTGGAGGTGACCGCGGCGGAGGACCACACGGGAGCCGTCACCGGCAGCCTGTGCGGCAAGCGCGGCAGGATCCTGGACATGGAGACGCGCGGCAAGACCAGCATCACGAGGGCGCGCGTCCCGCTGGCCGAGATGTTCGGATACTCGTCCGAGCTCCGGAACATCACGAGCGGCCGGGGCGAGTTCACGATGCACTTCGAGCACTACGAGGCGGTGCCGTTCGCCATCGCCGAGGAGATAGTCGAGAACAGGAAGAAGACGCGCAGCTGACATCAGGCCTGGAACACCGGGAGGGATCCGTGAGGACTGCGACACCTTCTTTCATCGTCGCGACCGTCTGCGTCGCCGTAGTTGCCGTCGCCGTTACCGCCACAACGGGCACGCGCGACAAGGTGCCGGCCGTGCTCGACGACTTCCGTTCGAGCGCCGCCGTCCCGTTCGGAACAATGACCGTGTCGGTCGACATCACTGAGGAGGACGCGCCGCCGTTGCCCGGCGACGCATCGGTCTTCTATTCGACCGACGGCCAGGTCACCTGGACCGAGGCCGCGCTCTCCGAGGTCCCGGAGTACGTGGGCGGCACGTGGGAGGCGTCGTTCCCCGTGGGCGACGAAGACGTTCACTACTACTTTCTCGTGCACGACGACACCGCCGCGGCCTTCAGCGCGCCGTCGAACGCCGGCAACCTCTTCCCGCCTCCGTCGAACCTCATGATCAACCCGGGCACGGAGGTCCCAGGCGACGTCGTGGACCCCCTGAACGATGCGCTCGACCTCGACGCGTTCTGGGCAGGGTACTCGGCCACCCACCTCTACGCGACCCTCTCGAATGCGACCGATTCATGGCCCACGCGGCAAACGATCTTCGGTCCCTGGTTCGTATACTCGATGGTCTTCGACAACCCGGACGCCGGGGCCGACAGCTTCGCCTTCGCGCTCGTGTACGCTGACGTTCCTCTGATCGCCGGGGACGGGCTCTACGTCGTGGACGCGCGGGACACGAGCTACACGCGCATCGCCGACATCGACTACCAGTTCTCGGGCGGCGACCTGCACATGCGCTGCCAGCTCGCAGACCTCTACGCCCACCCCTACTTCGGCCCGGACAACCCGAGCGGGTATTACAGCATGGGCGTGGGGACGGCGACGGTGTGGCTCGCGAACCTGGGCAACGCCGCCGACACGACCTACGTCCACTCGTTCTATCGCCGGACCGACGTCGCGCCGGTCGGCGCGAACGCCTCTCCGGCTCTGAGCGGCGCGGGACACACGTTCACGGACGGCGTCCCGACGAACGGCGCGGTCGTCGACTTCCGCGTGACCTACACCGACTCGGACGGGCACCTCCCGACGGTCCGAACCCTCATGCTGGACGGCGCTCCCTCCGCCATGGGCGGGGGCCCCGACCACGACTACGCGATGGGCGTCGAGTTCGGGGTCGAGGTCGACGTGACGCTCGAGGACCACGTCTACTACTTCCTGTTCAGCGACGGCGCCGACACCGTCGTGACCGCTCCCGACACGCTCAAGCTCGGGAGCGGGGCGCCGGAGAGCCCTCTCGCACGAAGCGTCGTCGTCCGCTCCGTGTGGCCGCAGCCCTCACGCCGCGAGACCACCGTCGAGTTCGCTCTGCCGCGGGGTGCAGGCGGGCGCCTGAACGTCTACGATCTGAGTGGCCGACTGGTCAGAACTCTGTGGCGGGGTGACGGCGGCGAGCGAGCCGTCGTCTGGAACGGACGCGACGAGAGCGGCATTCCGGTGGGAACGGGGGTCTATTTCGTGGAACTCAGTTCCCCCGCCGGAGCCGACCGCGCGAAGCTCGTGGTCCTTCGGTAAGGACCCGCCCCGCACAAGTCCCTCGCCCCCGAGCGGGGCGAGCTGCCGCCGGAAGTCGCGTCGCGAGGGACGCGACGCCCCACGATACACCTTGACCCGGGCCTCCAAGAGGCCCGGGTCCCTCTTTTCCCTCGACCTCCGCGCTCGACGAAACCATCTCGCTCCCGCCCGTGTCCAACCTAGCGAACGAACACAGCAGGTCCCCCCAAACGAGAACCGAAGCCCCGCCCGCCGTATGCCGGGTCTCAAAACCAGGGCGGGGCGCGGCTCTCGACAGAAGGAGACAACGACATGACGTTCGGAAGAAGGATGATCCGTCTCAGAAGGAGCCTCGGGTACATCTTCGCGTTCGGCGCGCTCGTCATTCTGCTGACGGGGCAGTCGGCGGCCCAGGTCGGCCGCGACGAGCAGCTCGCCCCGACCACGCCGGAGCTCAGGGCCTCGATCGTCGACTCGGTCACCGCGGCCCTGAACGCCGAGTACGTCTTCGAGGACGTGGCTCTCGAGATGGAGGGCAGGCTGCGAGGCAAGCTACGAAGCGGAGACTACGACGAGTTCGAGACGATCGCCGACTTCGCTCGAGCGCTCACCGAGGATCTCCAGGACGTGAGCGGCGACAGACACCTCGGAGTCCGATACATGAGCAACGAAGATGTCGCCGCGGCGCTCGAGGAGGACGAGGATCCCGAGCTGGAGCAGGAGCGGCAGCTGGAGCGCCTCAGGCGGGACAACTTCGAGTTCAAGAAGGTCGAGGTCATGCCAGGGAACGTCGGTTATCTGAAGTTCAACGGCTTCGTCCACTCGTCCTACTCCGGGCCGACGGCGACTGCAGCGCTCAACTTCCTCGGACACACGGACGCCCTCATCGTCGATCTGCGGGAGAACGGTGGAGGGAGCCCGTCCCTCATCCAGTACATCATGGGCTACCTGCTGGAGGGACCGACGCACCTGAACAGCTTCCACACGCGGCAGGGTGACTCGGTGCAGCAGTTCTGGTCGGCCCCGTACGTGCCCGGCCCGATGATGGACGACGTCGACCTCTACGTTCTCACGAGTTCATACACGTTCTCCGGCGCCGAGGAATTCACCTACAACGTGAAGAACCTTGAGCGCGGCACGATCATCGGTGAGACGACCGGTGGAGGCGCCCACCCGATCAGCTTCCAGTTCTTCCCCAGTCTGAACTGCGGAGTGCGTGTGCCGTACGCCCGCGCCGTCAACCCCATCTCCGGCACGAACTGGGAAGGCACGGGCATCACTCCGGACATCGAGGTCCCCGCCGACGAGGCGCTCGACAGGGCGTACCTCGAAGCTCTGACGAAGCTCATGGGGAAAGAGGAGAACGAGGAGGCCAGGTTCCAGTTCGAGTGGGCCATAGAGGACCTCAAGGCGAAGCTCGATCCCGTGGAGGTGAGCGAGGGCGTTCTTGAGACCTACGCGGGCCAGTACGGACCGAGGAGGCTCTGGGTGGAGGACGGGTCGCTCATGTACCAGCGGGACGAGGGGCAGGTCGGGCGCGCGACCCCGATGACCGATACGACCTTCCGGTTCGACAACCTCAACTACTTCAGGCTTGAGGTGGTACTGGACGACTCCGGGAAACCCGTGAAGCTCGTCGGCCACTACGACAACGGTCGCACCGACGAGAACGACCGTACGGGCGATTAGCCGGTCCGTCGTTCGCCGTCGGGAACAGACTCCCGACTCCGCTCTACTCGCCCCGAGTCGCGTCGCGTGAGAGTGACTCTATCGGGCGGCGGGCACGTTCTGCACGTGCACGCCGCCCCCCAACCGGGAGGGAACTGTGCGGAATGGCATGGTCCTGGCGTGTGCCCTCCTCCTCTCCCTTGCTCCCTTCGGAGCAGGCGTCCCGAGAGCGGAGGAGAGCGGGCTCCCCGACGAGGAACTCCTCGTCCTGCGCGTGTGTGAGGGAGTCACCGAGTTGTTCGAAGAGCAGGAGCACGCGATATGGTCGGGATACTCGCTGGCCAGGCAGCCGTTCATGGTCTACGTGCCGGATCGATGGGCGGTCCTCCTGAACGTCGACGAGGCGCCTGAGGGCTTCGGGCCGCCGCCCGCCGACTGGCCGGCTCTCGGACACAATGCCTCATACCACGAGGGAACGTACGGCACTCTCGTCGGCCAGCTGGCGTTCGACGTGAGTGTCGGATCGGCCGCCACCGTAGCGGTGGGACTGCCGAGCGGCTTCTCCGAGAAGGTGGAACACCCGGCGGTCGACGTCTTCTCCTACGTCGTGCACGAGGCGTTCCATCAGTACCAGCACGAGGCGTTCGGTCAGATGCCGTGGGAGCGCGAGGAGAAGTACCCGATCTCCGACGTCGAGAACTCCGCGCTGGCGTGGCTGGAGATGCGCCTTCTCGAGGAGGCTCTGGAGGCGCTCGAAGCCGGGGACGCGAACGGGTGCCGCGACCTCACGAGGACGTTCGCTGCGGTCCGCCAGCACAGGTGGGACACCGCGGACCCGTTCGTCAGAAGGTACGAGCAGTACAAGGAGCTACTGGAGGGCACGGCGAAGTACGTCGAGCTCAGGTGTCTCGAGCTGATGCCCGCCATCGAGTACGTGTCGACGCTGGATGCGGTCGTCAGCCCCCTGGCGAACTCGTTCACCCGCCTTCCGATGCCCGGCCTCCTCCTCCAGGAGCTGCGAGAGCGCATGGGAGACGGGTGTCTTCGACCGGAGGACATCCCCCGGAACAGGATCTACTCCGTCGCCAGCGCACAGGCGTTCCTGTTGGACCACCTCGGAGTCGAGTGGAAGGAACCAGCCTCAAGGGCCGGGACGGAGTTCACGTACGTGGGACTCCTGGCCGACCACCTGGAGCTGGGACGCGACGAAGCCGCGCGCCTGGTCGAAGAGGCGAAGAACGAGCACGACTTCCGTGCGATTCTCGCGAAGGCCGATGAAGCCAGGAGTGCGTATCTAGAAGATTACGCGCATGAGCTGGCGTCCTTCGAAGGCCAGGAGGGCATGCGCGTTGAGGTCCTGGCACCCTCGTCGGGTCTGTCGCGGTCGAGAGTAAGCAGGGACAGGAAGTGGTTGGCGGACAGCGGCCGCTACTGCCTGTGCAGCCTGTTCGAGGTCTACACCCTGGAGACGAGCGGCTGGATGCTGCAGCTGCACGACGCCGGACTTCTGGAGATCAATGACTGGGACGCGGGTCACAAGACGATCGTCTTCTACGACACCGACGTCCGCCAGATCTCCATAGACGGGGCGCCGGCGTCATCGTTGCTTCCGGGGGCACGCGACTTCGATACTATCGAGATGGCAGGCGACCGCTTCGCGCTCGAGAGCGAGATCCCCGGGCGGATCGAGGTAACGGAGAGCACCGCCAGGCTGAGCTTCTGATCGAGGCAGCGGGCATCCCAACACCAGGCACCCCAGACACGCGAAAAGCCCGGGTGGCTTCACCCGGGCTTCCCGTTCTCGACTCGCGGCTGCAGATCCCTGACCCCCCAGTTCGGAATCCGCGGTCTCATCAGGTTGACAGAAGAGAACGAATCGACCTTCCGTAATCCCTTTGATACACCGCGAGCCAGAATTCTGAGCGGGTCCGCCGGCAATCCTTGCCGCCCGTCCTAACGGAGGACTCCATGAGTGGTGGCAACCACGACAAAGAGCCAACGGACCCGCCAGTCCCAGCGCGAGAGGGAGAGAGAGGAGGAGAGACTCGCCACGGCCTCCGGTTCGGCCCGGCCGTCATTCCGGGATCCAGAAGCCTGCAAGTAGCGCGCGAAGGACCTTATCGTCGTTTCAATGAGCGGTGGTGCCAGTCGGAGGGGAGCCCCTGTGAAGCGCTGTTCCCGGGTCCCCCCTCCTTCACCTCTCCTGTGCCTGTGAGAGGCTCCTGCGTCAGCCGCAACCACGGTCGCTCTCCTGCTCAACGTGCCGTGGCTGTCAAAGATCGAAAGAGCGGGAGCGCTAGAGGTGATGTTCTTCTGTTCCTGTCCGGCCATTTGGACCTGTGGTTCTCTGCGCTCTGCCCTCTATTAGGGCATGGACCGTGCCACAATGACCTCCTGCGGCGTCCGAAACCGGGTCGCCGTGCCAGCAGCTAATCTGTTGTTCACAAAGGAGTTATGCAGGCGGTCGCGATGCGCTCGCGGACGCTGGTTCGGGCTCGATGGGAGCATCTGCGACAAGCTGGAGACCTTCGCCGAACGCGGCCACGCCAACCTCAGGTCCCACGACACGTTACCGGAATGTCACGAATACGACAGGCCGTCGTGACTGTGACGTCAGTCTCAAAGCGGGAAGCCGGGCGCGAGGCCCGGCTTCTCCGTAGGTTCTGCTGTCCGGCTTGTCTGGCGGGTGGGACCCTGGCCTCGCCCGCGGAAGCTCGTGGGATCAGTCCATCCCGTACTTCCGGAGCTTGGTGTAGAGGCCGGTGCGGGACAGACCGAGGTCCAGAGCGGCCCTGCGCTTGCTGCTCCCGCTCCTGGTGAGCGCCTGGGCGATCCGGCGGCGCTCCAGAGCCTCGACCTCGTCCCGCAGGGACACGAAGTCGTCGCCGACGCGCCCGAGCTCGCGGAGCATCGAGTCGCGAAGCATCCGGAGTTCGGGGCGGAGGTGCTCGACCTCCACCATGCCGCCGTCGTCGCACAGGGCGATGCCTCGCCGCACCTCGTTCTCGAGCTCGCGCACGTTGTTCTCACTCCAGTCGTACCTCAGGAAGAGTTCCCGGACGTCAGAGCTGAATCCCCGGACGGCCTTGCCCTCCAGTCCGCAGTAGAGCTCGAGGAAGTGCTCCATGAGGAGCGGGATGTCCTGCGGACGCGCTCTCAACGGGGGGATCTCGATAACGAACGTGCTCAGTCTGTAGAAGAGGTCGCTCCTGAACCTGCCGGACCTCGATTCCTCCCTGAGATCGCGATTGCTCGCGGAGATGACACGTGCCCCGCTGGTCCGCACGACGCTCTCCCCCACGCGGCGGTACTCCCCGCTCTGCAGGAAGCGCAGCAGCTTGACCTGGAGCTCTGTGCTCATCTCGCCGATCTCGTCCAGGAAGAGCGTCCCGCCTGACGCCGCGGCGACGAGACCCTCTCTGTCGCGGTCCGCGTCGGTGAACGCGCCCTTCACGTGACCGAAGAGCTCGCTCTCCTGCAGATTGACAGGAACCGCTCCCGAATTCAGGGCCACGAACCGGCCCCTTCGGTCGTGGATGGTCCTCGCCAGGACGTCCTTGCCGACGCCCGACTCCCCGAGTATGAGGATGGGAATGTCGCTGCCCCGCAGACGCTCCACGTTCGAGAGGATGTCGAGCATGCCGGGGTCGCGTGTGACAAACTCGGCGGTGCGCGCTTCGGAGACGTCGGCGTCCACAACGGCCGACTCCTGACCCCGCTCGCGATGCAGAAGCGCCAGCATCCGCGCCGCGGAGGCCAGGAACTCGACGTCGTCGCTCTCGAACACGCCTGGCTCGGGCCCCTCGCGGCGGTCGGCGTAGAGGGCGTAGCCCGACTCCCCGCGACTGCGCGGCTCCACCGGGAAGACCGCGGAGGACGCGAGCCCGTCGGGAGCGTCCGCCCCCGCTATGACGACGGTCTTGCGGCCGCGACCGCCCGACGTGACCGAGCGCACGATTCGGCGGGCCTCCGCGAGCCTGCTGCCGGACCGGTCGAAGGAGGTCGCCACCGACAGGGCTCCATCCGAACCCGTCTCGAAGAGCACAAGTCTGTCCGCGGTGACCGAGTCCGCCACGCGCGAGGCCAGCTCGTGCAGAGTGTCGGCGGTGACGTTCGTCTCGTAGAGCAGACGGTATCCGTCCGCGATCACCGAGTACCTGCCCGGCGGAGCGATCCCCGCGCCCGCCAGCTCGGCGTCTATCTCGCGGAGAAGCTCGGTCGCGTCGTCTATCGCCGCCCGCTCTCCCGCGAGCTCGAACGACTCTCGCGCGCGCTCCAGCCACTCCCGCGCCCGGCCCTGCTCGCCCACCTTGCGGAGCGCCTTCGCGCGCTCCAGCCGCGAGCGGCCGACCCAGAACCTGGCGCCGATCCGCGCGAAGAGCTCCTCGGCCGCGAACAGCCGGGCCTCGACCCGCTCGATCGGCAACTCGTCGGGGCTCGACGACTCGGTGAGTCCGATGCCGGCGGTGAGCGACGTGCGAGCGAGCTCGAACGACTCGCCCGTGCGGCGGAGGGCCTCCTCGGCGCCCAGGATCCTCTCCCTGGCGCCGCTCTTGTCTCCGCGGGCGTACAGGATGCCCGCCAGGACCCGGAGGGCCGCGCCCTCCTCGAGCCTGTCGCCCAGCCTGCCGGAGAGTTCCAGGGACTGCGCGCAGTCCCGCTCGGCCTCGTCAAGACGCCCGACGGCGAGAAGAACTTCGGCACGCCGCCTCAGGACCTCGCTCACGGCGTCGTTGTTCGCCGACAGCTGATACGCGCTCGCCAGAGCGCTGTCCAACAACTCCAGGGCCTCCTCGTGGTGTCCCCTGTCCGCTTCGAGCTCGCCCAGGAATTCGAGGGCAAGCGCCTCGGAGCGCCTGAAACCGTGGCTGCGGCTCGTGGCGAGCGCCCGCTCCAGGTGCTCGCGGGCCTTGTCCCACTCGCGCCTCGCCCTGAATACGCTACCGAGCGCGGATTCCACCGAGACGATGTCTCTGGTGGCGCCCATGCCTCTGTACATCGCGAGGGCGCGCTCGAGCTGGGCCTGCGCTTCGTCCCAGCGCGAGAGCCTGTAGAGCGCGACACCGAGGTTGTTGAATCGTCGTGCGATGGCGGCCGGACGCCCGAGCCTGCTGTCTATGTCGAGCGCCTCCTTGAAGTACTCTACGGCGCTCTCGAGATCGCCCGTGCGCTTCGCGAGAATGCCGAGGTTGTTGTACGCCCCGGCCACTCCCGCTGCGTTCCCGAGTCTCCGGTTCGTGACGAGACAGTCGACGAAGCAGTCCCTCGCCGCCGTGTTGCTCCCGAGTTCCGAGTGCGCCGTGCCCATGATCTTGCTGGCGTCGGCCAGAAGCTCCGACTCGGGCCCTTCGCGGAGCACGTTGTACGCGCGCTGGGCGGCCGCGAGGGACTCCCGGAACCGCCCGGCGCGCGATTCGATCCGGCCGAGGATGACGTCCGCCTCCGCGGCCGACATCGCATCGTCGGCGTGGAGTTCCCTGAGCGCGTCCACCCAGCGACGCGCCTCTCCGTGTTCGCCGAGTCCGACGTAGCATCGCGCGAGGCCCGCATAGAGCGCGGACAGCTCGGAAGCCTCGAGGTCGGACCTCGATGGGGCCTCCGCGGCGCGTTCGAAGCAGCCGATCGCGTCCGAATAGCTGTCCGACTCCAGATAGACCTGGCCCGTCTGGATGGCGGAGAGCGCATCGGCGCGACTCAGGGGAGACCGTCCGGCTTCCCCGTGCTCTCTCTTCGCGTCTCGCTCGCGGCTCATGTCAGGATGCTCTGCCACTCGTCGCTACCTCGCCCGGCTCACAACTGGATACAGGTCACGCACGCCGTCCACCTACCACCACGCCCGGAGCAGGAATCTCAGCCAGACGAGCGCCGCGGAGCGGGCCAGGTCCTCGGGCTTCGAGTCCTCCGTCCCTCCCGTCCACACGTCGTCCACGCGCAGCTCAGCGTTCGACGGTCCGTGCACGTCGACGCCCGGCTTGTCCCAGTTGTCGTCGTCCCCGACGGCACCGTCGCCCGGATCGCCGATGTCAGGACCATCGTCGTCGTCCTGCGTAACCCAACCCAATCCTGCGCCTTCGTCGCGGGGGGCCATCTCCGGACGAGACAGTGCCGAACCGCTCATCAAGAGCAGGCTCAGCGCGACGATCACAAGCAGGGCGTAAGCCCACTTCGTGCTCATGATCTTCCTCCTTGGGGGTACCCGTGTCCTGCTGTCAGATTAGACACATACAACGGTATGCCTGGCGCAGAGCCTTGTCCAGCCGCACTGCGTCGGGGCGATTGCGCGGGGGGTCTAACGCGAGTCCACTATCTAAGTTACCACTCCCGAGGTGCGCTGTCAAGAGCCCGTCTCGATGCCGGGCGGAACGCCGGGCCCTGGCTCCCGGACGGGACGCCGGCGCGGGCCCCGGGGCGGGATGCCCGTCATGGCCCCCGGACAGGACGCCGACCTTGACTGCCCGGCGCGAGCGGGGCTAAGGTCCCGGCAATGTGCGCCGAAGTCATGTATGATGGACGAACGAGACCTGCTTGGCTCGTCCGCAGAGCAGCCCGGGCGGCCACGTCAGCCGGGGCAGCACCACCCGAGTCCGTCGATGACCACTCCGGTCCGACAAGGAGACGCCATGCGCTTACCTCTTCTGATGGTCTTCGTGCTGACGGCACTCGCGGCGACAGCCGGCGCTCGGCCGTTGGATGCATCCAGGACGCCGCACGAAGCCATGTTACCCATCCGCGGGCCCGAGCGGGTCCTCTTCGAGGGATTCGAGACGAGCGTCCCGCCACCCGGCTGGTCGGCGGTCGTCAACAACCCGTACACGTGGGAGCAGAATTCGTCAGGGCCCTACGAGGGCACGAGCTGCGCTTCGTGCGACTACGATGAGACGTACTCCGGACCCCAGAACGAGAGCATCTGCGTCGACTACACGATTCAAGCCGGAGACAACTACCTCTGGTTCTACGCGATGGGCAGCACCTACTGGGCCGTCGACCCGTATCAGAACTACAACTTCAGGGTCAAGATCGACGGCGTCGGTGTCTGGAACTACCACGACGACAACGACGGCGCCGTCACGTGGCAGTGGCAGCGCTACGTCGTGGACCTGACGGGATACGGCATCGGACAGGACATCTCCGTCTGCTTGGTCTACCAGGGGTACGACGGGGCGCAGGCGAGCTTCGACGCGCTGGCGATAGGCGACAGCCCTCCTCCGGAGGATCCTTGCTGCCCGTCGGCAAGCGTCTGCCAAGAGCTCAACTTCAACGCGAACGGCGGCGGCGGGGTCGCCGTCGCGTGCGGCGCGGGCCCCGTCCCGTGGGCGTGGGGCACGATGGCGGTCCACCCACCCACAGACTGCGACGACGAACCGATCAGCAACGAGTGGGGGACCAACAGCGGCAGCGACTACCCTGCCCAGAAGGGTGAAGCGCTCGTCGTGGGACCGCTCGACATCACCGTCGACTGCACGTGTCTGGGCCTGTGCCACTACTACGACATCGAGGACGGCTACGACGGCGGCAACGTGAAGGTGTCGACCGACGGAGGCTCCACGTGGGAACTCGTCTACCCGCACGGTGGATACGACGACGTCCTCGACTCCTCGACCCACATCGCCGAGTGCGTCGCCGGCGAGCAGGTCTTCACCGGGGACAGCGTGGAGTACGTGCGCGACTGCTTCGATCTCTCGGCCTACGTGGGAGAGCAGGTGAAGGTCGGCTTCTTCTTCGGATCGGACGATTCGAGCGAGTACGCCGGGTGGTATCTCCGCTGGCTCAAGCTGGGCAGCGACTCGTCGCCGGTAGAGGAGTCGTCGTGGGGAAGCATCAAGGCGATGTACCGATGAACACGCGCGAGCACGCGCATCGAGCACGGCGGCTCGCGGACCGGTGCGCGGCCAACGCCTCCCGGACGGCGCCTGAGGTAACGTGATGTTCGACATCTGGCGGGACGAAAGCGGGCGAGTGCATCTCTGCGGCAGGTTCAACGCTGCTCACGTCGAGCGTGCGGAGGCCGTCTTCTCAACGGTGACCGGGCCCTGCGTGGTCGACTTCACTGAGCTTGAGTACGTCTCGAGCGCCGGTCTCTCCGTGCTGCTCGCCGCGCAGAGGCGCCTGGGAGACGACGGGCACGGGCTCGTCCTCTGCGGCCTATCGAAACACGTATCGGACCTATTCAGGGTGGCGGGATTCGACGCGATCTTCGAGATAGAGTAGTCCGGCAAGCGGCCCCGCCCTTGCGGGGAAAACCCCTGTCTGCCGCCTCTTCGGGGGCGGCAGCCAACTTCTCCGGGACTTGACTGTAGTGAACGTAGACGACGACAAGAGGCTCGCTCTCAAGGCGGCCAGAGGGGACGGCAAGGCCTTCGAGGCCATCGTGGAGCGCTACGAGAAGACCGTCTTCAACGCCGCCTACAGGATAGCCAAGGACCCGGACGATGCAGCTGACATCACGCAGGCGGTCTTCATCAAGGTCCACCGGAAGATCGGGACGTACGATCCGTCGTACAAGCTCTTCAGCTGGCTCTACCGGATCGCCGTCAACGAGGCGATCAACTACGTCAAGAGAGCGCGACGGATGGTGCCGGTGGAGAGCGAACTCGGAGAGAGCCGGGAGTCCCCGGCCGGCGACGTCGCGTACGTCGAGACGAGCGACCAGATCCAGCACGCGCTCATGGAGCTCAAACTCGACTATCGCATCGTTGTCGTGCTCAAGTACTTCCTCGAGCTCTCGTACGCGGAGATCAGCGAGATCGCGTGCATACCCGAGAAGACCGTGAAGTCGCGTCTGTTCAGCGCGAGGCAGGAACTCCGAGACATCCTGATCAGACAGGGGTACGAAAGATGATCGACGCAAGACTCATGGAACTCATGAACCGCGAGGTCGACGGGGAGAACTCCCCCGAGGAGAGCGCGGAGCTTGAGCGAGTCCTCGAGACCAACGCGGACGCCAGGGCCTATTACGACGACCTCGTCGAGCTCGGGCGCAGGTTCGGAGAGGCCGGGGAGGTGACGCCCCCGGCGACGCTCCGGAGCGAGATACTCTCCCTGACGTCGCGGAGACCCGCGGCCGAGAGACGCCCCGCCGTGGGACGCCCCGCCGCCAGGCGCAGGCGCTCGCTCATTCCGGACGACCTCAGGAACCTCTTCACGCCGCGCGTCGCCTACGCGTTCGCCGCCGGCGTGGCCGCCGGGGCGGTGCTCCTGGCGCTCGTCACGGGTGCCGGAATTGGCACGACGGCCGTCGACCCGAACGCGCTCCGGGGAACCCTCGCGCCGTGGGAGCCGCCATCGGACATCGACGCGGGCGAATGCTTGGAGTTCGACGTTCCGGGCGGGTGGGGGTCCGGCTGCATCTCGTACTCGTCGGGCAACATCTGGGCGGAACTCCACCTGGACACCGACGGTGAGACCGAGGTCGTCTTCGTTCACGACGGCGATGTGCGGTTCGACAGGTTCCAGGTCGTCGAGGCCGGCGAGCACAGCGTCAGTGTGTCAAGCGGCCGAGCCTCGCTCACGCACACGGGCCTCGGTGACTACGTCATCTTCTTCGAGGACGAAGACTCGTCCCTCTCCCCGCTCGGCGTCGAGGTGTACGCCGCCGGAGAGCTTCAGTTCGAGAAACGGATCCAGCCGGTGCGGGAGTAGAGCGCCGCCACGCACGGACTGGTCACGAGCCCCGTCGGGTGAGCGCCCGCGCTCTCTCCCCCAGTCCGACGGGGGTCCCCCCGTAGATAAGATCCCGCCGCTGTGATAGACTCCCGCGACGCAGCTGGGATGTCGCGATTCCTGCTGAAGCCACGGGAGCGTCCATGCCCGCCTCGCTGACGGCACCCGGTGCCATCCAGCCCATCGTCCTCGGCGTCCTCCCGGTCATCGTCTTCCTGGCCGGGCTGACGGTCATGGACAGCTACAGACTCGTTCGGCCCACGGCCGTCCTCCGGTCCGTGTTTGTCGGGTTCGTGGCGGCCGGGCTGGCAATGGCGGTCGCCAGGGGCGCGCTCGGGTGGACGGGGTGGACGCGCGCCGACTACGGGGTCCTCGCCGGACCCGTGCTCGAGGAGGCGCTCAAGGCGGCGTTCGTGGCCTTCCTCGTGGTCACGAAGAGGGTCGGCTTCATGGTCGACGCGGCGATACACGGCTTCGCAGTCGGGGCGGGCTTCGCCGTCCTCGAGAACGTGATCTACCTCTCCCCGGCCGACGTGACCGTCCCGCTCGCCCTCGCCAGGGGGTTCGGTGCCGCGCTCATGCACGGAGGGGCGACGGCCATCTTCGGCATCGCGGCCAAGCGATTCGTCGAAGAGCGGGGGCCGAGGAGCGGTGCCGGACTGGCCGCTGGGTTCGCCGTCGCGTCGATCTTCCACGTGCTCTTCAACAGGGCGGTGGCCTCGCCCGTCCTCGCGATCGCGGGGGTCGTCGCCGCGCTTCCGGTCGCGCTCTTCCTCTTCTTCAGGGAGAGCGAGCGGTCCCTCCGGAGCTGGCTTGGAATAGGGTTCGACACTGACGCCGAGATGCTCGAGATGATGGAGGACGGCAAGCTCAGCGACTCGCACGTCGGAACGTATCTCTCGTCGCTCAGGGACAGACTCCCGCCGGAGATCGTGGCCGACATGCTGTGCATGCTGAGGCTGCGCGTGGAGCTGTCCGTGCGCGCCAAGGGTATACTGCTCATGAGAGATGAGGGGTTCGAGGCGCCCGTCGACCCTGAGGTCAGAGAGAGATTCGAGGAACTCAGGTATCTGGAACGGAGCATCGGCAGGACCGGAATGCTCGCGATGCTCCCGCTCCTCTCCTGGAGACACCGGGACCTGTGGGAGATGCACATGCTGGCGGGACGGAGGTAGGGACACATGACCACGATCAGCGGATTCATGGAGAAGCACTTCCTTCACTTCAATGCGCGCGAGACGCTGGACGCTGCGAAGGCCTGGCGAGAGCTGCTCGACGGCGGCGGAGAGATGTTCGTTGCGATGGCCGGGGCGATGTCGACAGGCGAGCTGGGCATATCGCTGGCGCAGATGATCAGGAGCGGCAAGGTCCACGCGATATCCTGCACCGCCGCGAACCTCGAGGAGGACATCTTCAATCTCTTCGCGCACGGCGACTACAGGATGGTCCCGAACTACCGCGACCTGAGACCGGCGGACGAACTGAAGCTGCGGGACGAGGGGCTCAACCGCGTCACCGACACGTGCATACCGGAGACGGTCATGCGCCACACGCAGCGCGCTCTGACCGAGCTCTGGGCCGACGCGGCGGCCAACAACGAGCCGCGCTTCCCGGTGGAGTTCCTCTACGCGCTCCTGGACGACTCAAGCCTCAGGAAGCACTTCGCCATACCGCCCGAGAACTCGTGGGTCATCGCCGCCAAGGAGGCGGGCATACCGGTCTACTCCCCCGGCTACGAGGACTCGACCCTCGGGAACATCTTCACGGCGAGCGTGATGGACGGAAGCATCTCCGGGCACAACGCCATCAGGACCGGCACGGAGCAGCTGGAGCATCTCGCGAGATGGTACGCCGGGCGGTCCGAGTCGGGCACGCGCGTGGGGTTCTTCCAGATAGGCGGAGGGATCGCGGGCGACTTCGCCATATGCGCCGTGCCTATGCTCATTCAGGACCTCAAGATGGACATTCCGTTCTGGGCCTACTTCGCTCAGATCAGCGACAGCACGACGTCGTACGGGTCGTACTCGGGCGCCGTGCCGAACGAGAAGATCACCTGGTACAAGCTCGACGTCGACGCGCCCAAGTTCATGATCAACTCCGACGCATCGATCGTCGCGCCTCTCATCTTCGCCTACGTACTCGGCGAATAGAGGCTTGCTCTTGGACATACGCGCGGCGCGCGACTAGAATGTGTCGTTGGTGCGGGCGTCGTTGCTGCGGTGCGTCGTTGACACGGGGCGTCGTTCGATGACCCAGACCTTAGACGCCGCGGACGTTCGACAACGAGCCACACGGACGCCATCCAGGGAGGCAACATCGTAACGCGAGAAGCCTACTCGCCGGCCGGTCCGTTCGCCGTGAGGGACTGTGCCCTCGCCGCGATCGCCACGGGCCGGCACGCGCAGAACCTGAAGGAACTCCGGGACGAACTCAAGTACGTCGATCCGGCGAGCATCTACTACCACTTCTGGGGCGGGCTGCTGCGGCCGACGTTCGACGACCCGAGCTATCACAACGACTTCGCGCGCTGGGCGCACGACGCGCTCCACGACACGGCGCTCGCCGAGCGGCTCAGCGTGATCGACCCCACGGACCATGCGGACCTCGAGTCTCTCAGACGAAACGTCGTCGACGTCGTGGAGGACGAACTCGACAGAACGAGCACGCTCACGTGGACCCCCCCCGAGCAGCGGTTCCTGTTCACGAGGTCCCAGATCGTCATCTTCAACACGCGAGTCGTGGCGAACGCGCCTCCCGACCTTCCACGGGCGGTCGCCTCGATGTCCAGAAGCAGCGTCTTCTACCACTTCGTCGACGCGCGACGCCGCACTCCCAGGGGGGTCGACGACTTCAGCACGTGGCTCACGGACCTGGAGAGCGAGAAGCACGAGAAGCTGTGTGCGGCCCTGGGAGGCATAGACCCGTTCTTCCAGTCGCTCTCGGAGACGCGCGCTTCACTCGCGCGGACGTTCGAGCGACACCTCGGAAAGGGGGTGGCCGAGTGAGCCTCCTCGACAGATACGCCCCCGTGGCCGGAGAGGACGTGATCGACCAGCTCCGGCAGCTCTCGGAGCCGCTCCGCGACCTGCGCGTCGTTCACGTCAACTCGACGCGCGTCGGCGGCGGCGTGGCCGAGATCCTGGCGAAGCTCGTGCCGCTCAAGCGCGAGCTGGGCATCGACGCGACGTGGGAGGTCATCGAGGGCGACGGTGGCTTCTTCAAGACGACGAAGGCGATGCACAACGCGCTACAGGGCAACGCGGTGTCGATCACTCAGGAGCAGTACGACGCCTACGAGGCGGTCAACGCCAGGAACGCGAAGGTCCTCCGGGAGAAGGTCTCGAGCGCTGACATCGTGTTCGTTCACGACCCGCAGCCGGCTCCGCTGCTGGGTCTCACTCCTGAGAGGCAGGGCAAGTGGGTGTGGCGCTGCCACATCGACGCGAGTTCGCCGTACCGGCCCGTCTGGAGGTACATCCGGGAGGTCGTGTCCGGGTACGACGCGAGCATCTTCTCTCTCGCGGCCTTCTCGCAGGAGTTGCCGCACACGCAGTACATCATCCCGCCGAGCATCGATCCTCTGAGCGAGAAGAACATCCCGCTCGACGACGGCGAGATACGGGAGGTCTTGAGAGAGTTCGGGATCGACCGGGACCGCGACCTCATCGCCCAGGTCTCGCGGTACGACTGGTTCAAGGATCCCGTGGGCGTCATCAAGGCCTACGGACTGGCGAAGAAGTTCTGTCCCGGACTCCAGCTCGTCCTCGCCGGCGGAGGAGCCTCCGACGACCCGGAAGGCGAGGCGGTTCTCGAGGCCACGAGGACGGCGGCCGGCGACGACCCGGACGTCCACGTCCTGGTGCTCCCTCCTGACGCGCACCGCAAGATCAACGCGCTGCAGCGCGCCGCGGACATCGTGCTGCAGAAGTCGACGCGGGAGGGGTTCGGGCTGACGGTCGCGGAGGCCATGTGGAAGGGGAAGCCCGTCATAGCCGGCGACGTGGGCGGTATCCGCCTGCAGGTCGTGAACCACCACACGGGGTTCCTCGTGTCTACCCCGGAGGGCGCCGCGCTCCGGATCCGCTATCTCCTGCATCACCGTTCGCTCCTCGAGAGCATGGGCGAGAAAGCGCGGAGGTTCGTGAGGGACAACTTTCTCCTGACGAGACACCTGCGCGAGTACCTGACCGTCATGGTGTCTCTGACGCACGGCGCGAGCGACAGGATAGAACTCAAGTGACGGAAGACGAGACCCGCGCGGCGAGCGCCCGAAACGGCGAAGAGGGCGTCGCGCACACGCCCAGTGACGAAGCGAGCATCCCGCGCACGCCCGATGTCGAGGGGATCCCCGACTTCTGGGAGAGGGTACGGGACGCCGACGACCGGTGCCTCGTTCTCGACTTCGACGGGACGATCGCCGAGTTCGAGGTCGAGAGAATGGCTGCAAGGCCCCTCCCGGGCGTCGTCGACCTGCTCATCCAGATCCGCGACAGGACGGAGACGTACCTCGCGATGATGACGGGAAGACCGATCTCCGAACTGCTCGCGCTCATGGGAGACCTCCTCCTGCCCATCAGCGGAAGCCAGGGAACGGAGTTCCGCATGCCCGACGGCAGCTACCAGACGCATCTGCCGTCCGACAGACAGGAAGAGCGATTCAGGCGTGCCGAGGCTGAGGCGCGCGCGCTCACGACGGCGGGCAGGCTGGAACGTAAGATCGCGAGCATCGGGCTTCACACGCGCGGCGTCGACCCCGCGGTCGCGCGCCGCGAGGAGGAGGCGGTCTGCCGCGCATGGTCGGCCGACGCGTCCGAGTACGACCTGGAGTGCCGCGCGTTCAAGGGCGGCGTCGAACTGAGACTCCTGGACATCGACAAGGGCACGGCGCTCGAGGCCCTGCTGCGGGACCGTCCCGCGGACGGCCTGTGCGTGTACGTGGGAGACGACCTCACCGACGAGGACGCCTTCCGCGCGCTCGCCGGGCGCGGCCTGAGCATCAAGGTCGGAGGCCCGGACGATCCAACCTGCGCGCTCGGAAGACTGCCGGATCCGACGGCGGTGAAGGAGTTCCTCGGGACATGGCTCGAGATCACGACAGAGAACTGAGCGACGAGCGGGAGACGGCGCCCGGTCACCGGCCCGGTTCCACGACCGGACGGCTGGTGGTCGTCTCGAACAGACTGCCCGTCGTTCTGACGAAGAACGAGAAAGGCCGCTGGGACGTGGAGGGGGGCTCGGGCGGGCTCGTGACGGCGATGGCGCCGGTGCTCCGGGACCGCGGCGGGCTCTGGATAGGATGGGCGGGCACGACCGAGAGCGAGGGTCTCGACGAGGCTCTGGCCGATGCGGCAAGCGACATCGGGTACTCTCTCGTCCCGGTCCACCTCTCCCACGAGGAAGAGAAACGGTACTACCGCGGCTTCTCGAACGAGATCATCTGGCCGCTCTTTCACGACCTCCAATCGCACTGCAACTTCGACCCGACGTACTGGGAGACGTACCAGAACGTCAACCGCAAGTTCGCGAGCGTGGTCGCGAAGCACACCGAGCCCGACGATTTCGTGTGGGTTCACGACTACCACCTCCTGCTCGCCGCCCGCGAACTGAGGGCGCTCGGCGTGAAGACGCGGCTGGGGTTCTTCCTGCACATCCCCTTTCCGCCGCTCGACATCTTCGTCAAGCTCCCGTGGCGGTTCGAACTCCTGCTCGCGCTGCTCCAGTACGACATCATCGGCTTCCAGACGATGCGCGACCGCCGTAACTTCATCCAGTGCCTGCGCGCGCTCGTCGGATCCGCCGACGCGTGCGGGCGAGGTCAGGTCTGCGACCTGGAGCTCGACCACGACAGACTGAGGGTCGGCGCCTTCCCCATCAGCATCGACTTCCGGGCCTTCGAGCGTGAGGCGCAGAGCCACGAGGTGGCGGAGAGCGCCTGGCACGTTCACGAGAACCTGCCCGACCGTCAGCTCATCCTGGGCATCGACAGGATGGACTACACGAAGGGCATCCCCTACCGGCTGGAGGCGTTCCGGCATCTCCTCCGGCGGCACGAGGAGCTGCGCAACCGCGTGACGCTGGTGCAGGTGGTCGTTCCAAGCAGAAGGGGCATCCCGGAGTACGACGCGCTCAAGGCGACGATCGAGGGGCTCGTCGGCGAGATAAACGGCGAGTTCACCGGCCAGTCGGGCTGGATCCCGATCCACTACATCTACAGGTCGCTCACCCACTACGAGCTGCTCGGATACTACCGGGCCGCCGAGATCGCGCTCCTGACACCCATCAAGGACGGCATGAACCTCGTGGCCAAGGAGTACTGCGCCGCAAGCCTCGAGGAGAACGGCGTGCTCATCCTCTCCGAATTCGCGGGAGCTGCCGCCGAACTCCAGAGGGGCGCCATACTCGTGAACCCGTACGACGTCGTGCGCATGGCCGACGCCATCCACCAGGCCATACACATGCCGCCCGACGAGCGTCACGAGCGCATGCGGAGGCTGCGTCAGGGCATACGGAGGCGCGACATCTTCTGGTGGGTAGACTCGTTCCTGAACGCGGCGATCGCGAAGAGCCTCGACAGCTTCCCCGTCGTTGCCGACTACGTCCCGGACGGAGCGCCGGACATCTGACGGAAAAAGGAGGAGCGCTATGAGGAACCTCATGATCCTGGCGGCACTGGCGATACTGGCGTTGTGGTCGGTGGTGGGATGCGCCGGGGAGGAAGAGGCGACGATGGACAAGCCGCTCGCCACGAGACTGGCCGAGGCCGACCAGGCCTTCAAGAACAGGCAGTACGAGGAGGCCGGGGCCATCTTCGAGGCCGCGGCCCAGGACGCGCGGGCCGCGGGCGACACGGAGGCGTTCGTCGAGGCGGCAGCGATGCGCGCGCGAAGCTACCTCATACTGGAAGAGGCCGAGCGGGGCCGCCCGTGGCTGGCCACGGCGGCGGAGCACGCCGACGCGGCCATGCCGCTCGGATGGTCCCGCTACCTCGGCGTCAGGGGCAGGTTCGAGTGGGGCGACGACGACCTCGAAGAGGCGACGGCCACGTTCCTCGAGATGTACGACTACTGCCGGGAGAACGAGCTGTACGATCGCGCGGTCGACGCGGCGCACATGATCGCCCTGACCGGCGGCCAGGACGAGAAGCTCGAGTGGGCCATGAGGGGCATAGAGATGGCCGAGAAGGGCAACATGACAGGATGGCTGGGGCCTCTGTGGAACAACCTCGGGTGGGACTATGTCGACGCCGGCCGCTACGACGAGGGTCGCGAGGCCCTCGAGAAGGCGCGCGAGTATCACTACCGGAGCCCGTCCGAGATCCCCAAGCTCATCGCGGACTACTCCGTGGCGCACGTGATCAGGCTTCAGGGCGATCTCGACGGGGCGCGAGAGGCGATGCGTCCTGTGTTCGAATGGGCGGAGAAGCTGAACGCCGAAGGCAAGCCCGACGCCATCGAGTGGGTGGGATTCAGCCGCTGGGAGCTCGGTGAGATCGCGATAGCCAGGGGCGAGGTGGGCCTGGGCCTCGGCATGCTCAAGAAGGCTCTGGGCGAGCTCGAAGAGGCCGACATGCCCGCGTGGGACGAGGCGGACTGGCAGAAGAGGAACGCCCGCGTCGAGGAGCTCGAGAACAAGTGAGCGGTTCAGGGGTCAGACGGAGACCCGCCGCCGGCGAGCTCTCGAAATACTGGAGGCTCGACCCGGATGTCGTCTTCCTGAACCACGGCTCGTTCGGAGCCTGCCCCTCCCCGGTGCTAGACGCCCAGTCGAGACTGCGGGAGCGCCTCGAGCGCGGACCGGTCCAGTTCCTGTTGCGCGACGGACTCGCGCTGCTCGATGCGGCGCGGGAGGAACTGGCGTCCTTCATAGGCGCCGACCCCTCCGAGCTGGCGTTCGTGCCCAACGCGACCACCGGCGTCAACACCGTGCTCCGCTCGCTCAGGTTCGAGCGGGGCGACGAGCTCCTGACGACCAACCACGAGTACAACGCCTGCCGCAACGCGCTCGACTACGTCGCGGAGCGTTCTGGAGCGCGCGTCGTGGTAGCGGACGTGCCGTTCCCGGTCCCCTCTTCGGCGTCGGTCGTCGACGCGGTCCTCGATCGCGTCACGCCCCGCACACGCCTCGCGCTCGTCGACCACGTCACGAGTCTCACGGGCATGGTGATGCCGATATCCGGGATCGTCTCCGCGCTCTCGGAGGTCGGCGTCGACACGCTGGTGGACGGAGCACACGCGCCGGGGATGCTCCCGCTCGACGTGCGGAAGCTCGCGCCCGCCTACTTCACGGGGAACTGCCACAAGTGGCTCTGCGCCCCGAAGGGCGCCGCGCTCCTCTACGTGAGGAAGGACCTGCAGGAGGGGATCCGGCCGCTCGCGATCAGCCACGGCGCGAACCAGCCCGTCGAGGACAGGAGCCGGTTCCGCATGGAGTTCGACTGGACGGGCACGCACGACCCCACGGCGTACCTGTGCGTCCCGGAGTCGATACGGTTCATGGGTTCGCTCTTCGAGGGTGGCTGGCCGGAGCTCATGAAGAGGAATCGGAGGCTGGCGCTCGACGCGCGAGGGCTCCTGTGTGAGCGGCTGGGCGTCCCACCCGCGTGCCCCGAGGAGATGGTGGGGACGCTCGCGAGCATTCCTCTCGAGGAGGGGAGCTACGCCTTCAGGACCACGGCCCTGGCGTTCGACCCCATGGACGACATCCTGAGGGAGCGGTACGGGATAGATGTGCCGGTGCTCTCGTGTCCCGACGGGCCGGGCAGCATCCTGCGGATCGCGGCACAGGCCTACAACTCGATCGAGCAGTACGAGTACCTGGCCTTCGCTATCACGGAGATCCTGGCGGGGAAGAGCCCCGGCGAGAGAGCCCGACGCGACTCATCCCACTAGTCCAGCTCGACCGTCACCTCCGCCACGTAGACGAGCTTCCGGTCCCGCTCTTCCAGGAAGTTGAGCAGCATGAACCCGAGATCGGGCTCGACGACGCCCTCGTACACGGTCTCCCCGTTCACGCGGATGACCAGGGGCTGGTCGACGACCACCATGTCCGGGTGGACGAGCACGCGCAGGGCTCCCACCCGCGACGTCTCCACGCTCACCACGTTCGCGGCGTATGAGACCACGGCCTTCGCGGACGGCGCCTCCCGCTTGAACACGAAGTAGTTGGAGACGTCGGGGAACTCGCCGCGAAGCTCGACGCGCTCGCCGCCGCGCATCACCGTCATCACGAACGGGTCCCCACGCCTCTTCGCGGCCTTCCACTCGTCCATGTTGCCCAGACTGTCCATCACGGCCGCGTCGGCGGCGACGATGAGATCGCCCGCCTTGAGTCCCATGCTCCGGGCGGCCGACTCGCCGTCCGAGAGCCCGTCGACCCTGATGCCCAGGCCCTCGAACTCCCAGTCGGGATGGAACCCAACCGTGATGCGGTCGTCCTCGAGCGACGCGTTGTGGTCGACGTGCCACGGGGCGGCGGCGGCAGGCGTCACGCGGTCTATCGCGAACCACCTGCAGGCCCCGAACTCCGGGAGCGCGGTCTCCCACACGATGCGAGACGGGAACGGATCCCTCGGATGGCGCTCCAGGAACCGCGCGATGGTCGGGACGTCGAACGCGACGTCGTCGAAATCGTGCTCCCCCGGGAACTCGCGGTACAGGATGTCGCCTCCCGCCTCGCGCGCCATCTCGATCGTTCCGCGCATGCGTTCCGACGGGTAGAGCCCGTCGTCGAACGTGGTCGTCGCGTAGACGGGCGTGTTGGCGACGTTCGGCGCGTAGGTCGGCAGGTCTCCGTCGAGACTTCCGACGCCGATGTGTCCGTTCAGCGCCACGAACGCCGCGTAGTCGCTGGGCGCGACCATGGCGTGGGCGAACCCCGCGGACGCGCCGTCGGAGAAGCCGATCATCCACACGCGGTCGTCGTCGACGTTGTACTCCGACTTCACCGTCCTTACGAGGCTACGCACGTTCGCCATCCCGACCTCGTCCCACCACGTGGCTCCCGACTGCCCGAGCGGAAGGAGCGCTATCCACCCCCGCTCCATCGCCATGTCCTTGAACTCGTTCCCGCTGGCGTACTCGAGCGGGTCGTCGAAGAGCGTGGCGCGTCCCACCCCGCCGTGCAGAGCGACGAGGAGGGGCGTCGGGCGCGCGGGGTCGTAGCCTGCCGGGACGACGAGGACCCAGGGGCGCTCGACCGTGTCGATGCAGACCGTCGTTCGCACGTCCGGCGTTCCGTCCGCGGGCGCCTCCGGGAACGGGAGCGCCTCGAGGAACGACGCCACGTCCCGCCAGTCGGGGGCGGCGTCGAGGACCTCCCCGAGGAGGACCTCCCGCGTTCCCGCGTCGCGAGCGGCGAGAAGCTCGGTCAGAGATCCCTCCCACTCCTGAGCCGCGGCCTGCGAGAAGACGAGCGCGATGAACACCGCGACGGCGAGTGACGTTCTCATTGCGACCTCCGTCTATGGCGCGGGGTGCTGTACGGCGATACCGAAGACGTTCTGAAGGAAGAAGAGCCCCAAAAACGCGACGAGCGCGGCTATTACCGGTGTCGCCACCCAACCGCCGGCGACGCGCCAGAGCAGTCCGTACCTCACGTTCCTGCCGCCCTTGATGAGCGCGATGCCGATCACGGCGCCGATCACGGCCTGGGAGCTGGACACGGGAACAAGAGGGATGGCCGGCAGTCCGTGGGAGAGCAGCCAGGTCTCCAGGCGCTGGGACGCGAAGAGGAAGAGCACGATCGAGTGGGACAGCACGACGACGAGCGCGGTGACCGGCGTCAGCTTGAAGAGCCCCTTGCCTATCGTCATCATCACGCGATGCGAGTACGAGACGACGCCCGACGCGATCGCCAACCCTCCGAAGAGGAAGAGGAGTTGAGAGGTCGTCACGTGCAGGCACCCCGCGACCTCGAAGGTCCTCATCGGGAACGCCGGCGCGAAGACGCCCACGACGTTGGCGACGTTGTTCGCGCCGAGCGAGAACGCGCCGAACGCGCCGACGGCAATGAGGAGCGAGCGCGTCATGGCGTCCAGTTCGAGGATGTGAAGACGGAGTCTCCGCAGCGCCGCGCGCACGCCGAGGAAGAAGAGCGCGGCGAAACCGGCGGCCAGGAGCGGACACACGATCCACGTCGACATGATCGTGGCGAGCGCCCCGAGGTCCGTACCTGACCCGGTAAAGAAGTTCCAGCCCAGGATGCCGCCGATGATGGCCTGGGACACCGACACCGGGAGCCCGGCCCGCGTCATCCACAGGACGGCGAGCGCGGCCGCCAGCGCCACCATGAACGAGCCGCCCAGTGCGCTGATCGCGCCCAGCTCTCCCAGCGTCTCCGCGGCCCCGCTCCCGGAGACGACGGCCCCGGCGACGACGAACACCGCCGCGACCACCGCCGCCGTTCGGAACCGGACCATGCGCGTGGCGACGGCCGTGCCGAAGACGTTGGCGGCGTCGTTCGCCCCCAGCGACCACCCCAGGAAGAGCCCGCTCGACAGGAACAGAAGGATCATCAGCGTCCGTCCAATGGCGAAGCCGGCGCGCCTCCCGGACGGCCGGCCCCGCTCGAGTCCTCTATATGGAGCGCTTGATGGCCGAGATGGAGAGCCGCTCGCTCACGTCCTCGGCCTCGTCAGCGAGTGTGTCGACGTGCACGACGAAGTCACCCAGGTGCAGCTTCCGGGCGAGTTCGAGATCGCTCCCGAAGATCTTCCGCTTGAGCCTCTCGCCCACCTTGTCCGCCTCCTTCTCCCAGAAGCAGACCTTGTGCACGTAGTCGGTCACCGTGGGCGAATTCCTGAAGAACGCGCGGATCCCCATGACGAGCTCCTGGGCGGCCTGGCATCCGTGGTCGGCCAGCTCGAGGTAGTCGACCGTGAACTCCTCGGGGATCCTGGGGCGCTGGACCGACAGGAGCATCAGGGTCTCCTTGGCCGTGTTGATGACCTCGTCGGTGTTCTCGAGAATGCCCAGTACGTCGCCCCGTGCGTCGGGGATGAGCGTCTCCAGGTAGAGCTGCCGCTCGACCTCGATGCGGAGCGTGTCCGCCTTCTTCTCGAGGTCGGTGACCTGCTTCCGCCGGTCCTCGAACTCCTCCGACCGCCCGCCCAGATAGTCCTTGATGGCCTCGCGGAACAGGAGCGCCACCTCGCTCGTGTGATCGAGGTAGGCGTCGATCTTCGATTCCAAGAGGCGTGTCTTCGAGAAGAGCGTGGTCATGGCAGCTGGCACCTCCGGCCGGGGCGGGTCCTCACGGGAGCGGCGCATAGGGTCGAACGGCAGCCCCCCGGCCGCCGCTCTCTCCGCCGGTCGGGCCACAGGACGGCCCGACTCGTAGTGGTACATAGGTCAATCAGTTAGCAAGCCTCTACTAGGATAGCGCGAGATCGGCCGGCGTTCAAGGGTCCCCCGCGCCCGGCCCGCCCCAAAACCGCCACCCGCCCCCCCAGCTGTCGCGAGGCCACGGACAGCAGGCTGAGAGCACTTGCATATATGACCATATTGCCATATAGTTATCCATCATGGATACTCGTGCCAAGAGGAGCTTCAGGCGCGACGCGGACGTTCTCCGCGCGCTCGCGAACGAGTCGAGACTCACGATCGTCGACAGACTGAGCCGCGGCGAGTGCTGCGTGTGCGACCTCGTCGACCTGGTGGGCTCGGATCAGTCGACGGTATCGAAGCACCTCGCCCTCCTGAGGCGGAGCGGCGTGGTCGAGGGCGAGCGAAGAGGGAACCACATCTACTACCGGCTTCTCACACCGTGCGTGCTGTCGCTCTTGTCGTGCGCGGCGAGGGTGCGCTCGGAGCGGGAAGCCGCCAGCAAACAAGAGGCGACCGATGAGTCTGCGGCGTGAGCTACGTACGTTCGTTCTCATAGTCGGGGTGTTTCTCGCGTTCTACCTGGCGCCGCTCCGACACCCGAGGCTCTCGGGGGCCATACTCGAGTCGTTCTCCCTCGTGCAGTGGTACGCGCGCGAGCACATGATCTACGGGCTCATCCCCGCGTTCTTCATCGCCGGAGCGATAGGCGCATTCGCAGCCAAGTCGGCCGTGATGAAGTACCTGGGCGCGAGGGCCAGGCGCGTGGTGGCGTACGCGGTCGCGTCAGTCTCGGGTTGCGTGCTGGCGGTCTGCAGCTGCACGATACTCCCCCTCTTCGCCAGCATCTACTCGCGCGGCGCGGGGCTCGGACCGGCAATGACGTTCCTCTACGCCGGACCTGCCATCAACGTCCTCGCCATATTCCTGACGGCGCGCATACTGGGAGCGCAGATCGGCATCGCCCGAGCCGTCGGAGCCATCTCGTTCAGCATCGTGATCGGTCTCGTGATGCACTTCCTCTTCCGCAAGGAGGAGGTCGAACGGGCGGAGCAGAGCCTGAGCGTGCCGGAGGAGCATCACGATCTCCCCGTGGGCGGGATCGTCGGGTTCTTCGCCGCCATGGTCGCCGTTCTCGTCTTCGCGAACTGGGCCGGCGTCGCGTCGGCCTCGCCGGTGTGGCGCTGGATCTTCGCCTGGAAGTGGACGCTCACGGCGGCTTCCGGAGTCGCGATCGCGCTCCTCCTCGTCCACGTGTTGCGCGTCCCGGCCTGGAAGGCCGCAGTCGCGGCGGCTCCTGCGGTCGTGCTCGCCGTGGTGTTCAGGGGCGATCCTCTCCCAGCCTTCGCGGCAGGCATCGTCGGTCTCTCGGCGGCCGCGGCGACGACCGAGGGCGACTCCCGCGAGTGGGTCTCGGAGACGTGGGGGTTCGCCAAGGACATACTGCCGCTGCTTCTCATGGGCATCATGATGGTCGGCTTCGCGCTCGGGCGTCCGGGTCACGAGGGGCTCATACCCCGCGCGTGGGTCGAGGGGCTGGTCGGCGGCAACTCGCTGCCGGCGAACCTCGTCGCCTCGATGGCGGGCGGGCTCATGTACTTCTGCACGATGACGGAGGTGCCGATCGTCCAGGGTCTTCTCGGAGCGGGCATGGGGAAGGGACCGGCGCTCGCCTTCCTCCTCGCGGGACCCGCCGTTTCGCTGCCCAACATCCTCATTCTCCGCGGCATCATCGGCACGAGAAAGACGCTCACCTATGTTACGCTGGTCGTCATCATGGCGACGCTGACGGGTGGTCTCTTCGGACTGCTGGCGGGATAGACGGGTCGCGCCCGGCAAGTGCTCCTCCCACTCCAGAGCACCGGACACTCTGATGACAGATTCCCCCGACAATCGATGGTTCACGCTCGCGCGCCAGCCTCAGGAGCCGCTCTCCCAGGGCGGGGCGACGCTCGTCGGCGCGGACCTGGCCGAGTGGAGACGGCGGTTCCGCCCGCTCCTTCGATATCTCGCCCGCCGCGAGACGGTGCTGGCCCTCTCCGGCGGAGGCATGGCGATGTCGGCGCACGCGAGCATCCTGCGGGTCCTGGAGCTTCTCGGTGTCTCGCCGACGCGCATCTACGGAACGTCAGCGGGAGCGGTGATCGGAGGGTTCAGGGCGGCCGGCATGAGCACCGCCGACATCGAGGCGGCTCTGCTCGACATCCGCTCGGCGGACGCCCTGTTCGGTTTCGCGTCCAGGTACCCGGCGCTACGCCTCGTCGCGGGAGCGATCATACGTACGTTCGTGCGCCCGTCCATGAAGGAGGCGGGGATCTACGACCTGGACCGGGTCGAGGGGCACATCGAGGACATACTGACGCGATACGTGGGCGGCGTCCCGACGATGGGCGAGCTCGAGCTCCCCTTCTACTGCGTCGCCGTCGACATCGGAACGGGCGCGTCGGTGTCCGGGGCGGCAGACCCGGTTCGGAAGGTGGTCTTCTCGCGCGAGGCGACGCCCGACGTGAGGCTGTCGGACGCCATCGGAGCGTCCATGTCGATCCCGGGCGTCATCACTCCGAAGCGGCTCGGTGGACGCTACTACATAGACGGGGCCGCCCTCGAGCACCTGCCGGTACTCGCCGCATACAACGACTGGACCCGCAGAAGAAAAAGGTTCCCACGGAGTCGTCTCGCCATCGTAGCCTCGGACCTGGGCTACGCTGGGGAGACGTTGCCCGAGAGGGAGCTGGCCGACCCGATAGACCTCGTCGTCCATTCGAGGAGGCTTCAGGAGAGGGCCATCACGTACTACAACCTCCTCATGTGCCATCGCCCGCGGCGCAGATGCTCGGTGATCATGGTGCGCCCGGGAGGCATCAGGATCGAGCTGCACGAGGTGACGAAGATGAGGGCGTGTCTCCACTCGGCGTACGAGGGCACGGTGGAGCAACTCTCAGGTCGGGACTTCCTTCGGGAGACGAACGCCTCGATCGAGAGAGCGGGTTCGTTCCTCGGACTCCCCGGCGCGTCCGGCTGAACGCCGGACCGCGCGGTCTGTGGGACCGTTGCGCTCAACGCGGGGCGTCAGCTCGCCGCCGCTGTCGACCAACTGGCAGGCGGGCCATCCGGGTCCGACGCTCCGATACAGTCGTCGCAGTAATCGAAGCCCTCGTCGAACGCCTGCTCGAGCGTGTCGGGCTCGAAGGACACGGCCTCGCCGCGGCCGAGCAGGTCCCCGAGCCTGCATCCTTCGCTGTCGTTGTTCCAGGTGTCGTGGACGACCAGCGCATCGCGGTCGCCGACGTACCTGATCCCCTCCATCTTGCTCAGTGATATCACGTTGTCGACCTCCCTCCTGACCCAACCCAGAGGCAATCCGCGTGCCTCGCTGGGGCGGGGTCCCGAGGTTCTCGTAATCACTTCTCCCTGCTTCAACTACAGCCGTGCACGAGCTTCCGTTCGCCCCCTCGGGCGGGGCCGCACGTACCACGCTGGATACAGGGCGGGGCGCCCGTGCGCGTAACCCCTTGGATCTCGGACAGATAGGCCTGTATCTCACACACTACAGCCCTGCTCGCTCTCTCGACACCTGGGCCCGTCGTCCCGCTACCACTTGCGCGAGCCGACGATTCTGGCTAGACTTTGAGTATTAGTGAACCTGGACCATCGGGCCTCGCCTGATGGTCCTGTGACTCAACGCGCCGGCCGGACCGCCGCGCACGCAAGGAGGCTCAGTTGAGAGGGAACTATGTGATCGCCGCGCTCGTCGTGTTGGCGCTGTCCATGATCTGCCTGATGGGCTGTGAGAGAACGCCCGACGCGTCAGCGAGCAGCGAACGTCAGTGTGAGATGACCGCAGACGCCGCCACCGGCGGAGCCACGTGCGCGTCCGCCGCCGAGGGGTGCCCCGGAACCTGCCCGTCGATGATGGGAACGGAAGTCGCCGACGCGGACGCGAATACCGCTGCGTGCGCCTACCACAAGGAGGGCACGGGGTGTGAGTCCGAGTGCACGTGCCCGGCACACGACGGGTCCGACGGGAGCATGAAGTGCGCCCACGCGGTCAAGGACGCCGACGGCAAGATGACCTGCCAGCACGCGGTCAAGGACGCCGACGGCAGCGTGACCTGCGGTTGCGCTCACGCGTCCGCGAAGACGGGCACCGGCAAGTGCCCGATGAGCGACGGCGCGGTCAAGTCGTGCCCGCACGCGTCCAGCGACGAGAGTTCCTAGGACGCCTTAAGGAGTCACCGGGCGTCCGCGCGTCAGGCGGGTCGCTCGACCAGATGAAGCGACGGAGAGGCGGGCCCGGCAGGGTCCGCCTCTCTCTGCCCCGCCGTCCCGGAGCCCGAGAGGGCATCCATCGGGGACCGGCAGCGCGCGGTCTCCTATTGACTGATTCTCACGATTATGGTATTCTGTCTCGCGCGGAGTCTGACGATGTGGGTACGCGCGGCGGCGAGGTCAGTGAGTGTTCGCCGTCGTGCACGACCGGTTGGTGCCGCGGACCTGTTCCGCGGCGGAGAGGAGGAACGATGCGGTACGTTGTGATGGCGATTGTGATCGCCGCTCTGGCGATCCCGGCCGGGGCACAGATGTACCTCGAGTCCGGAGGACCTCCCATCCGGTACGACGACAGCATACCGCCGGATGGTTCGCAGTGGCACGAGCTCTACCCGGCGTTCTGCACCCCCCGCATTCAGAACAGCTACGAGGACAACGGCGACGGTGTCGTGAGCGCGTGTGACGTCATCGTCATCGACGGCATTCGCAACCACGTCGACTGGGCCGGCCCGACCTACTACATCGCGCACGCGCAGGTCGGCGAGCGCTGGCTCGAGCCTGAGCCGGGCATCCCGGACATGTACCACGAGGTGGCTCCTGTCTTCTGCACGACCTGGGAGGTCCTCGACTGGGACGACGTCGACCAGGACACCGAGATCTCGTTCTGCGACATGCTGCTTCTCTCGGACGGCTGGTGGCACGTCGAGGACGTCCGTCTCGACATCACGGTCACCGAGGAGCCGAGCCCCGTCGAGCAGAGCACCTGGGGCAAGATCAAGAGCTGGTTCGGAAGTATCCTCTAGACGCTCCGAACAACCGACCTGACTCGGCAAGCGCGAATCTCGAAGGGACCGCCCGGCGTCGAAGGACGTCGGGCGGTCCTGCGTTCCGGGCCGGCGGGGCTTCACGGATGTAGAACCGGCCAGCCAGGGAGGATGTCGGGCGGTTGTCGGTTGAGTGCCTACTCAGTAGCGCATGCGCCACAACCGTGGCCCGGCATTTGCAGGTTGAGGTCTCCCGTGAACGGCGTTAAGCTGAGTACAGGTCAGTCAGGCCTGCCGCGCGCATCCCTCGCGCGTGTTTGGAGAAGCGGCGCCCGGAAGTGGCGCCGGAAAGGAAGGTCAGGATGAGGAGATTCGCCATCGCCTTTGCGGTTCTCATGGTCGCCGCGATGGTCGTCCCGGCTCTGGCGCAGGACTTCTACTACGAGTTTCCCACGCCCGGCCGCGGCTACGATCCGACGTGGCCGACCGACGGGGACACGTGGCACCAGCTGTACCCGACGTACTGCCAGTACGACACGCAGACCGGACACGACGACGCCGACGGCAACGGCACGATGGACGTCTGCGAGCACATCTTCTTCGACGGCGAGCGTCATCACATCGAGTGGGTCGGCCCCACGTTCAGGCTCGTGTACATGGGCGCGCCGCCCGAGGGCCGTCCGCCGGTCCTGGACAAGTTCGTCGAAGACGCACCTCTCAAGGACCGCCAGTACAGCTACCACGAGATCTACCCGGTCTTCTGCAACATCATCGAGACGACCGAGCCCATCACCAACGAGTGCCAGGAGATCTGGATCGAGTTCCCTCCTGAGGACGTCGGCTGGTGGCACGTTCAGAAGATCGAGACGAACATCCGCACGGTGCCCGACCCGGTCAACCCGGTAGAGCAGAGCACGTGGGGCAAGATCAAGAGCTGGTTCGGAGACCTCTTCTAGTCTCCGCCTGTGCAGAGACCTGACTGAACGAGAGACCCCGCCCGGAGCGCATGTTCCGGGCGGGGTTCTTCATGACGCCTCTCGCCCGCCCGGCGTGAGAATCCCGCCCGAATCGCGAGCACCGAACCGACTGACTGAGCATCAGAACTACGAGAGCCTGGATACGTCGGCACGGGCCGGGGTGAGGCGAGACTCATGTTCTGCGGCTGCGACGTCGCCTCCCGACCCGCCCCCGATACGCATCCCCCGTCCAGAAGCTCGTGATGCGATGTGTCGTTCGAGCCCCGCGGTCGCCGGACCGTCGGCGGTAACGGGGCGGGTGCCGGTAATGCTCGGCGGGCAAGTCGTTCCGCTGCCGGGCGCAGAGATGCCCGACGCGGGCATCGGAAAGGACGGGGAGGATGAGGACGCTGGCAATCGCGCTGACTGCGCTGTTCGTGGCGGCGATGGTGGTTCCCGCCGCCGCTCAGGAGATGTACTTCGAGTACGGGGCGCAGACACCGTCGCGGGGGTACGACCCGACGTGGCCCCCTGACGGAAGTCCGTGGCACGAGCTGTATCCGGGGTTCTGCAACACGCACGACCAGACCGACCACGACGACGCCGACGGCAACGGGCAGATCGACGCGTGCGAGCACATCTGGCTCGGCGGCGAGCGGCACCACGTCGAGTGGATCGGACCGACCTACGTGCTCGAGCGACCCGGCACGCGCGAGGAGATCTACGTCGAGGACGGAGGCCCGCTGGGCCGCCAGACCCACTACCACGAGATCGCGCCTGTCTTCTGTCGAGAGGTGGTCACACAGGACCCGATACTCGACGAGTGCCAGAACGTCATCGTGCTGGAGCCGCCGGAGCACGCCGGAGAGTGGCACGTGAAGGAGATCAACACCGACATAAGGACCCGACCTGATCCGGCAAGTCCTGTGGAGAGGAGCACGTGGGGCAAGATCAAGAGCTGGTTCGGAGACCTCTTCTAGTCTCCGCCCGCGCAGAGACCCGACTGAACGAGAGACCCCGCCAGGAGCGCATGTTCCGGGCGGGGTTCCTCATGCCTGCGCTGCTGTCTTCCCTGACATCCGCCGACGGACCCCGGTCGCGAGTCTCGCCGTCGGGGCCGCGTTCGTTCGTCGGCATCCCTACGGGCCGGCATCCTCTGTGCCGCCGTCCGGGGACGGCGCGTCGCCCGTCGTCTCCGCGGCCTTCGCCGCGCGGCGGGCCTCGGCCTCGCGCCTGGCCTCCTCCGTCTGCTTCTGCATCTCCTCAAGGCGCTCCTCGTCCCGCCGTAGCTCGCCGTCTGCGAGCCGCCACCCGTCGACGCCCTCGTAGAACCTCTCGACGTTCACGAACCCCATGCGCGCCGCGACGGTCGAGCAGTTCCTGCTCCTGATACAGTTGGACCCGTAACAGTAGGTGACGATGGGCGTCTTCGAGCGGTCGACGCCGGGCCAGTGCCTGTCCACGTAGACGTCGAGCGAATCGGCGAAGAAGCTGGACGTGAGGCTCACGGCACCGGGGATGTGCCCTCCGGCGTGGTTCCCCCAGTGCCTGACGTCGAAGAACACGAAGCTCGCAGGAGGAGCGTCCGGGCGCAGCCACCTGCGGGCCTGCGCCAGGCGGTACATGACCTCGTCGGCAGAGACGATTCGAACGACCGGCAGGTCCGGGTCGGACGCCCACTCGTCCCAGCCGCCTCGGAAGTATCGAACGCGTTCGAACCCCGCCCGCCTCAGCAGGAAGTAGCCGACGGCGCCGTCCGCGTCGCCCTCCCCATGGACGATGAACTCGTCCCCGAGATCGACCGGCGTGCTCGGCCTGGGACCCAGCCGCGCGAACGTATCTCTCGTGTCCTCCGCGTCCCGCAGGCTCCCGTTCGGCGAGACGAAGTCGATGAAGTCGTAGGGCAGCGCGTGCGGAACGTGGCCGTCCCTCGCCGTGCTCCCCCACTCGCCCTCGTCCAGACGGCCGTGCCAGGCGTCCCAGCCCCTCGTGTCGATGATCTCGTGCCCGTCCTCGCCGAACTTGAGCGCCACGTACGCCGCGCTCGCGACCCGGCCGGGCCGGTAGTCCCCGGTCCATCTGACGGGCGGGAGCGACACCGGAGCCGTGTCGAGCGACCCGCCGATACCGACCCACGCGTCGAGCCCGCCGTTCAGGAGCATCGGGCCTTCCGCGCCGGACGCGTCCAGCGCCCAGAAGAGCGCCGCCGCGTCGCCGTCGAGTGGGCCGTCGCCGTAGCAGACGATGCGCCCGCGGCCGGTCAGGCCGAGTTCGCCCAGTGCGCCCGCGGCCACGATGGGGTGAGGGAGAGTACCGAAGGGGACGGAGACGGCGCCCGGGATGTGCCCGGCGGCGTGCGACGCGGCAGGGCGAGCGTCGACGATGACGACGTCGCGGGCTTCAAGACGCTGCGCCAGCCAGCCTGCCTCGGCCGTCACGTCGGGGTAGACTGGGACCGGCCCTTCGTCCTGCCAGGGCCACTGAACGGCAGCGGCGCTCCCCCAAGCCGCCAGGAGCAGGACGACGGTGAGCGCGAACGCGGATGCCGCCGGACCGCCGCGACGGACGCGAACGGTGACTTCCGGCGCGCCGTGGCGCGACGCGCTGGAGCCGTGCGCGCCTCGCGTCTGGAGGGAACGCGGGGACATCACTTCCCCCTGTCCTCTCTCGACCTCTTGACCGCGATGCCTATGCATACGCCGAGACCGCCGTAGAGGACGATCCCGATCACGATGCCCATCACCCACGCCGACGTCGGCATCAGTCCTCCTCCTTCTCTGTCTCTCTGAACGGCTTGAGAGTCGTGATGAGGGCCGCTGTGACGATGATGACCGCGATAACACCCCATCCGCCCAGCGCGAGCGCCCAGCCCGGGTAGTTCTCGTAGGGCTGCTTGAAGTCGTTGATGACGCTCGACACGATCGCCCAGCCGAGCGCCAGGGGTGTGACCCACTTGACGAAGATGTCCCACCAGATGCCGATCTTGAAGTCGGAGACCTCGTTTATGTACTTCTTGAGCTTCCCAGTCCCGTAGAACCACCCGATGGCTATGCACTCCATGAGCCCGATGACGACGAGCCCGTAGTCGTTCATCCACCGGTCGACGATGTCGAGCCAGTAGAGGCCCGCGCCGGTCGTGAAGATGAGGCCTGCCAGGAACCCGAAGATGCAGAAGTAGAGGGTCGCCTTCTGCTGGGAGATGTGCCACTTGTCCCTGAGCCCCGCCACGGCGCCCTCGACGATGGAGAACGCCGAATCGATGCCCAGGGTCAGGAGCGTCAGGAAGAACATGACCGACACGACGGGGGCAAGAGGCATGAGGCCCATCGCCGTCGGGTAGATGACGAACGCGAGCCCCGGTCCGGCCTTGACGACGCTGTCGATCGGCACGCCCTGCGTCTTGGCCAGGTAGCCGAGCACGCTGAAGACTGCGAACCCGGCGAAGAACGCGAACCCCGCGTCGGCGAAGCTGGTGATGAACGCGTTGTTCGTGATGTCCGACCTCTTGGGAAGGTAGCTCGCGTACGCGGTGAGGATGCCGAACCCGAGCGAGAGCGAGAAGAAGACCTGAGCGTATGCCTGGAGCCACGTCTTGGCGTTGGTCAGGGCGGAGAAGTCGGGCGTCAGGTAGTACCGGATGCCGTCGACGGCGCCGGGCAGCGTCAGTCCCCTGATCAGGATGAGAGCGAGAAGGATGACCGGAAGCGGCACGGTAATCATGACGACCTTGCCGACGCGGAGCACGCCCTTCTTGATGATCCAGTAGATGAGCGCCCACGTCAGGGCGAGGCCGATGAGGGCCGGCCAGGAGATGCGGCCTATCTCGCCCGGGCCCGAGGTCAGGCCCAGCAGGTTGTCGAAGAACGTCTGGGCGTCGGCGCACCACGACAGGTCGCCGAAGGAACACGCGAGGTAGTCCCACGACCATCCCATGATGACGGCGTAGTAGAACGAGATGGTGGCACCTATCCCGAGCGCCCACCAACCGATCAGCTCGAATTTGGGGTTCGCGGCGTGCAGCGAGCCCGGCGACGACTTCTGGAAGAGAGAGCCCAGCGAGTACTCGAGGATCATGAGCGGGACGCCCGCGGTCAGAAGCGCGACGATGTACGGGATGAGGAACGCGCCCCCCCCGTTCGCGTAGGCGACCATGGGGAATCGCCACAGATTGCCCAGTCCGATGGCGCTCCCGACGGCCGCCATGATGAAGGCCTGCCTGCTCGCCCACCTGTCACGCTGAGCCATCGCTCCCTCCTTCCCCGGAGTGGCGGATCATGAGTGAGCCGAGACTAGCGCAAGAGCGGGTCGGATGGAAGGCGGAATCGGACGCAGGGGAAGGCGTGGGCGGCGAGGGAGTCACCGGCGACTCGAGTGGTGCGAGCCTGCCGGAGGGGCGCTCGAGCGGTGTGCCCGACGCCTACTTCTGTTCGTCGAAGACGCCCGTGGAGAGGTAGCGCTCGCCCGTGTCCGGCAGAACGACGACGGCGGTCAGACCGCGGGTCTCGGGCCTGGCGGCCAGGAGCGACGTTGCGTGGACGGCGGCGCCCGACGAGACACCTACCAGGATGCCCTCCTCGCGAGCCAGCCTACGGGTCATCGCGAAGGCGTCCTCGTTCGAGACCGTCACGACCTCGTCGATGACGTCCCTGTTGAGGATGGGAGGAACGAACCCGGCGCCTATCCCCTGGATGCGGTGCGGGCCCGGCTTCCCGCCGGAGAGGACCGGCGAGTCCGAGGGCTCCACGGCCACGATGCGGACGTTCGGGTTGCGGTCCTTGAGGACCTCTCCGACGCCCGTGATCGTGCCGCCGGTCCCGACTCCCGCCACGAAGACGTCGACGATGCCTCGGGTGGACTCGATGATCTCGTGCGCGGTCGTGCGGCGGTGGATCTCCGGGTTCGCGGGGTTGGCGAACTGGTCGAGCATCACAGCGCCTTCGGTCTCTTGGACGATCTCGCGCGCCTTCTCGATGGCGGCGGGCATTCCGCCGGCGCCTGGCGTGAGCACGAGCGTCGCACCGAGCGCGGTCACGAGGCTCCGGCGCTCCATCGACATCGTATCGGGCATCGTCAGGACCACGCGGTATCCGCGCGCCGCCCCGACGAACGCGAGGCCTGCGCCGGTGTTGCCGCTCGTGGGCTCCACGATGGTCGAGCCCGGCGAGATGACGCCGTGCGCCTCCGCGTCCGCGATCATCGCGAACGCGATCCTGTCCTTGACGCTCCCGAGCGGATTGCGCGACTCGAGCTTGGCCAGAGCGCGCAGGCCCGCGGGAACGACGCGGCTCAGTCTGACGAGCGGCGTGCGGCCGATGGTGTCGGTGATGTCACGTGCGATGCTAGGCATGATGAACCAATATACATCCCCCGGGGGGTCCATTCCAGCCGAATCAGCGGCCGCGGGGCGGTCGCCGTCACGTCAGTGTCAGGAGTCCCTGCCCGACGGACACGTGCCCGTCGGGCGAGGGGCTCCGTCACTACTTGAGCAGCACCATCTTGGCTGTATCGCGGAACGACGCCGACTCCATCCGGCAGAAGTAGACGCCCGACGCCACCTCGGCGCCTCCGTCGTCGCGCCCGTCCCACATCTCAGTGTGGTAACCCGCGCCCTTCTCTCCGTCCACGAGCGTACGCACAAGA
>JBDRIO010000007.1:0-3208 GCA_043815815.1 Candidatus Eiseniibacteriota bacterium | reverse complement strand
AAGGAAGCGCATAAGAAGCGGGTTGTCGCAGACTCCGGTCGGCGGTGCCCGTTTTTGCGTTTCACCCCCCGGCCTCGGGGAGGGGTAAGTGCACTGGACCAGCAGGCACCTGCTTGGCCTTGAGGGAACGACCCGCGAAGAGCTCCTGGAGGTCCTCGACACTGCCGCCAAGTTCAGGGAGATCCTGGACAGGCCGGTCAAGAAGGTTCCCACGCTGCGCGGCGTGACCATAGCCAATCTGTTCTTCGAAGCGAGTACGCGGACGCGCATGTCGTTCGAACTCGCGGAGAAACGACTCTCGGCCGACACGCTGAACTTCTCGGCCTCCACTTCCAGCGTGAAGAAGGGCGAGACGCTGCGCGACACGGCGCAGAACATCGAGGCAATGATGGTCGACATGGTCGTCATCCGCCACTCGTGTCCCGGCGCGCCCCACTTCCTCGCGCAGCACCTGGACGCCTCCGTCATAAACGCCGGCGACGGTGCGCACGAGCACCCGACGCAGGCGCTCCTCGACATCTTCACGATGCGCGATCGACTCGGAGACCTCGACGGCAAGCGTGTGACGATAGTCGGTGACATCCTCCACTCGCGCGTCGCGAAGTCCGACATCTACGGACTGAGAGCGCTCGGCGCTGAAGTCACCCTCTGCGGACCCTCGACCTTCATGCCCGCCGAGGTAGAGCGCCTGGGCGTCACCGTGACGAACGACATCGAGGGCGCGACGGCCGAGGCGGACGTGGTCAACGTCCTCAGGATACAGCGCGAGCGTCAGGAGGGAGGCTTCCTCCCGAGCCTGAGGGAGTACACCGCCCTCTTCGGGATCGACGCCGAGCGCGTCGCAAGGATGAAGCCGGACGTCGTCATAATGCATCCCGGGCCCATCAACAGGGGAGTCGAACTCGCGCCGGACGTAGCGGACGGCAAGAGCTCGGTCATTCTCGAACAGGTGACGAACGGAGTCGCGTGCCGGATGGCCATCATCTACCTGATCACCCGCGTGAGAGCGGCCGAGAGAGCGGAGGAGCTCGAGCTCCTGGAGGTGGAACTGTGAGGAAACTTCTGATCAGGGGCGGACGGCTCGTAGACCCGGCGACCAGGACGGACGAGTACGTCGACCTTCTGATAGTGGACGGCGTCGTGGCGGACAGAGCCTCCAACCCGAGACCCGACGAGGAGACCAGGGTCATCGAGGCCGCGGGCGCCATCGTCGCTCCGGGGCTCGTGGACATGCACGTGCACCTGCGCGAGCCGGGACGGGAGGACGAGGAGACCATCGAGAGCGGCTCTCGCGCGGCGGCGCACGGCGGCATCACGGCGGTGGCCGCCATGCCCAACACCGAGCCGGCCATCGACACGGCATCGTGGGTCGCGTTCGTGCGGAACCACGCGTCGCCGATAGAGGTCTACCCGATAGCGGCCATAACGAGAGGACGCGCGGGGGAGACGCTGACCGAGATGGCGGAGCTGGCGGCGGCCGGCGCCGTGGCCTTCTCTGACGACGGCAGTCCCGTCGCGAGCCCGTCCATCATGAGAAGGGCGTTGGAATACAGCACGATGGTGGGCTTACCCGTAATCTCGCACTGTGAGGAACTGGAACTGGTCGGCGCGGGAGTCATGCACGAGGGACTGGCCTCGACGATGGCCGGCCTGAGGCCCATCCCGGCCGCGGCCGAGGAGATTGCGGTCGCCAGGGACATCATCCTCGCGAAGATGACGGGCGCGAGCCTGCACATCGCCCACGTGTCGACGAAGGGGGCCGTCGAACTCGTGCGGCGGGCCAAGGACGACGGTGTCGCGGTCACCTGCGAGACCTGCCCTCACTACTTCACGCTGACCGACAACGACGTCAGGAGCTACGACACGAACCTGCGGGTCAACCCTCCGCTTCGCACCGCCTCAGACATCGCGGCCATCAAGGCCGGTCTCGCGGACGGAACCATCGACGCCATCGCGAGCGACCACGCGCCCCACTCCCTCGAAGAGAAGCAGGTCGAGTTCGACGCGGCGCCTCCGGGGATGATCGGGCTCGAGACGCTCCTGCCACTCACGCTGACCGAGCTCGTCCAGCCGGGCACCATCACGCTGGAACGCGCCATCGAACTCATGAGCACGGACCCCGCGAGCATACTGGGTATACCACACGGCAGCCTCGCGGTGGGAGCGCCCGCGGACGTCACGGTGTTCGACCCCGACTGGGCGTGGAAGATCACCGGAGACTGGTTCGTCTCGAAGTCGAAGAACTCGCCGTTCACGGGACGCGTGGTCCGGGGACGCGTCACGCACACCGTTTCGAGAGGAGAGGTGGTCTTTGAGGAGTCCGCGTTCGACGAAGGTGACGCTCGCGCGCAAGGTCGGCGTGAGCCCGACGAGCTTCCTGTTCACGTTTGAGGCGGGTCCCGAGCTGCCCACTCCGAAGCCGGGCCAGTTCGTGAACGTCGCCGTGTCCGACGACCTGGCGCTCATGCGCCCGTTCTCCGTCGCGGGCATACCGGCGCCGGGCAGGTTCGACCTCCTGGTCGAGATGCGGGGGAAGGGAACACGCGCGCTCGCGGAGAAGCCGGTGGGCGCGTTGGTCGCCGCCGTCGGGCCTCTGGGGAACGAGTTCACGGCGCCCGACGCGGGCGGCCTGTCTGTCCTTGTCGCGGGCGGCATCGGCGTCGCAGGTCTCCGTCTGCTCGCGCAGGAACTGAGGCGCGGCTACCACAGGCTGCACGCGCTCGTCGGGGCGCGCTCGTCCGAGGGGCTGCTGCACCACATGCTGCCGCCCCCAACGGGCGACGGGGAGATGCTCCTCGAAGTCGCGACCGACGACGGAAGCGAGGGCCTTCACGGAACGGTCACGGCGCTTCTGGAGAGGGTGCTCAACGAACTCGAGGAACCTGCGCACGTCTACTGCTGCGGTCCACCGGCGATGATCGCGGCGGCAGGCAGAGTCACGCGGGAGCGGGGAGTCCCGTGCGAGGCGCTCCTCGAGGAGATGATGGCCTGCGGCGTCGGGGCCTGCCGGGGATGCGTCGTATCGACGCGGTCCGGATACAAGACCGTCTGCTCGGACGGGCCGGTGTTCGACACGAGCGAGCTGGTCCTGGAGGAACTGACGCGTGCCTGACCTCACGACCCGCATAGGCGACCTCACGATGAAGACCCCGGTGATGCTGGCCTCCGGCGCGGTCGGCTACGGGACCGAGTACGAGGGGGTCATCGA
>JBDRIO010000006.1:0-102504 GCA_043815815.1 Candidatus Eiseniibacteriota bacterium | reverse complement strand
CCTGGTCGGGACCGTGACGCGGAGCGAACGGCCAGCAGGCAAGGGACTCCACAACTCGGCGGTCCTTCTGAGGGACGGAGAGGTTCTGGCAACCATCCACAAGTCGCTCCTCCCGACGTACGACGTGTTCGACGAGGCTCGTTACTTCGACCCGGTCGACGAGGCAAGACCGGTGCCGTTCGACGGCGAGGTGCTCGGGATCTCGATCTGCGAGGACGCGTGGAACGACCCCTCGCTGTGGCGCCGCCCCGTCTACACGCGCGACCCGATCGCCGAGCTGGCGGAAGGGGGCGCGACGCTGTTCGTCAACGTCTCGGCCTCTCCGTACTACGTCGGCAAGGACGAGATACGATACCGGCTCTTTGCGAGACACGCGGTGACGCACGGCGTCCCCTTCCTCGCGGTGAATCAGGTCGGAGGGAACGACGAGCTCGTCTTCGACGGGCGAAGCGCGTGCGTCGCGCCGGACGGCACGCTGACCGCCTATCTCCCGGCCTTCGACGAGGACGTGCGCGTCGTGGACGTGAACGAAGCGGGAGACGGAGCGACGTTCGTCGCCGACGAACCGACCGAGTCGATGAGGCGGGCGCTCGTTTGCGGTCTCAGGGACTACGCGCGGAAGTGCGGGTTCCGGAAGGCGGCTCTGGGGCTCTCGGGCGGCATCGACTCCGCCGTCGTGGCGGCGCTCGCCGCCGAGGCGCTGGGGCCCGCCAACGTGCTCGGCGTGACGATGCCTTCGCCCTATTCGTCGGCGGGCAGCATCGAGGACTCGCGGGTCCTGGCGTCCAACCTGGGGATCGGGTTCGCGGTCATACCGATCACGGATGTCTACCAGGCCTATCTGGACGAACTCGAGCCGTACCTGGGCGGCCCCGAGATAGGCGTCGCGGAGGAGAACATCCAGGCGCGCGTCAGGGGCAACGTCCTCATGGCGCTCTCGAACGAGTCCGGCTACATCCTCCTCTCGACGGGCAACAAGAGCGAGCTGGCCGTCGGCTACTGCACGCTCTATGGGGACATGAGCGGCGGGCTGTCCGTCATATCCGACGTGCCCAAGACGGCCGTCTACGAACTGGCCGACGCCCTGAACCGCGGGCGGGAGGTCATACCCCGCTCGATCATCGAGAAGCCCCCGTCGGCGGAGCTGAGGCCCGACCAGAGTGATCAGGACACGCTACCGCCCTACGACGTGCTCGACCGCATTCTCGACCTCTACGTAGACCGCGGTCTGTCGCCCGGCGAGATCGCCGACGAGGGAATGCGTCGCGACGTGGTCGATTGGGTGGTTCGGGCCGTGAACAGGAACGAGTACAAGAGACGACAGGCGGCGCCGGGTCTCAAGGTGACCAGCAAGGCGTTCGGCTCCGGCCGCCGCATGCCGATGGCGGCTCGTTACGAGCCTTAGACAGGGATCCTCCGGGCAACTGCCGCCCCGGGCCACGACCAGAAGGAGTGAACCTACGTGACCGATCCGCGATACGTCAAGCTCGCAGGTGTCCTGGTCAACTACTGCCTCGACATGCAGAAGGGTGACCTCTTCCAGATCAACTGCTCTCCCCTGGCGGGACCCCTGGTCACCGAGGTCTACCGCGAGGCCGTGAGGAAGGGCGCCAACCCGTTCCTGCGCGTCGGGCTTCCGGGGATCGACGAGATCTTCCTCAAGGAAGCGAAGAAGCACCAGCTCTCGTACGTGAGTCCGATAGCGAAGTTCACGGTGGAGCACGTGGACAAGCTCCTGTCGATACGCGCCGCGTCGAACACGAAGAGCCTGGCCAACGTGGACCCGCAGCGCCAGACGATCGCGCGGGCCGCGAACAAGGACGTCTTCGAGACGTTCATGACGCGCTCGGCGGCGGGCGAGCTCGCGTGGTGCGGAACGCAGTTCCCGTGCAACGCGAGCGCACAGGACGCCGAGATGTCGCTGCCCGAGTACGAGGACTTCGTCCTCAGGGCCTGCTTCGTGCACAAGAAGGACCCCATCGCCGCATGGAAGAGCGTCCACCGGAAGCAGGCCAAGCTCTGCAGGATGCTCGACCAGCGGAAGACCCTTCGCATCGTCTCGAAGGGCACGGACGTCTCCATGAAGATCGGGGGGCGCAAGTGGATCAACTCCGACGGCAAGCACAACATGCCGTCGGGCGAGATCTTCACGGGCCCCATCGAGGACTCGGTGGAGGGCAAGGTGTCGTTCTCGTTCCCCGCCTGCAACGCGGGACGCGAGGCGCACGGCGTGGTCGTCGAGTTCAAGAAGGGTCGTGCCGTCAAGGCCCACGCGTCCAAGGGCGACGACTTCCTGAACGCGACCCTGGACGCCGACGAGGGCGCCAGATACGTGGGAGAGGTGGCAATAGGGACGAACTACGCCATACAGAAGTTCACGAAGAACACGCTCTTCGATGAGAAGATCGGGGGCACGATACACATGGCGCTGGGCGCCTCCTACCCGGACACGGGCGGCATGAACAAGTCGAGCATCCACTGGGACATGGTCAACGACATGCGCGAGGGCGGCACGATCTACGCCGACGGCAAGGTCATCTACAAGGACGGCCAGTTCACCACGGACTGAGAGCATCCGCCACTTGAGCGAGGAGAACAGCGTGAACGACCCGAGATACGAAGCTCTGGCCAAGGTGCTCGTGAACTACTCGGTCGAGGTCAGGAAGGGCGATCTCGTCGCCATTCGGACGCAGCCCGTGGCCGCCCCGCTCACGAGAGAGGTCTACCGTGAGTGCTTGAGGGCCGGCGCCCATCCGTTCATCAGGTGCCATCTGCCGGGCCTGACCGAGATCTTCTTCAAGGAGGCCCGGAGGCACCAGCTCACGTTCCTGAGCCCGATCTCGATGGAGGAACTCGAGCGCATCGACAAGTTCATCTCGTTCTGGGCCGATGAGAACACGAAGGAACTGGCCAACGTGGACGCCGACAAGCAGCGCGAGCGCGCGGCCGCGACCGCCCCTCTCATGAAGCGATGGAACGAACGCGAGGCGGCCGGCGAGCTCAAGTGGGTCGGTACGCAGTTCCCGTGCAACGCGAGCGCGCAGGACGCGGAGATGTCGCTGTCGGAGTACGAGGATTTCGTGCTGAACGCCTGCCTCCTGCACAAGAAGGACCCCATCGCGGCCTGGAGGTCGGTACATCGCAAGCAGGCGAAGATCTGCCGGCGACTGAACCAGACGAAGAAGATCCGGTTGGTCACGAAGGGCACGGACCTCTCCATGAGGGTCGAAGGAAGGAAGTGGGTCAACTGCGACGGCAAGGCGAACATGCCCGACGGGGAGATCTTCACCGGACCCGTCGAGGACTCGGTCGAGGGCACGGTATCGTTCTCGTTCCCGGCCTTCTACTACGGACGCGAGTCCCAGGGCGTCAAGCTCACCTTCAAGAAGGGGCGCATCGTCAAGGCCTCGGCCACGAAGAACCAGGACTTCCTCAAGGCGATGCTCGACACCGACGAGGGCGCCAGGCGCGTCGGAGAGTTCGCCATCGGAACGAACTACTCCATCCAGAAATTCACGCGGAACACGCTCTTCGACGAGAAGATCGGCGGCACAGTGCACATGGCGGTGGGGTCGTCCATCCCCGAGTCGGGCGGCGTGAACGAGTCGGCCATCCATTGGGACATGGTGACCGACATGCGTGAGGGCGGTAAGATCTACGCCGACGGCAAGATCGTCTACAAAGACGGGAAGTTCACGATCGACTAGCGTTTCGGCCGGGAGAGAGCATGAAATTCGACTGGAGCACGATACTCAACTTCGAAGACGTCCTCGAGTGGCTCACGAGGAGCGGGATCCGCGTGCTCGTCATCCTCGTGGGCGCGTTCGTCGTCATCAAGCTCCTGGGATTCGTGACGCGACGGATCGAGCGGTTCTTCGACGACGACGACCCAACGACGATGAACGAGCGCGAGAAGCAGGCGGCCACGCTGGGTAAGGTCATGCGGAACATCATCCGCGTCCTCGTCTGGGGCGTCGCGGGCATGATGGTCCTCAAGGAGATCGGGCTCGACATCGCGCCGATCTTAGCCGGAGTCGGCATCGCCGGACTCGCGATCGGCTTCGGAGCCCAGTCCGTAGTGAAGGATTTTCTGGCCGGCATGTTCGTTCTCGTTGAGAACCAGTACAACGTCGGCGACGTCATCAAGGCGGCGGGGGTGGCTGGGCTCGTGGAGAGGATCACGTTGCGCGCCACGACGCTCAGAGACCTCGAGGGCAGGGTCCACATCATCCCGAACGGTGTCATCGACGTCGTGACCAACATGACGAAGGAGTGGTCGCGGTTCGTGCTCGACATCGGCGTCGCGTACAAGGAGGACGTCGACCGCGTGATGCGCGTCCTGAAGGAGGTCGGTGACGAACTGGCCGAGGACGCGGAATTCGGGCGGATGATCACGGCTCCGTTCGAGGTCCTCGGCGTCCAGGACTTCGCCGACTCCGCGGTCGTGATCCGCGTCTCTCTCACGACCATTCCGATCAGGCAGTGGACCATCGGGCGCGAGTACCGAAGACGCGTCAAGAACGCGTTCGACGCGCAGAACATCGAGATCCCGTTCCCGCACACAACGATCTACCTGGGCGAGGGAGACCCGATGCGCGGACGCCTGACCGTCGAGCTGTCGGGCGAGAAGACGGGCGCCGGGACATAGGGGCAACGACTCCGGGAGGACGCAGGCATGTTTGAGAGAATACTTGTGGCGGTCGACGGGTCGCTCGACGCCGACGCGGCCGTCCGGGCCGCGACCGCTATGGCCGCCGCCGGAGGAGCGTCCGGCGGGTCATCGGTCGACATCTGCCACGTCTTTCAGATACCGGAGCAGTATCGGGCCGACCTCGACGACGCCGCGGAAGACGCCCTCAGGAAGGACGGGGAGGACGCTCTCGCTCACGCCGTCCGTGTCGCTGCCGAGGCAGGCGTCAAGGCACGGCCGCACCTGCTCGATGAGGCGGACCCGGCCGAGGCCGTGCTCGAGCTGGCGTCCTCGCTCGACGCGTCGCTCATCGTGCTGGGGGTGCGCGGGAAGAGCGCGGACATGGTCCGGCCGTTGGGCTCGGTCAGCACCGCGGTCTCTCAGCGCGCCGGGTGCTCGGTGCTCCTCGTGCGCAGACGGCCCGGGAGGTAAGCGGACCTGCGGGTCTGCTCATACTGGAGACACAAGAAAGCCCGGTCGCTTCGACGACCGGGCTTTCATCATCTGTATCGTGTCGCCTCTCGTGCGGGCTACATGAGCGCGCTCGCGATGGCCGTCACGGACGACAGGAACTCATAGACCTCGTGGGGCCCCCGCACGAAGAGAGAGGCGGTCGTGGGCCGCGGACTGGGCGACACGAGGATAGGGAGCGCCCTCGGAACGAAGTCGTCGTCGTCGTCGGGGTCTCCGATGAACCACGGCGAGTCGTCCGCCTTGTCGCCCGACCATGCGCCGAGCGCCTCGAACGCCTCCTCGTCGGTGACGTCGTCTCCGATGTATATGGCGAGCGTGTCCTCTATGTTGGCGTCCCGCAGCACGTGACCGACCGCGTCGCCCTTGCGCCAGCCCGCCATTCTGGCCTCCACGGTGCGGCGATTGTACAGCACCTCGAGCTGGCCGTGGGTGTCGAGCGACCGGACGAGCCCTGAGAAGCAATGCGTGGCGCTCCGTGCCGTGTCGCAGTCGCACGAGCCGTGCTTGAGAGATATGGAGTACCCCGTGTTCACGACCTCGACTTCGGGGTGCTCGCACAGGCATCCGTGCGCCTCGAGCTCTATGTGCTGCAGAAGCTGCCCGACCCCCCCCACGTCGACCGGATGAGTGGTCTCCCCTCCGGGCTTCCGGATCTCGAACCCGCTCTGCCCGATGAGCCCGACGTCGTCCAGGCCCAGGAGTTCGTCCAGCTCGGCGATCGGCCTTCCGCTCGAGACGTAGAGCGAGAACGACTCGACGTGCGACAGCTGCTCGAGCCTGCGGAGGAGGTCGTCAGTGGGACAGGGATCGTCCCCGTCCCCGTGCGGAACGAGCGTGCCGCCGTAATCCGCGAAGAGGAAGACGCGGTACGCCCCTCCAAGAGCCCGGGACAGGAGGTCGATCTCCTCGGATACGTGTCTGGGGTATGAGAGATTGGTCGTTCGGACGGCCACCTTCGTCTGCCTCGCCTTGTGAACGAGCTAACCGGGGGCCGCCGCGGCAGGTCCGAGAGGTCCCCTCTTGGAGGGGAAGCCGCCGAGCACCAACGAGCGGGGCCGAGGGACCATACATATCATAGCCCCTCGGCCCCGTATGGCAAACGCCCCGTGAAACGGGGGTGAACCCTACTTCAGCAACACCATCATCTTCTGGGCGGTGTGCGAGCCGGCCCTACTTCAGGAAGATGACCTTCCTCTGCTCTCTGAGCCCGGGAGCACTAATCTGATAGAAGTAGACGCCCGCCGCCACGTCGCTGCCACGGGAGTCCCGGCCATCCCACTCCAGCTCGTAGGCGCCTGGCGCCAGCTCTTCTCCCCCCAGCTCCCTGACGAGGCGACCTGCAAGATCGTGCACTCGGACGGACGTCCAACCGCCTGGGCTCGGAACCTCGAACCGCACCCTTGTGCTCGAAGTGAACGGGTTGGGATACAGCGCCGACACTCGGGAGTCGTGAGGTGAGTCCTCCTCCGACTCCGATGCGGGGCGATGCCCGACCGTCTCGTAGTGACCCTCGGTGACAAGCACGAAGTCCCGCTCCAGCCCGTCTGCAAGTCGCGGCGCCCGGAACCGCAGCTCCATCGCTTCACCAGGCGACAAATCGATTCGCTGACCGTCGTCCAGAGAGAGGGCGTCCGACGCTCCCCCTGAGACCGAGTGCTCAGCAGAGAGAAGCTGACATTCCTCCTGCACGAGCGGCTCTCCGATGAACTCCGCCAGGAAAACGTCATCAAGATGTAGTGTTGTGGGCGCCGTGTATCTCACCCGAACAAGTCCGTCCACGGAATTCACATCGACAGGAAGAGGGAGAACCGCCGTGCTGCGATTAGCGCGGTAGCAGAGACGACTCAGATCGACGGCGCCCGACGGGTCGTCGCCGCCTCTCCCTCCATCGGGTGGCGGCACCTTCGATGACGGTTCACCACCTGCACCGGCGCCACCGCCGCGTGTGACGTCCGCCCGGAACACAGCCTCGACCACATCGGTAGGTTCCATCGTGTACATGTCTCCATCGACTTCAGCAAGAAGTCCCAGCACGTCAACGCCGGCGGCGGTCGTACATTCGACCGGTTTCGATGCGACCCGATACGTCTGAATGTGCCCGCCAACCGAGACATCGATCTCGGTTCCAGGCTCGTGATCCGCCACAAGCAGCGCGACCCTGTCAAAGTGGGACCGCTCCGTGTAGTCCTCGGACAGCCTGATCGTGTAGGCGCCGTCATCGAGTTCGGGCTCGCGCTCCAGATGATAGAAGTCCACAACGTCGCTTCCCAGCGTCCCACCTACGAGCACGTTGTTGTCGCTGGCGAAGCCATCTCCAACTGCGACCTCCACGAATGGGCAACCCCCGGAGTGCACTTCCTCAAACACCGAGAATGAGTACGAGTACTTGAGGTCCTTGGGTGACTCGTCAATACGCGACATGCAGGCCACGAAGGCCGGGATAGGCTCGGGTGGCGGGAGGCTGCAGTCCTGCTCGACCCGAGCGTAGTCGGTCTGAACGAGGCTCAGGACGACGGCCACTGCCTCGACCCCTCCTTCGTGGAAGTCGAAGACGTCCTTCGCGAACCCCAGGTCTGCTGCACCGTACTGCGACGTCCTGACGTTGGACACGGCGCCACCTTGCTTGTAGAGGGGGTCGCCGTTGACGTTAGTGTACTCAATGATGCTCACCCATAGCTCGGTGCCCGGATACATCGCCCCCTCGTCCCACGTCATGCGGAATCTGAAGAACCGATCGTCCTTGCTCGCGTCGTAGTACCCGGTGTCAGCCTTGAAGGCGATGTAGTCGGACCCCCAGAGTCTCACGACCACGGTGTCGCAGTACGCGTTGTCGCAGTACGCATCGTTCGTCGGGTCGTTCCACCCGTTGGCGCACCCCGGGACGTCCTGGCTCGCGTTTCCGGGAACACGACGCCACGCTCCATCCGATTCATCAGCAACAGTGAACTGCGGTGGTACCGCCAGTTCCCAGCAGTTCCACACACCCACACCATAATCGTTCTTCTGGAAGAGACCGAATGAGCTGACGGGGTGAACTGCATCCTGGAACCAGTAGTCCTCGTTGGTGATGTCGACTACGGCGTCGATCCACTTCGCTACCGAGAAGTCGCTGAACAGCTGATTAAGCCGCTCGCCACCCGTTTCGCCCAGGGGGGCGTAGTCGCCGTGCTCGAGCACCTCCGCGAGACCGCACATGTCACGTGCGAGCTTGTCGGAGCCGGACTCCTGACGATGAGCCCATCTGTACAGCAGGTCGTCCTGATAGCTGGTCTCACGGAATCGCTCGGACAGGTAGGCAGTCCAGAGCCCCCAGGTCGTGTACCCGGTCCGGCAGTCCTCCCAGCCCGCTGGATCTGGATTCTCGGGGTCGGGACAGTACTCAGGTTCGGTCTTATACCAGTTGAATCCACAGCCGTCGTGTTTCCGCATCTTCAAGAGCGATTGGCCGTAGGGCTTGTCCCACGCCAAGCTCCCAAGGCCCGGCTTCGTGATGTAACCGGCCACGCCTGCAAACAGCTCGTTGAAGAGGTCTTCTCCGTAGACTGCGCCTAGCGCGCCACGACTCGAAGCCCAGAGAGCGTGACCCAACTCGTGAATCGCCCCCTGGGCCGCCTTCGTCGGCCAAACCTCGGTGTCGCTGCCGCAGTTGCCGCGTGAGTCCGTGATCCTGAAAGCGTTTCTGCTGTACTCCAAGGAGTCCGGGTGGTCGATGAACGGTCGGTCCTCATTGTAGTGATAGAATCCGGACATGTAGGAACCCGCCGTGGCGTCTCCGCACTGGAGGTTGGGATCGGAGGCGCAAGGCGTTGTGCACTGCGCAGCTGGTTTCCCATACTTGCACAGGTAGATGTCCACGTGATCTCGCTGACTCAGAGGAATGCTGTCAGCACAGTCTGGGAATACCTCGAAGCCGTTGTCGTAGACTCCGGTCGCGGACAGGTAGTTGACGGCAAGCTGCAGGTCGCGTTCAATCACACCAAGTGTGTTGTCCGCGTCTTGGTCGAGTATCGTCAGAAGCAGGGCAATCTCGGGCCCCGTGAGAAGCGTTTCATCCTCCGGATTGAAAGAGTCACTCCACAGCAGATCGACATCATCATTGCACTGCGGATCTGGGAAGACCGGCCACTGGGCGAAGTACGGCTCCACGGTGGAGTGCTGCGTCCAGGTGCAGTGGAGCTTCTCAGGCGGAGGTACTGGAGGATCGGGTCCGTCCATCAGTACGTCAGGATCGAGTCCGATACCTATCATCTGGAGTCCCTCGATGCTCGCCGCAGATGGACACACCGAGACCAGCACGATCAGAGTGAAGGTAGCACACACGGACACAGGACTCGGCGATGTCATCTGCATCTCCTTGCCTCAACCGCGCTTGTACTGCAGAGTGACCCTCCTACCTGACTACGGTGACGCTGATCCTGCCATCAGTAGGTCGGCCCTGGTGGGTGAGCCGCCCGTAGTAGACGCCGCTCGCCGCCGGGAATCCGAGGCGGTCGGTCCCGTCCCAGCAGAGAAGCTGGCCTGGGTCCTCGTAGCGTCCGGCCGCCTTCGTACCCGCTGTAACGCGCCGGACAAGCCGCCCGGAGACGTCGTAGATCTCGAGCGAGACGCTGCCCGTCTCACCAACCTCGTAAGCGACGCAGCATCCTGTGCGGGAGGGGTTCGGGTAGGTGAAGAGCAGCCGAAGCGGAACCTGTGCCGTGGAGGGACCTACGGCGTGCGCGGGCCCGACGAACGAGGAGCCGCCCGGCCTCTCCCACTCGAGCCAGTACGCGTAGGCCACGCCGGGTGCGGCACTCTCATCGACCCACGTCGCTGGACCCCCTGGCATCATCTCTATCGCGAGGTGTGAGGCCTCATCCGGGGGAATCCCAGGGTAATCCAGCCCCTCCGCATCCGCGACGCGCCACACGTGGAACGGTCCGTCAGCAGCCTGGCCGCTCACCGACCAATGCAGCTGCACTCCGCCAGCAACGGATGCCGCTTGCAGGCAGCAGAAGTCGACCGGTGTCTGGACTGAACCATGCGAAGCAACGATGTCCTCGTCGTACGGGGGAGTCTCCGCATACTGCTGCCATGCTACCCAGACATCCCCATCGGGGGCCAAGGCCACATCCGGCCATGTGTCGAACTGACGGAGGTCTGAGTCCGACACGAGCTCTTCCGCGCTCCAACCAGCGCCGGTCCATCGCGATACCACCACCGCCTGGGAGAAGATGTCGGTGAAGTCGAGCGCTGTCCATGCCAACCAGAGATCTCCGTCAGCCCGGAAGTCACACGCTACTGACGTGTTCCCATCATAGACGTCTCCCAACTCGTGCACGAGCGCTGCTTCGGTCCATGCGGACCCATCCCAGTAGCTGTACTCGATGTCAGGCCCCATGCCCAGATGTCCATTCCCTTCCCAGACGACAACCGGGGTCCCATCAGCGCCGAAGCCGATGATCCCGCGGTAGCAGTTCCCCTCGTCGGAGTTCACGGTGTCGGGAGGCGCCCACGCACCTTCGTGAAATGTCGAGCGAACGACGGAGTAGTGACACCCGGGCTCCCCCGCCATCCAAACGACCCACGGCGTACCAGCAGGAGACACGGCAAGGGAAGGCTGATGATTCACCCCCTCAAGATGCAGCGTCCAAGGTTCACTCCAAGTACTCCCATCCCAGTGATAGGTCAGGATGACACGGTCGGGGAAGGAGTCAACGTAGGCGTCGGTCGCCACCCAGACGTCGTCTGAGTTCACGGCCAACACCGCCCGATAGTCGTACCTGTCCCCGTCAGGGCGTATGACCTCAGGGGACGACCAGGCATCACCATCCAGATGGCTGACCGTGAGGGCGTACCCACCGGGGGTGTTCTGGCTCCACGTGACCCAAGGGACTCCGTCAGAACCCACCGACATCTGCGGGATGAGCTCCTCGCGGCTGTTGTCTGGGTGGAGCCGCTCGCGATCCTTCCAACGCAGGCCCTCGAGCACCGAGAAGTAGATCTCGGTATCCTCTTGAACAGGGTCTCTCCCCTTCCACACCACCCACACGCGTCCATCCGGCGTCACGCCCACGCACGCACCCGAGTCGTTGTAGCCGTCGTCACCCCCGACGATCTCCTCGGGAGACCAGTCGAGGGCGCCAGCAGAGCCCGCGAACGTGAGCATTGTGGTGGCGACGGCCATGGTCAGTATCGTCCGCATAGCCAAGTCTCCTTGTCGCCGTCTAGCACGACACGTCTCGGTCTGTCAAGTCTTCAACATCGTGGCGCACCTCTGCTTGGACTAGGCGGTCTGTGCCCACGCCAAGATTCGGTAGCTCGACACTCCTCACCAGGCCAGCTCTTGCCGCTTCTCGCTACGAAGCGGCGCATGAACCACCATCATATTATACCACACATGTCATGGTCCTACTCGGAGCCTCGAACTCGTGTGCTGCCTGGCCCCGGCTCGTGGCGCCACCCCCGACCCGAAGAGACCCGCGCTCCCCAACAAGGCAGCCGCCCCGCGCACTCGCGCGGGGCGGCTCGGCCATTCGGGTGATGCAGACCGTTCACTACTACTTCAGCAACACCATCATCTTCTGGGCGGTGTGCGAGCCGGCCTCCATCCTGTAGAGGTAGACGCCGCTCGCGACCTTGTGGCCGTCCTCGTCCGTGCCGTCCCAGGTCACGGCCCTGCGGCCGGCGTCCTCGGGGGCATCGACGAGCGTCCTAACGAGCCTGCCCGCGACGTTGAAGACGTCGATGCGGACGTGCGCCGGCTGCGGAAGCTGGTAGGCGATGACCGTCACCGGATTGAACGGGTTCGGGACGTTCTGCCTCAGGGCGAACTCCCTCGGGATCTCGTCCTCGGCGACGTCGCTCGAGCTTCCTCCGTCGAAGGTGAGGTTGATGTCGTCGACGTACCATCCCTCCTCGGTCACGTAGCCGTCGGAGGCGAACCTGAAGCGGACCTGGATCGTCTCTCCGGCGTACGCCGAGAGGTCGAACGTCTCCTGCCGCCAGGCGACCGTGCCCGACCAGCATGGCGTCCCCTCGGGAAGCGGGTTCGCGGCGTTGTTGTTCTTAGCGTGGCTGTACGGAGTGTCCGGATAGAGCGTTCCCCAGGTGGTCCCGCCGTCGGTCGAGATCTCGACCGTCCCGCAGTCCCACGCCAGCGTTCCGCTCTCCTCCTCGGCGACCATGTAGTGCCAGAACGAGAACTCGCCATTCGTGCCAATGCACATCGGCCGCATCACGAGCGCCCCGTCCGACGAGTCGCCGTAGTCAGTGATACCGCTTCCGCCGAACTTCCAGCTGTGTCCGCTCGAGTGGTAACGGTATGTCTCGACGTGCCACTGGTCACCGAACCCCGGGGTGACCACGCCGTGCGTCCACTCGCCCTCTCCGGCCTCGATGTCGTCGGCGAAGGGGGCCCCACCGGTCAGAATGCTGAACTGATGCGAAGCCGTGTAGCCCCAGTCCGCGCCCACCGAGACGTCGAAGACGATCTCGTGCAGGGCCGGGCAGTTCGGAAGGAGCGTCACCGAGTAGTCCGGCGACACCGGGAGGGTGTTGCCCGAGCCCAGGGCAGCGATCGCGGCCGTGCCGTCGTTGATCTGAACGTACGGGTCGGCCGACGCTATGGCGGCCGAGACGCTCGTGGCCCCGGCGCTCCCCGTGTTCTCGAGCGAGAGACTCACGACGATGGTCTCGCCGGCCTCTACGCAGCCGCTTCCGTTCCCGCCGTACGCAGGATCGTCGGCCGCGTGGCCCGCGTACTCCACGACCGGAGCGGATGCGATGATGCTGAAGTTCGACTGCCACGTCTCTCTGCTAGAGCCGGTGATCGTGAGCGTGAACGGGACGACCTCGCCGTCGGGCGTGTCGGACGCGATCTCGAGATCGTAGTCGTCGGCGCACTGAGTCGTGCCCGACGCCGGAATGTCGCCGTACTCCTCGTAGTCGTCGAGGAGCGTGACGCGGCTGCTCGTGGACGAGAGCGTTGCCGTGACGCCGTAGGCGGTGTCGACGCCCACGTTCCTGAGCGTTACGACGAGCTCGATGCTCTCTCCGGCGTTCGCCGTCGCGTTACCGTTCCCGTTGCTCTCGCCCGCCTGGTCGTCGTCGACCACGTAGCCGTTGAGCGCCACGTACGGACCGCTCGCCGGGTTGATCGGAATGCTCCCGTTCCACGTGAGATGGTCGTGCGCGTGCACCTTGATGTTGAGCGTGCCCGTCGCCTGCGCGCTCGGGTGAACGGTGGCGAGACCGGTGGCGTCGGTGACCTCGGTGCTGTAGACCGAGTAGTCGGCCGTCCAGACGGTCACGCGAGCCCCCACGACCGGGGATCCGCCGTAGGTCACGGTCACGTCCATGTCGGGCTGCCCCACCATCACGTTGGTCGGGTGGCTGGCGGAGACCGCCGTCGGCACTGCCGTCCACAGGTGCATCGCCGGGTCGCCGAACAGGTTCAGCTCGTAGTAGCACCAGCGGTTGGCGCCGTAGGCGAGCGCCCAGATGACGTCCATCTTCGAGTCGTTGTTGACCTCGCCCAGGGGATAGATGCCCTCGTCGAACATGGCGTCGAAGAACTCCCTGTCGAAGTACTGCGAAGAGCCGTTCGTTCCGCCCGGGTCGCCCCATCCGTAGCGGGAGTTCATGACCACCGCCACCGCGCCGTCGTCATCCGTCGTGAACTCCTCGGCGAAGCAGTCGCCGACATACCCGTACGGGTCCCTGTCGTCGAACGCGCCGTTGTAGCAGCCCTGGCTGTAGACGAAGTTCAGCGTGTGGTTCGTGCCGTCGTTGTCGAACGACGGGATGTCGGAGTTGTCCATCTTCATGGAGTACTGCGTGTTGCAGTGGCCGAGGTGGTTCACGATGTTGAGGCCGCTCTCCATCATGTTGATGAGCGTCGTCTTGCTCCACGTGGCGTCCATGTCGTAGAGCGTGCCGACGTTCATCGTGCCGGGGAAGCCGACCGTCGTGTACCCGTCGGCCGACGACCCGTTCTTCACCTGGTTCTTGTACGTCCCACCGTACGTGAGAGGGCTCGACCAGAGAAGCTCGCCCGCCATGAGCGCCTCGTCGCACTCGCCGACGATCGGGGAGTCGACGTAGAGGAACGTCTTGTTGACGAAGTTCTGGACTCCGGCGACGTCGTCGACGCACGCGCGGCCTATCGTGAGCTCGGGGTAGAGGTCGGCCTCTTCGGGGTTGTACTCGCCCCACTGAGCGTCGCCGTCCGTGTTCCAGTTCCCGTCCAGACCCGCGTAGTACAGGTCGCAGGGGATGTCGTTCTCCGTCTCCCCGTAGGCGTTGTTCCACATGCCCCGGTGCGGTATGCCGTTCGCGTCGCGCGCGTCTCCGACTAGGAGCACGTAGTCGATGTCCCACGTGTTGTACGCGTCGATGATGAAGTTCCTGATCTTCATCTGGTCATCGTCGCCGGGGTAGTTCGAGACGATCCACGACTTGAGATAGATGCCCGCCTTGTAGCCGCGCTGGGTCTGGAAGTCGGCGTACGTTCCAAGGTAGTCGTCCCACGAGTCGGTCGTGACGATGAGGTACTTGTACTCGAGCGAGGGATCGAGGGCCCTGCTCACCGGCCGCGCCTCGTGGACGAGCGAGTACTGGGCGCGCTTCGCGGGGTTGTCGACCAGACGCTCGAGGCGCGATCTCGTGCCGGCGTCCGTCCTGAGCATGCGCTCCGCCGTGAGCCTGGCCTCGCTCGACGGCGCGCTCGTGACCTCCACGTCCATGCTCCGGTAGTACGAGAGCTCGCCGGTCGCGGGATCGTACTCCACGGGGTGAAGCGCAACGCTCGCGATGCCGTGTCCCCGGAAGTAACCGAAGCTCGGCTCGCCCATCCTGTCCTCCGGGAAGAGGCCGAGTCCCTGGTAGTCGGCTTCGTCCCTGGCGACGGGCCCCACGAAGGAGAGCGGATACTGACGCTGGCCTGGCGCGACGATGTGTGCGCCCGCGAGCACGACCCTGTCTCCAGGGATGACCCTGACGCTCACGAGCTCTTCGCCCGGCGGCAGGAGGATGCTTGCGCCCGCGATCGGCAGCGCAGGCATGCCCGGGTCGCCGTACGTCATGGCGCCTTCCATCTCGACGCGTACCTGGTCGCCGCTCTGGACAAGCAGGGGCTCCGGGAAGTCGTAGCGCTGCGAGATCACGTCAGCCGAAGCGCTTCCTGCGAACAGCAGAACCAGGACCGCAACGGCCGTCAGGTTCACGAAGCCGAACGACGTCTGTCTCATGCCTGCCTCTCTCCCTCTCTGGGGGAAGCCCGTCCGCGCCCGCCCTCCGGGCGCCGACTCCCTACTCATCGCGGACACGTACCGTGCCCGCGCATGCGCGAACATACCGGTCTCTGCGCTCCGGCGCCACGTCTGCGTCGGAGGCGTAACTACAGGGCGCGCCCACGCGTGTACGCCCGGCGTGGGCACAATCACCGTAAACTACGATAGATTATACCACTTAGCAAGTTGCGAGGCAAAGGATTTCCGCTACCATGATACAATCGACCGTCGGATAAGCGGTTGCGAGGCCCCGCGGGCCACGGGAGACGCACTTGCGATTCGGCATTCATGTTCCCAGACAGCGCAGCCTCACGGCCACCGCGGAGTACGCCCGCGACATCGGCTGCAGCGCGTGCCAGATCTTCTCCGGGAACCCCGTCGGCTGGACCATCGGCCGGCTCGACCCGAGAGACCGTGACGGCTTCGTCGAGGTCGTGGCGGCCGCGGGCATCAGGCCCGTCCTCGTCCACGCTCCCTATCTCATCAACATGGCCTCCGGCGACCGCGCCCTGCGCGCTCGCTCCACGCGAGGTCTCGTCGACGCCCTGACGCGGGCCTCCGAACTCGAGGCCGGTCCGGTCGTCGTCCACGCCGGCAACCACAAGGGCGACGGGAGCGCGACCGGCGTCGCGCGGGCCATAGCTGTGATCGGGAAGGCCCTGGCCGACGCGCCGGGCGACGCGGTGCTCGCGGTCGAGGGCGGGGCGGGCAAGGGGACCGAGATCGGCGTCACGTTCGGGGAGCTGGCAGCGCTCGTCGCGCCCTTCCCCCGGGAGCGCGTTGGCGTGCTCCTGGACACTGCGCATCTCTGGGCCCTCGGATACGACATGCAGAGCGCCGACGCGCTCGCCGCCCTGCTGCGGGAGTTCGACGAAGGCCCGGGACTTCCGCGCCTCCTCGGCATTCACGGGAACGACTCCGGAGCCGAACTCGGCTCTCACCGTGACAAGCACGCTCTCTGGACTGAGGGCCGGATGGGCAAGCGCGCGCTCCGGAACCTGGTCGGAGCCCCGGAGCTTGCGGAACTGCCGTTCGTGTTCGAGATCCCAGGCGAAACACAGGAGTTCGACAGGAAGAGGCTCGCGTCCATGCGCCGCATGGAGAAGCGCCTCAGGCGGACCGCCTGAGGCGCCTGAGCGAACAGATTGCCTCGAGTCCCTACTTGAGGAGGACCATCATCCTCTTCGCTTCGAAGTCGCCCGCCATCATCCGGTACAGGTAGACGCCGCTCGCGACGCGGTGCCCCGTTGCGTCGCGGCCGTCCCAGACGACCTCGCCGTATCCGGCGTCGGCCGGGGCGTCGGCGACCGTCCTGACAAGCCTCCCGGCCACGTTGTACACCTCTATCCTGAGGTGAGCCTCGACCGGAAGCTCATAGCGGATGGCCGTCACGGGATTGAACGGGTTGGGGACGTTCTGCAGGAGCGCGAAGTCCCCGGGGATCCCCCTGTCGCCTTCGGGCGCCGGCGCCGCCGCGGCGTCGAACGTGACCGATACGTCGTCGACGTACCACCCCTCGTAGCCGACGTACTCGTCCGACGTGAACCTGAACCTGAACATGAGGGTCTGGCCCGCCAGCGACGAGAGATCAAAAACCTCCTCGCGCCAGTTGTGGATCCCCGACCAGCAGGGCGTGTCGTTAGGAAGCGGATTCCCCGACGTCCACGCCTTGGTGTGTGTGTAGCCGCCCACGGGCTCTATCAGTTCCCACGTTCCTCCGAAGTCGGCGGACACCTCGACCAGAGCGCAGTCCCATCCCGTGGTCCCGCTCTCCTCCTCGGCCTGGAGCCAGTCCCAGAAGCGGAGCTCGCCGTTCGCGCCGATGCACATCGGATAGAGCGACAGGTACCCGTCGGACGACTGCGGATAGATCTGATAACCGTCGCCTCCGAACTTCCAGCTGTGGCTGCCTGAGTGAGTCCGGTATGACTCGACGTGCCACGCGTCCGTCGCGCCCGGCGTGACCACGTCGTGGAACCAGCTCGCCACTTCACCTTCGATGTCGTCCGCGTACTCCGGTCCGCCCGTCAGAACGACGACCTGAACCGTGGCGCCGTAACCCCAGTCGGCATCGATGTCGACGTTCAGGTGAAGCTCGTGCGACTGCGGACATCCGGGAAGGAGCGTCAGCGAGTACGCGCCCTCCAGGAGCAGCGTCTCGCCGGAGTCCAGGGTGGTCCCGGTGAGCGTCCCGTCGTTCACCGTCACGAACGGGTCGGAGGTGGAGAGCGAAGCGGTGAGGCCTGTCGCGTCCGCGCTGCCCGCGTTCGTGAGCATGAGTTCGAGACTCACGGTCTCGCCCGCTTCCGCGCATCCGTTTCCGTTGCCTCCCTCGGGGTCGTCGTCCAGGTGGTGGGCGGCGTACTCGACCGCAGGCGCCGACACCGCGAACCCGAACCCGTGGTTCCAGTCCGGCCTGTCGGTGGACGACACGACGAGAGAGAACTCGAGCTCTTCGCCGTCGGGTGTGTCGGAGGCAAGTTCCACCACGAACGGAGTCTGGCACTGCACAGTGGCCGACGCGGGCACGTCCCCGAAGTTCGTCGACGCGGAGACGACGGTCGCGTGCGGGCTCGCGCACGTCAGCTCGGCGACGGCGGACGCCCCGATGCCGCCTCCGAGGTTCTCGATGGAGACGGAGATCTCGAGGGTCTCCCCGGCGTTCGTGATTCCGTCACCGTTCCCGTCGCTCGCACCCGTCTGGTCGTCGTCCACGAACTCACCGACGAAGTTCAGGTAGGGTTCCGTCGCCGAGATCACGGGGATCGTGGAGTCGTACGGCAGAAAGTCGTGAGCGGTCACCTTGATGCGGAGCGTCCCGGAGACGGGCGTCGAGGCCCTCAAGGAGCTCACGCCCAGGCCGTCGGTGTCCCCGCTGTCGTAGACGCGGCCGTCGTCGGTGTACACCGCGACGCGGGCGTCCTCGACGGGCTCGCCGGACGGGCGCCTGACGGTCACGTCCATCTGTTCCTGCTCGGTAAGGATGAGGATCGGGTGTTCGACTGTGAGATTCTCGGGCTCACCGGTCCAGAGGTGCATCGCGGGGTCGCCGAACAGGTTGAGCTGATACGCGCACCATCTGTTGGCCGCGTAGTCGATCGCCCACACGACGTCGGCCTTGGAATCGTTGTTGGCGTCGCCCAAGGCCCAAATGCCCTCTCCGAACATCGCGTCGAAGAACTCGCGGTCGAAGTACTGCGACGAGCCGTTGGTGCCCCCCTGCTCACCCCACCCGTACCGCGAGTTCGCGATCGCCGCCGCGGCGCCCACCCTCGCGACCGCCATCAGCTCGGTGAAGCAGTCGTACGTGTAGTAGCCGCCGACGGCCTTGTTGTCGAACGAGCCCCCGTAGCAACCCTGGCTGTAGAAGAAGTTGAACGTGTGCTCCGTGCCGTCGTTCTGGAAGATCGAGATGTCCAGAGGCGTGAGCTTCATCACGTGATGCTCGTTGCAGTGCCCCAGGTGGTTCACGATGTTGACGCCGTTCTCCATGAGCGTGATGAGTGTGCTGGGCAGCCAGTCCCCGACGTCCTTCTCGTACAGCGTCTCGACGTTCACGCGGTCGGGGAAACCGGCGGTCGTGTATCCGTGCATGCTCGACCCGTGAAGGATCTCGTCCTTGTAGTCGCCGCCGTAGGTGGCGGGCCACAGATACTCCCCGACGAAGAGCGCCTCGTCGCACTCGGACACGACGGGGTCCTCCTGGTAGTACCGGCACTTGTCTGTGAAGTTCTCGATCTCCCAGTACTCGTTCGCGCAGACGCGTCCGACGGCGACGTCCGGATAGAGGTCGGCCTCACCCACCTCGCCCCAGAAGCCGTCCCCGTCGCTGTTCCAGTTGCCATCCAGGGCCGCGTAGTAGATGTCACCCGGGATGTCGCTGTCTGCGTACCTGGTGCCTTCCGAAGTGTTCCCGCCGTCGAGGTTGCTCGCGAAGAGACCCCGGTGCGGGATGCCGTCAGGGTCCATGGCGTCACCGACCAGGAGCACGTACTCGGTGCCCCACGTGCGGTACGCGTCGATGATGAACTTGCGGATCCGTTGAGGTTCGTCGACGCCCTCGTACCTCGAGAGGATCCACGACTTCAGGAACACGCCCGCCTGGAGCCCCCTCTTCGTCTGGAAGTCCACGAACTCACCGAGGTAGTCGTCCCACGCGTCGGTCGTGATGATGACGTACCGGTACGCCGGATCGGGCTCGAGAAGCCCCTGCGCGTCCACGATCTCGGTAGCGCCGTGATACCGGACGGTCCCTTCCGGGTTGTCGACCATCCTCGAGAGTGTGGCGTCGGACGCCCCGCCGCCGCGCAGCATCGTGCGCGCCGACTCCCGCGCCGCCTCATCCGGCGCGGTCGTCACGACGACGTCCATGCTCCTGTAGTATGAGACGATGCCCGTCTCCGGCTCGAACCTGACGGGGTGCAGCGCGAAGCTGGCGATGGAGTGCCCACGGAAGAAGCCCGTCTTCGGTTCGTCCCTGAGCCTCGCGGGGAACGACGCGCGTCCCGCGTAGTTGGGCTCGACGCGAGCCACGGGGCCGTCGTACGAAAGCGGGTACTGGGGCTGGCCCGGCTCGACCGTGAACCCCGATCCGAGTTCCACCATCTCGCCCGGGACGACCTGCACGTCTACCGCGACCTCTCCCGGGGGCAGCAGAATGCGCGCCGGCGCCATGGGCAGGACAGGCTCGCCAGGCATACCGTAACTCCACGCGCCGTCCATCGTCACGCGGACGTAGTCTCCGGCGCTTTCGACGGTCGGCTCCGGGAACTCGTAGTGCCGCGTGATGACGTCGGCCCATGTCGCAGTCGTGGCCGCCAGGGAGACAAGCAGGAAGAACGCAAGAACCCGGAAGCTCCGCGAAGTCGTGCTCATTACGACGCTCTCCTCGAGGGGATGTGGCCGCGTCACGAAGACGCGCGCTCGTGGGAGGCGATCGCCCCGCTGGCGCAGGCGAGAAGGCGGGTCGTCGGCTCCCGGTCTCGGGGGCGAGACCGCGGAGGCCCTGTGTGCCTCCGTCTTTTTGTCCTCTATCCAATAGGATACACCTATAACCTCTTGTGTTGAAAACTCAATCAGTGAGGCCCGGGATATTAATGACGCGAGGTCAGGGTCCTGAGACGCTCCTCAGGGCGGGCCCGCAGGCGGGCCTCCGGCCGCTCCAGCCTCGCCGGGGGCGGTCCTCCGGCCGCTCCCCGCCCGTCCGGCCTTGCCGGGGCCGGTCCTCCTCCTGTATAATTTTCCTAACCCCGTTCATAGCAGCCTCGTCGGCACCGTCGTGATCAGACGCGTCCCCTGTGTTTGGTCGTGAAGAGGGACACCCGTGTCCGGCGAGGCCGTACTGTATCCAGGAGCAGGACTCAAGGAGGAGCAGGAATGCCCACGACCCTCAAGCCCGGAGACGTCGCACCATCGTTCAAGGGCCAGGTCACGGACGGCTCGACCGTCTCGCTCAAGGACTACAAGGGCAAGAAGAACCTCGTGCTCTACTTCTACCCGATGGACAACACGCCGGGCTGCACGCGCGAGGCTCGCGCGTTCCGCGACGCGGCGAAGCGTCTCAACGACCACGGGACCGCGGTCGTGGGCGTGAGCACGCAGAGCGTCGATTCGCACAAGAGGTTCGCGGCCAACAACGAGCTCCCCTTCCCCCTTCTGTCCGACGCCGAGAAGAAGGTGTCGACCGCGTACGGGGTCCTCAAGGGGAACGGGAAGACGGCCGAACGAGCCACCTTCCTCATCGACAAGAAGGGGAAGATCCGCCGCGTGTGGCCCAAGGTGAGCATCACCGGGCACACCGACGAGATCGTGTCGGCCATCGACGAGCTCGAACTCTAGCGCCGGAGCCCGGGTCCCGGTCCGGCGACGGAGTGCAGCCGGGCTCGCGGTTCGCCGGGCACACCACAGGAGTTCTCCCGCAACATGTCCTCCCGAGACGTGCCGTCACACAAGACCGGAGAGAACGCCCGGCAGCTCAAGCTGGGGGTCCGAAGAGCGCGCGCCTCCGACCGCGAGCCTCTCCTCGCGATGTCGGAGGGCATATGGGGAGGGAGCGACTATCTTCCGCTCGTGTGGGACCGGTGGCTCGCCGACAGCGAGGGGGTGCTCCTGACGGCCACGCTGGACGGCGCTCCCGTCGGGCTCTCCAAGGTCTCGGTGCTCGCTCCGGGCGAGGTGTGGCTCGAGGGTCTGAGGCTCCACCCCGACCTCCACGGCAAGGGTCTCGTCAAGCAGATCAACCGCGTGAGCTTCCGCGAGGCCTTGAAGCTCAACCCCAGGACGATCAGATACTCCACCGGCGCGGGGAACGCGGCGTCGCGGCACCTGGGCGAGATACGCGGATTCTGGATGGTCGCGCGCACGCAGTGGATGTGGGGGACTGCCTTGAAGACCGGCGAGCAGGCGGGGCGCGTCGCCCTCGAATCGGAACTCGACGACGTCCTGCGCTACGTCGAAGCGTCCGACTGCTACGCGGCCACGGGCGGTCTCTACGCGAAGGGGTGGAAGTTCCCCGCGCTCGACCGGAGGGCCCTCCGCTCTCTCCTGAGAAAGGGCCGCGTGCTGGTCGCGGGATCCCGCCGGGCGCTCCGCGGCGTCGCCGTCTACGACATCGGCAACATCGACGGAGAGGTCTGCCTCGGGTTCCTGGACGGAGACGACGACGCCAGGTCGGAGCTCGCGCGAGACGTTCTGCGCGTAGCGGGCTCCCTCGGTCAGAAGGACTCGAGCGCGATGCTCCCCAAGGGCGCCATCGCCGACGCGGCCGCCGAAGCCGGATACGGCCTCGTGATCGCGGCGGAGGCGGTCGTGTACGAACTGGGCGCGAGGGGCTTGGGAGACGGCGACGAGACGCTGGACTCCCTCCTCTGGAGGACGCTCCTGTCGAACAGCGACGATGCCGCCGACCGACTGGCGGAGCTTCTGACCGAGCGTGCCCCGCTGGACCTGTCCAGGGAGAACGTGCGGGACTTCGTGACGCGCCACCTCATCCCGGACGCGGCGAGAGAAACGTACGCCCTCATCGAGAACGTTCAGTACCGGCTCGAGGGGTGGTCGCTTCGCGGCGTCCTTCGCGGCATCGCGATGCACTTCATGGACCGGTACGGCGTCGCGGGCGACTCGGTCAGGACAACGAAGAACACCGTGTCGTTCTGGCTCGGTGACAAGCGCCTCGCCGTCGTTCGGCTCGCCCGGAGATCGCTGACGCTGTCGCTCGGACCCGGGTTCGGACCCATCTTCGACGGGAAGGCGAAGCTCGACGTGGACGCCGTCAGGCTGCCTGAGAGCTCGTTCGACGAGAAGGCGGGCCGCTACGGAGCCATCACCCTGAAGCTCAGCAAGGAGCGACAGGTCCGGGAAGCCACGCGCGCGATCGACGTCATGATGAAGAGCGCCCTCGGGCCGGCGCGCCGCAGGACGTCCCGCCGGGGGCGATAGCGAGGGGCACAGCGGAAAGAGGGGTCGTCCGTTCGGACGGCCCCTCTTCTTCACGTGATGGCGGTGCGGGCTAGCGCTTCTTCGCCGTCTTCTTGCGCGCCGCCTTCTTCACGGTCTTTCGCTTGGCGGTCTTCCGGACGGCCTTCTTCGGCTTCTTTCCGGTGACCTTCTTCGCGGCCTTCTTCCTGGGCGTCGTCTTCCGGCCCGTCTTCCGTGTCGCCTTCTTCACGGTCTTCCTGGCCGCCTTCTTCCTGGCCTTCTTGGCGGGCGCGGGCTTCGCCGCCCTCGCCTTGGGGGTCCTGGCGACCTTCAGGTCGTACAGCCGCTTCGCCTCGGCGGCGATGTGCTCCGCGGAGACCTCGAACTCCTTCACGAGCTCCCAGGGCGCCCCCGACTCGCCGAAGCGGTCGTGCACCCCGACCATGCCGACCGAGACCGGACGACCGACGATCTTCTCCGAGCGCGTGATGGCTCCGGCCACCTGGTTGCCGAACCCGCCCGTCTGATGCTCCTCCGCCGTTACGACGAGACCCGTCTCCGCCGCCGCCCTCACGATGGCCGCGCGGTCAAGGGGCTTCACGCTGTGCACGTTCAGGACCCGCGACTCGATGCCGTACTCGGCCTTCAGGATCCAGGCCGCGCGCATGGCCTCGGGGACCGAGGGACCGCACGCGATGATGGCGATGTCCTCATTCTCGTTCTTGTACTTCGAGGCGAGCGTGTGCTCGAACGCGTCCTTGAACCTGGGCCCGGCGCCCCGGAACCGGATGACGTTCGCCTTGCCGTAGACGTACGGCGTCTTCTCGTCGGTGATGACCGGCGTCGCTTCGCGCGCGAAGCGCACGTACTTCGGACCCTTCACCTTGAAGAGGAGATGTTCCGACGCCCGCTTCGTCTCGACGGCATCACAGGGGACCTCCACATGCATGTTGGGAAGTCCGCACATCTGGAACAGCTCTTCGAGCGCCTGGTGCGTGGCGCCGTCGGGGCCGACCGAGACGCCGCCGTGCGCGCCCGCGATGAACACGTTGAAATCGCCGTAGCACACGGTCGTCCGTATCTGGTCCAGGTTCCTGCCAGACGCGAACACGCCGTACGTCCCGAAGACCGGGAGTTTGCCCTCCCTCGCCAGCCCCGCGCAGACGCCCGTGGCCGACTGCTCCGCGATGCCTATGGAGAACCAGCGATCCTCCCGCTCGGGATGGCCGTCGTAGAACTGGCTGATGGTGATGGACCCTGAGATGTCGGCGCCCAGGCAGACGACGCGCTTGTCGCCTCCCCTCTGTGCGAGCGCGCGGCCGAACCCCTTCCTCGTCGGGTCCATGTCGACCTTCATGTTCTTCGTCTCGTTCCAGAAGTAGTTCTTCGAGAACTTCGGCTGTTTGGCCTCCAGTTCCTTCGTGGCCTTCTTCTGCCAGTCGTCTGCGATCTTCTGCATCCGCTTGACGGGAAGCTCCTTGTCGAGACCGAACTGCTTCAATGCGTCCCACATCTGCTCGGTGTTCGGCGTCTTCCCATGCCACCCGGCGACGTCCTCCATGAAGTCGACGCCCTTGCCCTTGATCGTCGCGGCCAGGATGACGGTCGGCTTGCCCTTGACCGTCTTCGCTTCCTCGAACGCGGCCAGGAGCTCGTTCATGTCGTGGCCGTCGCACTCGATGACGTGCCAGTGGAACGAGCGGTACTTCTCCTCGAGCGGCTCCACGTTCATCACCTCGCAGCACCACCCGTCGATCTGCAGTCGGTTGCGGTCGATGACGGCGCAGATGTTGTCGAGACCGAAGTGGCCCGCCTCCATCACGGCCTCCCAGACCTGCCCCTCCTGCTGCTCGCCGTCGCCCATCAGGCAGTAGATGCGGTGGTCCTGCTTGTTGAGATGAGCCGCCAGCGCCATGCCCACTGCGATGGAGAGCCCCTGACCCAGGGACCCGGTCGACGCCTCGACGCCGGGGAGCTTCTCCCAGTGCGGGTGGCCCTGGTACGGCGCGTAGAGCTTGCGGAGGCGAACCGTATCTTCGACGTTGAAGTATCCGGCCATGCCGAGGCCGATGTAGAGCGAGGGCGCCTTGTGTCCCACCGACCAGATGATGCGGTCGCGGTCCTTCCACTCCGGGTCCTTCGGGTCGTGGTCGGCGACGTGAAGGTAGAGAGCGGCCGTGATGTCCATGATGGACAGCGTTCCGCCGGAGTGACCGGATCCCGCCGCGTTCAGCGCGATCATGTCGTACCCGCGCATCTGGTTCGCGGCTTCCTTGAGCTGCTCGACCGTGTACGCCCTCCGGACCTCGCGGGTCTTCGAGTTCAGTATCGCCATCTGCCACTCCCCTCCGTTCGCCTGGGGACCCTCTGTCTCTTGCCGGGAACACATCAAAAAGGCCCATTTACAGGGCCATTCGAGCACTGAAGGATAACACCGGCGGCGACCTGTGTAAAGCTCACGAGCGGTGAGCCGCCGAGGGCGAGGCGACGGCGGAGCGTCCACTAAAAACGACTTGACTACCTAAAGCAATCAGTGCCCATAATAGGGTCGTGGGGCAAACGCCGCCATCCGCGCCCCGACCTCCCATCACAAGAGACGGCCCCCCGGGCCCACACCCCCCTGAAAGGACAGGTCATGCTGACCGCAAGCCTCAATGGACGGCCGTGCCTGGCAGGCATCGCGTTAGCGCTGGCGTTCGCGCTGGCGTTCGCGCTCGCGCTCCCCGCCCAGGCGGCAGACCAGGGAGCCGCGCCGCCGCGCGTTCAGAGGGACATCGACTTCTACGGATGGTGGCACGACGCAGGACGGCTCTGGTTGCACACGTCCAATCTCGGGTTCTTCGGTACCTTCGGCATCGCGAGCGAAGCCTCGGCGTCGTGGCCCGGCGACAGCGGGCACGAGCATCTCTACGTCGCGGGGATCTGGGTCGGAGCCGTCTCCGGGGGTGACACCCTCGTCTCGACCTCGGTCTACAATATGGAATTCTACCCGCGCACCGACGACCCGATCTTCATGATCTACGAGGCCTCCGTCGGGGCGCCCGGGGGTGCCAGGAACGTCGATGACGACGGCGACGGCTACGTGGATGAGGACCGGCTCGACGGATTCGACAACGACGGCGACCTCCTCACGGACGAGGACTTCGCTGCCATCTCCGACGAGATGTTCGCCTACGTGTCTCTGGACACGGTCCCCAATCCCAACCCCAATCCGATGGACCCCCACACGCCGATGGGAGTCGAGCTCTACGTTCAGTCGTTTGCGTGGGGCGACGACAGCGCCGGGGACTTCGTCGGGACACGCTACGAGGTGACGAACATCGGTCCGTCGGCAATGGACGACACATACGTCGGACTGCTCGTGGACCCAGACGTCGGCGCCACAGCGGGAGACGTGTACTACTTCATGGACGACCTTGTCGGGTTCACGGACACCACCGTCTCGACGCTTCCCACCACCGAGCCCGTCAGGGTCATCATGGCCTACGCCCACGACGCGCTCGGGGGCGAAGACGGCGACTGGAACGGTTGGTTCGGTGTCGTTCTCCTGGACCACAGTGACACCGGAGGGCCGTCTCCGTCGCCTCGGGCGTTCCGCCGTTGGGCCGGCGGGCCCGACGACCCCGTCCACGACCGCGACCGATACCGTCTTCTGTCCCAGCCGCTGATCCAGGGCGACGGTCTGGAACCGAGCGATTGGCGGTACTCCGTTTCCTTGGGACCGTTCGGCAGCCTGTCGCCGGGTGAGACGCTCTTCTTCGAGGTCGCGTTCGTGTGCGGGGACAAGCTCGATGGCCTCGTGGACAGCGCCGCCCGCGCCGTGGTTCGCCACCGGAGCAGGCTCTGGAGTGGAGTAGCGGGGCCACTTCCGAAGCGGCCCGGCCCGGCGCTCCCCAGGACGGCGTCCGGCGACGCGACCGAGGAGGGAGTAGTCGTCCTCTCGCTCGCTCCGAACCCCGCGTCGATCGCGACCAGGGTCTCATTCCACATGGCGGAGCCGGGACGCGCCACGGTGCACGTGTACGATGTCACGGGCCGCCTCGCTTCCGTCGTTCTGGACCGGGAGCTGGCGGCCGGCGAGCACCACGTCGACTGGAACGATGGACTCGAGTCACTACCGACCGGCGTGTACTTCGTACGACTGACAACGGCCGGCGGGACTGCAACGGCCAAGTTCATGGTGATGCGCTAGCAGCGTGGGAGCCTGGGCCGCGAGCGGCGCGACGGCAGCGTGAGGACGACGGACGGAGGAGGCGCCGGGTCGATCACGACTCGGCGCCGAATCCGAGCTTGCGAAGCCTGGCCGCCTCGGCCTTCGGCATCCGCACCTTCATCTCGATGAACTCGTCGCCGTTCGTCTGGGACAGGACCTCCCCGCGCGCGTGGACGAGCGAGATCGTCCTACCGTCGGCGACGGGAACGGCCAGATCCACGACCTCTTCCCCACTCTCGATGAAGGCGCACATCGCGCGCCTGATCTCGTCGAGCCCCCGACCGTCCGTGGCGCTCGTGAATATGGCGCCCGGATAGCCTCTGTCCAGATGGTCCAGTTCGGCCCCGTCCGAGACGCGGTCGATCTTGTTGAAGATGATCCTCGTCGCGATGTCGCCTGCTCCTATCTCGTCCAGCACGCCGTTCGCCAGCCCCAGATAGCGCTCGCAGTGCTGGCGCGACGAGTCCACCACGTGCAGCAGGAGGTCCGCCTCCGCCACCTCGTCGAGCGTGGCGTGGAAGCTCACGACGAGATGATGGGGAAGCTTCTTGATGAGCCCCACCGTGTCCGTCAGGAGCGCCTCGTGTCCTTCGGGCAGCTCGACGCGGCGCGTGGTCGCATCGAGCGTGGCGAAGAGCAGGTCCTCCGTGAGGACGCCCGCGTCGGTCAGCGCGTTCATGAGCGTCGACTTCCCGGCGTTCGTGTACCCCACGAGCGCCACGCGCGTCGCTCCGCTCCGGCGCTTCCGCTGTTCCGCCCGGTCCACCTCCACCCCCTTCAACACTTTCTTGAGGATGCGGATGCGCTCCCGGACCGCCCGGCGGTCGCTCTCGAGCTGCGTTTCGCCCGGCCCTCGCGTTCCGATCCCGCCTCCCAGCCGCTCGAGGTGGTTCCACAGCCGTCGCAGCCTGGGCAGCTCGTACTCGCACTGCGCCAGCTCGACCTGGGCGCGCGCGACCTTCGTCTGGGCCCGTCGCGCGAAGATGTCGAGGATGAGCTCGGTGCGGTCGATGACCTTGATGCCCGTCGCGTCCTCGATCTCGCGAGCCTGCGCCGGCCTCAGGTCGTCGTCGAACACAAGGAGGTTGGCGTCGTGTATGGACGACGCGTTCGTGATGCGCTCGATCATCCCGCTGCCGACGTACGTCTTCCCGTCGATGCGGGTCCTGTTCTGAACGAAGCGGTCGAGAACCACGGCGCCCGCCGTCCTGGCGAGCTGCGCCAGCTCGTCCAGAGACTCGTGCTCGTCCTCGACCGTTGAGTCGGGCAGACTGACCCCGACCAGGATCGCGCGTTCATCCTTGGGTGTGTGCGTCTTCTTGATGATGTCCTCCAGCGGTGCGGTGTCGCGGCGCGCGGCCGTGCCCGCGTTGAGCCCTCGATCGTTCCCGGCGCGTCGCGGAGATCGGCTAGAAGTCCATCTCCACCCGCTTGGCGTCCGGGCCCTGGAACTCGCCCGACTCGGAGAAGTCGAACGTCTTCGACAGGGCGCCCTTGCTCACCTGTACGCTCCCGGACAGCTTCCAGAGGTGCTCGCGCCCGTCGAGATACTCCTCGATGCCCTTGCCGAGCCCCATCCAGGTCACCGTGAACGGGACCTCGACCTCTACCGTCTCTCCGGACGGGATGTGGATCTCGCTCGTGCGCACGCCGTTGGCTATCTCGGTGTCGTCGACCTCCACACGATACGCGAGCCTCCCGATGTCGGCGCCGAAGCCGTTCGGGTTCGTCACGTCGACGAACAGCCGGAGCTCTATCCCGTCCGTCGAGATGCCGTCGATGTCAACCGAGTTGAGGACGACCTTCGGGGGCGCGACCGTGGCGCAGGAGGTCGTGAGGACGACGAGAACGAGGAGCGCCGATACAAGCATGCCGCTCCTGAACGTGGTCGCGGGCGTGCGCATCTCGAGCGTGTTCATGTGCTGGTTCCTCCAGGGCCGCTTCCCTCCGGGGTCACTCCACCCTGGGGTCACCGCCCTCCAGAAGTGATGCCATCTCAGACGACAGGCCCTCCACGGCCTCTCTGACCCGAGGGCTCATCGCGCCGCCGAGTTCCATCGATTCGACCTGTATCGCCAAGAGGTACACGTTCGCGCCGGTGTCCTCTGACAGGAGCCGCATGAACATCGAGAGCGGGGGCGCGTGCGTGCCCGTCATGAGCCCGCCCACGTCGTCCGCGTCGGCCACTCGAATCTCCCCCGCCTCGCCGCCGAAGTCGGCCGCGTCGACTATGAGCACCGTGTCCGGATCGGCCCGCCTCATGGGCCCCGTGAAGTTCTCGGGAGCCTGCCCCCCGTCGAACACGCGGTCGGGGAACCTCGGCCGCAGGAGCTCAGCGACGGCAGGCCCTGCGCCGTCGTCCGCCCTGAGCGCGTTACCGACGCCCAGCACGACGACGCGGCCACGGGATATGTCGTGCAGATCGGCGATGGCTCGTCCTCCGTCATGACACGTGCGGGGCCGGAACAGCGTCCGGCCGCCGGACCCCGGCGGCCTTCGCGCCCGCATCGAGTTAACCACATGCACACGTGAGACTCCAGAACACCTGCCGCGGTTGCGGCCGTGACTCAGTCGTGCTACCGTCCAGTATAGTCTACGTTCACTCGACCGTTGCGCGGGAACTCGCCGGCGGGAGCAGCCATGAAGCGCGAGCCCACCCTCCCCATCCTCGAATACGACCCGTCCCCCAGGGCGGTCATCGAGCCTTCCGACCACATCCGGCCGGTCGACACTCCGGAGCACTGCGTGCTCTGCTTCTTTCAGGACGTGATCGACGGGCTCGTGAAGCAGGGCAGGCTCACTGAGATCGCGGCGATGGGGTCCGAGATGGGGCGCCATCCGCTCTATGAGCTGGACGTCGACGGGCGTAGGCTCGCCGTATTTCAGCCCGGTCTGACGGCGCCGTTCGGAGCCGCCATGCTCGAGGAGGTCATCTGCCTGGGCGCGCGGAAGTTCGTGGCTTGCGGGGGCGCGGGTGTCCTCCTCCCCGACATACACGTAGGTCACGTCATCGTGCCCACCTCCGCCGTCCGTGACGAGGGGACCTCGTACCACTACCTTCCGCCCGGCCGCGAGGTCGAACCGGCGCCCGAGGCGCTCGCCGCCATCGTGGCCGTGCTCGAGGAGCGAGGTGTCACCTACCTCGAGGGCAAGACGTGGACGACCGACGCCATCTACAGGGAGACGCGTGAGAAGGTCGAGCGCCGACGCAACGAAGGGTGCATCGCCGTCGAGATGGAGGCCGCGGCGTTCTTCGCGGTCGCCAGGTTCCGGGGCGTCCCGTTCGGACAGATACTCTACGGCGGAGACGACGTGAGCGGCGAGGAGTGGGACCAGCGCGACTGGCAGAAGCGCGGCGCCGTCCGCGAAGAACTCCTGTGGCTCGCCGCGGAGGCGTGCCTCAGGCTCTAGCGTGCCTGACGCGACGTCGCCGTCCGGCGGGCGGCATGGAACCTCCGTGAGCGAAGCCGACCCGCAGCCCCTGCAGAAGAGGAACGAAGTGGGAGACGTAGTACTTCCCCTCTGGACAGAACGCCTCGTCCTCCGCGACTTCGTGGAGAGCGACTGGAGCGCCGTGCACGAGTACGGGTCCGACCCCGAGGTCGTGCGCTTCATGCCCTGGGGACCGAACACCGAGACGGCCACGCACGAGTTCATCGAGCGCTCCCTCGCATCGCAGCGCGAAGAGCCTCGCGACAAGTTCGAGCTGGCGGTCACGCTCGCCGACAACGGACGCGCGATAGGCGGCTGCGGCATCAGGGTGTCGGCGCCGTCCGACAGGGGCGCGGACATGGGCTACTGCCTGAGGCGCGACGCCTGGGGGCTGGGCTACGGGACCGAGGCGTCCCGCCGGATCGTACGCTTCGGGTTCGAGCGGCTCGGGCTGCACAGGATCGTCGCCACCTGCGACGTCGAGAACCTGGCGTCCGCGCGCGTTCTCGAGAAGACCGGAATGAGGAGAGAGGCCCACTTCCGGGCCGACTCGGCCATACGCGGAGAGTGGAGAGACTCCTACCTCTACGCGATCCTGGAAGATGAGTGGAGGACCCTGAATGGACTCGGATAGATACGACGGCGGCAGGCCGGGCGACCGGTACGCTGAGGTCGACAGGTCGCCTCTCACGGTCATGGTCTTGCTGGCGGCGGTGGCCGCGTTCCAGCTCGTCCACCACTACCCGAACCTGCCGGAGACGATAGCCACGCACTTCGGCGCGTCCGGTCAGGCCGACGGGTGGAGCGGAACCAGGAGCTTCATGCTGATCTACGGGGTCATAGAGGGCGCGATGGTCGTGGGTGCCTTCCTGATCGCCCGCTTCGCCATGAGGATACCAACGGGCGCGCTCAACATCCCAAACAGGGACTACTGGCTCGAGCCCGAGCGCCGTTCCGAGAGCCTGCACTTCGTCTGGAGTCGGGTCCTCTGGATGATGGCCGCCACGCTGGCCTTTCTCATAGCCGTGGCGGAGATCGTGTTCCGCTCGAACCTGACTCCGGGACCGCCCGCGCTCACCCGCGACTTCCTCATCGTCCTCGTCGTGTTCGTCGCGGTCACAGGGTGGTTCTCGCTCGGGATCCTGACGAGATTCAGGCTCCCGAAGCCCTGACGCAGGCCGAGCCTAGCCCTCCTGCAACAGAACGTTCCCGTCGTTCGTCCTCACGCGGACGCGGCCCCGGCCGCCACGCACCTTGCCGGAGACCGCGTTCTCGTCCTTCTCGAACGCCTCGCGCTCCGGAACGTTCACCCGTACGCGACCGTCGTCCATCGTGATGAGGAACGAGTAGGAGCTGCCCACGGGCATCGACACGAAGACGTCGCCGTCGTCGGTCGCCACGTCTATCTCGTCGACCTCCCCGCCCCCGACGGCGATCTCGACGTCGCCGTCAGCGCTGCGCACGCGCGCCTCGCGACACGACGAGAGAGCGAGCGACACGTCGCCGTCATCGACCGACACGGAGAACTCGCCCGTGCAATCGGTCGCGGTGACGTCGCCGTCCTCCAGGTCCATCCTCACCTTCGTGAACTCACAACTCGACAGCCGTACGTCCCCGTCGTCACACGACAGGCGAAGCTCGCCCTTCATGCCGAGGGCGGTGAAGTCGCCGTCGTCGAAGGAGAGTCTGGTGCGCGAGTTCGCCACGTCATCGAACAGCAGGTCGCCGTCGTCCAGCGAGCAGTCGACGTCGGCGCGCCACCCGGTGATCTCGATATCGCCGTCGTCTCCGTCCAGCTTGAGCACGACGTAGGACGGCGCCTGTATCGTGTAGGCGTACTCGTGCACGCGCAGGGACTGAAAGAAGGCGGGGCCGGCCGGGGTCATGCGTCCGATAACCCTCACGAAGTCCTCGCCCTCCTTGAACTCGACCTCGAAGTCTGGCGGGCCGCCGAGTCCGACTCGCGTCACGTCGGAGCGGTATCGCACAGTGATGTCGATGACGTCCTTGTCCCAGGGCGTGATGGTCACGTCACCGTCGCCGTGGTGCAGATCGAGGCGGAAGCCGCCCCTGACCTCGAAGCTCTCGTGGAAGTCGCGGTCGACCTTGACGGCCCACGCGGGGCCTGACAGGGCGCTCAGGACCACCGCGATCGCGAGAAACACCGATGCTCTCTTCATCTCAACTCCTCCCTCAGCCGGATGCCTGCGTCTGTCTGTCGACCACCGAGCTCGCACTGCAGCGTGCCGGCGAAGCCCCGCCAGGCGGCACCCAAGTGCCCCTTCACCGGGGCCCCGCCGCGTGATAGCATGGTGGTTCCGCCATCAAACCAGAGAGTTAAGGAGGAGCGCAATGGCCGATGTGAAGGTGGCACTGCCCCACTGGGACCTCTCGAACGTGTACGGAGGGCTCGACGCGGCCGACTTCAGGGCCGACGTCGACAAGTTCAAGCGCGACCTTGACAAGCTGGAGACCTACCTGAAGGAGCACGGGATCGGCAAGCTCGACGCCCTCCCGCCCGATGCCGCGGCCACGGGCAAGGCCCTGGACGGCGTCATCGACCTCCTGAACGGCACGCTGCGCACGATGTCCACCCTGAACGCCTACATCTACAGCTTCGTGTCGACCGATTCGCGCAACACGCTGGCCGCCAAGAGGCAGAGCGAACTCGAGCAGCTCCGTGTCCGCTTCCAGAAGGTCTACGTGCCGTTCGAAGCCTGGGTGGGGTCGCTCGCCCCGATGCTCGACAAGATCGTGGAGTCGGCGCCCAGAGCGAAGGAGCATCACGGCGCCCTCAAGGACATCGCCGACGACAGCAGGTTCCGCATGAGCGCGGAGATGGAGGCACTCGCCTCGGAGCTCGTGGTGTCCGGCGGCGGCATCATGGACAAGCTGCAGGAGCGGGTCACGAGCCAACTCAAGATGCCGTTCGAGCGGGACGGGAAGACCGAGGAGCTGCCGATGCCGGTGCTCCGCAATCTCGCGAACGACGCGGACCCCGACGTCCGGAAGCGGGCGTACGACGTCGAGATCGAGGGATGGACGTCTATCCGTGAGCCGGTCGCCTTCGCGTTGAACGGGGTCAAGGGGACCGCCGTCACGCTGGCCAAGCGGAGAGGCTACGACGACGTACTGCACGGTTCGCTCGAGCTCAACAAGATGGACCGGGGCACGCTCGACGCGCTCACTGGCTCAATGAAGGACTCGTTCCCCACGTTCAGGCGGTACCTCCAGAGCAAGGCAGGGAAACTCGGGAAGGGGAAGCTCCCGTGGTGGGACATGTTCGCTCCGGTGGGCAAGGTCGAGCTCAAGTACTCGTGGGACGAGCTGGTCGCGTTCGTCATCGAACAGTTCGGGACGTTCAGCGGCGAACTCGCCGACTACGCGAAGAACGCGTTCGAGAACGACTGGATCGACGCAGAGCCGCGCGAGGGTAAGATCGGGGGCGCGTTCTGCATGCGCGTGCCCAAGGTCGACGAGTCGAGGATCATGTGCAACTTCGACGGGAGCTTCGACCAGCTCTCGACCGTCTCCCACGAGCTCGGCCACGGGTTCCACAACTACTGCCAGATCGGTCTCCCCATGATCCGAGCCGGCTCGCCCATGACGCTCGCCGAGACCGCGTCGATCTTCTGTGAGACGCTCGTCACGAACGCGGCGCTCGAGACGGCTGCGCCCGAGGCTCAGCTGGGGATACTCGAGAATCAGCTCAGCAACGCGTCGCAGGTCATCGTGGACATCTACTCCCGATTCATTTTCGAGGGCGAGGTCGTCAGACGCCGCGCCGACGCGGAGCTCTCGGCCGACGACTTCTGCGACATCATGATCGACGCGCAGAAGCAGACCTACGGTGACGGGCTGGACATGGACCATCTCCACCCGTACATGTGGCTCCTGAAGCCCCACTACTACATGTATGACTACAACTTCTACAACTTCCCCTACGCGTTCGGGCTGCTGTTCGGGCTCGGCGTCTACGCCCTCTATAAGAAGGAGGGCGAGGCGTTCATCCCGCGCTACAAGGAGCTCCTCCGGAGCACCGGAGAGGGGAAGGCCGCCGACCTCGCCGCGAAGTACGGGATCGACATCCGCTCCCGCGACTTCTGGAAGGGGAGCATCGGCGTGCTGGCGAAGCAGGTGGACAGATACTGCGAGCTGGATGGATAGGGCGGAAGCGCGGCTCGAGTGACCTGGCCGCGATGAGGCTCCAGAAGAAGAGGCGCGGCCCGTGTGGGTCGCGCCTCTCTCGTTCACGCGTGGGTGGCTCCGGCCCGTGTGGGTCGCGCCTCAGCCGACCTTGAGGACGATGAGCGTCACGTCGTCGGCCTGCTGAGCGAGCTGCGAGAAGTCCCGCACCGACTGGAGGAGCACCTTCCCTATCTCCTCGGCCGACTCCCGGCGGTGCGCCGTGACGATCTGAATGACGCGGTCCAGCTCGAACTCCTCGTCGCCTGGGTTCCGCGCTTCGGTCACTCCGTCGGTGTACAGACAGAGCACGTCGCCCTCGATGAGCTGGACCTCGGCGACGTCGTACTCGGCGTCCGGAACGAACCCCAGTACGAAGCTACCCTCCTCCAGCTGGCGGACGTCCCCCCCCTTCGAGACGAGTATCGGGTTGTCGTGCCCAGCACGGACGTATCGGAGGAGCTGTGTGTCCTTGTCGATCGCACCCAGGAACAGGGTCACGAACTTGCCGGGGTCCGTGTTCTGATGGACGAGCCGGTTGAGGTTCTCTGTGGTGACCTTGAGGTCGAACTCCGGCAGGAACGCGTGGCAGTGCAGGCCGGCCTGAACGTTCGACATGAGAAGCGACGCGGGGAGGCCCTTGCCCGACACGTCAGCTATCGTGAAGACCAGGGGCTTGCCGTCGTTCAGGTCTATCACGTCGAAGTAGTCGCCGGACACCGCCAGAGAGCTTACGTTGATGCCCCAGACGTCCAAACCCTCAACCTGTGGGATGTTGTCGGGAAGGAACCTCTCCTGCGTCTGCCGCGCCGTCTCGAGCTCCTTCCGGACCCGCTCGTTCTCGACGGCCTCCAGGTGGAGTTCCTTCGTCGTCTCGACGTGATTGCTGACGAGCGTGAACGCGCCCACGAGCAGCAGGCTCCCGAGCACCATCCCGCCGGGCAACACCACGTCCGCCCTGGCGTGGAGGAACCCCGTCGCCACGAGACAGGCGGCGATGACGCCGAGCGCTATGAACGCCGCGAGCGTCGGACGACGCCTCGACATGACTGACACGCACGCGATGCACCAGAGGAGTATCCACAGGAGCGTCACCTGCCACGACGCGTCTCGTATGGGCGCGCCACGGATAAGCGTCTCGGTGATGGCCCCTAGGACCACGACGCCGGGGAGCCCGAAGGCCTCCACGCCACCGCCGATGTCCTGGAGCCTCGGCACCGTGACGAAGTCGGTCGATGGGTCGTCGACGAGTCCGACGAGGGCGATGCGACCTGGAATGACCGACAGGGCATCGGCGTCCTCGTTGTAGACGTCCTTGTACGAGACGACCGGTATCGTCACGTTCATGGACGGGAACTCGATCGGGATACTTCCCTCGGCCTGAACCCCGGCGAGCCGCTCGGGGAGCGACTCGAGCCCGAGGCGGGTCAGTCGTTCGTCGCGGTCGAACCGGCGCACGGTGCCGTCGGAGTCGGTCCGGACGTCCGCGACGAAGGCGCCCTGCGCGGCGTTCACGAGGATCGAGTCGGGAAGACTCGCGGTCAGCAGCACGGACGTGTCCCCGGACCTGGCTGTCCGGCGCTCCTCCCGAAGCGACATGACCATGAACCCCTTGCCGGACGCGCGGAGGGCCTCCGCGAATTCGACGGGCGGGTCGTCGAAGGTGTCGGCTCCGAGCGACAGGTCGAAGACGATGGCCCTGGCACCGGCGGCGTCCAGGACCCGCACGATGTGCGCGTGCTTCTCGGTGTGCCTGGAGAGGGGGAACACGGGTTGCTCGAGGAGCTCGTCGCGGGTCGGTCGGTCGATGCCGACCACGGCGACCTCCGTCCACGGAGCCACGGGACGCTTCGAGTGGAAGTAGTTGAAGAACCGCGCGTCGAGCGGCGCCCAGAAGATGGGGCGCGCCAGGTACGCGATCGGGATCAGATAAACGAGGGGGAGCAGGCGTCGAAGCCAGCTCCCCAATCGTCTTCCGCGTGATGTCACTCGTTACCTCTGGCTTCGATCAGGTCCTCGTATGCCTGCTTGTAGAGCCCGATGTCCGCGAAGGCCCTCGCCCTCCACATCCGGGCCGAGCGAACCTGGCTGGCCGAGGCGACCGCGACGTCGAACCGGTAGATCGCCTCCTCGTGAAGTCCGGACGACAGAAGGAGGACTCCCGCCTCGAGATCGCCAAGACCCTCCATCGCCTGGTCGAGTCGCACCTCCTCCTCGGGCGTCATGACCACGAAGTCGCGCCAGCCGCTCTCGCCGTCCCAGCCCTCGGCCTCGGGCTGCACCTTCCAGACGTACTCCTCGCCCGGAACGAGCTCCTCGAGCACCGCGCCGTTGTCACGGACAACGCGCTGGACCTCTTCACCCGCGGACGGCGCGATCGTCAACGTGTAGCTGCCGACGCCCGGCACCTCGCTCCAGTAGAGGCGCGCGTCGGCCGGACGGACCCTCCCGCCGGACGCTGGTATGATCTGGGTCGGGGCCTCCGTCGGGAGCGACCAGTCGCGCACGGTGCGCGTACGGAGAGGCTGCCTGCGGCTCTCCCCGATCCAGTCGGCGAGCTGCAGACGCACCCACGCGGCGAGGTCCCCGCCGAGACCGCTCGCCGCAGCGAGCTGCATCTCCGCGGGACCCTTGAGGTCGAACGCCTCTCCCACGGGAGTGAACCCGCTGCATTCGCCCCCCATCCGCACGACGATCGTGTCGCCCTCGCGAAGGACATATCCCTCCTTCGCAAGCTCGTCGACCTCTCCGCGCCGCACGACCACCTCTCCGTTCACCGACACCATGAGGCCGCCGGACCAGTCGGCGCCGGCGGCGACAGGCAGGAAGAGGCAGAGGCAGAAGAGCATGAGCCCCATGCGGGCTCTCTTGGAGGAGAATATGCGCATGTGAACCTCCCTGTTCCATCGTCTCAAGTGAGCCGAACCGATCCTGGCGCCGTTCCGGCGCCTCCATGAATAACTACAGACGGGAGGCCGCCCAGGTTCGGGCGAACCTCAGGAATCTCCGGGCCGCCGGCAGAGCCACCTGCCTCAGGACTCGCCCCAGCTCCTCACGAGGTCCTCGTACGCCTCCTGATAGAGCCCTATCTCGGCCATCGTCTGGGCCCGCCACCGGCGGGCGGACTGGGCCTGGGACCCCGAGCCCACGGCGGCGTCCAGACGGTACACGGCCTCGTCGTGCAGGCCGGCGGACAGGAGAAGGACGCCCGCCTCCAGATCGTCCATCTCCCGGAGCGCGCCGTCCAGGCTGTTCTCCTCCTCGGAGAGCATGACCCGGAAGCTCCGCCACTTCGACCGGCCCGTCCAGCCGTCCACGGAGGGCTGGACCTTCCAGACGTACTCCTGGCCGGGAACGAGGTCGTCGATGACGAGCCTGTGGCTCCGCACGATCTTGCTGGACTCCTTGCCGTCGTCGGCGACGAGGGTGACCGTGTAGCTGTCGATCCCCGGCACGGATCCCCAATAGAAGACCGAGGCCCCGGGTCTCACGTGTCCCCCTGGTGCCGGGATTATCGGCGCCGGGGTCAGCGTCTCGACCTCCCAGTCGCGCATGAGGGTCCTGGTCACGATGGGCTGACGCCTGCTCTCCCCGATCCACTGCGTGAGCTGCCTTCGGACCCAGAGAGACACCCGGTCGATGACGCCCTCCGCCTGCGTGATGGCCAGACGCAGCTCGCCGGGACCGGGAAGGTCGAAAGGCTCACCGGACGGCGTGAAGCCGGTGCACCTCGCTCCGTCGGGCGCCGACACGATGTCGCCGTCCTGCAGAACAAGCCCCTCGGTCACCGGTTCGCTCGACCCGTCCCGCTCCACCTTCACGTCGCCACGCACCGACACGACCACACCCGCGCAGACGCCGGTGGAGACGCTATCGGCCGGCTCGGCCCTGAGCGGTGACTGGGCCATGACCATGGAGATCGCGACGGCCAGAACCAAAAGCGGCGTATGTCTCAACGGACTTACCTCCCCCGCGCACGCACGGTTCTCCGCAAGATGTGCGTGGCGCTCGAGCCTGATACTACCGCAAGACGGCGGGATCCCCAACCGAATGAACTACAATCAACGAGGGGGGGAGGTTCGCGCCTTCTCGCGCCCTCGCGTTCTCGCCCGTCTGAAGGCCGCCTCACGAACACGCTAACCCCTGTCCCCGATGAGAACGAAGGCGGACCAGTAGTACGGATGAGCGTAGGGCTCGTAGCCGTCCTCCTCGCTGTAGCTCCGGAGCCACGCCTTCGCCTCGCGAAGCGCTTCCGCCTTGCTCATCGGCGAGCCGGACCGTCCCGCGCGCGCCCCCTCGTAGCTTCCGAAGACGTTCTCGTAGAAGCGGCGCATCAGGAGCGACGTGGCCGTGTCCTCGACCTTCCACAGGCTCACCAGGAGACTGCGGGCTCCCGCCTGGAAGAACGCGTGGGCGAATCCGATGTATCCCTCCCCCACGACCTCCCGTCCGAGCCCCGTTTCACAGGCTGAGAGCGTCACCAGGTCGCACTCCAGGTCCCACTCGCGAACGATCTCGCCCGCCGTCAACAGGCCGTCGTAGATGCGCTCCCCGGCTAGCGCCGACTCAAGAGGATCCGGGAGACCGACCTGCGACAGCACGAGCGCCGACCGGTCCGGGCGCTCGTCGTCGACCATCGCGTGCGTCGCTAGATGGATGATGCCGAACTCGCCGAGGGAGCCCTCGGCGCCGAGCCTCACGAGCTCCTGCTCAGTGGCGTCCGGCCCGAGTAGCACGGTCGCGTTCTGCGAGAGCGTCGACAGCGAGGCGACCTCGTCCCTCGATCCCGGGAGCCTGGGGAGGCCGTCGACCGAGGCCCTCTCCGTTCCGGCGCTTCTCGTGGCGCCGCCGGCCGGGCGGTCGACCTCGGCCTCCATGGCCGCGAGGTCGGCGTCGGTGAACGGAGGATCGCCCAGGAGCAGCATGTTCGTCGTACGTCCGGCTCCTCCACCCCGCTCCTCGAGCCACGCGTAGACCGTCGCGGACGGCGCGTAGGAGACGGCGAAGCGGTCACCGAGGAGGACGCCGTCGGACGCGACGAACGTCTCGACCGGAACCCCGAGCATCATGCCGGAGGGAAGGACGACGAGCTCGTCGACGTCTTCGAGCGCGAACGCGAGCGGCTCGACGCGCTCGGCCCACAGGCCGCGGGCGTCCCTGCCGACACCCGTCCCCGAGGACGACGGGGACGCGAGCTGGTCTCTGTACCTCTTGTACTTACGCTGGTTCGACCGGTCGCCGCCGGAACCGGCCTCGCAGCGTGCCCACGCCACCGGCCCCGACTTCCTGATGACGTATCCCCATGACTCGTTGTCGTCGTCAGCAATGGACACATCGATCCACCCGACGACGGCCGTGCCGTCCTCGAGCGCGGCCTGCACGCGGCCCAAGGGAAACATGTGTCCCTCGGTGAGAGGGTACTTGTCGGACATCCGGCTCTGAAAGTCGCTCCACGCGGCCTCCGCGCGCAGAAGCCGCCCGCGGGTCTCGTCGACGAGCGCTCTCGTGTCGCCTGTGGTGTCGGACGCCACGGCGGACAGGTAGGCCGTGAGTTCCTGCTCGAGCGCGGCCAGCGAGCCCTCGAGCGAGTCCTCGGTGGCCGCCTCGGCCGGGGTCAGCGCTCGCTCCTCACTCGCCATCAGGAGGTCGGCGAGCGCCCGACCGAGCGCCCGCTCGGCGGCGGGCCACGCGTCGTCGACCTTGCCGAGCTGGAGCCGGCACGCCGCGAGCGCCACGAGAGGCGGCCGGAGTCTCAGGGCGGTGGTGGCCCTGCTCAGTCCCGCGCCCGCCCGCAGACGCGCCGCGTCGAACGTCGCCGCGGCACGCTCGAGGGTCCGCTCCGCCTGGGCCGTGTCCCCCGCCCGCAGCTGAATGTGGCCGATGCTGCTCAGGTTGTGGGCCACAGCTCCGCTCTGAGAGCCCAGGGACCGCGTTCGTATGTCGAGGGCCTCCTCGTACAGCTCGAGCGCCTCGTCCAGCCGCCCGGAGTCCTCCAGGAGAGACGCGAGGTTCGACAGGTCGGTCGAGGACTCCAGGTGCTCCTCGCCCAGGAGCTCCCGGTGCATCGCGAGCGCCTCCCGGTAGAGCGGCTCGGCCTCGTCGTACCTGCCGGCCGCCTGGAGCGCGTGCGCCAGCGCGTTCAGGCTGACCGCCACGTCTGGATGAGACTCTCCGAGGGCCGCCCGGCGGATCGTCAGCGCTTCGCGGAAGAGAGGCTCCGCGGAAGCGTAGTCGCCCTCGCTCTCCAGGGCGTGCGCGAGGTTGTGAAGCGCGTGCGCGAGGTCCGGATGCTCATCGCCCAGCGTGGCGCGGTAGATCGCGACCGCCTGACGGTGGAAGGCCTCCGCCTCCGCGTACTCCCCCCGCGCGTTCAGAAGCGCGCCGGTGTTGCTCAGGGACAGGGCAACGTGCGGGTGCGCGTCACCCAGTATCTCCTGCCATATGGCCGTCGAACGCCGGAGGAACGGCTCGGCCGCGGCGTAGTCGGTCTGCGCGTAATAGAGGCTGGCCAGGCTGTTCAGACTTGACGCGACCTCGGGGGTCTCGTCGCCGAGAACGTCTCGCCTCACCGTCAGCGCCTTTCGCAGATGCCGTTCGGCGCCGTCGAAGTCGCCCAGATACTGGAGAAGCATGCCAAGGTTGGCGGTGATCGCGGCCACGTTCAGGTCGTTCTCGCCCAGGGACTCCTCCAGGATGGAACGCGCGTCCGTGATGTGCGTGCGGGCGGACTCGAGGTCGCCCGTCGACTGATAGAGCATCCCGAGGTTGTTGAGACTCGCCCCTACGTACGTGTGTCTCTCTCCGAGCGTCTCCCGTCTGACGTCCAGCGCCTCGAGGAAGAGCGGCTCGGCCCGTTCGTACTCGCCCTGGTACTGGAGAAGCGACGCGAGCTCGTCCGTGGCGGTCGCCGTCGAGAGGTGCCGGTCGCCGAAGTGCCTGCGGTAGATCGCGAGGCGCCCCGCGGCGGCCTCGGCGCCCTCGGCGTAGAGCCCCTGGCCCCAGAACTCCTCCATGGCGAGACCGAGGCTGTCGGCCCGGGCAAGTTCCAGGCGCGCCTCCTCGGGGAGCCCGGCCGCGAACTGCAGAGCATCGGTCAGGAGCGAGGCGTCCTCCACGTCCAGCGCCGGCGCGTTCGTGTCCTGCCGCATCAGCTCGAGCAGCTCCCCCGCCGCCGCGGCCGCCTCGATGTAGTTGCCGGACAGACGCAGCTCGAGTATCCGGTCGTAGAGCGCCGCGGTCGGATCGTCGTCCTGCGCGCGGCAGTGAGTCGCCCCGAACGCGCACAACGAAAGCGCAGCAACGACGACGACCGTCCCGAGTCTCAGTGATCTCATGTGGCTGGCCCTCTTTCGATGTGCGGCGGTGACCCGATGGGACGCGCTACGACCTGTCTCCCATCAGCACGAACGCCGACCAGAAGAACGGATGGTGATACGGTCTGGCGCCCGCCTCGTCGGTGTACTCGCGAAGCCAGAGCTTCGCCTCCCTGAGCGCCTCGGCCTTGGGCATCGGCGCCGCGCCGTCCGCGGTGGCGCCGTCCAGGGCGACGCCTCCCACAGTGCCGGCGTCGCCGGCAGCGCCGGCGCCGCTCCCTCTGCCCGTGAGGTTCTCGTAGAAGCGTGTCATGAGAAGGGACGTCGCGCGGTCCTCGACCTTCCAGAGACTGACCAGGAGGCTCCGGGCCCCGGCCTGCAGGAAGGCATGCGCGAGCCCGATGTAGCCCTCCCCGCCGACCTCGCGTCCGAGGGCGGTCTCGCACGCCGACAGAGTGACGAGGTCGGCCCCGAGGTCCCACTCACTCACGATCTCGCGCGCCGTCAGGATCCCGTCGAACACGCGGTCGCCGGAGGTGACGGCCGCGATCGGATCCGGAAGACCGACCTGCGAGAGAACGAGGGCGGAGCGTCCGGGGACGCGGTCGTCGACGTGCGCGTGTGTGGCGAGGTGGAGGATATCGAAGTCCGACATGCGGCCGGACTCCGCGAACTCCACGAGGGCCTCCTCCGATGCGTCCGGCCCAAGGAGCACGACGGGGCCGTCGATGACACCCTGAAGCGCCAGCACCTCGTCGCGCGTGCCGGGTAGCCGCGGAAGGACGGCCAGCGGTCCGATCGCCTCCGGCGCGACCGCCTTCTCATCACGCGCCTCGGCGTCCGACACGAGACCGTCGGCGTCGATGCTCCCGCTGTCGCCATCGGGGGAGTTCTCCGCGCTCACCGCCGCATCGGCCGGCGGCATCTCGGCAAGGTGGGAGGCGCAGAACGGCGGGTCCCCGAGGAGGAGGGACCCCTTGCCCGACCCGGCCCTCGCCGCGCGTGTGGTCAACCACGCATAGAGCGTAGACGACGGCACGTAGGACACGGCGAAACGCTCCCCGAGGAGCGCCCCGTCCCCCGCCACCAGCGTCTCGACGGGGACCCCGAGCGTGGCCCCCGAAGGCACTACGATGAGATCCCGCACGCCTTCGAGCGCGGGAACAAGGGGGGCCATCCGCGCACTCCACAGACCTGCCGCGTCGATCCTGACGCCCAACTCCGTCGACTCGGGGTCGGACAGGGCCTCGCCGAGCGCCCGGAACGACTCGTAGACCGACGCGACCGGGCCGACCCCCGACCGACCCAGATGCGCCCAGAAGACCGGTCCCTCCCGGCGGATCACGTAGCCCCACGACTCGTACGCTTCGGCGCCTGCCTCGGCGTCGAGCCACCCGATGATGGCGGCGCTCTCGCCGAGCGTTCTCTGAACGTCGGCGAGCGTGGCCTCCCGCCCCTCTGACACCGGATACCTGTCCGACATCTCGCGCTGGAACGCGCTCCAATCGGCCTCGGCTTCGAGCAACGCGGTCCGCGCCCCGACGACGAGCGCCGCGGCCTCTCCCGTTTCGTCCGACCGCGCCGCCATGCGATACCCCGACAGGTCGCGCTCGCGGCCGGCGAGCCGCGTCTCCAGCGAGTCCTCGCGCGCGAGTTCGGCGTCCGTGAGGTCCCGAACCGACGCCGTGATAAGGAGGTCCGTGAGCGTCCGCGCCAGGAACCTCTCGGCGGGTGGCCAGGCCTCCTCCATCTTACCGAGGGCGAGCTTCGTCTCCGCGAGGTCGGCGTAGGGGCTCTTCAGGAACGTGGCCTTCGACACGCCCGCTCCCGCGCGAAGTCTGGCCGCGTCGTAGGCGAGACACGCCTCCTCGAGCACCGGTTCGGCCGCCGCGTAGTCTCCGCCGACCTTGAGAGAGACGCCCATCCGGTGAAGCGTGACCGCAACGTGCGGGTGCTCGTTGCCGAGCGCGAGCCGCCTCACGGCCAGCGATTCGCGGTACATGGAGTCCGCCCGGGCGTACCTGCCCATGAAGTAGTTCACCTCGCCCAGATTGTAGAGGCTCGTTGCCGTCTCCGGATGCTCGTCGCCGAGGAGGACGCGCCTCCGTTCGAGCGACTCGCGGAGCGTCCCGCGCGCCGCCTCGTAGTCGCCCTTCGCCTTCTGAAGGACGCCGAGGTTGTACAGGCTCGACGCATAGCTCGGGTGTCCGGCCCCGAGGAGCTCGCGCCGCATCTCGAGCGCCTGCTCGTACAGGGGCTCCGCGGCGGCGTAGTTGTCCTGGGCGTACAGCGCCGCGGCGAGGTTGTTGAGACTCTGGGCGACCTCCGGATGGTTGGCCCCGAGCGAACGCTTCCGGATTTCGAGCGCCTCGCGGAAGAGCGGCTCCGACTCGCCGTAGCTCCCCTGCGCGTACAGGAAGGCGGCGAGGTTGTTGAGGCTCTGAGCCGTCGCGGGATGCGACTCCCCGAGGTGCCTGCGGCGGATGGCGAACGCCTCCCGGTAGAGGGGCTCCGCTCCGCTGTAGTCGCCCCGCGCCTTGAGGACGCTCGCGAGGGCGTTCATGGCCTCGGCCACCTGAGGGTGGTCGCCGCCGAGGACTCTCCTGCGAACCGCGAGCACCTTCCGGTAGAGCGGCTCCGCATCCGCGTAGTTCCCCCGAGACCTCATGACTCCGGCGAGATTCAGCAGGGTGGCCGCTGCGAGCGGATCCTCCTCCCCGAACGCTGCGGTGAGAAGCTCCACGGCCTCCCGGAGGAGCGCCTCCGCCGTCTCGTAGTCGCCCTCTGCGTGTCTGAGCGACGCGGCGTTGTTGAGCGACAGGGCGACCTCCGGGTGCGCCTCGCCGAGCACCTTCCGCTTGAGCTCGAGCGCCTCCAGATAGAGCACCTCCGCGCCCGCCAGGTCTCCCTGCCTCGCCATGAGCGCGGCGAGGTTGTTGAGGCTGGTCGCCACCTCCGAGTGCTCGTCCCCGAGGACGCCCCTGCGCAGCTCGAGTTCTCTCTTGAGGATCCCGATCCCGTCCGAGAACCGGCCCGCCTCCCACATGAGCTCCCCCTCGTGAGCGAGACTGTCGGCCGTGGCGAGCCTCGCTCTCTCGCCATCGGGAAGGCCGGCGGCCAGGTGGAGCGTCTCGCTCAGGCGCTCGGCGTCCTCGATCTCGAACCGCTGCGCGAGCGTGTCACCCCTCGTGAGTTCGAGAAGCTCGAGCGCGGTGGACGCGGACGCGGCGTAGTCGCCCTCGATCCTCTGCGCTTCTATCCTGTCGTTGAGCTCCGCGCGCGTCAGAAGAGCATCAGGCGCCTGCGCGAATGCGACCGCCGGCGGGACGAACAAGATCAGGAAGAGCGCGAACGTAACGTGGATCAGGCCGAACCCGATCTGTCTCATTGCCAGCCTCCGTCCGTGCCGCTTCGCTCGAGGACCGGGAGGGGGGATCAGGGAGCGTTCAGGAGTCCCGCAACGACGACTATGTGCTTGCTCGCGTCGTCGTACGGGCTTCGCTCGAAGTCGCCGTAGATCTCTCTGGCCTCGAGCCGCGCGTAGTCGAGAGCGTCCTCGATGGCCTCCATGGTCACGACGGCGCCTTCGTCGCCAGCGGTGACCGTCACCGTTGAGGTCCTGCCGGGGATGTGTTCCTTGAAGATGAGGTCGTAGGACACCGTGTCCGTCGCCTCGTCGTAGGTCTGCGCCACGAACCGGATGACGACCCGTCCTCCCGGAAGCTCTCTGCGTTCAGGCGGAAAGGCCTTCGTCTGACGCAGAGATGAGGGCGACGCCACGTCGAACGCGAACACGCCGGATCCGTCGAGATGGCGGGCGGCCGAGTGGAAGATGCCCCGGAGGTCGTCCACGCTCCCGCTCTGCACGCCGCCGGACGCCGCGTACACGAGCCCGAACGTCTCAGCGAGGTCGAGCGACAGCATGTCCGCGAGCAGGAGCCGGCAGCGGCCGCTCACACCGTGGTAGAGTTCCCGCCGCTTCCTCTTCGCCTCCCGGAGCATGGCGACGGAGTTGTCCACCCCGACGACCTCGCGCCCCAGATTGGCGATCTCGAGCAGGACGCGCCCGGTACCCACGCCGAGCTCGAGGACGTTGCCCCCGGTCCGCGCGGCGAGGTCCATGTAGAAGGGCAGATTCCCCTTCGTGTCGAAGCTGTCGTAGTACTGAGCGGTGTCTTCATAACTCATGGCGCGAGGCTCCTCACCGGGTTACCACGAGAATAGCATTTTCCCGAAGGAGATTCAGCATCTTCGCCGGCGCGTCGCCCTCGACAGGCCCGCCGGGGGATTGTACGCTCTATCCTCCACGTGGAGAAACGGGAACTGCCCGGGAGATTGCGTCTTGCCGGTGATGACTGCGACCCTGACATGCGGGACCAAAGGGAACGGCGACACCGTCGACGTGACGGCGGACCTCGCCATGGCCGTCAGAGAGAGCGGTCTTCTGGACGGCGTCGCCACGCTGTTCATCGGCGGCTCGACGGCCGGCATCACTACGATAGAGTTCGAGCCCGGGGCGGTGAGCGATCTTCAGGACGTCTTCGAGGAGATGGCCCCCCGGGGCCGCGACTGGAAGCACCACCTGAGGTGGGGAGACCACAACGGGCACAGCCACGTGAGGGCGGCCCTGCTCGGGCCGAGTCTCTCGGTCCCGTTCGTGGACCGGGAGCTGACGCTCGGTACGTGGCAGCAGGTGGTCCTCGTCGACTTCGACGAGAGGGGAAGGACGAGAGAGATCGTCGTGCAGATGATCGGTGAGTAGCCGGGAGCCGGAGACGCGATGCGGATTCTGATCACGGGTGGCAGCGGGCACGTCGGGCGGAGAGTGGTCGCGCTCCTCTCATCGGATCACGATGTTCTCAACCTGGACCTCAGGGAGCCCCCCGAGGGCCCGTCCGGGCACGTGTCGGGCGACATCCTGGACGCGGAATCGGTCAGGGCGGCGATGCGCAGTGTCGACGCCGTCGTCCACACGGCCGCCATCCCGGGACCGATGTTCGGGAGCCTCGACGACATCTACATGACGAACACCGAGGGGACGCGCAGGGTGGCCGCGGCGGCGTTCGCCGCGGGGATCAGGCGGTTCGTCAACGTGTCGAGCGAAGCGGTGCTCGGCTTCGTGTTCGGACAGGGAGGCGTCAAGCCGAGGTACTTCCCCGTCGATGAGGACCACAAGCTCACCCCGACGGACGCCTACGGCCGCAGCAAGCTCGTCGCGGAGCAGTCTCTCTCGGAGGATCGCCCGCCCGATTCGGTCGTGGTGAGCCTGAGACCGCCCTGGGTCTGGGTTCCCGAGGAGTACGCTCAGTGTCGCCGCCTGACACACGATCCCGAGGGTTGGGCGGGCGGCCTGTGGGCCTACATCCACGGCGACGACCTGGCCGCCGCCGTCAAGCTGGCCGTCGAGCGCGATCTCGCGCCCGCGCACTACCCGGTCTTCGTGGCCGCCGAGGACAACGGCACCATCTTCGCGACGCGGAAGCTCGTCGAGAAGTTCTATCCGCAGGTGACCGTGAGGTCCGGCATCTCCGAATACGGCAGCCTCATCTCCACCAGAGAGGCGTCGAGGATCCTCGGGTTCGCCCCGACGCTCCGGTGGCGCGGATTCCTCGAATGATCCCCGTGCGTACCGTCATCGACACCGACACGGGGGTGGACGACGCCCTCGCCGTCCTGCTGGCGGCGCGCTCGCCGGAGCTGGACGTCGCGGCGATGACGACGGTGGCCGGCAACGCGGGCGTCGCCGAATGCACGAGGAACGTCCTGCTCCTGGCCGAGCTGGCGTGGCCCGGCTCTCCTCCCCCCGTGGCCGCGGGCGCCGCCGCTCCGCTCCGCAGGCCGCTCACGACGGCTCCGGAAGTGCACGGAGAGGACGGACTGGGCGGAGCTCCGGGAAGCCTGCCCCAGCCTGCGCTGATCCCGACCGACACGCCGGCGCACGATGTGCTCATCGAGACGGCGAGAGCGGATCCCGGGAACGTCACGCTCATGGCAACGGGACCGCTCACGAACCTCGCGATGGCGCTCGCCCGTGACCCTGGATCTCTCGCCCGCTTCCGGCGCATCGTCGTGATGGGCGGAGCGCTTCGCGTCGCCGGCAACACCGGCCCGCACGCCGAGTTCAACTTCTACGTAGACCCAGAGGCGGCCGACATCGTGCTCCGTGCGGGGCTCGACGTGACCGTCGTGCCCCTGGACGCCACCACGGCGGTGGAACTGTCGCGCGAGCGGCTGGAGGAGATGCCGGGGTGGCGCGACGCCCTCGCTCTCGCCCTGGATCTCACCGCCGAGCCTCGTGCCGGCGGCGAGTCCGACGGCGAACGCGGGTCGGCGCCCGGGGTGCACGTCTCTCCCGACGACCTTCTCCGCGTCGCCGTCGCACGCGCGCTCGACCACTACATCCGGTTCCAGTTCGTCGAGTCCGGGCTCGACGCCGGGTACATGCACGACCCCGTCGCCCTCGCGTCCGCGATAGCCCCCGGCCTCCTGGGGACAGTCGAGACGCCTCTGCGCGTCACGACCGACGGCCCGGAGCGCGGACGCTCCGTCGAGGCCGCGGACGCCCGACGGCCCGTGCGCGTCGCCGTCAACGCCGACCGCACCGCGATCCTCGAGCTCCTGACGGAGCGCGTCCTCAAACCCCTGTTCGGTTGATCTCCGGCACTCACTCCACTTCACACGTGCGAGTCCGGCGGGGTCCCGCCGGACCACCTCCGCAAAGAAGCCGGGGCGGGAAGACTCCCGCCCCGGCTCTCACTCTGGGGTCCAGTACGCGCTCGGAAGGACTAGCGGTACATGCCCTTGATGCTGCCCCAGCTCGTGTCCTCGACCGGCGAGTACTCGTCGCTGCCGATCTTGACCCACTTGATGTACCAGCCGGGATAGAAGATCGACGAGTCCGCACCGAAGTCGAAGGCGACGAGGACGCTCTGACCCGTGTACTGCCTGAGGTCGAAGCAATCCCTCACGAAGTTGCCTGCCGTCGCGAGGGCGTGGCCGCTGAAGATCGGCTCGAGGGCGACGCATGGCGTGCCCGTGTAGGCCGCCTCGTCGTCGTAACCGCGGGCCGGATGGACGATCGTCCAGGTCGCGCCGCCGTCACCCGACACCTTGACGTTACCGCCGTCGTAGCTGAACTCGGTGTCGTAGTAGTGGCAGAGCTCCATGCAGTAGCAGGACTCGGTGATGTCGAACGGACCGATGATCGCGCGCTCGCCGCAGTTCCCGTAGAACGCGTCCAGATCGGTCGCGAGGAGGTGCGTGACCGGGACGTTGTCGCAGGCTATGTCCGGGACAGGACCGTAGGACGAACCCGGATCGAACACCGGCTGTCCCCACTCCCAGAAGCACGAGGCGACGCCGCCGCAAGCCTCTGTGTAGAAGTTGAAGGGGTCGAGGTTGAAGTCGGCGACGTAGCAGACGTAGACCGACGGGCAGCACGGCTCGACCGGGCAGTCGCACTCGACGCACTCGACGGTGAGCGTGTAGTCGGCGTTGGGAGACGAGTAGTATGCGTCTACCACGATGTAATAGGTGCCGGGCTCGAGACAGCTGCTGGACGCGAACGTGTTGCCGTAGGCCAGGCAGTCGTTCTCGTCGCAGCTACCGAGGAGGTAGACGTCGGGGTCGCCGGACAGAACGGTCATCGTTGCCGTGACCGTGTGGCACTCCGGGCCGGCGAGTGTGAGTTCGTAGACGACCTCGCCGCCGGTCTCCTGCCATCCTACGCAGGAGTAGTACTCGACGACGTTCGGGTTCGTGTAGGTGTTGCCGGTGACGACGTCACCGCAGTTGATCGGAATTGCGTTCGTGCAGTCGAGCGCCCTCGATACGGGCACGGGCGCCACGGCCAACTTGCCCTTCTCGTCGGCGACCGCGAAGGTAGCAACGAGGAAGATGAGAACGATAGCAGTCAGTGTGCGCATCACTTCGCTCCTTGTGTAGAAGCCAGCCTCCATGTCGGCAGCGGGCGGCCCGTGACCAGCGGGCCGGAACGCGAGCGTAACCCCTGCAGCGTCACCTCCTCCCAGGGGCCGTCGTCCTTTCGTGTCTCGATGTCGCGTGTGGCCGGACAAGGGGCTCGTCGCAGCGCCCGAGCCCCGCTCGAATCGGACGCTCCGGAGAGTGCCACGGCGCGTATGCCAAACGCAACAGCTTGTGTGAGGCCCCCTCAAAAGGAGAACGGGCCCTCGGGGGGCCCGTTCCAGTCCGAATGCCGGCGCCGAATCCGCGAATGGAGGGCTTGTGGCCGACCACACGCCCGCGGCGCTCCCGCCTAGCCCAGCCAGTCCTCCGTCAGGTAGACCTCGCGCCTGCAGGCCGGACACATCACGAGATAGGAGTCGTGGCGACCGATGGGTTTCTCCTCGGGACGCGCCGTCGGGTCCTGCGTCGCCCCGAACCGCTGGTGGAGCGTCACCATGAGCGTAGGGTTAGCGACTGCGAGCGAGCCTGTCTTTCTGGCGATCCACTCGAGGTGCTCGCGAGCCGTGATGATGTCCCCGCAGTGCTCGCAGCGGACCAGCTCCTTCTCCACGGTGGTGACGGCCTGCGCGCGGTCGAACACGGCAAGCGCGTAGTTGTGGGAGAGCTGGATCCCCTTCTTCGTCGTGCAGAGCGCCTCGCACTGCCCGCAGTAGATGCAGTTGTCGAAGTGGTGTATGAGCGTCCGGGTGTTCCCCTCGTCTATCACGTCGATCGTCCGCGCCGGACACACTTCGGCGCACGCGCCGCAGCCGATGCAGTCCTCTTCGCTGTAGAGGGGCTGCCCGCGGAAGGCCTCGGCTGGCTCGAGCGGGGTGAACGGGAACGTACTCGTGTACGGACCCTTCACGACCGCCGTGAGTGCTTCCTTGAGCTCCCGAAGCTTCGGTTTCTTCATCGCGACTCTTCTCCTTCGGGGATGCGTCGTGTGCGCCCGCCTGCAGAGCGGGCTCGAAGACGGCGTCCCGCCGTCTCTGGTGGCCGATGTCTCCGATGTCCGTTGTACCCGGTGTCCGTTGTACCCGGTGTCCGTTGTATCCGGTGTCCGGTGTCTCTAGTGTCCGGTGTCTTCCCTGTACCTGTCGACGACGCTGCCGCGCCAGAGCGGCACGCCGGAGATGTGCGCGCCTCTCGCCAGGGCGTGGCTGCCCGTGGGCGACGTCCAGAGAACGAAGACCGCGGCCAGGAGCGCCTTGACGCCCATCGCGTTCCACCCGCTGTGAACGAGAACGCCGATGAGGATGAGGCACGTTCCCAGGGTGACGCACTTGGTGGCCGCCTGCAGCCTGTTGTAGACGTCGGGGAGCCGGATGAGACCGATGGCGCCGACGATGTCGAACACCACGCCTATCGAGATCAGGATGTACGGTGCGATCCCGCTATTCATCGAATCCCCTCCCCTCCAGGTACTTCGCAAGCGCCAGCGTACCAATGAAGGACAGGAGCGCCCACGCGATCGCCACGTTCAGGTAGTAGTCCTTACCGGTGATGACCCCGAACACGCCGCATATACCCACCACCATCACACCGATCGTGTCGATCGCCACTGCCCGGTCGGGCGCCGTCGGCCCCCTCGCCACCCGGTAGAGGCAGATGAAGGTCCCTATGATCAGAAGCATCAGGAACGTCTGCATCAGTCGAAAACCCTCCTCAAGGTGACTTCGAACCGTCCGGCGATATCCCGAGTCATTGCCTCGGTGTCCTCGAGGCTCTCGTGAACGTTGATCCAGTGCACGTAGAGCCAGTCGTCGATGATGTCGACCGTCAGCGTTCCCGGGGTCAGCGTGATCGAGTTAGCGAGGAACGCCTTGCCCTCGTCGCTCTTGAGCGTCGTCTTGATCTTCACGATGCCTGGACGAATGGGCATGTTCGGATGAACCACCCTGTAGAGAACGTCGAAGTTCGCCACGACGATCCAGAACGAGAGGGAGATCAGGTGCATGATCGCCCAGAACCATCGCACCGGACTCAAGAGCCGCTCGACCCGCTGCGGCAGAAGTCCCGACAGCAGGAACGCGAAGAGGATCGCGATGACCGCCCCGGCGATGACGCTCTGCACGTCGAGCGACCACGTGAGGAGCATCCACAGGGCGAAGATGATAACGAGATCCAGGAGTCTTCGTTTCAATCGTTCCATCTTATGGTCTCCACTCCCTAACCGAGGACCAGCTTCACATACTCCGCGCCGTTCAGAAGAGCGTCTCTGGCCGGCCCGAGCATCCGCTCACCGATCGCGGGCTGCGTGACGGCAACGAATCCGAAGCCGATGCAGACAATGGCCAGGAGGATGAGCGGGATGTACATGACCGCGGGGACCTCCCGCGCCTGCTCCACGCTCTTCCCGACCTCTCCGAACAGGATCTCGCGCTGCACCTTCACATAGTAGACGAGCGTGACGAACGCCATCGCGATGGCGACACCGGCCACCGCGAAGAGCCCCGCCTTGACGACGGCCACGAGGATCAGGAGCTTGCTCCAGAACCCACTGAACGGCGGCACACCGGCTATCGAGAGCGCGGCCAGATTGGTCGTCGCCGCCGTGATGGGCATGCGTTCCCTCAACCCTCCAAGACGCTTCATGTCGCGCGTCCCCGTCGCGTGCTGTATCGCGCCCGACGACAGGAAGAGGAGAGACTTGAACGCAGCGTGGTTCACGAGGTGGAAGAGCCCGCCCAGGATGGCCAGACCCGCCAGGGCCTGCGACTCTCCGGTGGCCAGGAGCCGGGCGCCGACGCCGAGGCCGAGAGTCACGTAGCCTATCTGACCGATCGAGCTGTACGCCAGAAGGCGCTTGAAGTCCCACTGTCCGATCGCCAGGAACCCGCCAAGGACGATCGAGAGGACCGAGAACGCGATCATCGAGTTCGCGATGATCACCGACTCCGGCGAAGCGGTTGAGAACCCGAAGACGTTGAAGAACACGCGGCACATGGCGTAGACGCCGAGGCTCTTGATGACGACGCCCGAGAGCATCGCGGAGACGGGAGCCGGCGCCGACGGATGCGCGTCGGGAAGCCACGCGTGGAACGGCACGACCGCGGCCTTCAACGCGAACCCCATCAGGAAGAGCGCGGCCGCGAGGAGCAGGGCCGGGTTCATCTCTGCGCCCGACCACTTCGTGCTGATCTCTCTGGCCACGTCGGCCATGTTCAGGGACCCGGTCACCGCGTACACGGTGCCGATCGCGAAAAGGATCATGACGGACGCGACGCTTCCCAGGATCAGGTACTTGAAGCCCGCCTCGAGCTCGTCGGCCTCAACACCGAACGCCACGAGCGCGTACGACGCGATCGAGGCGATCTCGAGGAAGACGAACAGGTTGAACAGGTCTCCCGAGATGACCACACCGTTCATCCCCGCCACCATGAGCATGAAGAGCCCGTAGTACTTCGGGAGGCCCGTGTAGGCCGTCATGTACTTGAGCGAGAAGATGATGCACAGAAGTCCGATCACGTTGATGGCCACCAGAAGGAGCACGGTCAGTCCGTCCTGCACGACCGCGATCCCAACGGGAGCCGTCCATCCGCCCATGTGATGCACGACCGCGGGAGCCCCTATCGACGCCAGGGCCATCACGGCCAGCGCGGCCGTGCTCAGGGTCGAGAGGACCTCGCCGCTCCTCTTCCACCATATCCCGAGCATCGGGATGAGGAACGCGGCACCGAGCGGGATCGCTACAAACAGCGGAACAAGGTTCATCGGCTATCCCCTCAGCTTGCTGATCTGTGACATGTCGAAGGTTCCGTGCTTCTCGTAGAGCCGGATGCACATGGACACCATGAGCGCCAGGACGCCGAGCCCGATGACGATCGACGTGAGGACAAGCGCCTGGGGCAGTGGGTCGACGAACCGCGCCAGCGTGCTCTCTCCCATCCCCGGCTCGACGATCGGCGCGATCCCGCCGTTCTTGTAACCGATGATAATGAGGTAGAGGTTCACGGCGTAGTCCATGATCACTATGCCGATGATCTTCTTGACGATGTTCTTCTTCGCCACGAGGCAGTAGAGCCCCATCGTGAGCAGAACCACGCAGAGAAAGTAGACCGTCATGATAGTTCATCCTCGATCATGGACCTGAAGGAACGCCTGCGGAATACGGCGAGCGCCGAGAACACCAGGAACAGCGACGTTCCCACCTTGAACGCTATCGCGATGTTCGCGGGGAGGATCATCCCCGAACTCAGGAGTCTGAACTGATCCCCCCTGCCGAACACGTTCATGAAGAAGAACCCGCCTGTGAGCCCCACCCAACCGATCACCAGGAAGGCGAGCGCACCCGCCGAGTCGAGCACGTGTGCGGTCCTCTCGCCCAGCCGCGAGAACGCGACCTCCTTACCCTGGGCCAGCATGAGCAGGATGAACGCGCAGGCGACGATGACGCCGCCCGCGAACCCGCCACCGGGCGTCAGGTGACCGTAGAGAACGATGTACGCGCCGAAGATGACGATGAACGCGACGACGAAGTCGGTGATGGTCTTTACGATAAGAGTCAGACCCTTCATGCCGGCACCACCTCCCCCTTCGCCGTCTTGCCGTCCTTGCGGAGGATGGCAAGCGCCCCAAGGATGGAGCCGAAGAGAACCGTCGCCTCTCCCAGCGTGTCGTAGGCCCTGAAGTCGAGGATCACCGCCGTGACGATGTTCGCGGCGTGAGTCTCCGGGAGTCCCCTCATCACATACACCCTCGACACCCTCATGAGCGGCTCGCCGAACTCCGGGAAGCCCTTGCTTCCGAAGATCATCGCGCCGAACCCGAGGATCAGCCCGAAGAAGATCAGAGAGACGATCACCGCCAGCGTGTCCCGGTGGAGTTCGACCGCGGTGTTGTCGAGGAGGATCGTCCCGCGGATGAGGATGACGAGAACCAGGATCTCCACGACGAGCTGCGTGATCGCGATGTCCGGAGCCCCCAGGAACAGGAAGGCCACCGACAGCGCGAACCCGACGGCGCTCACCGAGATCACAGCCGACAGGAGGTTCCTGGTCTCGATGGCGACGATCGAACCTATCACCATGAACACCAGGAGCGTGTACAGTTGAGGAGTGATGTTTTCCATCTAGCGTCTCCCGCCTCTAGCCGGTCTTTAAGGAATCCGCATAACCCTTCGGTCGGTCGTGTCGTTCGAACGCCGGCGACGCTCCGCCGACCGGCCGCCCCAGGGCGGCCCGCCCGAACGCTTCCTACTGCATCCGCACCAGCTGCTTCAGGAGCGTGCTCAGGAGCGCGAAGACGACGGCGCCCAGTCCGATGACCGCCCAGGCCAGATAGGTCGAGAGCACTCCGTTGTGCAGCATCTTGAGACCGTTGACAACGCCCCCCCCGAGCCGTCCTCCCAGCTCGTAGACGTCGAACACCCGCTGTTCCGCGTTGGCGAAGATGCCCGAGAGGCCCTTCGTCTCGCGGATCGTGTTGTAAAAACCCGTGCCCGACACGTGCATCGCGTCGAGGTTCGAAGGCGGCGTCGTTCCGCCGATGAAGATGTGCCCGGTCCGCATCTTCGACATCCTGCTCGCCAGGAAGACGAGGAACCCGAACACGATCCCGAGCACCATGAGCGTCGTGGCGGCGCCGGGGCTCCAGACCGCCAGCCCGAGATCGAGCCCTCCGCGGGCGCCGGTCGTCACAGCACCGTGCACCACGGGGTTGATGAACCGCTCGATCGGGAACTTCGCCCACACGCCGAAGGCGACACAGAGGATCGCGAGGACGATCATCGGGACCTGCATGGCCCAGGGCGCCTCCTTGACCTGAGCGAGCCTGCTCGGCTTCTGTCCCAGGAAGGCAGAGTAGAGCACCTTGACGAACGACGCGAGGGTCAGGGCGCTCCCGAAGAGGGCGGCGACCAGGAATATCCAGTAGTAGTTCATCCCCCGGGCGCCCAGCTCGACGAGCCCGGAGTAGACCATCCACTTGGAGACGAAGCCGTTGAACGGCGGAACGCCTGAAATGGCGAACGCCGCGATGGCGCAGGTCACGAACGTGACCGGCATGACCTTGGCCAGACCGCCGAGCTTGTCGATCTCCGTCGTTCCCGCCTGCTTCTCGACGGAGCCCGCGCAGAGGAAGAGGCAAGCCTTGTAGATCGCGTGGTTGAGCATGTGGAAGATGCCGCCGGCGATGCCGATCGGGACTCCGGTCCCTATCCCCAGCACCATGTACCCGACCTGGCTGATGGCGTGGTACGAGAGGAGCACCTTCAGGTCGTGCTGGATGAGCGCCATCAAGACGGCGCCGATGATCGTGACGGCGCCGATGATCATGAGCAGCAGCATCATTCCGTGCCCGACGCTGAAGATGTCGAGGCTGATCCTAGCCAGGAGATAGATGCCCAGGAGCTTGTCGATCGACGCCGGCAGGAGCGCCATGACGGGGGTCGGCGCGCCCTTGGCCGCCGCTGGGATCCACGTGTGGAACGGCATCGCGCCGGCCTTCGTGATGGCGCCGATCATCATGAGGACGTAGATGGTCGTCGTCATGCCGTCGCCCACGAAGATCGAGAGCTCGCCCATGTTGAGCGTGCCGAACCTGGCCCAGATCATGGCGACTGCGATGAAGAGCGCGGCGTCCGAGAGGCCGAGCAGGATGAAGCTCTTCGATGCGCCCTCCGAGGCGTCCATCTTCTTGAGCCCCGTGTTCACGTAGACGAAGAGGATCGCAGTCAGCGCCTCCCAGAAGACCAGAAGCACCAGGAGGTTGTTCGCGAGGACCGCGCCGCAGCTCGCCGCGACCGTCCAGAGAAGGAACGCGTAGTATCGGCGACCGTCGTACTCGCGCGTGAGCCACGAGACCGAGTAGAGACCGATCCCCAATCCGAACAGCGCCACGAACACGATGATGAACGCGCTGAAGTGATTGAGCATGAGGTCGAACGGCACTGTCAGCCCACCCAACGACACCCAGTCCTTCACATATGACATCGGCCACTGCCCGAAGAGCCTGAGCGTTGCCACGAGCGTCCACGTAAGCGCGAACAAACTCAGGGCCTCTCTCAGGAACTTCACCCTTCTCGGGACGAGAAGGCAGAGGCCGCCTGCGATGGCCGGTACGACGATCGGTACGAGCAACTGTGGCATCTCTTGCACCCCCGGGGACTAGGAGCTCTTCCTGAGAGCTTCGGTCTTCGCGTGCGAGAGCGCGATCAGGTCCTTGCCGCCCATGTACGGCCGGCCGTCGGGCCCCAGAACGGCCATTCGCTCCGTGCAGCTGTAGCACGGGTCGATAATGGCGAAGATGAGGCACGCGTCCGCGATCGTCTCGCCCACGACACGCGGCCGGTACGTCGGGATGTTGTTGAACGTCGGCGCCCTTATCTTGTGCCGCTCGGGCATGTTCGTGCCGTTCGAGCGGATGAAGTGGAAGCTCTCGCCTCTCGGCGCCTCGATGTGGCCCACGCCCTCGCCTCTGGGGATCTCGCGGATCTCGTTGGCGATGGGGCCGCCCGGCAGCTTCTCGATGCACTGCCTTACTATCTTCACTGACTCCTTCATCTCGAGGAGCCGGACCACGGCGACCGCGAGGCAGTCGCAGCCGTCCTGCACGATGACGTTCCAGTCGACCTCGGAGTAGGCGCCGTAGGGCTCGTCGCGCCGGACGTCGATGTCGACACCGGAGCCGCGCGCCGTCGGGCCGAGCGCTCCGTACTTGATGGCGTCTTCCGTCGTCAGGATGCCCACGCCCTTGAGTCGTCCCAGGATAACGGGGTCATCCAGGATGGCTCCGGTCAGGAGGTCGACCTGTCCGTCGAAATCGTCGAGGATCTTGAGGACCCCGGGCCAGATCTCGTCGGCCACGTCCCTGCGTACGCCGCCCGGACGGTACCACGCGTAGTTGTTCCGGTTGCCCGTGATCGCTTCGAGCGCGTCGAGGATGGGCTCGCGGTACTTCCAGCCCCACATGAAAACGGTCCAGTACCCGAGGATGTGCCCGCCGAGTCCTACCCACAGCATGTGGCTGTGCAGCCTCTCGAGTTCGTGGACGATCGTCCGGAGGTAGCGCGCGCGGTCGGAGGGACCCACGCCTGCGATGTCCTCCATCGCCAGAACGGACGCCCAGCAGTGAGACGCCGAGCAGATCCCGCAGATCCTCTCGACGAGGAACGTGTCCTGGTCGTACGTCTTCTCCTGAGCCAGAAGCTCGATGCCTCTGTGAACGCGCCCGAGGTCTATGTCGGCGCCCGTCACGGTCTCGCCGTCCACGTACAGAGAGATGTACTCCGGTTCCTCGAGGACGGGATGGAACGGTCCGATCGGAATCGTCGTGCTCATCTACTCGTCCCTCCTCATCGCGTGGAAATCCGCGGGGCGATCGTGTGAGGAGAGGATCTTCCTCGGATCCGGATGTCCTGTGAATTCGACGCCTAGAAAGTCGTAGATCTCTCTCTCGATGAAGTCGGCCGCCGGGTAGTACTGGGTCAGCGACTCGATCCTGGGGAACGGCTTCGGAAGCGTCGTCCTTATGTTGACGACCGTCCCGTCGCGGTCGATCGCGAAGTGGAAGAGGAGTTCGACTCCCGTCGTCCTGTCGCTGCCCGTCGCCGTCGCCAGTCTCCCCTTCGCCACCTCGTACATGTGTCTGGTCACCGGGATCCAGTCTTCGTTCGAAACGGTGACGTACGCCCGGCGTTCGTTCCGCTCCAGGACGTCGACCCTGTCGCCGAACTTGGATTTCAGAGCCTCGAGAACCTGCTTACTCATCGTCTGGTCACTCCCGTATCCGGATTCGAACGCCCCTCGACCTCTCGGGCGGGCGGCTTCGCTCCTAGAGCTTCCCCATGAGTTTGACGATACCGTCTATGATCGCCTCGGGCCTCGGGGGACAACCCGGAACGTAGGCGTCCACGGGGATGTGCTTGTCGACCGGCCCCGCGAAGTTGTAGCCGTCCTTGAAGATGCCGCCCGTGCATCCGCACGCGCCAAGAGCGACGACGGCGACCGGCTTCGGCGCCTGCTCGTACGTCTCTATGACCTGCGGCACGATCTTGCGCGGAACGCTGCCCGACACGAGAAGCACGTCGGCGTGCTTCACGCTGCCCACCAGCTTGATCCCGAAGCGCTCCACGTCGTACTTCGGACAGAGGCAGTCCAGGACCTCAATGTCGCAGTTGTTGCAGGCTCCCGCGTTCAGGTGGAAGACCCACAAGGACTTCTTGAATCCCCAATTCGTTGCGCCCATTCGTTCCTCGCTCCGTTCGACCTAGAACCCCGCGAGCGCGAGGATCATGCCGATGATGGCGAGAACGGTCACAGGCCCCCAGAAGAAACGCACGGCCTGGTCGATCCTCACCCTGGGATTCGTGTTCTTGATGAGCACGGCGACGGTCACGATGATGACGTACTTCACGATCGTGTAAAGGATGCCCCAACCGGTCAGCTGGAGCCCGCCCCAGAAGATGGTGATGAAGAAGACGGGAAGTGTGAAGAGCATCATCGCCTGCGTCACCTTGACGACCGCGAGAGCCGGGCCCGAGTACTCCATGTGCGTGCCGTCCATGAGCTCGGTCTCCGCCTCCGGGATGTCGAACGGAGGGTAGGTGAGCTTGGCTTGCATGCAGAGGAGGCAGACGATGAACGCGATGATGCAGGACGCGTTGCCGAGGAGAACGCCGTTCACGTCCTGGTACGCTAGGATCGATTCGAGTCTCAGCGACATCGGCGAGATCTTGGAGACCGCCGTGAAGATGGCGATGACGAACGGGAGTTCGTACGCCAGGACGAGCTTCATCTCGCGGGAGGCACCCACGCTCGCGAGCGGATTCGACGAGGCGGACGCTCCGATGATCATGCCCAGGGACGGGATCGTGAGGAGGTAGATGACTCCGATCAGGTCGCCCACGAAGCCGGTGCCCCTCATGTTGGTCAGCCAGAGCATCATCGACACCACACCCACCGCAGCGAAGCCGGCCAGCGGGGCGAGCAGGAACCCTGTCCGCTTCGCACCCTCGGGAATCATGATCTCCTTCCCGAGGAGCTTCAGAACGTCAGCGAAGGGCTGATACCAGGGCGGCCCAACTCTCCACTGGACGCGCGCCGATACCTTCCTGTCCACCCACGTCGTCAGTAGCCCGACGGCCGCCGTGAAGAGCAGGCCCGGGAAGATCAGGAAGTAGAGAATCATGCTCAGTGTCGAAGCCATCCTGTTACCTCTCCGTTGGTCTCAGCACAGTCTACGAACAGAGGGTCTAGCGCTCGCGTCGCACGGTCTTCTCGACGGTGCGGCCGCCCCTCATCGGTCTGCCTCTCTGAGCGTCGATGTCACCGATGTCCTCGAAGGTCCGGGCGCCCGAGACACACGTCCCCGCACACATCGTGTCCTTGTCCTCGAGGGTTCGCCAGCTGCAGAGGTCGCACTTCGGCATGTTGTGGCGCGTCTTCACGAGATCTATCGCCCCGAACGGACACGCCTGCGAGCACGACGTGCACCCGCTGCACTTCACGTTGCTGCGGATGACCAGACCGTCGTCCCTGCGCTTGATCGCCTCCTGTGGGCACGCCGCCTCACAGAGCGGCTGCTCGCAGTGCCTGCAGTTCATCTGCAGCACGGTGTTCACCAGGACCGACGAGGCTTCGAGATGATCCTGGTCGTTGTGGGAGTAGAAGCACGCCGCGATGCAGCTTCGACAACTGATGCAGCGTCCGTAGTCCAGGACGTTCCTCTTGTTCATCCAGATCTCCCGGTATGAGCGGCGCGGCCCGTTCTCGCTGCCGCCCGGTCCTTACGCCTCCGGCGTCACCTTCGCCGTGGAGGCGGACACATCGAACCACCTCGTGCCGGCGTTCGCGGTCCACGTCAGGAGGCCGCGTGCGTCCGGCACGTAGCTGGGTATCGCGACGAGCGAGTTCGGCATCCTGCCGGTCACGGTCGCGATGATGTGGGTCTCTCCGCGGTCGGTGGAGAGCGCGACCGTCGCGCCCTGTCCGACTCCGCGCTCCGCCGCCGATTCCTCGCCGATCCACACGTCGCAGTACGGCGAGATCGACTGCGCGAAACTCATGCGTCCGGTTATCGTTCCGTCCCACCTGTGAAGCGGACTGATGCACTCGATCAGGCGCAGGCCGTCCTCTGACGGCGGCGCTGCGAGCCTCGCGAGCGAGGCGGAAACGTCTATCTCGACGGGCGGGTGCTCGGCGACCGCCTTCGCGGACCCGAGAGAGGCGCCCATCCCGGAGGCGATCTTCGCGAGCATCTCGGCCACCGACGTCGCGTCGCCCTGCGGAGCGGCGACCGGAGACATCGACGTGGCGATGCCGAAGGAGGCCGAGTACGACCCTTCCGTCTCGGTCCACACGGTCTGAGGGAGCCCGACGTCGCTGTGCTTCGTGACGTCGTTCTCGAACACTGAGGACGCGGCGAGAAGCGAAAGCCCCTCGATGTCGTCCGCGCCCAGAGCGCCCGGGTAGAGCTGGAGGATGTCGGGACCGAGGACGATGAGACCCTTGATGGTGCCGCCCGCGACGCCCTTCAGGATGTCGGGGACGGTCTTCCGGGAACCGATCCTCTCGGAGGCCCCGATGGCGTTCCCGCCCCGGAAGAGCGGGCCGTACTTGCCGCCCGTGGCCCGGGCGAGAGCGGCTGCCAGCGAGCCTGTGAGGTAGCCGGCGACGGAGTCGCCGAGCCTCGACGAGACGAGCACCACCACCTTGTGGTGCTCGCGGATGTTCGAGGCGATGGACTGGAACTCCGCCTCGCTCATCCCCGCCGCGTCCGCGGCCTTCGCCACAGACACGTCGGGCGCGCCCTGAGCGTTCATCGCCCGCAGGAGTCCGGCGAGCACCACGGGCTCCGCGCCGGGCGACACCGTCATCTGGCGGTCGGCGAACCAGTCTGTGTTCGTGCGGTAGGGGTTGATCGTGAAGATGCGGTTCGACCTGGCCTCGTGACGCGCCGCGATCGCGCGCTTGGCCACGCACGGGTGACCCCAGAATACGTCGCCGACCAGGACGAAGCAGTCGGCCGAGTCGAGGTCTTCGGGCGTAGCGTCGCCGGCGCCCCCGCCCATCAGGAGCGGGAAGTCGCTTCCGTCGTAGGCGACCGCCACGTTCGCGGTCCCCAGAACGCCCGCGGCGAACGCCGCCGTCGCATCGTAGTCCTCGTTGGAGAGCTCCGTCCCGACGATGACGCCGACCGCGTCTCCACCGTGGCTCTCTTTGATCTCCGCGAGCCCGCCCGCGACCTTGGTCACACCGCTCGTCCACGGCACCCTGCGTCTGTTGACCGTCGCGGCCAGGAACCTTTTCGGATGAGTCAGAAGCTCGTGATTGTAGTGTCCCCGGACGCACAGCGAGCCCTTGTTCTGGCGCGCCTCGGTGTCGAAGTCGACCCGCACAGGTACGCCCGCGTCCATCTCCATTGCGAAGCCGCACTGGAGCGAACAGAAGAGACACGACGCCTTCTTAGTCTCTGGCATTTCGGCTAACCCCTCGAGCGAGAACCCCTAGAACGGATCTTCGAATTTCGCGACCTGCGCCGCCGTCATCACCGGGCCGTCCTTGCAGATGTAGTACTCACCCATCATGCAGTGCCCGCACTTGCCGAGACCGCAGCTCATGTTGCGCTCCATCGAGTGATAGATGTTTTCCGGCTTGAAGCCCTTCTGCAGGAGCGTCATGTTGACGAACTTGAGCATGATGGGCGGCCCGCAGACGCAGGCGACCGCGCTCTCTGCGTGGAACGGCAGGTCCTCGACGTCGACCGTCGTCAGGAGCGGCAGGCCGTCGAGCAGAACGGTGACGACGCCGACGGTTCCGCTCCACTCCGGATGAGGCTCGTCGATGGTCAGGAGGACCTCCGTGTTCTTCATCTTCTTCCACTCAGGGATGAGCTCCCTGTACACGATGTCGGCGGGCGTCCTGGCGCCGTATCGGATCGAGATCCTCTCGAACTTGTCGATCTCGTCGAAGAGCGCAAGGATGAGGGAACGGAGAGGCGCCAGTCCCACGCCTCCGCCCATGATGAGGACCTCCTTGCCGTAGAAGTCCTCCATGTTGTAGCCGTTTCCGTAGGGGCCCCGCAGGCCCACGGTGTCTCCCACCTTCATCTTCTCGAGGGCGGCCGTCACGGTCCCGACCCGCATGATGGTGATCTCGAGCGTGTCCTTCACGTTCGGGTTCGAGGACGGCGTGAACGGCGCCTCCCCTACCCCGGGAACCGTCAGCTCCACGAACTGCCCGGCCTCGAACGTCACCGGCTCCTTCGGACGGAACCTGTAGGTGGTGATGTTCGGCGTCTCGGGCTTGATGTCCTCGATCACGCTCTCGATTGGCCTGTAAAGGTTCTTCATGCCTTCGCATTCTCCGTGAGGACGTGCTTGATGGCCTCCCTCATGTCGATCCTGCCCATGCAGACGTCGATGCACCTGCCGCAGCCCGTGCATGTGACGAGGCCGTATCTGTCTCGCGAGTACTCGAACTTGCAGCGCAGCCTGTTCCTGAGCCTTTCGGCGAGGGCCGCGCGCGAGTTGCCGCCGCCTCCCGTGCGGGCGAAGCCGATCGACAGGCACGTGTCCCAGTTGCGCGTCCGCTCGTAGCCGCCCGTCGCGCGCTGGTCGACCAGGAGGAAGCACGTGCACGTCGGGCACGTGCGGTTGCACGCCGAGCAGGCCACGCAGTTCTTCGTTACGTCCATCCACGCCTCGAGCGTGCCCTCGAGGTCGTACTTGTCGTGCGCAGCGTCGACCTCGAACTCGGCGTTGTGCCTGTTCACCGCTTCCGCGACCGAATTGCGGTTGCGCGTCCGCTCCTGCTGGTGCTCCTGCCGGACCTCCATGAGGAGGTCGTCGTTGCCGGCGAGGAGCCGCTCGCCCTTCTCGGACCCGACCGTCAGAACGAAACCCGGCTCGATGGGAGCCAGGTTGAGGTCGAACCCGTCCTCGGGATAAGGCCCGCCGCCGACCTTCGTGCAGAAGCAGGTCTCCTTGGCGGCGGTGCAGTCGACCGAGACGATGTAGGTGTTCTTCCTCTTCTCGATGTAGAACGGGTCGTCGTACTCCTCGGTGAAGTGCTCCGTGCTCCAGTAGACCTTGTCGAACTTCTGGAGCCCCCGCACGTCACAGCCCCGCGGACCCACGACGATCGTGGGCGGCGCGTCTACCCCGGCCTCGGGGTCGCTCGACGGGTACTTCGCGACGACCTCACGCGGGTAGAAGAGGAACGACTTGGGGGCGTGGGCGGGCGCCGCGCCCTCGAGATGCATGTTCTCGGGAACCACGTCGCCGACGGGTTCGTAGTCGGGCGTCTCCTCGTGGTTCATTATCTCGAACGTGACAGGAACGTAGACCCGGTGCTCTTTGGCCCACCTCCCTATGAGCTTCCCGAGATTCTCTCTTCCGATGAAGACCTCTTTCATCGTGGCATGCCCTCTTGGGTTGGGGTGACGCGACTGGTCCCTTTGTCCTCCGGGGGCGGCTCCCCCATCGTGCCGGGATCTCCCTCAGACCCTCTGCGCGCGCAAAACCGGCGCCGCTCCCCGTCGGAGGAACGACCCCGGGGCTACCTTAGAGCGTCGCGCGTGACCCTGAGGGTGATGCCGCCCAAGCCTGCAAGTAACAGACAGTCCTTTCAACCGAATGCTGCTCGCGGGTCGAACAAAGCCCCGACCCCTCAGAAGATGGGACCGGGTCGGGGATTATGGTCTCAAAAAGTGTATCGGGTCGGCCGCCTTCGCGTCAAGCGTAAACGCCCGTGTGTTGGCCGGACGAAGTACGCGAAACGGGACGCGAGACTACTTCCTCGGCGTCAGGAAACGGAGGTCCAGTTCCCCGTCGCCGGCCTTCTCGTCGAACACGTACTTCCTGACCCTCTTGAGCACTTTCTCCATGGTCTCGAGATACATGCGTTCCGACGTGGCCGCGCGTGCCTTGCGGTATTCGGTGAGGATTGCCGTGAATCTCGACGCCTCGCCCTCGGCCCGCGCCACCTTCTCGGCGCTGTAGCCGGTCGCCGCTGCCAGTAGCCCGGCTGCCTCGCCTCTCGCCGTGGGGACGACGCGGTTCTGGTATCCCTCCGCCTCCTGGATGATCCTGTCTCTGTCCTCCCGGGCGCTCGCGACCTCCCGGAACGCGTCCGCGACCTCCCTCGGCGGATTCGCCTCCTGCAGATGGGCAGCGACGATCTCGATGCCCGCGCCGTACTCGTCGAGGACGTCCTGTGCGCCCTCCTTGACGGCCGTGGCGATCTCCACCCTGGCGGTCGTCAGGACCTCGTCGACCGGCATGCCGCTCATCTTCTCGGTCAGCACGGATTCCCCGACCCGCCTCACGAGCCAGTGCGGCTCCTCGCAGGCGAACAGGAAGTCCCTCGGGGACTTGACCACGTACTGGATCAGAAGCTGCATCTCGATGATGTTCTCGTCGCCCGTCACGAACTGAGCTTCGCGCGGCTCGGGTGTCAGGCCCCTGAGCTCGTCCACGATCTTGTAGCCCACGCTCATGCGTTTGATGGAGGTCACCTGTGGCCTGTCGACAGCGTCGACGGGCCACGGGACCCGGTAGTGGATGCCCGGGGCGACGGACGGCGCCACGACGCGACCGAAGCGGCGAACGACTCCTCTCTCGTCGGGCTGGACGACGTAGATGCCCGAGAGCGCGTACAGCGCGATGGCGAAGAGGACCGCGAGCCGGCCGACCCGCCTCACACGCGCGAGGCCGACCGACATGTCCGAACGGACGGACGTGCCGCCTCCTCCGGGCCCTGCGGGGACGCTCCCGGGTCGCGTCTCTCTTGTCGCGTCGCCGTCGAACATGAGCGCTACGGTCCCTTCCTGTTCAGGAGGTCCAGGAGCTCGGACTCCGACGAAAGGATGACGGTCGTGTTCTCGTCCAGGAACTTCCCGTACGATTCGAGCGTGCGCGTGAACCGGTAGAACTCCGGGTCGGCGTTGAAGGCGCGTGCGTACACGCTCGCGGCCTCCGCGTCGCCCTCGCCGCGGATGACCTCGGCCTCGCGGTACGCGACGGCCAGGATCTCCTGCCGGTCCCGGTCCGCCTCGGCCCGGATCCTGATCGCCTCTTCCTCTCCCTCCGACCTGTACCTCATTGCGATGCGGCTGCGCTCCGCCCTCATGCGGTCGAAGACGCTCTGCTTGTTCTGCTCGGGGAACGCTATCCGCTTCATGCGTACCTCGGCGATGTCGATGCCGAAGTTCGTCGACGCCGTCTCGCGGCACCCGTTCGTCACCGTGTCCATGATCGCGGCCACACGCATCTCTCCGGGGTCCACCGAGATGAGCGCGTGGATCGGGAACCTGCCCAGGGCGGCCCCCAGCTCGGACGCCACGATGTCCGCCATCCGCACCTCCGCCCCCACCCTGTCGGTCACGGTCTCGAGAAAGCGCCTCGGGTCCTCGATCCGCCACGCGACGAACGCGTCCGCCACGACATTCTTCTTGTCGCTCGTGAGGAACTCCGTCGGCTTCGGATCGTAGATCAGGAGCCGGCGATCGAAGAACCTGACGGCCTGCACCGGCTGCGGGATCTTCCAGTGGAGCCCCGCCTCCTCGATCACGCTGATGGGATCGCCGAACTGCGTCACGATCGCGGTCTGCGTCTCGTCGACCACGAACACTCCGGTTCGGGCGACGAGGACCGCTGCGACGAGCGCGGCCATCACGTAGTACCTGCGCTTCTTCATGGGTATCTCCTCGCGGCTAGTCGACGCGCGTGGCCGTCCCGAGCGTCTCGTCGATCATCCGGATATCGTAGCCCTTGAGATCGACGTCGCTACTGACGATGAACTTCTCGAGTCCCTCGAGAAGCTCCTCCATCGCTTCGATGTAGAGTCTCGTCTCGGTGACGCTCTTGGCCCGGCGGTACTCCGCCGCCAGCGACAGGAACCTCTCGGACTCTCCGTGCGCGCGCTCGACGCGCTCCGTCCTGTATGCGGCGGCCTCCAGAAGGAGCCTCTTCGCGTCCCCGCGGGCCTGAGGCACCGTCTCGTTCGTGTACGAGAGGGCCTCGTTCACTATGCGGTTCCTGTCCTCCCGCGCGCTGGCGACGTCGCGGAAGGACGGCACGACCTCGAGGGGCGGATGCATGTCCTGGAGACGGACGCCCAGGACCTCAACGCCGGCCCGCGACTCGTCGAGCGCGCTCTGAAGCCGGGCGGCGAGCGTCCCTTCCAGGGCGCCGCGTTTCGCGGTGAGCACGTCCTCTATCGAGAGCGACCCCACGACCTCCCCCATCACCGACTCGCCCGCGAGCTTCACGAGGAGCTCCGAGCGCGAGACGTTGAACAGATAGTCCCGGGGGTCGGACACGCGATAGAGGATGACGGCGTTCATGTCGACGACGTTCTCGTCACCGGTGAGCCGGAGCGCCTCCTCCGGCCTCTTCTCGTACGTGCCCGCCGCGTGCCTGCTCTCCCACAGGGACGCGTAGAACTCCGCGGCGACGCCGGTCACCGCCCTGGGGTCGGAGCGCGTCTCGAACCCGATCTCGGCGCGCCGGACCAGCCCGGTCTCCACGCGCGTCACGCGGTCGACCGGCCACGGCGCCCTGAGGTGCACCCCGGGCTTCACGGGGGCGCCCACGGACCTGCCGAAGCGGCGCACGACTCCGGCCCGCCCCGGTCCGACGAAGTAGACCCCGGTCGAGGCCCAGAGCGCCACGAGAACGAGCGCGGCGCCTGCCGCCAGCCTTCTTCGCTTCGCCGGCTCCGTGACCGCGGAGCGAACCGCGCCCGACAGACGCGCCGCGCCCGTCCGGCGGAACACGTCGAGGGCGGCGCGGAGCGGGGGCCAGGACGAGAGCGCCACGAGCGGAGCGGCGGACGTCGCCGTCCCCTCGCGGAGACCGTTCAGCGAGGCGAAGAGGATCATGAGTCCGGACTCCACGATGAAGAGCGCGACGACGACCGCGGCGATGCGGTCGAGTTCGATGCCGATCGCGTGGCCCATGAGGCCGACGACGACGGCCCCCGTCGTCCAGGTGTCCATCCGGGAGTGATGTCCGTCGGCGATGAGCGAGAGACTGCTCTCCTCGCGTCCGACGAAGAGCTTGTACTGTGCGGCGTAGTACGAGACGAGCGCGGCCACGATGCTGCCGCCGATCGCCGTTGGAAGGTTGATGATGGGAGCGCCTGCGGCGGCGGAGACCCGGCGGAAGATGCCGAACGCCGCCCACAGTATGAGGGCGGCGATCACGAGCGCCGCGAGGTTCTCGATTAGGGCGAGGTGCCGGCTTCCGTCGCGTCTCGAGATGCGCGCGCCGGCCCAGACGACGCCGGAGGCCACGATGTCGGTGCCCGAGTGCCAGGCGTCGGCGAGGAGCGCCAGACTGCCCGACAGGAAGGCGAGAAACACCTTGAGCGCCACGAGGCCGACATTGATGACGACCGACACGAGCGCGGTTCGTTCGACGCGGTCCAAATGCCCACCCTCACTCACGACTTGCCCGGCGTCCCGGATGGCGCTCTCTCACGCGCCCTGGACCGGGACCGCCCGGCTCTCGAGGGTCCGAGGATCAGTCCTCGGAGACTACGCACGCCACGTCGGTGACGTGATCTCCGGCGCCCAGGTTGATGACCCGGACGCCCTGCGTGTTTCGGCCGATGACCGATATGCCGGACACCGGCAGTCTGATCATGACTCCCGCGGTCGTCATGATCATCACCTCGTCGTTCTCGTTCACGACCTTGACGGCCACGACCGGCCCGTTCCTCTTGGTCGTCTTGATCGAGATGACGCCCTTGCCGCCGCGGCGGGTCACGCGGTAGTCGTGGATGTTCGTCCGCTTGCCGTACCCGTTCTGGGTGACCGAGAGTATCGTCCCGCCCTCACCCACGATCACGGCCATCGATACGACCTCGTTGCCCTTCTCGAGCGACGTGCCCTTGACCCCACGCGCGGTGCGCCCCATCTCCCGGACGTCCTGCTCGTGGAAGCGGATGGCCTTCCCGTGCTTCCTTGCCAGAAGGACGTCGCACGACCCGTCGGTCATGGCGGCGTCGATGAGCTCGTCCCCGTCATCGATGGACATGGCCCTGATGCCGCCGCGGCGCGGGTGGGAGAACGCGGAGAGAACGGTCTTCTTGACGATGCCCTTCTTCGTGGCCATGACGATGTTGTGGTCGTCGTCGAACTCGCGCACGGGCACGAACGCCTTCAGACCCTCGCCCTTGTTGAGCTGGAGAATGTTGACGATGGCCTTGCCCTTGGCGGCGCGCCCGACCTGCGGGATCTCGTGGACCCTGAGCCAGTGGCACTGACCCGTCTGCGTGAAGAAGAGGATGTAGTCGTGGGTCGACGCGATCATCATGTGCTCGACGAAATCGTCGTCCTTCGTCCCCATACCCGTCACGCCCTTGCCGCCGCGCGCCTGGCGCCGGTAGGTGCCGACGGGGAGCCTCTTGATGTAGCCCGAATGCGAGATCGAGATCGCCATGTCCTCCTCGGCGATCAGGTCCTCGATCGAGAAATCCGTGGTCGCGTCGACGATGTCGGTCCGCCGCTCGTCTCCGTACTTCTCGGCCGCCTGCTCGAGGTCTTCCTTGATGATCCCGCGGACCTTCGTGCGGCTCTCGAGGATGCTCTTGAGATAAGCGATGAGCTTGATGGTCTCTTTGTACTCGTCCTCGATCTTCTTGCGCTGGAGGCCCGTCAGGCGCTGGAGCCGCATGTCGAGGATGGCCTGCGCCTGGATCTCGGAGAGCGAGAACGTCTTCATGAGGCGGGTACGCGCCTGGTCGACGTCGTTCGCCTTCTTGATGAGCTGTACGATCTCGTCGATGTGATCGAGGGCCTTCTTCAGGCCCTCCAGGATGTGCGCGCGCGCCTCGGCCTTCGCCAGGTCGAACTTCGTCCGGCGAACGATGACCTCTTCGCGGTGCTCGATGAAGAGGTCGATCATCTTCCGCAAGGTGAGAACCCGGGGAACTCCGTCGACGAGCGACAGCATGTTGGCGCCGAACGTCGTCTGCATCTGCGTGCGCTTGTAGAGCTGGTTCAGGATGACCGCGGCGTTGGCGTCGCGCTTCAGGTCTATGACCACGCGGATGCCGTCCCGGTCGGACTCGTCGCGCAGGTCCCTGATCCCTTCGATCTTCCCGCTCCTCACGAGGTCGGCTATGGCCTCGATGAGGTTCGCCTTGTTCACCATGAACGGGATTTCGGTGATGATGATGCACTCGGCGCCGTTCGCGTGCGTCTCGATGTTCGCCTTCGCGCGCACGATGATGCGGCCCCTGCCCGTGAGATACGCGTCCCTGACGCCCGCGCGGCCGAAGATGATGCCGCCCGTCGGGAAGTCGGGGCCCTTGACGATCTTCAGGAGCTCCTCATCCGGCAGGTTGGGGTCGTCGATGATGCGGGTGATGCCCTCGACCAGTTCGCGGAGGTTCTGAGGCGGCACGTTCGTCGCCATACCGACCGCGATCCCAGTGGCTCCGTTCATGAGCAGATTGGGAAGCGTCGCCGGAAGAACGAGCGGCTCCTGCCTGGTCTCGTCGTAGTTCGGAGCGAAGTCGACCGTGTCCTTCTTGAGGTCGGCCATGAGGTCGCCGGCTATGCGCGTCATGCGCGCCTCGGTGTACCTCTCGGCCGCCGCGCTGTCGCCGTCGATCGACCCGAAGTTCCCTTGGCCGTCGACGAGCGGATAGCGGAGAGAGAACTCCTGCGCCATCCGGACCATGGCGTCGTAGACCGCCGATGTGCCGTGAGGATGGTAGTTGCCGGTCACGTCGCCGGAGATCTTTGCCGACTTCCTGTAGCCCTTGTTGTGGGCGAGTCCCAGCTCGTCCATCGCCATGAGGATGCGCCGCTGGACGGGCTTCAGGCCGTCCCGCACATCCGGAAGAGCCCTCGACACGATCACGCTCATCGCGTAATCGATGTAGGACCTCTTCATCTCGTCTTCGATTACTACCGGGAGAATCTTCTCGGTCTGTGGCATCGTCCCCCTACCCGGTCGAACTATATGTCGAGGTTGCGCACCTGCTTGGCGTGCGTTTCGATGAACTTCCGGCGCGGCTCCACGGCGTCCCCCATGAGGATGCTGAAGGTGTGGTCGGCCTCCGCGGCGCTGTCGATCGACACCTGGAGCATCACGCGGCGCTCCGGGTCCATCGTGGTGGCCCACAGCTGGTCGGGGTTCATCTCACCCAGACCCTTGAAGCGCTGAAGGTCGGCGTTCTCGCGCCCCACCCGCTTCAGGGTCTTGGCGAGTTCCTTCTCGTCGTAGCAGTAGAACTCCTCCTTGCCCTTCTTCACGCGGTAGAGCGGAGGCTGAGCGATGTAGAGATGGCCCGTCTCGATCAATTCGACCATAAACCTATAGAAGAACGTCAGGAGCAGCGTTCGGATGTGAGCGCCGTCGACGTCGGCGTCGGTCATGATGATGGTCTTCCCGTACCTGAGCTTCGAGATGTTGAACCCCTCGTCGTCGCCGTCTCCGGTCTCGCTGACGCCGGTCCCGAGGGCGGTGATGATGGTCCCGATCTCCACGTTGTGGAACACCTTGTCGAGGCGCGCCTTGAACACGTTCAGAACCTTGCCCCGGAGCGGGAGTATCGCCTGGAAGCGGCGGTCCCTCCCCGACTTCGCGGAGCCCCCGGCCGAGTCGCCCTCGACCAGGAATATCTCGCAGTGCTCCGGGTCGGTGATGGAGCAGTCGGCGAGCTTGCCTGGAAGGGAGCCGCTCTCGAGCACCGACTTGCGCCTGGTGAGATCCCTGGCCTTCCTCGCCGCGGCCCTCGCATGTGAGGACGAGACCGCCTTCGAGACGATCTTCCTGGCGACCGAAGGGGTCTCCTCGAAGAACTCCTGAAGCCCCTCCCCCACGATCGACGCGACGACGCCCTTGACCTCGCTGTTCCCGAGCTTGGTCTTCGTCTGCCCCTCGAACTGAGGCTCCTTGACCTTGACGCTCACGACCGCGGCCAGACCCTCGAGACAGTCGTCGCCGGAAACGGTCTCCCCGCCCTTCCCGAGAAGGTTGTTCTTGTCGCCGTACGTGTTGATCGTTCTCGTCAGAGCCTGCTTGAAGCCGGTGAGGTGCGTCCCGCCTTCGATCGTGTTGATGTTGTTGGCGTACGAGTAGATGCTCGCGCGATACGTGTCGTTGTACTGGAGCGCGATCTCCACGGCGGTATCGTCGCGGGTCTTCTCGAAGTGGACGACCTTCGTGTGCAGGGCGGTGGTGTTCTCGTTCATGAACTTCACGAACTCGCGGAGGCCGCCCTTGTACCTGTGCTCCACCGACTCGCCGCTGCGCTCGTCGTCGACCGTGATGATGAGCCCGGCGTTCAGGAACGCGAGTTCCCTGCACCGCGACGCCACAGTCTCGAAATCGAAATCGGTCTCCTCGAAGACCTCGCGGTCGGGATAGAACGTCGTCTTGTTGCCGCTCTTCTTCCGCTTTCCGACCGGCTTGACCTTCTCCTCCGGAACGCCTCGCACGTAGCTCTGTGCGTAGACGGTTCCCTCTCGCGCGACCTCGACCTTGCACCACTCGGAGAGCGCGTTGACCACCGAGACGCCGACGCCGTGCAGTCCTCCCGACACCTTGTACGACTGCTTGTCGAACTTGCCGCCGGCGTGGAGAACCGTCATCACGACCTCGAGGGCGGACCTCTTCTGGATGGGGTGCTTATCGACCGGGATGCCGCGGCCGTTGTCGGCCACCGAGACGCTTCCGTCCTTGTGAATGACGACGGAGATCTTGTCGCAGTACCCCGCCATCGCCTCGTCCACCGAGTTGTCAACGACCTCGTAGATGAGGTGATGCAGTCCGCGCCGCCCGGTGTCGCCGATGTACATCGCGGGACGCTTGCGCACGGCCTCGAGGCCCTTCAGGACCTGGATGTGCTTCGCCTCGTACGCCGCGTCCGTCGCGGTCGCGCCGGCGCCCTCGAGCGGGAACTCCTCGACGACGACCTTGTCGATCGACGTCTCGACCACGGCGGGCTTCGTCTCCGGCTTCCCGGCCTTCGACTTCCGGGCCGCGGGCTTCTTCCCACCGGTGGCCTTGGACGCTGCCTTCCTGGACGCTTTAGGCTTCGACGCGCCCTTCCTGGCGGCGCTCTTCGCAGCGGCACCCGACGGCTTCGCTGACGAACGCGACTGGGCCTTCGAGATGACGCGCTTCTTCGGGCGCGCCGACTTGGCCCCGCCCGCGGTCCGCTTCTTCTGCGCCGACGCCTTCGAAGGCCTCGACTTCGAGACCTTGGCCTTCTTGCTCTTCGAGGGCTTCACCTTCCTGCCCTTCGAGGCCGGCCGCGACTTCGACGCGGACTTCGAGGCGTTCTTCGCCTTCTTCGTCTTGTCGGTCTTCTTCTTACCTTTTGCCATCTCTTTGGTCTTTTCCGATGTCAGTGCCGGAGGCGCCATGCCTTCCTGCTCCCCCAAGTACGAAGTGCACGTTGTCGATAACGCGGTCGCCGGTCCTCTTGTTGATCTGGATGAGGATGCGCCGCTTCATGAGCGTGAGCTCCTGCGCCCACACCGAGCTGTCTACCTCGACGAAGAGCCGTCCTCCGTCGACGCGGAGTGCCCTCGAGTGCTCCGCCACCTTCTTCCCCACTATGTCCGCCCAGTCCACCACCGCCCGTTGCTCGCTGAGCTTCTTCTTGAGGCCCAGATTGGCGATGACCTGCTCGAGCACCTTCGCGATGGGCATTGCCCGGCTCACTGTCGCACGACCTCCCCGCCGTCGACGAGGAAGGACGCCGCTCCGTCGTCAGGGGCGATGCCCCGGGGCGCCCTCATGGTCGACGTGACGAGCGCCTGTCCGTGACTCCCTATGTGCGAGACCAGAGCCGCGCCTCTTCGTTCGTCCAGTTCGGAGAGCACGTCGTCCAGGAGAACGACGACTCCCTTCTCGTCGCTGTCGAGTATCGCCGCCTCTCCCAGCTTGAGAGCGATGGCGGCGGTGCGATGCTGCCCCTGGGAGCCGAAGGAGCGAAGGAGGCGTCCTCCCAGCCTTACCTCGAGATCGTCCCTGTGAGGTCCGACGAGGGTGAAGCCCCGCCGTCTCTCGTCCTCGCGGCACGACTCGAGCGCGCTGGCGAACCGCTCCCTCGCCGCCTTCTCGTCCGTCTCGTCTCCGAGGGCGACCGAGCTTCTGTAGCCCAGCGCGAGGCTGTCCTCCCCCGAGATCGCGTCGTGAAAGCCGCGGACCGCGTCACCGAGCTTCGGGATCATGCAGGCCCTGCCCGCGACGACGCGGCTCCCGTAGTCCAGGACCTTCTCGGTCCACGTGTCGACTATCCGGTCGGACTCATCGTCCGGCGTCCAGTTGAGCAGCGCTTCGTTCCTCTGCCGGAGTGCCCGCTTGTAGCCGGTGAGCGCCGCCAGGTACCCGGCGTCGATCTGGCAGAGCGTCATGTCCAGGAGTCTGCGCCGTGCGTCGGGTGCGCCCTTCGTGATCCATGTGTCCTCGGGACTGAACCAGGCGACGCGGAGATGTCCAACAAGGTCGGCCAGTCTTCCCACGGGCTCACCGTGGACCGTGACCTCCTTGGAGCCCCCCTTCTTGAAGCGCAGTACGATCGTCTCTGTCCGTCCGTCGTCTTCGACCTCTCCGCCGACGCCGAACGTGTCCTCGCCCCAGCGAACGACCTCGGAGTCCGCGGCGCTCCTGAGCGACCTCGCGACGGCCAGGTACGAGACCGCCTCCAGCACGCTCGTCTTGCCTGAACCGTTCGGACCGTGGAGGAAGTTCAAGCCGCGCTCGAACTCGATCTCCATGCTCTCGTAGTTTCTGAAGTTCGAGAGACGAACCGTCCTGAGCCACACCGCGATCTTCCCCCCGCCTCGCACACCTCTTCACCGAGCGGACACAGCGCGACTCAGGCGTTGAGTCTGAGCGGCATGAGGAGACACATGTACTCCTCGTCCTCCGCCTCGTCCGCCGCCTTCACGACGGCCGCGCCCACCGGGGAACCCAGGAGGAAGAGAACGTCATCGCCCTCGATGTGCTTCAGGACCTCGAGAAGGTAGTTAGCGTTGTACCCGACCTCGAGCTTGTCCGAACTGAAAGCACCCGAGATCTCCTCCTTCGCCTCACCCACGTCCGGCGTGGAGACGACCAGCTGCACCTTCTTCTTCGTGAGGGTCAACCTGACCTGGTGCGTCATGACATCGGCCAGGACGGCCACTCTCCGCACGGCGCCGACGAGGTCCGACCGCCCCACGACGAGTTCCTTCTCGTTGTCCGATGGAATGACCTGCTTGTAGTTCGGGAACGGTCCTTCCAGGAGCCGCGAGTTGATCACCGTGCTCCCGATGAAGAACGCGACGTGATTCTCCTTGACCGAGACCTTCACCGCCTCCTGGTCTTCCGACGATATGATGCGAACCACGTGCGAGAGCGCCTTCGGCGGCACGATCATCGTCTTGCCCGCAAGGGGCTTGAACTCACCCTTCACGCGGAACGTCGCAAGCCGGTGGCCGTCGGTCGCGGTCATGCCCATGCTGTCGGCCCCGAACTCCCAGTACGCGCCGTTCAGCGAGGGCCTCGTCTCATCCTTCGACGTGCAGAAGCTGACCTTCTCTACCATCCGCCCGAGCATTCCGGCGTCCACCGAGAAGGCGCTCGCCGGGTCGCTCTTCGGAAGTGTCGGGAACTCCTCGGTCGGGATGCCCATGATCTTGAATCTGCTCTTCCCCGACTGAATCGAGATCTCCTCCCCCTCCGCCGACAGCTCGACGGTGTCCGTCCCCAGTTCTCTCACGATCTCCGCGAATCGCTTCGCGGGCAGCGTGACGCTCCCGCCCGCGTCCACCTCGGCCTCTATACCGGTGGTGACGGTCATGTCGAGATCGGTCGCCGTCAACGTGATCGACTTAGACTTGGGCTCCGCCTCCAGCAGGAAGTTGGCGAGAACAGGAAGCGTCGTCTTCGGCGACACGACAGCCAGTACCCTCTGGATCGCCTTCTCCAGATCCTGCCGGCCGATCGAGAACTTCATGAGAGAACCTCCCGGGAGAGTGTCACGATGCGCCTGTCCGGGGCATACCGAACCGGATGCAAGACGTCTCGCCTTCGGCGCTCATTATATGGGCGGCACTTCTTGCCTGCAAGGCAAATGGAGCCGCGCCGCACCCGCTCCACTCCGCCGACTCTTCGTCTCCTTTGAGAACGCGGGATCGCCACTTCGCTTCCGAGGGCGCGCACGAGACCTCCTGTTGAGAACGCGCAGAGGCGCGCCCGCCACGCACTCCTCTTGAGGGGCCGCGCGCCGGACGGCGACCGCGTTCAGACACGGCGCGCTCGTCCGCCTCGACGACCGCCGTGTCCGCACATGCGGTCCCGGGGGAGACGCCGCCCCGGGGGACCGAGTCCGACGTCCACGTCTCTTCGCGAGCGCGGCTTTGTCCCTGCGCCCGGAGGCCGGCCCCGCACTCACCCGCACTCCTCCCCCGGGCCACGTCCCGGGCGCCGGGCCGTGCTCCAGTTCACAGGGAACACGCTCTACGAACATATCACCCTGTATTGATGTGTTGGTCTGAGACCGGGGTACTACGCTGTTACTTCTGCACATATATAGAACCAGTAGTAGTAGTAGGGGCTGTGGGAATGTTGACAGCGCCGCCGGGACCTCGACATGAGGCCCGCGCTCCAGGTCTTCCTGCCCCCCGAGAGCTGGTCCGCGCCCGTGGATGAGACGTTCACGAGCCGGTCGAGTGCCAAGGTTCGTCCACAGCTCGAGAGGCTGCGCGCACCCTCGTCCACCGCTCTCCCTGGGGTATCTACTGTCCGTCAACGTGCGCATGTGTACGGGACGCCGCGTCCGGGCGGGACGTCACGTCACAGGCGGAGCGGGCCACCGGTCCCCTGTGCCTGGGAAGGAGAGCCTTTCAGGAAGCGTGACACAGGGGCCCCGCGGGCCGCTGTGTCCGTCCTATTATATATAGAGAGGGGTATCGGGGCGGCCGGGTCGGGCAGGTTCAGGCGGTGCGGAGGACGCGCCTCAGGTTCTCAACGTCCCGCTGCACCTGTCCGGCGTTCTCTACCGCGGACGATATCTTCCGGTGCGCGTGGAGAACGGTCGTGTGGTCCCTGCCGCCGAAGTGTTCACCTACCTGCGCCAGCGACAGGTGTGTGAGCTCGCGGGCCAGGTACATGGCCACCTGGCGCGCATGCGCGATCTGGCTCGCGCGGCCGCGGGCCTTCATCTTCTCCACGGGGACCCCGTAGGTCTCGGCTACCGCCTGCTGTATGCGGGCGACGGAGACGGGTCCTCGCGGCTTGCCGAGGAACTCGGAGAGAACCTCCCGGGCCAGGTCGACCGTTATCTCACTGCCGGTGAGGCTTGAGAAGGCAAGGAGCCGGACGAGCGACCCCTCCAGCTCGCGGATATTTGACGTTACGCTATTAGCGACCAAATGAATAACGTCGTTGGGAATCGAAATCCCGTCCAGCTCCGCCTTCTCGTGGAGGATAGCGATCCGGGTCTCGAGGTCAGGAGGCTGTATGTCCGTCACGAGCCCGGATTCAAAACGAGAGACGAGCCGCTCCTCGAGCATGGAGATCTGTTTGGGCGGCCTGTCGCTCGTCAGCACGATCTGCTTGTGGGCGAGGTAGAGGGCGTTGAAGGTGTGGAAGAACTCCTCCTGCGTGCTCTCCTTGCCCGCGAGGAACTGGACGTCGTCGATCAGGAGGATGTCCTTGCTTCGGTACTTGTCCCTGAACTCGAGCGTCGTTCCACGCTGAATCGACGTGATCAGCTCGTTCATGAAGGTCTCTGAGGACACGTAGTAGACAGAGAGACCCGGTCGCTTCTCACGTGTGTAGTTGCCTATGGCCTGCATGAGGTGCGTCTTGCCGAGCCCCACACCGCCATAGATAAAGAACGGATTATATGTTTCGGCAGGGGCCTCCGCCACCGCCATAGACGCAGCCTGTGCAAAGCGGTTGCTCGCTCCAACGATGAACGTGGAGAAGGTATACCGCGGGTTGAGTTGGCACTCATCGGCCGCTGCTATGGTCAGTGGCGGAGGCTCCACCCGCCGGGTTGAAACGGGCTGGTACTGGTCTGGACGCCTGTGTGCCACCTGGAAATCAGGTTCGAGGTCCGTCCCCGCATGCTCGCTCAAGGCCCTAGTAATGAGCCCGGTATAGTGCTCCTCGAGCCAGTCCGCGAAGAAACGGTTCGGGACCTCGATCTTGAGCGTGTCGTCGGTGATCTCGACGCCGCGCGTAGGCTCGAACCACGTCTGGTAGCTCTGGCTCTCCGTCTCCTCGCGTATCGTCTCGAGGCACCGAGCCCAAAGCTCTGTCGCGGTTACTACTGTCCGCATGTTGTCCACGCTATGTTAACAAGTTATCCACACCGAGAGTATTTCAGAGCATCTGGAAGTAATGAGGCAGATGCGGTCGGATTTGCGAGTAAAGACCGTGCTGCGGCTGTCTACACTCGCGGTCCCCAATGTGTACAACCCGCTAACATCAAGTTGGGTCTTATGTTATCACCCGGGCGTCCAAGCTCGTATGCTGCGGGGGCGAAGGACGACTCTCTGAAGCTTGTCTGAGCGACGGTATCCGGGTTTCGAAAGCTGCCAGGTGCCGATGCTTATCAACAGCCCCTGTGATGGCGGCGAATAGTACCACGGTGGCCGAGATCGGCGCAAGGACTTTCTTGAGCCTGGAGCGACTTTTTTTCCGAGGTCGCCGGAGATGCCGGGGGCACAGATGACGAGTGGCTGAGGGCAGAAACGGCTTGACACAGGGTGGCGTGCCCGATAAACTTTATGGTTCGAATCAGGGAACGGCTGACGGCGACGAAGCGAGACGGAACCCATTCTCAGAGGCACAGATGAAGCGGACATACCAGCCGAAGAAGCGGAAGGGGAAGAGGAAGCACGGATTCCTCGCTCGGAGTTCCAGCCCGGGCGGACGGAAGGTGCTGGCGCGGCGGAGGGCCAAGGGCAGGAAGCGCCTCACAACGCGATAGGTGTTATCTTGTCCCGTGAGAAGCTTGGACGAGACCGGATCATCAGGGATCGCGCCGTCCTCAAGGAGACGATGAGGTCAGGCAGGGCGATCCGCACCGAGTACTTCGCACTGCGCTACACCGAAGGAGCAGGGCCGCCGGGAGTGGCGTTCCTGGCGGGGAGGAAGGTCGGCAAGGCGGTCAGAAGGAACCGGGCGCGGAGGGTCCTTCGAGAAGCGTTCCGGACGTCCGACGTGGACCTCCGGGGAATAGCGACCCTCATCTTCCTGGCGACGGACCGGACGGCGACCGGATCGTATCTTGAACTGAAGAGATCCGTCGACGCCGCACTTCGACGAGCCACCGACCGGGCGGGTTGACGCAGGACCAGTGCCGCACCGGGTGCGGTAAGAGATTGCTGGTTCGAATGACTTCACGCGAGGAGTCCCCGAGGAGACCCCTGGCGCTGACGGGCGCACTGGTTCTCTTGGTGCGCGCCTATCAGCGCCTCGTGTCACCGCTCATGCCTGCCACCTGCAGGTTCGTGCCTTCCTGCTCCGAGTACGCTGCACAGGCGCTTCTCACGCACGGGCTCGTGCGCGGCATCTGCTACGCCGTGGCGAGAGTCGTGCGCTGCCATCCCTGGGCTGAGGGAGGGGAAGACCCCGTTCCTCACTGAGCGCGTCCGGGACTCGACCGGGAGGGCCAGAGCGGCCGGCCCGGGACAGGTCCGGCGGAGGTCTGAATGGAGGACAAGCGCCCCTTACTGGCGATCCTGCTGATCCTCGTCATCTTCCTCGGCTTCAACTACTGGAACGCGCAGCGCGCGGGCGAGGCCGCCGTTCCGGGGCAGGCCGACGTGGCGTCCACGGAGGAGGCGGGGCAGCCGGTTGCGGGAGCGCCCGGTATCTCCGAGGTCGTGCCGGAGACCGCTGCCGAGGCGTCTGCGGGGGCGAGCGCTGCGGCGGCCGCCGAGCTGGTTCCGGAGGAGATAACGACGGTCGAGACACCGCTCTGGGTGGCCCGACTGTCGAATCGGGGCGGCTCGATCGTCAGCTGGGAACTCAAGAACTACGACGACTCCGAGGGGGCTCCGGTGCAACTCGTGCGCGAGGGCTCTGCGGCTCTCAGCACCGAGATCCGGTACGGCGCGCGGCGGATCGACACGTCTTCGATCATGTTCGAGGGGCCGGGCGAGACGGTCCACCGTCCGTCAGGAGACGGCTCGTTCTCGATGATCGCCTTCCAGACGAATCTGCCGGAGGGTATCCGTCTCACCCGTCAGTACACGTTCTTCCCTGATTCATACGCGTTCGAGCTCTACGTGTCGGTGGCGGGTCTCGACGCCCCCGCGGCGGAACGCGAGATCGTGATCGGGTGGCCCGGCGTTCTTCCGACCGAGAGCAGTGAGGACGAGCGCGCGGACCGCGCGTCCGTGGTGATGCAGGACGGCAAGGCCGTTCGCATGAACCTAGGGAAGCTCAAGGACGAGGAACGCAGTCTCGTCGGTGACATACCGTGGGCTACGGCGCAGTCGAAGTACTTCATGGCGGCCGTGATACCCACGAACTCGGCGTTCACTCGCGTGCTGGCGTACGCCGACACATCGGGCCGGGCGGCGCGGTTCGACGCGACGGTCCCGGTGTCCGAGACTCCGGCGGCCAACGAGTTCGTCATCTACGCGGGACCACAGGATTTCGTCGCGGTGTCAGACCTCGAAGCGGGTCTCGAGAGAGCGGTCTATCTGGGCTGGCCCTGGATTCGTCCGCTGTCGACGCTGATGCTGCGCGCCCTCATCTGGGCGCACAACATCATCCCCAACTACGGCATCGTGATCATCCTGTTCTCTGTCTTCACGAAGCTCATCTTCTACAGACTCACCCACCGGAGCTTCACCGAGATGAAGAGGATGCAGGACCTTCAGCCACAGCTCAAGGCCCTGCAGAAGAAGCATGAGAACAACCGGGAAGAGCTGTCGAAGGCTCAGATGGGTCTCTACAAAGTGCACAAGGTCAACCCGCTCTCGAGCTGCTTCCCGATGCTTCTGCAGATGCCCGTCTTCATCGCCCTCTTTCAGGTGCTCCGGACGACGATCGAGCTCCGGGGCGCTCCGTTCGCACTGTGGATGACCGATCTGTCTCAGCCGGACACGATCGCCACGGTGGCGGGCTTCGCGATCCACATCCTTCCTGTGCTCATGGGGATCGGGATGCTCGTGCAGCAGAAGTTCTCGTCCACGGATCCGAGCCAGGCCGCGATGGGCCGTCTGATGCCCATCGTCTTCACCGTCATCTTCTACAACATGGCGTCGGGCCTGGTCCTCTACTGGCTTGTGAACACCGTGCTCAGCATCGCGCAGCAGTACTACATCCACCGCGGTCCAAGCACCGCCATGGAGATGTCGCGCGACGCAGCTGCCCCACAGGGTGTTCCAGCCGACGTGGCGTCTTCCTCCACCACGGGCGCGCCTCAGTTCGAGGACGCGGACGTCGTGGCCGGCTCTTCAGGCGACTCAGGCGGTCCCGGGAAGAAGAGCGGCGGCCGACGACGCGGGAAGCGGAAGAAGTAGACATCGACATCGACGAATTCGGGGCAGCCGGGGGAACGCTGGATGAATCGCACCATCGAGGCAAGTGGGAAGGACGTCGCTGACGCGACAAGGAAGGCGCTTCGGAAGCTCGGCACCGCCAGGAAGGATGCCGACGTAACGATTCTCGAAGAAGGGCGCAGAGGATTCCTCGGGCTCTTCGGGGGCACGCCCGCCCGCGTGAGCGTCTCGTGCCGGGAGTCGACGAGAGGGCGCGCCGAGGAGGTTCTCAGTACGGTTCTCAGACTCATGACGTTCAGCAGCCAGCTGCACGTCACCGAGGAGAAGAACTCGCTCGTGATCGGCATCGAGACCGCGGGCGCCGACGGGCTCCTCATCGGCAAGGCCGGCAACACGCTCTCCTCCATCGAGTACGTGGTCAACCGCATGCTGCAGCGGGAGGACAGCAAGAGCACGAGGATCCAGCTCGACGTCAGCGGATACAGGAGCAAGCGCGAGGACTTCCTCAGGAAGAAGGTCCTTCATCTCGCCAAGGAAGTGAAGTCGGCCAAGAAGCCGCTCACCACGGAGCCCCTCGACGCGGCCGAGCGCAAGCTCGTTCACGCCGTGCTCAAGGCGGACCCGTCGGTGGAGACGAAGAGCGTGGGGACGGGTCGCGTCAAGAGCGTCGTCCTTTCCCCGGCCGACGGCGGATCGCGACCGAGGAAGAGGAGACGGAGCTAACTCCGGCGCCCCACCATCGCGGCGCACCGGAGAGAGGGTCTCCCGTGAGAGAATCGCCAGGCGACACCATCGCGGCGATCTCGACGGCGGCAGGACGCGGGGCCATCGCGGTCGTCAGAGTGTCAGGCGGGAATGCCCTCGAGATCGCCGATGCGGTCTTCGAGGGCGTCTCGCTTCCGGACTGCGTGAGCCACACCGTCCACTACGGCCGAGTCGTCGACGCCGACGGACGAGCGGTCGACGAGGTTCTCGCCACCGTTCTGCGTGCTCCGCATACCTACACCACTGAAGACATGGTCGAGTTCGGATGCCACGGGGGCGCGGTCCCCGCCGGCAGGGTGCTGTCCGTCCTGATCGAGGCCGGCGCGCGTGAAGCGCGACGCGGCGAGTTTACGGAGCGAGCGTTCCTGGCCGGACGGCTCGACCTGGTCCAGGCCGAGGCGGTCGCCGACGTCGTCGCCGCACAGACGCGACGAGGGCTCGAGCTCGCGCTGGGCCAGCTCGAAGGCTCTCTCTCGACCGAGCTCACTGCGCTACGGAGCGCGCTCGTCGACTTCCGGGCCGAGGTCGAGACGCTGATCGACTTCCCTGACGACGAGGTCTCAGGCGGGACGCGGGATGAGATCCTGGCGCTTGGGAGAAGCGTCGCGGGCCACGTCTCCAGGCTCCTCGAGCGTTGCGATCTCGGCGTGGCGGTCAGGGACGGCGTGACGGTGGCGATCGTCGGACGGCCGAACGTGGGCAAGTCGAGCATCATGAACGCCCTCCTCGAACGGGACCGGTCGATCGTCACCCCGCTCCCGGGGACCACGCGCGACGCGGTCGAGGACCTGCTCCACGTCGACGGGGTGCTCCTGAGGCTCGTAGACACCGCCGGATGGAGGGACGGGGGTGACGCCGCCGAGCGGGCCGGGGTCGGGCGCGCGGTCGAGGCCGCACGCGGAGCCGACCTTGCCGTGTTCGTCGTCGACGGCTCGGAACCGCTTGGCAGAGAGGATGAGGCCGTCGCCTCGGCGCTCACGCCCCGGCGGACGGTCGTCGCGGTGAACAAGGAGGATCTCGGATGCGTCGTCGGGCGCGAGGCATTGGCGGGCATCCTGGCCGGAGGGACGCCGCTGGCGGTCACGCGCGTGTCCGCTCTCGAGGGCAGCGGCCTGAGGGAGCTGCGCGAGTCGCTCAGGAGCGCAGCAGCGGGCTCCGACTCCGCCGAGCCCCCGCTCGTGACGAACCTGCGGCACGTTCGGGCGCTCGAAAGGTGTGGAACCTCGGTCCAGGCCGCGCTGGAGCGCCTGGCCGGCGCCGGAGATCCGTCTCTGGCCGCGGTCGACCTCCAGGACGCGGCGGAGGCCTTGGGCGACGTGACCGGAGCCACCACCGCAGAGGACGTTCTCGAGCGCATATTCGCGCGCTTCTGTGTCGGGAAGTGACGAAGCCCCGCGCCCGGCCACGCGGCGAAGGTCCCGCGGGGCGAGAGGCGCGCATCGACGTCTGGGAGTGAGGGAGCAGTCAGGCGGCACACCTACCTCGACTCCCGGGAGTGACACAGCTAATGAGGCGAGACACGCCGTTCGACATCGTGGTCGTCGGAGCCGGTCATGCTGCCTGCGAGGCAGCCCTGGCCTCCGCGCGTATGGGGCACCGGGTGGCGGTGGTGACCATCTCGCGTCGCCACGTCGCTGAGATGGCGTGCAACCCGTCGATAGGCGGACTCGCCAAGGGCCAGCTGGTCAGGGAGATAGACGCCCTCGGCGGAGAGATGGGTCTCGCCATCGACGAGGCAGGCATCCACTTCCGTATCCTGAACACCGGGAAGGGCCCCGCCGTTCGCTCGCCACGGGCGCAGGCCGACAAGCTGTTGTATCATCGGCGGATGATGCGTGTCCTCAGGAGTGAGGCCAACATCACCCTCGTTCAGGGTCGTGTGGGTGTCATCAACAACACAGATGGCCGTGTCAATGGTGTCACGTTGACAACGGGGAGCAGAATCGATGCCCCTGCCGTTATCTTGACAACTGGCACGTTTCTGTGTGGACGGTTGTTCGTAGGTGCGCGCGTGTGGCCGGGGGGGCGGTCGGGAGAGCCGGGAGCGAGGAGGCTGTCAGCATCGCTCAGAGGGCTGGGGTTGGCTCTGGGGAGGCTCAAGACAGGAACGCCGCCGCGCCTGCGGGCGGACACGATCGAGTGGGACGAGCTCGTTCGCCAGGACGCGGACAGCCCGCCGACGCCCTTCTCGTTCCGAACGCAATCGTTGAAGGTTGACCAGGTTCCGTGCTTCATCACGGCGACGACAGACCGCACGCATGGAATCGTCCGGGAGTCTCTGGGGAAATCCGCGCTCTACAGCGGTGCCATAACTGGCATCGGGCCACGGTACTGCCCTTCGATCGAGGACAAGGTGGTGCGTTTCGCCGGGCGCGAGTCTCATCGCGTGGTGCTCGAGCCTGAGACGAGGCGTGGTGACACGGTCTACCCGAACGGGCTCTCGACGAGTCTGCCGCACGATGTCCAGGTCGAGATGGTGCGGAGCCTGCCGGGGCTGGCGCGCGCTGAGCTCGTGAAACCCGGGTACGCGGTCGAGTACGACTACGTAGACCCGCGTGCTCTCAAGGCCACGCTCGAGGTGAAGCACGTGAGGGGGTTATACCTCGCCGGCCAGATCAACGGGACCTCGGGCTACGAAGAGGCGGGGGCGCAGGGACTGATGGCCGGCATCAACGCGAGTCTCTTGATCGAGGGCCGCGAGCCGCTCGTTCTCCACCGGCACGAGGCGTACATCGGCGTGCTGATCGATGACCTCGTGACGAAGGGAACCGATGAACCGTACCGGATGTTCACGAGCAGGGCGGAGCACAGGCTCATGCTCCGCCAGGACAATGCAGACTCACGACTGACGGAGATCGGGCACAGCATAGGGCTCGCGACTGACGCTGCTGCGGCTGCGGCACGGACGCGACGGGCGCGCGTGGACGGCGAGCTCGCCCGTCTCGCGACGAGGAGCGTCACTCCGGACGAGGCAAGCGCACTACTCTATAATGTTGCCAGTCAACAACTTACACAGGCCGTACCCGCCGCGCGACTCCTCGCGCGGCCGGAGGTGAGCATTGGCGATGTTCATCGCATCGCGCCGCCGGATGAGCCGCTCCCGGCGGACGTCGCGGAGACGGTCGAGATCGAGGCGAAGTACAGAGGGTACATCGCGCGCTCGCGCGCGCAGATCCGGCGAGCCGCTGCCCTCGAGGACAAGCGCATACCGGAGGGGATCCAATACGACACCGTCCACGGGCTGTCGACGGAGGCTGTTCAGAAGCTGGCCAGGGTTCGTCCCGGCACGATCGCGCAGGCAGGCCGTGTGCCCGGCGTTACCCCCTCGGACGTAGGAGTCATTCTCATTCATCTGGCATCGCGCTCGCGCGCACAGTAGCGTCGGCGTTTGTCGTGCCGGCACAGTCGCGAGCGGACACCTGTAGAGGTGGCGAGACCCAGGCGCTGACACCTGTCTGCCGCCAATGGAGAAACAGTGACACAGGAAGCCCTCAGAGATGCCATCCTTGCTCTCCGTGGACGCGCGAGCGACGACGAGGTCGACAGGCTCGCTGAGTATTGCCGGCTGCTCCGGAGGGTGGGCAGAGGGCGAAACCTCGTTTCGGCGAACAGCCTGGAGCGGCTGGAGGAGCATGTCGTCGACTGCGCATCGCTCCTCAGTGCGACGGACGTGAGCGAGGAGAGCGTGGGGGATCTGGGCAGCGGCGCCGGCTTGCCCGGCATCGTGCTGGCGGTGCTTTGCCCGGCGGTCTCCGTGTCGCTGATCGACGCGCGCAGGAGCAAGGTCGTCTTCCTGCGGCAGGCAGTGCGGGAGCTGGGACTGCGAAACACGGAGATCGTACACGAGCGGTTGGAGAACCTCGTGGGCAAGGCCTCCTTCGACATGGCTGTCTCGAGGGCTCTGGGCAGCATCGACCGGACCCTGGCGACCAGTCTGGCCCTGCTGTCGCCGGGTGGCCGGCTGGTCCTGTACAAGGGGCCGAAGTGGCCCGATGAGAGGGCAAGAGCGGAGGCGATCGGTCGCGGCGCGGGCGCTGAACTGGTCGGCGAGGTCGACGTGGAGCTCCCCGGGCTGCACCGCACAACGACGTTCGTGACGTTCAGGTCCTGACGCGCAGGGTCCATGGCGGCGGAGAGCTGTTTCACGTGAAACACCCCGCGCTCACCGACCACGCTCGACCTCGTTTCACGTGAAACAGGTCCCAGCCGGCCGACGGCGCCCGACCCGGTTTCACGTGGAACACCCTGCATCGGCCGACCGCACCCGCCACCGTTTCACGTGAAACACCCGCGCTCACCGACCACACTCGACCTCGTTTCACGTGAAACAGGTCCCGGCCCGCCGACCGCATCCGATCTCGTTTCACGTGAAACACCCCGCGCTCACCGACCACACTCGACCTCGTTTCACGTGAAACAGGTCCCGGCCCGCCGACCGCATCCGATCTCGTTTCACGTGAAACACCCCGCGCTCACCGACCACACCCGCCGCCGTTTCACGTGAAACAGCATGTGCTGCCAACCAGAGCCATCCAACACACATCCACAGGCTACGCACCACCACTCCACACCCGCAGGCCTCCGCCCCTCGGCTCCGGTTGCCGGCGACGCAACAGGGCTCACGCCCCACCGGCTGCGTGCTCTGACCCTCCCGCAGCTCCTGTCCGGCCCAATGTCAGTCCTCAGCACCTGCAGAAAGCTGTGGATAAGTACCACCGTACCCAGCTTTCCGCTTGACACCCCTCGCGCGAGTTGTATCCTTGCGTCCGATACTCCCAAGACCTCGGCTCCCGCGCGAACTGCGGGCTCAGAATTATCCACAGCGAGGGACTCATGGGCCGGATCATAGCGGTCGCCAACCAGAAGGGTGGCGTCGGCAAGACGACGACGGCCGTGAACCTGGCTGCGTGCCTGGCCGTGGCCGAGAGGCCTACGCTGCTCATCGACATAGACCCCCAGGCGAACGCCACCAGCGGGATCGGCCTCTCCAAGGACGACGTGAAGGCCAGCGTGTATGAGGTTATCATCGGTGAGGCGCCGATCGGGGATGCCATCGTGCCCGCCCCGAACCTCCCGTTCCTGCACGTGCTGCCATCTCACCCCCGACTCATCGGTGCGGAGATCGAGCTCGTGAACATCATGGCCCGCGAGACGCGCCTGAAGCGGGCCTTGGAGTCGATCACCAACGACTACCACTTCATCCTCGTGGATTGCCCACCGTCACTAGGCCTCCTGACGGTCAACACGCTCACTGCCGCCGACACCGTCATCGTGCCCATCCAGTGTGAGTACTACGCCCTCGAAGGGCTTGGTCAGCTTCTGAACAGCATCAGGCTGGTGCAGCGTAACCTCAACCCGGAGTTGAGGATAGAGGGCATCCTGCTGACGATGTACGACGGGAGGCTGAACCTCGCCCGCCAGGTGGCGGACGAGGCGAGGCGCTATTTCGGCGACCGTGTATACAGGGCGATGATCCCGCGGAACGTGAGATTGGGAGAGGCTCCCAGCTTCGGTCAACCTATCATACTTTACGACATCGTGTCGGCGGGCGCGCAGAGCTACATCCAGCTGGCCCGGGAGCTCATGTTCCAGGACGCTCCGACGGCTGTCCCGTCTACGGTGCCGTCGGAAGTCTGAGCGGGGACGCGAGACGGCTTTCCCGTGACAGGGCCGGTGAGGCAAGCGGTCCATGAGCTGTCGGCCGGTGCGAGCGGAGGTGTCGCATGAACAGGAAGGCTCTGGGTAAGGGACTGGGTGCGCTGATCCCCGATGCCCCCAGCGGTGCCGCGGCGAGCGGCGACGTCGGCGTGCGGGATCTGTCGGTGGAGAACATCGAGCGGAACAGGGAGCAGCCGCGCACCAGGTTCAACGACGACACGCTGCTCGAGCTGGCGCACTCCCTCAAGAGGCACGGGGTGGTGCAGCCGATCGTCGTACGCCCGCTCCCGACCGGCGGGTACGGGCTCGTCGTCGGAGAGCGTAGGCTGCGGGCGTCGCGACTCGCTGGGCTGGAGACGATACCCGCGATCGTCCGCGAGGTCGGCGAGGAAGAGGCCCTGGCGCTGGCCCTCGTGGAAAACCTCCAGAGGGAGAACCTGAACCCGATCGACGAGGCGCGAGGGTACGAGGCGCTGATGGAGATCGCCGGCGTCGGGCAGGCTGAGGTGGGCGACCGCGTGGGCAAGGACCGGAGCACGGTGGCAAACTCCCTGAGGCTTCTGGAACTCCCTCTCGAGATCCACGAGATGCTATCGAGCGGAGACCTGTCGGCCGGACACGGGCGAGCGCTGCTGTCGGTGCAGTCGTCATCTGACCAGCTGGCCCTCGCGCGGAAGACGGTGAGCCGGGGGCTGTCCGTGAGGGAGCTGGAGGCAGCTTCCAGGGGGGCACGGAAGAGGAAGAAGACCGCGAGGCGGAGTCGGACGACCGATCCGGTGCTTCGCGATTGGGAGGAGAGACTGCAGCGCGTGCTCGGCACGCAGGTGCGGATCGAACGGATGGGAAAGGAGGGGACGATCAGGATCGAGTACTACTCCGAGGAGGACCTGGAGCGAGTGCTCGAGCTGATCTCACACGCTGGAGAGAGAGGCGGAATGGGGTAGTTTCAGGGGCGATAGCTGTTGACTTGGTTATGGGCGTCTGGTATCGTCTGGCGGCGCTCAGAGGAGTTCAAGGCTCGCAGCGGGGCCCGGCGCGGAGTGCCTCGGGTCCGGAAGAGCGCGGAGGGATGGCTGATGTTCACTAGGGACGACGAAAGGACAGTCGACGCAGTGAACACGATCATTGGTGAAGGCACGAGCGTCAAGGGCGACGTCACCGTCGAGGGGAGCATTCAGGTCGACGGGGAGTTCGTGGGCGCGGTCGACGCGACCGATACACTGGTCGTGGGGGAGACCGGCAAGGTCGACGGGGATGCGAGCGTAGCGAACGCCGTCATCGGCGGGCGCATGTACGGCAACGTGTTCGCGTCGGGCAAGATCGAACTCAAGCGCGGTTCCCAGCTTCTGGGCGACATCAAGACCCGCGGTCTCGTGATCGAGGACGGCGTGGTTTTCCAGGGGAATTGCCAGATGGGCGACGTCGTCGATCCGCCTGAGCGCAGGCGCGAAGACAGCGCCATCGAGCTCGAGGAAGAAGAGCTCGAAGAGGCGGAGGCCACCTACTAGAGGCGGTCCTGCGGCCGGCGGGACGGACGTCCACCGGCCGCAAAAGTGGACAACTGTGCACAGTTGTTCCTCACTACGATATCTCCTGACAGCAAACGCAGTTAGACGGCGAGACCAGGAACGCCCCGTACGGGTTATCCACCGAAAACGGGACTCCGGGGCGAGTCGGCGGGCTGCGTAAGTTCTGTTGTCAGGAGGGCTTGCGAACGGCCGCGGCGGCTTCGCGGTGAGCGTAAGCCCGGGCGGTCGCTGGGGCGTCGGACTTCGTTCGGACGCCCCGCGTGTTCCAGCGGAGGACCACTTGGTCTCGGAGGCGATCGAGGAGATCAGAGCGGCCGAGACGAAGGCGGCCGAACGGACGCGAGCGGCGCACGCGGAGGCCAAGACGCTCGTGTCGGACGCGCGCGAGACCGCGGAGCGGTCGCTCGACGGCGCGCGGAAGGCAGTGCGCGGGCGCGAGGCCGACCTTCTCGAGGAGGCGCGTTCCCAGGGCGCGCGCGAAGGCGAGCGGATCCGGGCGGAGAGCGGAGCTCTGGTCGAGGCCGTCAGGTCGGGTGCAGAGGCGAAGGTCGCGGAGGGTGTTAGGCTGGTACTCGACTCGATATCGGCTGAGGCGTCCTAAGTAAGCTGGAGAGAGCGGATGGCCGTCAGCCGCATGCGGAAGATCCAGATCCTGGCGCACAGAAGCGTTAAGGCCGACGTCGTCGCCGCCCTCCGAGAGGGGGGCGTCCTGCATGTTGCCGAGGTCACCGCCGACGTAGAGAGCGCGGCAGGCGTCGCCCGACGCGACCGCGAGAGGGAGCTCTCTTCCAGGCTCTCGAACCTTGAGTATCTCCGCACCTACCTGAAGCCGCACGCGCCCAAGAAGAAGCCGATGGAAGCGATGTTCAATCCGAAGCTCCTCCTGTCCGGGGCGGAGCTCGAAGGCATCGTCGGCAGTTTCGACGTCGACTCCCGGTACGGCCGGGTGAGCGGGATCGAGGCCGACGTCAGGAGCGGCGAGGCCGAGATCGCGCGGAAGGAGAGTCTGGCCGCAGAGCTCGGGCACTGGGACGGACTCGGCATGCGGGTGGAGGACATCGGCGACACGAGGTTGGCCCGTGTATCGCTCCTCGCGGTCGAGGCCTCGGAGTACCGTGGGCTCTCGGACGAGCTGGCCGCGGATGTGGCGCGCGCCGGACTGTTCGAGGTCTCTCGCTCCGGCGCGTCGGTGTTCGCCGTCGCGATCTTCCTCAAGGAGGATGAGGGTACGGTCGCGCCCATCGTGAAGCGCCACGGCGCGCGCGCCGTCGACCTGTCGGGCGCGACGGGAACACCTGGAGAAGCTGCGGCGCGGTTGCTTGCGGAGGCAGACGCGCTGCGCTCTCGCATCGAGGAGCTTGAAGGCGAGGCCGCCGCGGCAGCGCAGGAGTACGACCGGCTGCTCGCGGTGTTGGACGAAACGGCGGAGGATCTCGCGAAGGTCTCGGTTGAGGAGCGCTTCGGCGAGACGCGCGAGACGATCCTCGTCGAAGGTTGGATCCGCTCGCGCGACGAGGAGGCACTCGCGGTCAGGCTCGCGGATGTGTCGCCGGCGATCCACGTGGTCGCCCGCGACCCGGCGAGCGACGACGAGGTCCCCATCGATCTCCGCAACAATGGGGCCGTGAGTCCGTTCGAGTTCGTGACCACGCTCTACGGACGTCCGGTCTACTGGGAGTACGACCCGACCCCGCTCCTTGCGCCGTTCTTCGTTCTCTTCTTCGGGCTGTGCGTGAGCGACGGAGGGTACGGACTCATTCTCGCCGTCCTCACGTTCCTCATGATGCGGAAGATGCAGCCGGGCGGCGGCAGGAAGCTGATGCAGCTCCTCTTCATGGGCGGGGTTGCGACCGCGGCGGTGGGCGCCGTCACGGGCGGGTGGTTCGGGATCGAAGCGGCCAACCTGCCGCCATGGCTCAACGTCCTCCGGATCCGACTGCGGTCGGGCGAGTACTTCAACCCCCTCGAGCACCCGATGCACATGCTCGACTTCGTGTTCCTGCTCGGGATCGTCCAGATCTTCACGGGACTTGCCATCCGGATGGTCGCGGACTTCAAGGAGAGGCGCTGGGCCGACGGCGTTCTGGACCAGTTCGCGTGGATCGTGTTCCTCTCGTTCCTGGCGCCGCTGGGAGCGGACTTCATTCTGGGGAAGGAGATCCCCGCGGGCGTCATGTCGGTGGCGAGGACCGGCGCGATGATCACGGGGCTCATCGTCGTGGCGACCGGCGCGCGGAAGAACCCGAACCCTGTGATGAAGGTGCTGGGCGGCGTGCTCAAGCTGTACGACGTGGTCGGGTACTTCGGCGACGTCCTTTCGTACGCCCGACTGCTGGCGCTCGGGTTGGCGACCGGCGCCATCGCGATGGCCATCAACGGCGTGGCCGACATGGCCGGAGGCATCCCGTTCGTCGGCGTCGTCGCGATGGTCGTCGTCCTCATTGGGGGGCATCTGTTCAACCTGGCGGTCAACTGCCTCGGCGGGTTCGTGCACTCCGCGAGGCTTCAGTACCTCGAGTACTTCTCCAAGTTCTTCACGGGCGGCGGTCGCGAGTTCGTGCCGTTCAAGGACGCGAGACGCTACTCGGTGATCAGAGACTGACGGGAGACTCGGGACCAGCGCGACCGCTCGGACGGGGTCGCGACACGGAAGAGAGACGAAGAACGACACGCACCACCCAGAGCAAGGAGTCGTGAGGAATGGACGGACTGATGCTGGCACTGGCCGGCGCGGCGCTCGCAGCGGGACTCGCGGGCACCGGTTCGGCCGTCGGCACGGGCATCGCCGGGCAGGCGGCGTCCGGAGTCGTCGCGGAGGACCCAGAGAAGTTCGGACGGCTGCTTCTGCTTCAGGCGCTCCCGGGAACGCAGGGCATCTACGGGATCGTCGGCCTCTTCCTGGCGCTCGGCAAGCTGACGCCTGACTTCGTCGGGCAGATGACCGGCGCGCAGGGATGGCAGATCCTGTTCGCCTGCCTGCCGCTCGCCATCACCGGACTGACCTCCGGTATTGCGCAGGGCAAGGTCGCCGGCGCCGCGTGCGGGCTCGTGGCCAAGCGTCCCGACGAGATGGGCAAGGGGATGATCTTCGCGATCGTCGTGGAGACCTACGCTGTCCTGGGCCTCCTGGGGACGATCCTCCTTCTTGGAAGGATCTAGCGGGGGCCGAGCACGTCCGGCCATAGACGCGCGGCCCCGGCGAGTCCGGGAGCCGGCGCGGTGGGGCATCTGACAGATGGCAGTTCTGGACATCCTACGGAAGATAGCGGCGGACGCCGACGAAGAGGCCGGCAAGATCCTGGAGCAGGCCCGGGCCGAGGCCGACACGATCGCCGCGCAGGGACGCGCGAAGGCGGAGGCGCAGCGCGAGAAGCTCGAGGGCGCGGCGCGTCAACGCGCTGTCGAAGAGCGGAACCGCATCATCACGCACGCGAAGCTCTCGTCGAGACGCGACGTCCTGACCGAGAAACAGCGCCTCATCGACCGCGTGTTCGAGGACACGAGGAAGAGCATCGTGAACATGGGGCGCGACGAGTATCAGCGCCTCATCGCGTCGTTCCTCGAAGGCGCGGCCGAGTCGGCCGAGTGCGAGATCATCGTCGACCCTCAGGAGACCCGGATCGACCAGGCGTTCCTCGACCGCATCGCGGCCGGCATCGACGGATGCACGTTCAGGATGTCGGACGAGCGGAGACCGATCGGCGGCGGGTTCGTGCTCAAGAGAGGTCGCACGGAGACGAACTGCACGCTCGAGACGATACTCCGGGACGCGCGTGAGCGCCTCGAGTCCGAGGTGGCGAAGACACTCTTCTCCTCGTGACGGCCGGGAAGACGAACGGAACCGAACGCGGGCCGGGAGCGAGCGGGGCGGCGAGGTTCCGCGGATGACGAGACATGTCTGACGACACCAGATACGCGTACGCAGTGGCGAGGATCAGGGGGATGGAGACCCGGATCCTGAGCCGCCAGCAGGTCGAGAGACTGCTCTCGGAGCCGGCGGGGGGGGCGCTGCGTTTGCTCTCGGACACGGCGTATCAGGACGCGCTCTCCGACGTGAGTCGGCCCGAGGACATCGAGGCGGGGCTCACGCGGGCGCTCGTGGAGACCCTGACGACGGTCTCGTCGATATCTCCCGAGCCCGAGCTCATCGACCTCTTCCGCGTGCGGTGGGACTTCCGGAATCTCAAGTCTCTCCTGAAGGCGGCGCTACTCAAGGTCGTTACGCGCGAGACGGGTGTGGTGGAAGGAGTGGGGACGGTCGACGTTCAGGCGATGGAGAAGGCGGTACGCGACCACGACCACACGTTCCTTCCCGACTTCGTGGGAGAGGTTGCGAGGGCGGCGGAGGACGAGTACAGGGACAACGGGGAGCTCGCGGGGGTCGACCGCGTCGTCGATGCGGCCATGTGGAAGCACTCGATCGACACCGCGAGACGACATCGCAACGACTTCCTCGTCGACTACTTCCGGACGGAGATCGACCTCGGGAACGTCAGGATGTTCGCGAGGATGAAAGAGGCCGGGCGCGACAGGAGCGAGGTCGCCGGGGCGTTCGTTCCCGGCGGAACGCTCGACCTCTCCTTCTTCGACTCGATGCTGGGAGAGCCGATGGACGCGTTCGCGCGCGCGATGGAGTACGGACCGTACGGGGAACTCGCCGAGGTCTTCCGCGAGTGGTCGGCCGACCGCTCGTTCGCGCTCGAACTCGCCTCGGACAACCTGCTCCTTCGCAGGACCGAGCCCGCCTACACCACGGCGTACGGCATCGAGCCGCTCGTGAGGTTCATCCTGGTTCGGGGTCTGGAGCTCAAGCTGATCCGTGCCGCCGTCGCGGCCAAGCTCGACGGTGTCGGGAGCAGCGAGATAGAGGCGAGACTGAGGGTGCTGCATGTCTGATATCGCGTTCATTGGCGACAGAGACTCGGTCTGGGGGTTCGCTGCGTTCGGGATCTCCGTGCGCGCCGTGTCCGGGACCGACGAGGCCCGGGCGGCGTTCGACGAGATCGTGAGCCGGGGACCCTCCATCGTCTTCGTGACCGAAGACGTCTACGAGGCCTGCGCCGAACAGATAGCTCGATACAGGGACCAGCCCCTTCCGACGGTGACGGTCATACCGAGCGTCACCGGCTCCCGGGGGCTCGCGGCCGCGGAGATCCACGACGCCGTGTCGGCCGCCGTGGGAGCGGACATCCTGGGCGACGGCGGCAGAGGCTGATCGTCCCCCTAGGGGTGTTGCCACCGAGTCAGCGACAGGAGACGACGCATGGCAGAGACAGCTGTGAAGGGCACCGTCCGGAAGGTGTCCGGCCCGCTCGTCGTGGCGGACGGCATGCGCCGGGCCAGGATGTTCGACGTCGTTCTGGTCAGCGAGAAGGAGCTCATCGGCGAGATCATAGAGGTGAAGGGCGACCTGGCGTCCATCCAGGTCTACGAGGACACGGGCGGACTGGGACCTGGCGAGCCGGTCGTGTCGCTCGGGGAACCGCTCTCCGTGGAACTCGGGCCGGGCCTCATCGAGTCGATCTACGACGGCATCCAGCGCCCCCTGAACAAGATCCGGGAGATCGCGGGCGACCTCATCACTCGCGGCATCCAGGTGCCCGGCCTCGACCGCGACAGGAAGTGGGACTTCGTTGCCAGCGCGAAGGTGGGGGATGATCTGACGGGCGGCGACGTGCTCGGCACGGTCCGCGAGTCGACCCTCGTCGAACAGAAGATCCTCGTTCCTCCCACGATGAGCGGCAGGCTCAAGAGCCTGGCCTCCGGGAGCTACACGGTGGAGGACAAGATCGGCGAACTCGAGACGGAGGGCGGCGCGGTCGACCTCAAGCTCATGCACCGCTGGCCGGTCCGTCAGGCGCGCCCGTACAAAGAGCGCCTGAGCCCCGAGGAGCCGCTCGTCACGGGCCAGCGCGTCATCGACGCGTTCTTCCCGCTCGGGAAGGGCGGCACGGCGTGCGTGCCGGGCCCGTTCGGGGCCGGCAAGACCGTCATCCAGCACCAGCTCGCGAAGTGGGCCGACGCGGAGATCGTCATCTTCATCGGCTGCGGCGAGCGCGGGAACGAGATGACCGACGTCCTCATGGAGTTTCCCGAACTTCAGGACCCGCGCTCCGGCGAGCCGCTCATGAAGCGCACGGTCCTCGTGGCGAACACGTCGAACATGCCGGTGGCCGCGCGCGAGGCGTCGATCTACACGGGGATAACGATCGCGGAGTACTTCCGGGACATGGGCTACTCGGTCGCGCTCATGGCCGACTCGACCTCCCGTTGGGCCGAGGCGCTCCGCGAGATGTCGGGACGCCTCGAGGAGATGCCCGGCGAGGAAGGCTACCCGGCCTATCTTCCGGCGCGCGCCGCGCAGTTCTACGAGCGCGCCGGACGCGTCGTGTGTCTGGGGAAGGAAGGGCGTATCGGCGCCCTCTCCGCCGTGGGCGCTGTCTCGCCTCCCGGTGGCGACCTCTCCGACCCGGTGGTCCAGGCGACCCTCAAGGTCGTGAAGGTCTTCTGGTCGCTCGAGGACTGGCTCGCGTACGAGCGTCACTTCCCTGCCATCAACTGGCTCACGAGCTACTCGCTCTACCACGATAGCTTGCAGGACTACTTCAGAACGCACGTCTCCGAGGACTGGGAGCACATGCGCGCCGAGGCGATGCGGACGCTGCAGCAGGAGGCCGAGCTCAAGGAGATCGCGCGCCTGGTCGGCGTCGACGCTCTCTCGAACCGCGACAGGCTCGTCCTGGGGACGGCCAAGGCCATCCGAGAGGACTTCCTGCACCAGAACGCGTTCGACGACGTCGACACGTACACGTCGTTCCCGAAGCAGTTCAAGATGCTCACGAACATCATGACCCTGCACAAGCTGGCGACCGACGCGATGGAGCAGGGCGTTCAGGCGGAGGAGGTCTTCGGCCTTCCCGTGATGGAAGACGTCTCGAGGTCGCGGTTCATTCCGGAGTCAGAGCTCGCCGACTTCGACGCCATCGCGGCCCGGATCGAGAGCGGCATCAAGGAACTGGTCGCCGCGAAGGCGGGAGTGGAAGAGACGGTCTCGTAGGACCACGAGAGACACGACAGAGGAGAGGTCGCGCATGGTCAAAGAATACATGACGGTCCAGGAGATCGCGGGACCGCTGCTTCTTGTCGGGGGCGTCTCGGGCGTCAAGTACGAGGAACTCGTGGAGGTGGAGCTGCCGAACGGCGAGGTGAGGCGGGGGAGGGTCCTCGAGGTCAACGAGGACACGGCGCTCGTACAGCTCTTCGAGGGCGCCACCGGCGTGTCGGTCGACAGCGCCCGCGTGCGTTTTCTGGGCCGCGGGCTCGAACTAGGTCTCTCTCGTGACATGCTGGGCCGCGTGTTCGACGGGCTGGGCCGTCCGAAGGACGGCGGCCCTCAGATCATCCCGGAGCTCAAGCGCGACGTCGCGGGCGCGCCCATCAATCCCACCGCGCGCGACTACCCCAACGAATTCATTCAGACCGGCGTGTCTACTATAGACGGACTCAACACGCTCGTCCGCGGGCAGAAGCTCCCCATCTTCAGCGGGTTCGGGCTCCCGCACGCGGAGCTCGTGGCGCAGATCGCCAGACAAGCGACCGTCCTGGGCACGGAGGAGAGCTTCGCGGTCGTCTTCGGCGCGATGGGCATCACGTTCGAGGAGGCGGAGTACTTCATCTCGGACTTCAGACGGACCGGCGCCATCGAGCGGGCTGTCCTCTTCATGAACCTGGCGAACGACCCCGCCATCGAGCGTATCGCGACCCCGAGGATGGCGCTCACGGCCGCGGAGTACCTGGCGTACGACGTCGGCATGCACGTTCTCGTGGTCCTGACCGACATGACCAACTACTGCGAGGCGCTCCGCGAGATATCCGCCGCCCGCAAGGAGGTTCCAGGCAGGCGCGGGTACCCCGGCTATCTCTACACCGACCTCTCCACGCTCTACGAGCGCGCCGGGCGCATCCAGGGCCGGAAGGGCTCGATCACCCAGATTCCGGTGGTCTCGATGCCGGAGGACGACAAGACGCACCCGATCCCGGATCTCACCGGCTACATCACCGAGGGCCAGATCATTCTCGACCGCGCGCTTCACAGGAAGGGCATCTATCCGCCCGTGAACGTGCTCCCGTCGCTGTCGCGCCTGAGGGACAAGGGCATCGGCGAGGGAAGGACGAGGGAGGACCACGCGAACCTCGCCAACCAGCTCTTCGCCGCCTACGCGCGAGGCAAGGAGGCGCAGGAGCTCGCGGTCATTCTAGGTGAGGCCGCGCTCTCGCCGGAGGACAAGGCGTTCTTCAAGTTCGCAGACGTCTTCGAAAGCCAGTACGTGCGCCAGAGCCTCGATGAGAACAGGACGATCGAGGAGACGCTCAGGCTCGGTTGGGAGCTCCTGGAGATCCTCCCGCTCTCCGAGTTGAAGCGCGTCAAGCCCGCGCAGATCGAGAAGTACCTGAAGACGCATACGGTTGAGGCCGGCGCGGACTAACGCGCCCGTTCTGGCCCGGCCAGACGATGGAAACGGACACATGAAGATACGCGCCAACCCCAACCGCATGCAGCTTCTGAGGCTGCGCCGTCGTCTGACGCTGGCCAGACGCGGGCACAAGCTCCTCAAGGACAAGCAGGAGGAGCTGATGCGCCGGTTCCTGGGCATCGTGCACCGCGCCCGCGACCTCAGGGCAGAGACCGAGGCGGAACTCGAGCGGGCGCACCGCGCGTTCGTCTCGGCGCGTTTCGACATGGACGGGCCGGGCATGGAGGCCGCGCTAGCGTTCTCTCGCCGCATCGTGAGCCTGACGGCCGACCGCGAGCAGGTCATGAACCTCAAGGTCCCCGTCTTCAGCGTCGAGTTCCCTGAGGACGCAGAGCTCGGGTACGGATACATGGAGACCACCGGCGACCTCGACCGCGCGCTGGAGCTCTACGCCGTCGTCCTCCCCAAGCTGATGCGTCTGGCCGAGATGGAGAAGTCGGTCCAGCTCATCGCCGCGGAGCTCGAGAAGACCAGGCGGCGCGTGAACGCGCTCGAGCACATCCTCGTCCCGAGCCTCGAGGAGACCATCAGGTTCATCTCGGACCGGCTGTCGGAGCTGGAGCGCGAGACCGCCACGCGGCTCATGAAGGTGAAAGAGATGGTGCGGGCGCACTAGGACGGTCGAGCTCTGCCATTCCATGTGGTCCAGGCCTATGACCCCGCACACACACATCCGGGCGCTCCCGCTCGCAGCGATGCTCCTCTTGACGCTCGCCATCGTGGCCGCCGCGGCCGAGGGCGGGCGTCTTCCGTTTCAGCTCGAGGTCGTGAACTCGCATTCGTGGGGCGAGGGGACCTCGGGCTGGGTGGCCGACATGAACGGGGACGGCCTCGACGAAGTGGTGGGGGGGAACGAAGAACTCGGCCAGATCTGCCCCATCCGGCTCGTCGACGGGACCTACCTCGAGGCCGGCCAGCTCAATCTGCCCATCAACGACGAGTCGTGGCACGAGGTAATCTACCTGGGACCCCAGAACGTCGACGACGACCCGGCCGACGAGTTCCTGCTGTCGGCGGTCGTGAACGACACCCTCTGGCTCTTCTGCTATGAGGTCGGGAAGCGGCTGGAGCACAGGTTCCCGATCATCTCCGGCGAGAGCCGGAACCGCGAGCCCTGGTGGGACGGAAAGGTGAGACGCGTGTGCCGCGTCGAGCTCGGGGACGGCGGCCACGGCTTTGCGGTCACCGTTGGCGCAGACATGGATCTGCTCCCTCGCGCCGTCCTTCTCTTCGATTCGACGTTCGAGACGGCGCTCTGGCGGCACGACGGCGGGGCGCAGTTCCGCTCGCTGGAAGCCGCCGACGTCGATGGGGACGGCAGGGACGAGATCGTCTTCGGCACGAGCGCGCCGTCGAACGGCGCAGACGCGAACGGGACGAACGACGGGGAGTCGTACGTCGGCGTCCTGGACGACGACGGTACGCTGCTCTGGCTCGAGCCGATGGGCGGAGGGTCGACCGACACGCACATCGCCGTCGCCGACCTGACCGGGGACGGGCGTTCGGAGGTCGTGTCCGGGACGACCCCCGACCTGGACACCGAAGGGGCGGCCAGCATCGTGGCCGTGTGGGACGGCGCGAGCGGCGGCTCGCTCGGGCGCGTCCGCGTGCCTCAGCGTGTCGACGGGCTCTTCCCCGGGCGGGCGAGGAACGGAAACGCGCGTGTCTTCTTCGGGAACAGAGGATTCAGCCTCTTAGCGCTCGGGTTGGAGGACGGGGCGGCGGCGCTCGTCGCGTCGGTCGAGTTCGAGGCTCGGACGCGCGCTCAGGGATGCGTGACGGTCGACGGAGTCGGTGGTGACTGCGTCCTCGCCGGGATGGAGGACGGGAGGCTCGCTGTCTGCGACGCGAGCCTGAGGCTCCTGGCCGAGCACAGACCCTTGCGCCCTCCGCTCTTTCCGCTCTCCGAGTTCCTCGGGCAGTACCGGGAGGCCGACGGCAGGGTCTGGCTGTGCGGGATCTCCGACAGGGTCTACCTGTTCGACCTCGTGCGCTCGCCCATCGACTGGGGTCTCGTGTGGCTCATCGCCGCCGTTGCCGCGGGCTCTGCCTTCGTGACCGCGATCTCCGTCTCGGGCACGCTCAGGGGGCGCCTCGCCGGCGCTGGTCTCGCTGCACTTGCTCCACTCATGCCGTGGGCGGCCGCGGAGCGCGCCCGCGCCCGTCTCGAACTCGTGACCGCGCTCGAGACCGGGAGTCACGATAAGACCATCGTGACACGTCCGGTGCGCCACCTCGTGGACGTCGTGACGATGGCCCGAGGTGCCGGGAAGGGTCCGGACCAGATCGCGGCGATGGCCGCGCGCTGGATCGAGGCGCACGGGGAGACGTCCAGGCCGGCGCTCGGGAGGATCCTCGACCTCGCGGCCGGGTGGGGAGGAGGAGGAGAACGCACAGTTGCGCTGCGCGAAGCCGCGGCGAGCGTCGAGGACGGACTCGCGAAGCTCGAGGCCGCGCTCGACCGCGATCCGGCGCCGGAGTTGTCGGGCTTCGCTATGCGCGTCGACGCGCTCGAGGACGCGCTCCGGGGCTTGCGCACGGTGGCGGGCGAAGCCTACGTGACCGAGGTCGCGCCCGCTCTCCGGGACGCGCTTGAGCTTCGCAGAGAGGAGCTGGCGTCCGTCGGCGTCGATGTGACTGTGGACGTCGCCGACGTAGAGGGTGAGCTCGCATGGGTGGCTCCCGGAGATTTCCAGTTCATCGTGTCGAACCTCATATCGAACGCAGTGAGGGCGATGACTGGAGCCGACGCTCCGGGACCGGAGGCGGCGAGCCTGACGCAGGAGGAACGGGGACTTACCCGATCCCGGGCGGCAGGGCGGCGAATCGTCATCGAAGGCTCCTCATACGGCGGCTTCGTCGAACTCCGCTTCGCCGATACCGGATGCGGCATCCCAGAGTCCGCGTGGGAGCGCATCTTCGAACTCGGAGAGACGACCAAGGGAGAGTCTGGCGGCACCGGGCTCCACCGTTCCAGGGAGGACGTGGGCCGCCTGGGCGGAACCCTGACGATCGCGGCCAGCGCGCCGGATGCCGGAACGACCGTGGTCCTGCGCCTGCGGGCCGCGTGAGCGCTCCTTGCTGCGCGAAGGGGAACGGACGCGGCTGAGCTCAGAGTGGGGAGATAACTCATGGCGTACGAGACGTACTGGGAAGAGGAGGGGATTCGCCGGGAGTTCTCGGGGACCGTAACGGATGACGACCTCCTCCGCTGCAATCGGGAGCTGTACGACGATCCCAGGTTCGTGAGTATCCGATACGAGCTCGTGGACTTCCTCGCGGTGGATGGGTTAGCGGCCGGCGCCGACGTCGTGCGTCGCGTCGCCCGGATGGACAAGGAACAGTCGGCGAGGAACCCCGACGTCAGAGTCGCCATCGTCGCCAAGGCCCCGCTCGTGAGAGGTCTCTCGCAGTTGTACGCTCTCTCCGCCGGGGAGACTCCGTGGGTCACCGAGCTCTTCGAGACCGAGGAGGGCGCCCGGGCCTGGCTCGGCGCCTAGCACGTGGGAACAGCCGGCGGACTCTCGGGCGCCGCCGTGACGTGATCACCAAGAGAGAAGGGGCGCCTCCGTCTGGAAGCGCCCCTCTCTTCTCAACTCCACAGCTGCTGCTACTTCCCGGTTGTCTCCTAGAAGTAGAAGTCCATACGGAGTGAGTACTCGAGGCCCATCACGGTCGCGCCGGGTCCGTCGATCGTCTCGCCGCCGCCCTCGATCTCAGTGCTGTACGACGAGTACACGAAGTAGATCTCCGGGCCGATGCAGATCGAGTCCTCGACCAGATACCAGCGTCCGCGAAGGACCGGACCGAACGAGAGGCCCGTGAGCGACGCCTTGAGCGTCATGTCTTCCCTGACGATGTCATCGGGGATCGTCACCTCACCGGACAGCGTCAAGTACTGCGCACGACCTCCGACGTCGAAGCCGTACATCTCGTTGCCGGCGATCTGGAAGAAGGCCGCAGCGCCGATCGACATCATCGAGCCGGTCGGCTCAATGACATCCAGAGCCTCGTCGATGCTCCCAAGGTCCGTGATCGTCACGCTGGTGTAGCCGATGGCCACCTCCGCTCCGAATGCTTCGGACTGCGTTCCGAACGCGAACTCCTTCAGGTTCAGGGGACCCGCAAACCGCAGGCCGCCATAGAACCCCGCCTGAGCCGTGCAGGCCACCAGCATCACAGCGACGACGAGTCCGACCATGAGTCCACGACGCATGGTTCCTCCCCTTGTTGTGCCCGCGACCGGACCGGCCGGGAGACGACTCCCGCTACCGTGCGCGCATCCCGCAGGCTACCGTGCCAAAGCTCCCCACACCTGAACTTCCAATCACTACTCGCATCCCGGAGAATCTAGCGGATTCCCCGAAACGTGCGCAAGGAAGAAATGAACATTTTCCGAACGTCACTCATCCGCGAGCGCCCTGCGCGCGCATGGCCGTGCGTTTCACAGATCGCCCTCGCGGGGGCCACGCGTCGCGCACCCCATTCAGATCGAAGCAGGGCCCCTCGAGGCGCCCTGCTTCGGAGTACATCGCCGTGCTGTCGTCGGCGCTTGACCAGAAGCCGTCGACACACGTTGGCCTAGAAGAAGAACTCCAGCCTCATGGAGTACTCGAAATTGAACCCGCTCAGGC
>JBDRIO010000005.1:0-34832 GCA_043815815.1 Candidatus Eiseniibacteriota bacterium | reverse complement strand
AAGGCGGTGTTCGCCGCCGCGAGTCCGCGGTTGCCCGACTCGCGAGTCTCGGCACCGTCGCCCTCGACCGCCACATGGCGAGTCCGGCTGCCCGTGACCCCGGCGTCCACGGTTGCCGCTGCCACGTTGACCGACTCGGTCACCTCCGGGGCGGCCGTCTGAACCGGCTCGGTCTCTCCCGGAGCGGCCACCGGCTCCACCAGCTCGCGCGGGCGCACGACGTTGTCCGCGAGAGTGCCGAAGACGACGGACAGATCGCCGCTCGAGGCCGCGTGGTAGTACCGGCCTCCGCTTCTCCTGGAGACCGCCGCCATCAGGTCGCCGTCGACCTTGTCTGCGGCTCCAAGCCCGACGGTGTAGACGGGAATCCCGTGCTGACCGAACAGGTCCCCGAGTTCGAGCAGACGGCTCCTGCTCGCCGAGTAGATGCTGTCGTATTGCGCGTAGTCGTCGTAGTTCGGAATGAGCTTCCCGTCGGTGAGCAGTATCACGCAGGACGTCCCGGGCGTCCGAGGGCTGCCCTCGGATGTATTCGGGAAGATCCAGCTTCGCTCGTTCCAGGCGAGTTCCAGCCCGCTCGTGATGTCCGTTCGGTCATCGTCGAACGGAAGGCTGAGCATCTGCTTCGCGCGTTCCTTCGTCGCCTCAGACTCGAGCACGACGGGATACTCGGCAAGCGCGGCGAATGCCCCTTCCCCGTAGCCGTATACCGTGACGCAGTCACCGGGGCACAGAGCGTCGAGGAACGCCTCGACCGCCTGCTCCGTCGCTTCTCCCTTGCCCTCGAACCGCATCGTCCCCGTGCAATCGATCACGAGAACGTAATCGGTGCCGCCAGTGCCGGTCGTCAGCGCCCAGTCGTCCTGCGCGCCCAACGCAGGAACGGCGCAGATGACGAGAGCGAGCGCAGACAGGAGCGTCCCACTCAATCGCGATGGCTTCGAGAACCTCATCGTATCCCTCCACAGCTCTGGGGCGCGGGCGGCAAGGACCTCCGCGCCGGTTCCGGCCCGCTCGTTCTGTGCGGCGTCTCAACCGAGCGCCGCGAGGAACGAGCGGGCTTGCGGTATGAACGCGTTCACTTCGAATGGCAGATATGCAGGAATCGTGCCGGGCGAGAGAGTGAGAGGGACGGACTTGGGTCGTCCGCGTGCGGAACCGCGCATGCCACACACGACAATGTGTGTCCAGCTGCTGAACTGAATGCTCTAAGTGGAGTTGCAGCGACCAGGGACGTGACGACTGGGGACGTGCGCCGGCGAGGCGCCCCTGCCATCCGCGGTCGAACGGTTCGTGGAAGGCCCAGGCTGGGGCGGCCGGCTGACTCCGCAGGCCACATCTCATGCTCGAACGGCTCGCGGAAGCCGACGGACGCTACTCCGGCTCCACGAACACCGCCGTCGTCAGCGCCGGGATCACGAACTTCGTCGTCTCCATGTCGTAGGTCGACTGCTTGACCACCTCGTCGTGCGACTTCTGGAGCACCGGATGCAGCTCGAAGTAGACCTTCTTCCACTGTCCCCCGTCGAACGTTTGCGTGTCCGGGGTCGCGTTCAGAATCACGATGACCTGCTTGTATCTCGGGTCCACGGGCCTCATCTCGGGCACCACGTCCGACACGGTCATGACGATGAGACCGGGCGTCTGACCCGAGCCGACATTGTGGAACCGTACCCGCGCCTGGACGTCCTCGGCCGTCCGGAGACGCAGGAGCTGCGTGTCCTTCCGGATCGCCAGGAGCTCGCGGAAGTGGTGCGCGGCTGCCATGATGTGCTCGCGGCCGGGCGTGATGTCGGCGCGACCCAGGAGCGGCTTGATGACGTTCCAGCGCTCCTGGTTCTTATCGGCGATAGGCAGTCCGGCGCCGAAGTTGTTCATCTCGTACGACCAGTCGAGCCGGTTGAACCAGTCTCCCGAGTTGTAGCTGTCGCGGTCCATCGACTTCGAGCGCAGCATGTCGGACCCTGCGTGGAAGAACGGTATGCCCTGTCCCAGAGCCACGACCGACATCCCGAGGTTGTGCATCCTGACGCGTGTCGCCATCGACGCGTCGGCCGGAGCGGCGTACTGGATCTTGTCGAACCAGGTCTCGTTGTCGTGGGCCGACACGTACGAGATCGCCTCCTGCGGGTCGAGCGTGTAACCCGTGTTGTCCATCTGGCCGCCACGTGTCTCCCTTCCGCGGCGGTCGATCAGCATGTAGTTCCGGAGGTTCCCCGCCATCCCGATGCGGATGCGGTCCATCGACTCGAGGAGCCTGTCCCGCTCGGAGGGGCCGGAACCGTTGAACCCGCTCGGGATCGTGAAGAGCCCGGTCGCGAATCCCTGATCGCGCCGGTCTCCGAAGGGCGTGCCCCCTCTGATCGCGTCGCGAATGCGGTCGTTGAACGTCCCGATGCCGGTGCCGGCCATGTTCGGCTGCGTCGCGTTCACGCCGCGCTTCCCGCCCTGAACCTCGCCGAAGTCCCATCCTTCTCCGTAGAGGTAGATGGCTTCACCGTCGACGCCGTCGGTCTCTGCCGAAAGCGCGTGCAGCGCGTCGCGCGCCTTCTCCATGTTCGTCTTCATGTGGTGGCCCATGAGATCGAACCTGAACCCGTCCACCTTGTAGTCGCGCGCCCAGTGGACGAGGTCGTCGATCATGAACCGCTCCATCATGTAGTGCTCGGTCGCCGTGTTCTGGCAACACGTGCTCGTCTCGACGGACCCGTCGGCGTTCAGCCTGTGGTAGTAGCCGGGAACGATCTTGTCGAACACGGACTTGTCACCCGTCCCGCTCTCGTGCGTGTGGTTGTAGACGACGTCCATGACGACGCGGAGCCCCATGTCGGAGAGCGCCTTCACCATGGAGCGGAACTCCATGGAGCGCGCGGCGCCGTCAGGATCGGTGGCGTAACTTCCCTCGGGAACGCCGAAGTGGAAGGGGTCGTAGCCCCAGTTGAACGCGTCCCATCCCTGAACGCGACCGACGGCGGCCTGCTGCTCGTCCGAGTCCGGCGGGAACGAAGAGAGGTCGCCGGGGTCGCGCCACGTCGACCTGTTCTCATCGACCGACGCGATGTCGAACGCGGGCAGCAGATGGATGTGCGTGAGCCCGGCCTCCGCGAGAGCGCCCAGGTGCCTGGTCCCGTTCGACTCGACGGTGAACGCCATGTAGGTGCCCCTGAGGTCGGAGGGCACGGTGGGGTCGTTCGCGCTCATGTCGCGCACGTGAAGCTCGTAGATGACGATGTCCTCGGGGGCCTCGAGGGTGGGTTTCGTGAGTTCGTCCCAGCCCGCGGGCTTGAGCGCGGCGTCGGAGAGGTCCACTATCTGGCTGCGCTTGCTGTTCGTCGAGAGGCTGCGCGAGTACGGGTCGGTGACGACGTTCTTCTCGACCATCCCCGTTCCGGGGACGTACACCTTGACCTCGTAGAGATAGAACTTGCCCTTCCAGGTCGGGTCGCCCGTGACGCTCCAAACGCCCGCGTTCTCGGACATCGGAAGCACGGCGGAGGGCTCGGGAGACGAAGACGAGTCGAAGAGCCGCAGCCACACGTTCTGGGCCGTCGGGGCCCAGACGGCGACCGTCGGGACTCCGCCCTCCCAGTTCACGCCCAGAGGCCCGTCGTAAGCGAAGAGGTCGTCCAGGACGCCCGGGATCTGGATGCCCGTCGCGTCGCTCACGACGCCGTCGCCGCCCGCGACCGACACCGCCAGTTCCTGCTTGAGATACGAGCCGACCGAGCCCTGCTTGTCCTCGGGGACCGCGAGCGCCTTCGAGCCCGCGAGATGCGGGAACCTGGCGAGCTGCTCGCGGGACAGGTTGTTCGCCACGTACTCGAGGACGATGTCCTCTCCGCCGGCGACGCCCTCGCCTGTGAGTTCCAGACCGCCCTCCCCGCCCACGTGCAGCGTGTACACGTCATCAGCGCCGGCCCTCACCTTCCAGGCGATCGTCCGGCCGTCGACCCAGTGCGCGCGCTGGCGACTCAGGTTCCCGAAGGCGAGCGATGACACGTCCGGTTCCTCCATGTTCAAGGCCGTCGCACCGGACACGAGCCACACCTCGGTTCCGTGCTTCCCGAGCTCGAGCCACATGTCCGGTCCCGGGTCCTTCGTGTCACCCTTGTGGATGATGAACCCCACGCGCTCCGCCCCCTTCGGGGTCTCGAGGTCCCAGTAGAGACCGAAGTTATCGCGGCCTGTCGGCGCAAGCGGGCTCGTCCACTCGACCGTCGCTGAGATGTCCTCCCACGCGTGCAGCCCCCATCCGTCGTACCCGCCCTTGGGGCGGTGGTAGTGGATCCGGACGGCGCCGGCCCCGAGAGTTGGGGCATCCTCGAAGACCTGCTCCTTGACGGGACGACCGGTTCCGACCACGCGCACGGCGTTCATGCCGCCGTGTCCGTCGTCCACGTAGTCCTCGGCATCGACGTCGGCGGGACCTCCGTCGAGCCACGTCGACATGTCGCCGGGCCACTCGCCGTTCACGAAGAACTTGTACTGGTGCTCTCCCGGCGAGAGGTCAAGCGTGACGCTCCAGGTCCCGTCCCCCGCGGGCTCCATGGGCGTCTCGCCCCAGTTGTTGAACCCGCCCCGGATCGAGACGGTCTCGACCGTGATCGCTTCGGACGGAGAGAATGTGAACGTGACCTGCTCCGCTGACGCGGAGACGGCGGCCAGCGAGATGGCAAGGGCCATACAGAAAGCTCCGCGCTTCATGGCGCTGGACATGAATGCCTCCCTCTTCCGGGTATTCCCACGTATGTGACGGTGGACGGAGATTGTACCACAAGAGGTATGATGCTGCACCTGCGCCCCGGTCACACGGGGCCGAGGGGCCGCGCGGGGTGGGCCTGGTCTCCCGCCTGAGCGGAAGGGCCTGGCGGATTGCCTTAGTAGGAAGATCCAGCGGACCACCTGAGAGGAGGGGTCCAGCGGACTACCTGAGCGGGAGGACCCGGCGGTCTGCCTGAGCGGGAGGGGTCGTCGACCTGCGCAAGCGGCAGAGGCCATCGACCTACCTGAGAAGCAGCGCCTTGCGCGTCGCGACGCCCTCGCCCGCTCGCATGCGGACCATGTAGACGCCGTTGGCGAGCCCGGCGCCCCGCGAGTTGCGCCCCGCCCACGTCAGCTCATGGCGGCCCGGCGCGAATCGCTGGTCCGCGAGCGTCGCGACCCTCCGTCCGGCGATGTCGTAGACGGAGACCTCGACGTGCGCCGGCTCGGCGAGCTCGAACGCGACGACGGAAGCGTCGGCGAACGGATTGGGACTCGGCGGGAAGAGGTGCGCGATGTCGAGCGCCTCCTCCAGCGTCCCGTCGGTCACGCCGGCCTCGTGGTCGATGCCGACGTAGAGGTGCACGAGACCGTCACCCGCGCCGACCAGGAGGTCCGTCTGTCCGTCCATGTTCCAGTCGCAGACGAACGGACGTGAACGGGGCGTGCCGGCGAGGTCGATCTTGACACTGTCGGCCTCGATGAACTCGTATCCCGAGAAGTCGGGAGCGGCGTCGGTGCCCGTGTTCCTGTAGAAGACGATCTCTCCGTTGGTGTTGCCGGCGAGGAGGTCCTTCCTGCCGTCGTTGTCGACGTCCTGCACGTGCGGGCTGGCGCGGTTGGACACCACGTCGATGTTCACGCCGGACGCCTGTACGAACGACCGGGCCAGGAAATCCGGCACAGCGTCCGTGCCCGTGTTCAGATAGACGCTGACGTACCCGTCGTAGTCGCCCACTACGAGATCGCGCCGCCCGTCGTTGTCCCAGTCCACGACGGTCGGGCACGCGCGAGAGCCGACGTCGATCTCGAACTTCGATCCCGGGAACCCGAACTCCAGGAACACGCCGGCGTCGAACTCCGGGCTCTCGTCGGTGTTCGTGTTCGCGAAGAGCATGACCCGTCCGTCGGAGCGACCCACGAGCAGGTCCTTGCGGTCCTCGGCCCCCCAGTACACGACTCGGGGAAAGACTCCCAGTCACCCGCCACCCGCGACGGTCAGATCGGAACTCATCGACTGGGCGTAGGTGAATCCGGAGAAGAGCGGACTCGAGGACGTCCCCACGTTCAGATAGATACGGACCTTGCCCGTCGCCGCGCCCTCTCCGACGATGAGGTCCAGGAGCCCGTCGGAGTTCCAGTCCGCCGTCGAGGGCACGGAGTACCCGGGCACGTCGATGTCCAGCGCGTCGGACTGGACCGTCTGCTCGGCGTCCAGGAGCAGATGCGCGGGCGCGGGGGCGGCGAAGAGCGCCAGGGCGAGCGCCCCGGTCGCGATGCCGATCGTCGGGAGCGTGTTCCGCATTTGACTAGGCCTCCAATGGGTTGGACTCTCAGTTTATCACAGCGTTGAACGTCAGTCAAGAAGACGCGGCCCCGGGATGGTCCCGGGGCCGCGCGTCAAGAGACCCGCGGTTGCCGGCACTTAGTCGACCGGCGCGCCCGCACGCGGACTCCGCGGGGCGGGCACCCGCGTCCTCCACAGTGTCTTCGTGCGGCTCTCGTACCTCCGCTACAGCATCTTCGCATAGCTCTCGTATCTCCTCCCGGCGATCTCGCCGGCCTCGACCGCCTCCTTGATGACGCAGCCGGGTTCGTGGGTGTGCGAGCAATCGATACCGAAGCGGCACTGCCCCAGGAGCGGCCGCATCTCCCGGAAGTAGAACGCGACGTCCATCGAGTCGTCCGCCGGGTTGAACACCTTCATTCCGGGCGTGTCGACCACGCCGCCACCGAAGTCGAGCGGGAACATCTCGAGATGGGTTGTCGCGTGCTTCCCCTTGCCGGAACTCTTGCTGACCTCCTTCACGTAGAGTCCGAGTCCCGGCTGGAGCGCGTTCAGCAGCGTAGTCTTCCCCACTCCGGACTTGCCCACGAGGACGGACGTTCTGTCAGTAAGCGCGACGCGCATTTTCTCGACGCCCTCGCCCGTCTCGGAACTCGTGAGGACCACAGAGTAGCCGAGCCGCTCGTAGACGGCCACGTCCTCCCGGGTCCGCTCGACGTCCACGAGATCCATCTTCGTCACACAGATGAGCGGCGGGATCTCCGACGCCTCGATGCCGACCAGATAGCGGTCGAGAAGATGCCACGTGGGCCTGGGCTTCGCGGCGGCGAAGACCGCCACGACCTGGTCGACGTTGGCCACGATGACCTGTTCCATTGCCTTGCCGTCGCCCCTCCTCTTGACGTCCTGGACGCTCCTCGAGAGCGCGTTGCGCCTGGGCTCGACCTCCAAGATGTGCCCGTGCCCGGGTTCGGCCGGCGCGAAGCGCACCTCGTCCCCGATCGCAACGGGGTCGACCGCGTGGATGTCGTCGACGCGCTGCACGGCGCGCGACGTGCCCGAGCCCGGGTCGGAGGTCGGATGGAGAAGCTCCTTCCTGAGCTTGCTCGAGATCGAACACTGGACCTGCCCGGTATCGGTTCTCACGTCGTACAGGCCCCTTGCCTTCCTGAAGACGATGCCCGTTTCGAGGCGCTCGTCTCCGTCGAGACGTTCGCACATCTCTTCTGCTCCCTGTTCGGGTCGTATTGGCTGTCAGTGGACTGGTGGGCGGGGCGCACAACGAGACGCGCTCCCCCGAAGGGGGGCTCCCGAAGCGAAGCGGCGCTACCTGAGTGCTGCTGAGTGAGGACGGCTAGCTGGCAGGCATCTCGAGGTGCACTCCCGCCGAATGGGACTCTCTCGTCACCGACACGAGGCACCTCCTTCCAGGATGGACAGTACGAAACCACTACTTGAGAGTCTACCCGGCCGCGCGCGGTCGGGTCAAGTCGTCAGTTCGGTCGACCCCAGGCCATCTCCACCGGCTCCGCGTCCAGCGTCTCGCGGACCTTCGAAGCCAGCCTGTGCGCCGTGAACGGTTTGGCGAGGAACCGGCTCGCGTCGTCCACGTCCGCGTGCTTGTTGATCATGCCCTCGTCGTAGCCCGACATGAAGAGCACCGGGATCTCCGGACGCTCCTCCCTCAGTCGTCTGCTCAGTGTCCGGCCGTCCGCGCCCGGCATGATGACGTCGGTCAGAAGGAGGTCGATCGTCTCGCGCCGCTCCTGCCAGATGCGCAGGGCTTCCTCGGCGTGCTCCGCCTCGAAGACCTCGTAGCCCCACTCGCGCAGCACCTCCGACGCCAGACGGCGGACCTTGTCCTCGTCCTCGACGAGCAGCACGCACTCGGTGCCTCGCCTCGGGGCCACCTCCTCCGCCCGCTGCTCCGGGCGCACCTCGACCTCGTGGAGGGGCAGGTACACGCGGAACGTGCTCCCGAACCCCAGATGCGAGAGGACGTCTATGAACCCGCAGTTCTGCTTGAGAATGCCGTACGTCGTGGCGAGCCCCAGACCCGTCCCCCGGGCGCGCCCCTTCGTCGTGAAGAACGGCTCGAAGATGCGCTTCACCGTGCCCTCATCCATCCCCACTCCGCCGTCTATCACCTCGAGCAGGAAGTAGGTGCCGGGACAGGCGTCGATGCTGAACTCACACTCCTCCGGACCCAGCTCGACGCGCGAGGCCCTGACGGTCACGTTCCCTCCGTCGGGCATCGCGTCTCGGGCGTTCACCACGAGGTTCATGAGTATCTGCTCTATCTGAACGGGGTCGATGAAGATGGGCTCGTTCTTGCCTGTCTCGATGACGTCGAGGCGGATGTGCTCGCCGATGACCCTGTCGAGGAGCGCCCTGGAGTCTCGAAGCACGCCGTTGCCGTCGATGATCCGCGGGCTCACCATCTGCTTCCTGCTGAACCCGAGGATCTGCTGCACGAGAGAGGCAGCACGGTCGCTCGCGCCCCGTATCTCCCTGGCGTAGCTGGACGTCTGCTCGCTCGTGTCGGCGACCGTGAGGATGAGGTCGGTGTAACCCGTGATGGCCGTGAGGAGGTTGTTGAAGTCGTGCGCGATGCCGCCCGCGAGCTGCCCGATGGCCTCGAGTTTCTGCGAGTGGTAGAGCTCCTCTTCGAGCCGCTGCCGCTCGACCATCTCGGCGGCGATCGCCTCGTTGGCCGCCGTCAGGTCTCCCACCCTGCGTTCGAGTTCGTCGTTGAGTCGAGCTATCTCGTCCTGTCGCCTGCCCGCGAAGTACGCGAGGAAGCCAAGGAGGAACGGCGCGACGTCGATGACCCAGAGGAGCGGCTGCCCCACCTGTGCCCGGACGAGGTCCGCCATGGTGAGCGCGCGTTCCCCTAGAGCCAGGTCGAGCACCGTGGCCAGCCACGCGACGACGGCACCCAGGACGACCCCCAGGAACGTGTATGTAACTCTGGTCGCGCGCGCGCTGCGCCGTGCCAGTGCCATCGATTCCCCCACGATCTCGGTCATGCTGCGCCGGGTCCTGAGCCTGCGCCCGAACCCTCCTCCCAGGATGCATGCACGGAGCATGCCAGATTGTGTGTGGAAAAGCGTCCCCTGGAGGGGACCTGGCGTATGAGTGGCAGCTCAGATGAGGGATCCGGCAGATGGCGGGCGAACCGGGCAGGTCGCCTCTGCTGGCCGCCGCCGGGGCGGCAGCTCACGGCCCGGGGAACAGGCCGGCGCGCGCCTCGCTCTCGTCGCGGAAGTAGCGGAAGAGGTCGGCGCGGGCGAACAGGCTGTCGCGCTCGTCGTAGCGCTCGACGTCGCCTGTTCGGTCGCGTTCGTACGTGGGCCGTCGGGTCCGGAAGAACGACACGCCTACTCCCCGTCGGTGGCCCCGAGACTGTCGGTCGCCGCGAAGCTGTCGAGGATGAAAGCGTACCGGAACGCTATCTCACGGTACCAGTCGTAGCGACCGGAGGAGCCACCGTGCCCCGCGCCCATGTTCATCTTGAGGAGCAGTCCGGAGTCGGTCACCCAGTTGGCGCGGAGCTTCGCCACCCACTTGGCGGGCTCCCAGTACTGCACGCGCGGGTCGTTCAGGCTCGCGGTGACAAGGAGGTCGGGATACGCGAGCCGACCCACGTTGTCGTACGGCGAATACGACTTCATGTATTCGTAGTACTCGAGCTCGTTGGGATTCCCCCACTCTTCGTACTCACCGACAGTCAGGGGTATCGACGCGTCGAGCATCGTGTTCAAGACGTCGACGAACGGAACGCTCGCGACCGCCAGCGAGTAGAGGTCCGGCCGCAAGTTCAGCACGGCTCCTATCAGGAGTCCGCCCGCGCTGCCGCCGGTCATGCCGACCCTCTCCGGGTCGCCGTACCCGTTGTCGACGAGATGCTCCGTGCACGCGATGAAGTCGGTGAACGTGTTCCTCTTGTTGAGCATCTTCCCCTGCTCGTACCACTCCTCGCCCATCTCGCCGCCGCCACGCACGTGCGCTATCGCGAACACGACGCCGCGGTCCAGGAGAGAGAGCCGGGCGGACGAGAACCACGGATCGTAACTCGAACCGTAGGCGCCGTAGCCGTCGACGAGAAGCGGGTTCGTTCCGCTCGTGAAGCTGTCCTCGCGGTAGACGAGCGAGATCGGGACATCGGTCCCGTCGTCCGCCGATGCGAACAACCGCTCTGAGCGATACAGCGAGCTGTCGTAACCGCCCAGGACCTCCGTCTGCTTGAGAAGAACCCTCTCGTGCGTGTCCATGTTGTAGTCGTAGACCGACCTCGGAGTCACGAGCGACTGGTAGCTGTAGCGCGCGAGCTCGGTGTCGAACTCCTCGTTGTCGCCGGGCCACACCGAGTAGGTCGGCTCGGGGAAGTCGACGTAGTGCTCGGTCTCATCTTCGAGGTCCATGATGCGGAGCTTCCTCAGGCCCATGTGACGCTCGGCGACCACCAGGTGGTCGCGGAAGCAGCTGACGCGCTCGACCTTGACGTCGTCGCGGTGCGGGATGACGGACGTCCAGTGCTCGCGCGATGGCGTCTCGACCGGCGCCCTCACGATCTCGAAGTTCTTCCCGCCCGCGTTCGTGCGGATGTAGAAGTCGTCGCCACGATGAGAGAGGTAGTATTCGACGTCGGGCGTGCGGGGCTCGACGAGCTGAAACTCGCCCAGAGGATCGTCCGCGCAGAGGAGCCACTCCTCGGAGGACGTCCGCTTGCCGATCCCCATGATGAGAAACTTCTCGCTTCTCGTCTTGTAGACGGAGACCCAGTACGCCTCGTCGGGTTCGTGATGGATGAGCACGTCGTCCGCACGGTCGGTCCCAAGAACGTGCCGCCAGAGCGTGTCGGTCCGCTCGGCGTCGCCCATCGTCGTGTAGAAGAGCGTCGCGTTGTCGTTCGCCCACTCGAGGTCGTAGTCGATATCCTCCAGGACGTCGGGCAGGAGTTCCCCGGTGACGAGGTCGAGGACGCGGAGCGTGAAGCGCTCGGCGCCGGTGGTGTCGACGCTGTACGCTACCATGAGGTGGTTCGGGCTCACGGACACGGTCCCGAAGTCGAAGTAGTCGTGACCCTCCGCGAGGACGTTCCCGTCGAGCAGGATCTCCTCATCCGCCTCGAGGCTGCCGATCCTCCGGCAAAACGTCTGGTACTGCTTCCCCTCTTCGGAACGCCAGTAGTAGAAGTAGTCGCCCTTTCGGTACGGAACCGAGAGGTCCGTCTCCTTGATGCGCCCGATTATCTCGTCGTAGAGGTCCTCCTGGAACTCGTCGGTGTGGGCCATCATCGCTTCGGTGTACGCGTTCTCGGCCTCAAGGTGAGGAATGAGACCGGAATCGTCGCGGTCCCGCATCCACGCGTAGTCATCGACGCGGACGTCGCCGTGCGTCGTGTCGGCGACGGGGACGACGCGCGCGACGGGCGGACGCCGCATGTCGAGCCCGGCGGGCTGGGCGAGGGCAATCGCCGCCGGGACAGCGAGAAGGACGATGCAGACGCAGACGGCGGCTGAGACGCTGACGGTGATGCTGTGTGACGACGGTGCGCGGTTCATGTGGCTCCTTCGCGGAGGCGCACCTGTCCGGGCGGTAGGAGGCGCGACCCTCTGTGCAGTGGTTGGACACTGCACTCAAGGACATCGGTTCTGACTCGCGTGCAGACACACGATGGTACAACAGGAATGTATCACTCAGGGAGAGAATCCGGGCCGTCACCGGAGATCGCGACCGCGAGCACGCCGCCAAGCTCGACGGGGCAACAGCAGGGACCCCGTACCTCAGGCCGGGCGGGACGCGAGTGCCTACGTGGAGTGGCGTGAGAACAGACACAAGGCGAAAGGGCCGCTCCTCCGAGCGGCCCCCTGCCTGAGTGCCGATGTGCTGCTGTTCCTGTTTCCCTCTGCGTCCGCCTGCTGCCTCTCCTACCTGATAAGCACGACCTTTCTGACCTCGGTCGTGCCGCTGATCTCGGCCCTGCAGAAGTAGATGCCCGACGCCACGTTCGCGCCGTTCGCGTCGCGGCCGGTCCAGACGGTCTCGTAAGCGCCTCCAGAGTGGTCGGCGTCGACGAGCGTCGTGACGAGCCTGCCCGTTATGTCGTAGACGCGCATCGTGACGTGCGCGCCGTCTGACGGCACGGCATAGGCGATCGAGGTCTGCTCGGTGAACGGGTTGGGCCTCATGAAGGAGACCGCCGCCACGAGATCCTCGGGCACGTCGGTGTCGACGAGCGTGTGTTCGACTGTGCCGCTCGGTGCGCTCACGTTCTCGCCCTGGTCGATGGCGAAGAGCCTGTAGTAGTAGGTCACGCCGAGCGCGAGGCCGCTGTCGAGGTAGCCCAGGTCCGTGGTCTCGAACGCGGCGGTTCCCGCGCCGAACACCGCCGTCGTGTCGCGCTCGAGGCGGTAGCGGTCGAGGTCGAGTTCGAGGTTGGCGTCCCACGTGAGCTGAATCTCGCCGTCGCTCGGACCGTCCGCAGCCGCGAGCCCCGTCGGGGCCGTGGGAGCGACGTCGGTCGCGTCGGTCATGCCCGTGTTGCTGGGACCGCTCTCGTTGGAGTTCGCATCGACCGCGAACGCGCGGTAGTAGTACGTCTGTCCGGGCGTCAGACCCGAGTCCGCGTAGTCGCTCGTGGCGGGCGTGAACGACGTGGCTCCCGAGAACGCCGGGTTCTCGGCGCGCTCGAGCCTGTAGTGGTCGAAGTCGACCTCGCCGTTGTCGCTCCAGTCGACATCGACCTCGCCCTCGCCGCCGCCAGGGACCGCGGTGAGGCCGGTCGGAGCCGCCGGCACGAGGTCGAGCGCGATGGCCGACTCGACCGCACTGGGCGCGCTCTCGTTCCCGCCGGTGTCGATGGCGTACACGCGATAGTAGTACTCCTCACCCGGAATGAGACCGGAGTCCTGGTAGGAGACCGCCGGCTCTTCGAACGGCTCGGATCCCGGTTCGAAGTCGGGTGCGAGACTCCGCTCCAGGCGATACCGGTCGAGGTCGGGCTCGGAGTTCGGGTTCCAGCTGACGAAGATCTCGCCCTCGGCGGGGCCCGGCACGAGTGCCAGACCCGTCGGGGCCGCGGGCGGCAGGTCGGTCGCGATCGCGGAGTCGTAGGCGCTCGCCGCGCTCTCGTTCGCGTTCGCGTCGACCGCGAACGCTCGGTAGTAGTACGTCTGTCCGGGCGTCAGACCCGAGTCGGCGTGGTCGCTCGTGGCGGTCGTGAACGACGTGGCCCCCGAGAACGACGGGTTGTCGGCGCGCTCGACCCTGTAGTGGTCGAAGTCGACCTCGCCGTTGTCGTCCCAGTCGACGTCGATCTCGCCCTCCCCCGTCCCCGGGGTAGCCGCGAGACCTGTGGGAGCGGCCGGGTCGAGATCGAGCGCGATGGCCGACTCGACGGTGCTCGGCGCGCTCTCGTTCCCGCCGGCGTCGACAGCAATGACGCGGTAGAAGTACTCGTCGCCGGGCACGAGCCCCGAGTCGGGGAAGTACGTCGCCGGCTGCTCGAACGGGTCGGAGCCGGGCCCGAACCCCGGATCCGTGTGCCGTTCGAGACGGTAGTGGTCGAAGTCGGGTTCCGTGTTGGCGCTCCAGCTCACCTCGATCTCGCCCTCGCCGGGCCCCGGCACGGCCGCCAGGCCGGTGGGCACCGCCGGTGGCAGGTCGGTGGCGAACTCCGAGTCAGAGACGCTCGGGTCGCTCACGTTCGAGTTCGCGTCGTACGCAAACACCCGGTAGTAGTACAGGCCACCCGGCGTCAATCCCGAGTCCGCGTAGTCGCTCGAACTCGTGATGAACGAAGTGGCGCCCGAGAACGCCGGGTTCTCGGCGCGCTCGAGGCGGTAGTGGTCGAAGTCGGCCTCGCCGTTGTCGCTCCAGTCGAGGTCGATCTCACCCTCTCCAACGCCGGGACTTGCTGCGAGCCCGGTGGGCGCCGCCGGAGGCAGGTCGAGCGCGTAGTCGGACTCGACGGAACTCGGCGGGCTCACGTTCTCGCCGGCGTCTATCGCGTAGACGCGGTAGTAGTACAGCGCGCCCGGAACGAGACCGGAGTCCTGGTACGAGGCCACCGCGCCCTCGAACGGCTCGGACCCGGGCTCGAAGTCGGGCGCCAGGCTCCTCTCGAGACGGTAGCGGTCGATGTCGGACTCGGGGCTCACGCTCCAGCTAACGAAGATCTCGCCCTCGGCGGGACCCGGAACGAGCGCGAGTCCAGTCGGAGCGGCCGGCGCGAGGTCGGTCGCGATCGCGTAGTCGGACGCGCTGGCGGCGCTCTCGTTCGAGCCGGCGTCTACCGCGTACACGCGGTAGTAGTACGTGTCGCCGGGCGTCAGCCCCGCGTCCGCGTAAGAGCTCGAGCTCATCGTGAACGACGAGGCGCCCGAGAACGACGGGTTCGTCGCGCGCTGCAGGCGATAGTGATCGAAATCGGCCTCGCCGTTGTCGTTCCAGTCGACGTCGATCTCTCCCTCGCCCGCGCCAGGCGAAGCACCGAGACCCGTAGGCGCCGCGGGCGGAAGATCGGTCGCGGGTGACGAGTCGGTGTTGCCCGCGCCGCTCTCGTTGGCGCCGACGTCGACGGCGTACGCACGGTAGTAGTACGTGCTGCCGGGCGTCAGACCGGAGTCGGCGTAGTCGCTCGTGGCCGTCGTGAACGACACGGCGCCCGAGAACAACGGGTTCGTCGCGCGCTCAAGCCTGTAGTGGTCGAAGTCCGGCTCCGAGTTATCGTTCCAGTCGACGTCGATCTCGCCCTCGCCCGAACCGCCTGTGGCGTCCAGGCCGGTCGGAGCCGCGGGAGGCGGATCGCCGGCGCCCGGACCCACGTTCGTCACGAGCGAGAAGTCCTGGTCGGGCTGCGGCAGGGTGGTGGCGATCACGCGGATCGTCCACGTGCCGTTCGCAGGCGAGTTCACGATTACCTGCTCGGCGTTGTTGAGGTCATCGACGCCGGTCGTGGCGTTGTTGCTCGGGTTGTTCGGATCCAGATGCCAGGGGTAGTAGGTCGTCGCGCCCGGTGACACGATCTCGAGGTCGAGGTCGTTCACAAGCCTCTTGCCGCTCCCCTCGTAGCTTCCGAAGTAGTCGTCCCAGACGAGCGTCACCTTGAGTTCGGATTCCCCCGATACGTCCACGTTGTACGTCCACGTCTCGCCTGTCGTGACCGAGTCCTGCTTGATGAGATCGCCGGTCCCGTCGTCAGTTCGGACGATGTCGATCGTATTCTGGATGTGCACGCGGCCAAACCCGAACTGGTAGTCGGGTCCCGTGTTCCCGAGGTCCTCCGCGCCCTGCAGGAGCAGCGCCTTGACCGTCGACGGCCATGCCTCGCCGCCGAACTTGTCCATGTAGTCCTCCTGCGTGAGGACAACGCACCCCGAGATGACCGGGCAGGAGTACGACGTGCCGCAGGAGGAACTCACGTAGTTGTTGCTCGTTCCCGTCGTGGTGATGCCGGCGGAACTCTTGCACCCGGGCGCCACGATGTCAGGCTTGAGCCTCCCGTCCACCGTCGGCCCCATGCTGCTGTACCAGCTCAGCGCGTCGTTGTCGGCGTTGTTGCTGCCGACGCAGATGGTGTTCTTCGCGGTCGAGCCCGGACCGGGGATCGTGCCGTACGGGAAGTCGGGGAGTTCGCTCGCGCAGTCGGTGCAGTCGCCGTCGTTCCCGGCGGAGAAGACCACCGACAGGCGCTTGCCCTGACTTCCACTGACGATCTTGTCGTAGTTCTGGCTGTAGTCGTCATACTCCCCGTAGTAGTAGCAGTAGCTGGGGCAGAGACCCCAGCTCCACGAGTTCGAGGAGACGACGATGTCGTAGTTGGAGATGGCGTGTGCCGTCTCGGTGTCCATGTCGGGGATGTCGTTGGGCCAGCTGTACGAGGCGAGATTGCAGTCGTCGGCCACGCCGCGCCACTGGTAGGGCGTGCCGCCCTGGGAGACGCTCCGCGAGCCGTCGCCCGCGAGCATGCCCGCGCACGCCGTGGGATGCGAACCGGTCCCCGACCCGTCCGCCACGACCAGCCTGCCGGCGAAGTCGTTGTGGCTCGTGGAGACCGAGCCGTTGTCCCACATGGCGGCGTAGATGCCGGTTCCGTGCAGGTCGTACGGACTCGTCTGCACTTCGTCCGCGTTGATGTTGTCGCGGATGTCGTCGTTGTCCTCTATCTTGTCGGGGACCGTGCCGTCGACGAACTTCACGATGTCCTCGGCCGCCAGCTCCCGCACGTCTCCTTGAAGCTCGATCGTGTAGACGTTCCTCACGACCTCGACGATCGTGCCGTGTCTCTCCAGCACGGAGGTCGCATCGACGACGTCGGGATAGACGAACGCGCGTACCCTCCCCCTGCCGGTCGCCCGTCTCGAGATCTTGTCGTCCGGGGCGAGCGTAAAGACCGCCCTCACGCGCGAGCTGTCGAGGGTCTGGAGCGCTCCCGCCTTCGCGGATGCCGTCCAGGCGTAGTTGGGAATGTAATCGTAGAGCGTGATGCCGCTCGATGCCAGCTCCTCCCTCTCGGCGAGGGTGGGTATCTCCACGAACTGAATGACGACGTGGACGTCCTCCGCGTTCGAGCGGAGAGCAGGAGCCGGCTCGAACGTCCGGCTCATGAGTTCTATGTCGTATGGGGACGCCGCGGAGGCGCCCAGCGCGGCGACGAGAAGAACGACCAGACTGAGAAGGGCCAGACGGGGCGGAGACGTCTTCATTCTGTGACCTCCCGGAAGGGTGGCGTCCCAGAAACGTGTACGTAGACAAGAAGAGGTCCGCGGACCTGCCGCGCGCGGCGAGTCTGCGAACCCCACGCAACTTCATTATATCACACTAGTTGCGGATAGTCAATGAACGCGGGGTGGGCGTGTGTGGGGCCATCCGCGACGGACGATCCGCTCCGGAAACCGTCCCGCGGGCGCGGGCGTCCGGAGCCTACCCGCGCAGGACTCTGTACACCTTCGTGACGGCGGGGGCGCGCTCGTCGAACCCCTCGCCCGGTGTCGGAAGGTAACCCTTGCGGTACCACGGGTACGGCTCCTCGACCGTGTCCACGACCTTCTCGTAGAGGTCGGGGCGCATGTCGAACACGGTCGGACCGGGCGGGAGTGCGAGCGTCCGGAGGAAGATGTATCCGACGCCCTCGCGGACGAGGCTCGCGTGCCCCAGCACCGGCCCCCGCCTGACGAGGTCGGTCTCGAACCCGATGTCGCCGGCCATCAGGACCTCGTTCCCGGGCAGGTCGCCCGCGACCGGATAGCGGAACGTACGGAAGACGTCTATGCCGGGGATGTCGATCAGGAGGATGCGCGTCCCGGCGGGCAGCTCGTAGATGAACCCGGGCATGTGGTAGTGCTCGGCCTTGTCCACGAACCCCATGTGGGACGAGACGAGGTCGTCGCCAGCGTAGATGACCCTCAGGGCCTCCCCCGTCGAGAAGAGGACCGCGAGTACCAGGAGCCCCACGAGCGCGAACCGCATCCCACGGTCGACGCGGTCGAACAGGAGCGCCACAGGCGCGCACGCGAGCGCCACCACGGGGAGCAGGAACCTGGGAAGGTGGTGTCCGCCGAGCCACCACGCTGCCACGCCGCCGGCGACGAACGCCAGGACCATGACTTGGGGAAGCCGCAAGTGCCTCCGCGCCCGGCGCGAGACACACAGCCACCCACAGAGCGCCAGAGCCGGGGCCGCGAAAGTCGCGAACGCGGCTCCGAACCCCGATGAGGCGCTGTACGAGCCCTGGACCGCCCGGTCGAGCCAGGGGAAGACCAGCCAGCCGAGCGCGCTCGCCACGTACCTCGGGTCGTGCCGCCCGAACGCGTCCGCGACCATACCGAACGAGAGAGGAGCCAGCGGGTTCCCCGCGACGACCCAGTTCTGAACGAACCAGAAGGCGGAGGGAAGCACCAGCATCACGACGAAGAGAGCGGTGCGCCGACAGGCGGAGCGCGTGGCGACCGACACCGGGAGCGCCCGCCGCGAGCGCACGACGCGGAAGCGTGTCAGATAGACCGCGACGACCGAGAGCGCGACGAACGGAAGAACCGAGTACTTGACGCCAAGCGCTAGCCCGAAGGCCAGGCCGGAAGCACCCAGTTCGACGATGGAGAAACGGTGCCCGCCCCTCGCCCGGGCAGACCTGAGCAGCAGATAGACGCCCGCTGCGACGAGCGCCGTCACCACGAGGTCGTCCTTGGCGAGCGCGGACTGGAAGAGGACGATGGGCGCCGCCAGGAACACGACGGCCGAGGCAGCCGCAGACGTCGCGCGCGCTCCCAGTTCCCGCGCGAGGCCGTAGACCGCCGCGGCCCCGAGGAGCGCGAACGGCAGCTGGACGAGCGGCGCCAGGGCGTCCGTTCCCGTGAAGAGCGAGAACAGGATGGCGATCTCGCCGTTGCCCGGATAGAACGCGGCCAGCGAACCGTAGCTCCCGAGGTTCCCGTTCTGGAGCCACGCCAGCGCCTTCGGCATGTGGTACGAGAGGACGTCCCAGCCGCGCGGCGGCGCGGAGAGCCCGAGCGACGCGGCGTTCGGAAGGACGGCGAGCACCACCGCTCCTACGATCGCAGCGGGCAGCCACCGTCGCGGACGCGAGCGGCTCACCTGCCCGCAGCTCGCGGGGCCATTGCTCGAGACACGGCCGGCAGGAGAGCCATCGCGCTCGTCGCGGAGCCCCGCCCACGAGCGCATCGCTCTCGACGCGCGCCACGATAGCGCGCACATCCCCACCGAGGACACGATGAGCCAGAGAGGCCTCACGGCGGGAGCCTTGAGCGCTGCGGCCACGACGCCGAGCGCCTGGAAGCTCAAGACGAGGAGCCCGAAGAGCGCCACGCCGAAGACGGTGAGCCTGGAGGGCCACGTCGGCCAGACGCGCGCGAGCAGGAAGGCGCCGACGACGAGGAATGCGATCGCTGGGATGAGAAGGAGGCCCGTGCTCATGTCACCTCATGAAGACCGAGGACGCTAGCGTCCGGTCAGCCAGTCGACGAGCAGCCGCGCAGCGTCGCGATGCTCGAGAACGTAGAGAGCGAACAGCAGCACGCACAGAGCGACGACGGCGAGCGAGACACCGCCACCGAACGTCCTCCCCCGCTCGCACTCTCCGTGTTGCCGGCTCGTCATGTCACTGCCCCTGATCAGGACCCTGGTCTGGTCGCGCGGCCCCGTGTCGGACCCGCCTGCGATGCCGTGGAACGCCTGCGGTTCAGGCCGCGTCACGCTATCACGGCCGCCCGTGCCGCGCAACGGGCTCGGAGAGAACGGCGGTTCGCGACAGCATGTCATGGAGGGCAAGGCGCCGCGGTCCGCCGGCCGCCACGGAGCCAACCAGCACCACGGCGCCCAGGACGATCGCGGCTCCGGCGACGAGGCTCTCTCCGAGGACCAGGGCGAGCACGAGTCCCCAGGCGCAGACGTGCTTCAGAGCCCACCTCGCAAAGAGCCGCGTCCGGGACGGTGGAGAGCCGTCGGCGGACGCCACCCGAAGCTTGAGTAGCCACTTCCCCGGGGTCGCGCCGAAGAGCGCGTCCGAGAGCGACACGAGCGCGAAGGCCAGGGGAGCGCCGTAGACGACGCTCCCGAAGATGCCGATGACGTATGGGACCGGACCGTTCCAGAAGGTGTCGGGAGAGCCTATGCCGAGCATGACGACGGCACGCTCGGAGAACCAGTGGCCTGATGACCCCGAGAGGAGCAGCGCAAGCGCACCCCCAAGGACCACGTCCACCAGTGCGGCCAGGAGCCGCGCCCGAAGTCCCGCTCGCTCGTTACTCAATGCAGTCGGCCTAGTCGCCGCTCTCGTGGTAGCGGCCCTTGACGGCGCCCCAGGTCGAGGGCTCCACGGGCGTGTCCTTCGTCATGTGCACGGAGCCGTACCCGCCGCTTGGGTCCGTGAAGTCGAACGTGCCATCGATGGTCGTGCTCGTGGCCGCGCCCTGGAACGTGAACGGACCGTAGGGCGCGACGGAACCGGAGCCCGTCCCGCTGCCGCCGATCTGCGTGCCGACTCCGCTCCCGACGCCCGCGGCAGAGAACGTGAAGTTGAGCGTGGCGCGACCTCCCTCGCGGGTCACGGTTCCCGCCCCCGTGCCCGGCATCGGACCGAGCCCGAGAACGGACAGGTCGATGATGCCGTCTGCCGTGAAGTCGGAGCCGTCCTGGACGATCGTGCAGCTGACGTCACCGAAAGCCCATGTGTAGTGGATGGAATCCAGCCACGTGCCCGCCCAATCGCCGGCGACATTCGGGATCTCGTCATCCAGAGCCCCCGCGTGCGCGCTCGGCACCTGAACGGACGCGTCCGACCCGAGCAGACCGAGCAGGACCGCCGCCGCGATGAGGCACGCGACATAGATGGGTGGCCACTTCGAGCTGTGTGTCATTCGCACTCCCTTCCTGGCCCCGCGCCAGTTCCTCGTCCGCCCTCCCCCAGGCTGGAACCCGCATCCGATCCCGACTGGCGCGACGGTGCCTTCTGCCGCGTCCCCGGATGTGGCGTGTTTGACCGACACGAGGAAAGGCTGCGTCGCGAACCTGGCCGCGCCTGCCTCCCGTCTGAGCGAGCCGGACACCTGAACCCCGGCGAGAGACGACCGCATCACGCGCAGGATATGCGATTGAGATTCAGATGGCAACACGTCTCCCGACCCGCGATGGAACGCAACTCGCGGCGATCGGTCGGCGCGCGCCTGGCAGGACTGCCGCGCTCCTGCCCCCTGCCGTGGCCATCGAGCGGCGAAAGCGGGCTGGATACGTGGCTGATGTTCATATACACTGACCCCGTACCGGCCGGTCTGAGCTCAGCGCCCCGGACCGTGGTGTGGATAGCGGGTGCCAGCCCTTTGGATCGTGTCTCGGCAACGGAGAACAGGGGGAAGGTAGATGAAGAAGCTGCTCGTTGCATGGATGTGTGTGATGCTCGCCTCGCCCGCCGCGTGGTCGGGCCAGCCGGCGTCCGCCAGCGTCGAGGGTCCGTCGGACCAGGACTCCCCCTCCGGCCGGGCCGTCGTGGCCGACGTTCTCGTCGCCATCGACATCGATGGTCAGGACGGAGCTGGGCTCTTCCACGACCTCACACAGCGATACGTGGATGCGTTCCTCGCGGCGGGAGCGACGACGGTGCACACGGCGTCGACCGAGGTTACCGGAGGGAGCATCAACTTCCCTCCCAACCTGACGGGAGCGAACTACCCGCTCGTCGTGGTGCTTGGCAGCGACAACTTCTTCGGGGGCGCGAACAACATCGACGCAACCGACGAGGCCGCGCTCGCCGCGTATCTCGACTCGGGCGGCAGCCTCATGCTCGTCGGGCAGGACTACATGTCTTCAGCGCACCCGGAGATGAACGCTCCGGCCTCATGCAGCGGGTTCCCGCGCAGCTACCTTGGCCTCGATATGAGCTACCAGGACTTCGACACGCCGGGACCGGGCATGATGAACTTGAGGTCGTATGAGGCGAACATCATCTCGATCATCATCGTCGTCGCCATCATCGCCATCCTCGGCTCGATCGCGTTCCCGCGGACGGGCTACATCCTCACCGACCGCGCGACCCCAACGAGAACGGCTCAGATCATGTTTGACTACGAAGGGGAGTTCGCAAGCGGAACAGGAGTGGTGGTACTCAACGAGACTCGTGGGTTCAGGACCGTGTACTCGGGTGTCGAACTGGCAGGAGCCGACACGGAGGACTTCAACTACCTGATCTCGACCCTGTACTACTGGCTCCGAACGGGAGACACGCCGGTCGAGCAGTCGTCGTGGACGGCGGTGAAGGCGATGTTCAGATAGGGCAAGTCAGGCAGCCACTGAATGGTGAGAGCCCGCCGATGGCGGGCTCTCGCTGTTTGGCGTCCCTAACAGGATTCGAACCCTCGGAAGACAGGCAGAGGATGGAAGCGTCAGGTGAGGAAGACACCCCGGGAGTCGGCTGCGACCTCTCCGACGACGGTCGCCCTGAGCCCATCGCGGGACAAAGAAGACAGGAACTCCACCTCACTCCCCCGCTCCACGACGACGACCAGCCCGATCCCCATGTTGAACACGCGGTACGCCTCTGAGTCATCGAGTTTGCCGATGTCGCAGAGCAACCTGAAGATCGGAGGGGGTTCCCACGAAGACTTGTCGATGCGCGCCTGGCATCCTTTGGGCAGCACTCGCTCGATGTTGTCGAAGAAGCCGCCTCCGGTGATGTGTGCCATCGCATGGATGCGCGCGTCCGCGAGGTGGGGCTCCAGTACGGTCAGGTACTCCCTGTGCACGGCGAGGAGCGCCTCGCCGATGGTGCAGCCCAGCTCCGGCACCTCGGTGTCCACGTCCATGCCGGCCTTCTCGAAGATAACGTGCCTGGCAAGCGAGTAACCGTTCGTGTGAAGCCCTGTCGAAGGAAGCCCAATCAGCACGTCGCCTGGAACGACGGGCTGTATGCCGTCGAGCGTCGTACGGCTGACCGTACCGAGCATGCACCCGACGATGTCGAACTCGCCCTCGCAGTAGACGCCGGGCATCTCGGCTGTCTCGCCCGCGATGAGGGAACAGCGGAGGGCGCGGCAGGCCTCCGCCATGCCGCCCACGGCCTCTGCGACCATGCGGGGCTCGAGGCTCGAACTCGCGAAGTAATCTGCGAACAGCAGCGGGCGTGCGCGCTGAACAAGGAGATCGTCCGTGCAGTGGTTCACGATGTCCATCCCGATGGAGTCGTAGCGGCCGCACATCGACGCCACCTTGAGCTTCGTGCCGACTCCGTCGATGGTCATCGCGAGGACGTCGTGGGAGCAATCCGCAATATCGAAGAGACCAGCGAAGCCGCCGTACTCAGCCAGGACGGCGGGGCCCCACGTGGAACGTACGGCGTCCTTCATGAGGTCTACTGCCTCGCGGCCGGCGTCTATGTCCACGCCGGCCCTGGAGTACTCGCTGCTCTCGCGGGTGGGCACTGACAGACTCCTCTACGGACGAAGCAGAACCTCGTCCCTCGGTCCCAAGCTCGCGCTACTCGTCCAGCGGCTTGAGTCCGAACCTGGCGATCTTCTTGAGCAGCCCCTGGCGACTCAGGCCGAGCAGCTGCGCGGTCCGCGACTTGTTCCAGTTGGTCTCGTTGAGCACCTGCAGGATGACGCGTTTCTCGACGTCTTCCACCATGTCCTTCAGTGACAGCTTCGCACCAGGTCGAATCGGCTTCACGACGACGTCCACGGCGCGGATTCTGTCAGACAATACGTTCGCTGCGATCCCGGAACCGGGTTTCGCGAGAGCCAGCGCGCGTTGCACTTCGTTCTCCAACTCCCTCACGTTACCGGGCCAATCGTAGTTGGCCAGGAGGTCCATCGCATCGTCGGAGAATCCCCTGGGCGGACTCTCAAGCCCGCCAGAGTACTTGTCCAGGAAGTGCTGCGCAAGCAGCGGGATGTCGTCCCTTCGCTCGCGCAGCGGTGGCATGAAGACGCGGATGACGTTCAATCGATAGAACAGATCCTCGCGAAATCGTCCCGCTGCAACCTCCTCCGCGAGGTTCTTGTTGGTCGCGGCCACGATGCGCACGTCGACGCTTCTGGGTTCGGTCGCTCCGACCCGCCTGATCTCACCGTCCTGAAGGACTCGCAGCAGCTTGACCTGAAGAGACGGGGGCATGTCCGCGATCTCGTCGAGGAAGAAGGTCCCGCCGTCGACGGCCTCGAACAGCCCGGCCTTCTCCCTCATCGCCCCGGTGAAGGCTCCCCTGACGTGCCCGAAGAGCTCGCTCTCAAGCAGCTGTTCGGGCAGAGCGGCGCAGTTCTGGGCAAGGAACTTCTGGCTCTTCCGCGGGCCATTGAAGTGCACGGCCCGCGCGACGAGCTCCTTCCCCGTACCGCTCTCCCCCTCGATCAGAACGGTGACAGATGTGCGAGAGACCTTCTGGAGGAGGACGAAGAGCTTCTGCATCTCGAGACTCCGCCCGATGATGCTCGAGAAGGAACTCCGACCGTCCACCTCCCATCTCAGATACTCGACCTCGTCTTCGAGCTCTGCCCGCAGCATCAGGTTCTCGATGGCAACGGCTGACTGAGCCGCGAGGGCCTCGAGGAAGCGCGTGTCCTGCTCGGAGAAGCGCCGGTCACGCTCCCGGTAGTCGAGATAGATGGCCCCTCGCACCTCGCTCTTGGAGTGGATCGGAACCAGAAGCGCCCGACGGACGCCCGATGACTCAAGCTGCTCTGTCCACAGCTGCGACTCGTCGCAGGACTCGAGCAGGCGCGCCTCCGGGCCCTCCAACTTGACGTCACTCAGCAATCGCCCCAGGAACGTCGTGAGCGCCGGTGCCGCATCGCCCTCGCTTGAGAGGCTAGTGGGCACGGCCTGATACTCCCCATCGCTCGAGCGAACGAGCGCGGCCACGGTCTCAGCCGGGATGCTCGCCGCCGCCGCATCAGCAATCTCGCGAAGGAGGTCGCTGAGAGCGCCGGCCGATGCTATGCGACGGCTGGACTGGCAGAGCGCGGCAAGGTGTTGCCTCTGGTCCGGCAGATGCGGTGTGAGAGCCCGACGCATGGGACCTCTCGCTCCGAGCAAGTCCTGTGCAAGCCTTGCATCGCGCCGAGCCCCAAGCTCGGCGAATACAGCGAGTGCCCTCTCGAAATGAGCAGCCGCATCGGGCTCGCTTCCCGCGAGGCGAGTCGCGCGGCCGAGCGACAGCAGACACTGACCAGCTTCGTACTCGGCGCCGAGCGCACGAGCCTCACGGAGAGCCAACTCAGCGAGGCGCACGGCTTCGGCGTCGCGACCCTCCACCAGAGCGATGTCAGAGGCAACCCGATGGGCGTTGGCGATCTCAAGCTGACCACCCATCTTGTCGGCCATGGCGCCTGCTGAGTCAATCGCGTCTCGCGCCTCATCAACACGCCCGAGGCACAACAGAACCTCCGCCGTGCGCCGCAGGAGCTCTGGCTTGTCGTCAATGCTCCCAGCCTTGTCCATCAGCTCCGCCGCTCTTGCATACTCCTCAAGAGCAGCGGAGTAGTTGCCTCGCCGGTACTCCAGCTCCCCGAAGTTCGCGAGTACAACTGCGAGTCCCCACTGGTCGCCACAGCGATGGGCACAGTCTGACGCCTCACGCAATCTCGCCGCTGCGGCATCCAGCTCGCCTCTCCGCATCAAGACGAATGCGTGGTTCGCCAGACTGAGCTCCATGGCGTAGTGGTGACCGATCCGTCTGGCTGTGGAGAGGGCCTCGCCGAAGCAACGCTCGGCGATGGTCCACCGTCCCGCACTCATGTGCGCCAGCCCGATGTTCCCAAGGCTAGTGCTCACGCGGTCCTCCTGCCCAGCAGCTTCCGCGGAGACCCTCGCCTTCTCGTAGAACGGAAGAGCTCCGTCCCAGTCGCTCAGCGCAATCCTCGCGTTCCCCTTAGCCACGTAGCAGAGCACCAAGAGGTCTGGAGGGTCATCATCACATAGATGGGACAGGACTTCGGTCGTGAGGCTGTCGAACTCCGAGAAGCGACCTGTCATCTGAAGGACCATCCCGAGTCCGCACTTGACGCGGGCGAGCCACTCCCTGCTGCCCTGCTCCTCCGCCAAGGCCAGAGCGCAGGCGAGCGCGGAGGAAGCCTCATCCGGAGATCCACTGAGAGACGCTGCCACGCCTAACCGCCACTGTAGCTCCATGGCTAGCGGGGTCGCCTCCAAACCAGCGGAAGCCGCCACTGAGATTCCCAGCCTGCAAGCACGCGCGCTGTAGGCCGGATGACCGCCGCTCCAGTAGGCATTCGCCAAGCGCAAGAGCGACTCCAACGCGAGAGGTGCACTTGACGCATGGGAACCCAGCACATCCTCAGAAATGGCGAGATAGGTCTCAGACTCCTCGCACCTACCGGCACTTGCCAAGGCCTGGGCCGCCCGCAGCGCATGGGCACCGGAGCTGTCGGGCGACTCGCCTTTGCGCAAGTGCCACGCAAGAATCTCATCGCGAGTGGTCCCCCCCCCTGGCGAATCCACGCCGGTCCAGAACTCGGCCACTTCGGTGTGCAGGCGAGATCTCTCGACGCTCTCAATGCCGTCGTACACGATGTCGCGGAGGAGGGCATGCGCGAATACCGTGAACTCGCCTGCATCGTCGAAACGCAGGATTCCCTTCTCCTCCAGCCGTGCGGTCGCGGCTTGAACTCGGGGCAACTCGAGTCCCGTCACGCGTGTGAGGACATCGGGAAGAACTCCTAGCCCGAGAGATACTACGTCCAGAACCGCCAAGTCGTCCGCCGGCAGCGAGTCGATGCTCTCCCGAAGCACAGGTTCGATCGTCTCCGGTGTTTCCACCAACGCGCCGACTTCGTCCTCAAGGGCGAGATTCCCGTTCACCACCGCCAGCAGCCCTCGGCGAGCGAGGAAGCGGGTGAGTTCGCACACGAGCAGGGGATTGCCACCTGACCGCGATCTGAGGAAGCCAGCAAGCCTCGAGTCGGGCGTGACACATGCGACCTCTGCCACGAAAGCGGCCGTCTCACGTTCCGACAGTGGCTCGAGCGTCAGGATCTCAAGCTTCGGGGCGTTCGAGCCCGCCCTCGTGGCACACTCCGCAAGCCTCGGGAAGTGCAGTGCAAGAGCAGCTGGTACTTCTCGGCACGTGGCAACCAGCAGTGGACATCTGCCGCCAATCTCTGACATCCTGCTCACACGCAGCAACTGGGCAAGTTCCGCGTCCCCCAGGCAATCGACATCATCGGCGAAACACACAACTGGGCGAGGCGACAGCATGGGCCGCTCCACGTCAGCAGAGACCACAGATGCGTCAGGATTGCGGAACGTCGGCGACTCCCGTGAGGCTTCGTCGAGGATCTCCTTGAACTCAGCGGTTAGAGTCCGGTGGTCTCCCATCTGCGAGCGGGCTGTGCACTCAACGAGATCGAGCCCTCTCAGTGCTGCTTCCACACGGACTAGATGCGAGAGATGCGTCTTCCCGCTCCCTGGTTGCCCGGTCACAATCTCCACAACTGGGACCCCCGCTTGGCGGCCATCCATGGCCGAGCGGACCCTAGAGAGAATCGCTCGACGTGGGACGAGACCACGCTCTCCGACCCCCCTGTTCTGTATCAGCGAGGCGCGTCGAGTATCGTCCCTCAGACGCGCCAGTTCGCGGCGCACCTCTGCAGCGGATGGGGGTTCGACGGACTCAACGGACGAGACAAGTCTCTCCAACAGCGCCGCCAGATCTGTGGGCAGGGAGTCTCGAATCGTGGGGAATGCGTCAGTGACATCGTTGTGGCCAAGCGCCTGCGAGCCATGACTGAGTGACAGCACCTGCACGGCGAGCGAGATCGCGGAACACACATCTCGACGGAGGCCAAGGTCATCAATGGACCCGCCACGCCGGGGATGAGGCAGAGCATCTGGAGTGCCTTGGGTGAGACTCCGCGTGTGATGCCAACTCATGGTGTTCAGGCCGAGGAACCTTGCGCGACAACCTCGGCCGGACTCGTTGGTCTGAGTCACAGCCACAGAGTCAAGACGGAGCCCTCCATGTGAGATTCCCCTGCTGTGGAGATATGAGAGCCCTTCCAGGAGTGAGTCAAACCAGTCGACGAAGTCCCCATCAGAGCAGTGGTCGCGTGCCCATGCCCCCAGAGAGACTTGCTCTGGATCCATCTCAATCGCAAGGCAGCGGCGACCGTCGGAGTCGACGAAGAACGCAAGCGCAGGGGCAAGTGTGTGGTGGCGTAGGTAGGAGAGGATCCTATACTCATGCGCCAAGGGTGAGTGAGCCGGTCTCTCCGATGGAGAGAAGGCCCACGCTCGCTTGATGAGCACTGGGGTGTTCCGGCTGGCGTCTGTAGCCTCGCCTACTTCAATCCCGTCATCCTGGCGACGCGACAGCCAGTCCGTATATCGTTCCGACAAGTACTGCCACTCCCTGTGATGCTCCGGAGAACTGAACATGCGGTATCCGGTGTGAATCACTGCCCCTCCATCCCCCCACGCCGCACACCGGCCGGTGACTATTGCGCGATGCTGAACTTCCCCTTCTCTATTAGAATCAGAAACACATCGACAATCTGCGGGTCGAACTCTGTTCCTCGACCCTTCTCAAGTTCCGCGCTCGCTGCAGAGACCCCAAGGGAGTTCCGATAAGGTCTGTCAGACATCATTGCGTCGAAGGCGTCCGACACCTTCACAATACGCGCCTCTATCGGGATGCCCTCGCCTGCCAGACCTGCCGGGTATCCCTTGCCATCGTAGCGCTCGTGGTGATAGAGCACCGCATCCCTGGCACCCTTCAGGAAGTGGAGGTCCGAGACGATTCTGGCACCTGTCTCGGGGTGCGTTCGCATGATCTCCCACTCCTTGTCAGACAGCTTGCCCGGCTTCAGCAAGATATCGTGCTGCATTGCAATCTTGCCCATGTCATGCAGCAGTCCGGCATACTCGATGGCCTCGATTCTCCGTTCGCCCAAGCCCATCTCACGCGCGATTGCCATTGAGTACTCCGTCACACGCTCGGAGTGTCCTCTCGTGAATGGGTCGCTCTCATCAATGGCCGACGTGAGTGCCCTCACGGTGTCGAAGTGGACCTCTCGCATCTCTGCATACAGCTTGAAGGAGTATCGGGCCAGCAGAAGGGGCATCAGGAAGAATAGAACACCCGTGATACCCACCTCTCTGAAGACGACCACTATCAGGGCCCCCAGCGGCACAAAGCCAACGAGATGGGTCAACGTCCACATGTACGACCGTTGCCAGACTCTCCACGGACTAAGCCCTTCGACGAGACCGACTACGATACTCACTCCACCAGTGTTGGCGACGAAGTAGACCAAGGCGCATGCGCCGAGGGGGAGGATCAGCTCGCCCAGCGAGGTCGCCTCAGGACCGCCGAGCAGGACGAAGACCGAACCGGCCGCTAAGATCGTCACTATCAGCAGGCAAATGTTGAAGACGACCTTGTGCGGCGAGCGTCTTGCGATGACCAACTGCGTTATCGTGGTGCTTATGACTTCAACGATTGCCGCTGGAACGGGACCCAGTACGACGATGGCGGCATAGTCAAGCGTGGAGGAGACAGTGATGTCAGCGTTGGTCCTCGGGAGTTGGATCGGGTTCAGATCTGCGATGACGATGAAGGCAACCCACCAGAGCAGGAGCGGCCAATCTGTGAGGCCTGCGCCAGGAAAGAGAAAGAAGGCCAGCAGGGCTCCCGCAACGACAACGATCGAGTAGTATACTCGAAAGGGTAGCGAGGTCTCTGCGAGTGGGTGCTTCTGCATGGTTTGGGAGTCGCGTGTCTTGGGGTAGAAGGCGTCGGGCCGGACGGAAGCTAGATACTAGGTCCAGGTGGTCTTACCACCCAGCAGTATCTCCAGCATCAGTGCGAACAAGAACACAATTCCACCTCCTCGCGTCATTCAATACCCCCGGCCGCTGTATCACCGCTGACTCTCGGTCTGCGCCTCAAGCCGAGGGCAAAAGGGGCAACGCTTCGCTATTGAGGTGTAATCTCGCTCCGCTCCTGCTCGGCGTGCTAGCTGTCCTGTGCCGGCCCGACTTCGTATTCCGTAGGCTCCTTCGGCCTGCATCGCCTGAGGAGCCTGTTGACCGCATCGAGTGTCGCGAGCGCCGCCGCCCTGATGGTGTCGCGGCTCGACGGGCACGCTCCGATCAAGTCCCACTCCTCCCCGTCCGCGACGAGGCAGATGTTCACCACGATGGTGGGCCGCCCTCCGACCGTCACTTCCTCCACGGCGCTCACGGAGAAGACGTGGTCGCCTTCGAGGAACTGCTGGACGGCCTTGAGCGTGGCCTCAGCGACGAGCCTGAGCACCGAGTCCGGGGAGTCGGCTCCCTCCTCGGCCGCTATCGTGTCCAGGCCGTTGAGGGCGAGTTCGACCCTGGCCTCCGCCTTGAGCTGGGACTGCGCCACGCTCACTCCGACGAACCTCACGCGGCGCTCGCCCGGCCACAGATAGCTGCCGCTTGGGACCTCGTCCTCCCGGACGTCCTCGTGCTCCGGCGCCGAGCGACTCGGCTCGGGCACCTCCTCCCCGGCCTCGACGAGGGCGATGCTTATCTTCCTGTGGTCGATCGGGATCCCGAGCTTCGCAACGAGCATCGACTCGACGTCCCGCGCGATCTGCTTGGGGCTCCGTCCGGACGTCGCGACGGCGTGCACCTCGAGGATGCCGCCGTTGTCGTCGGAGACGATGCGCGCAGACCTCACGTCCTTCAAGCCCGTGAGCGTCCGCTCGACGTCTTCCTGCGGGAAGACCTTATCCCGTCCCTTGATGAGAATGGCCGCCTCCCATGTTGCGTAGTTCGTCAAGCTCGTGTGCCCGGCGGCACACTACCATAAACAACCACACCTGGCCAGCCGTCAAGGGGAATCCGCCGGCAAGGCTCCGGGGGCGGGTGAAAAGGGTCACTCTTGGCCGGAGGGGACTACATGCGTTCCGGGGCGTTCACGCCGAGGAGCCGGAGTCCGTTCCCGAGAACGGTCTTCACCGCCTCGGACAGAAAGAGCCGCGCGGCGGTCGTGGCGGGGTCGTCCGTCACGATGCGGTTGTCGTGGTAGTACGAGTGGAACCTGGCCGACACGTCGCGGAGGTACGTCGTGAGCCTGTGAGGCTCGCGGGCCTCCGCCGCGCCCTCCACGAGCTTCGGGAGCGCCGCGAGCAGGAGCACGAGGGGGCGACCCTCGCCTCCGCTTATGTCCGCGAGGTCGACGTCAGTTGGCGCCGGCACGCTGGCTCCCTTGTCCGCCGCGAACCGGATGAGGCTCGCGACGCGGGCATGTGCGTACTGGACGTAGAACACGGGGTTCTCGTCGGTCTGTTCCCTGGCGAGGTCGAGGTCGAAGTCGAGGTGGGCGGACGACTTCCTCATCAGGAAGAAGAACTTCGCCACGTCGACGCCCACGTCGTCCACGAGTTCGCGCAGCGTCACGATGTTCCCCGCGCGCTTCGACATCTTGAGCTGCTTCCCGCCCTCGATGAAGTTCACCTGCTGGATGATCTCGACCTCCAGCCGCTCCTTCGGGTAACCCAGCACCTCTAGCGCCGCGTGGGTCTCGGCGACGTGCGAGTGATGGTCTGGGCCCCAGAGGTCTATGACGGGGTTGAATCCGCGGTCGAACTTGTTCACGTGATACGCCGCGTCCGGAAGGAGGTACGTGGGGACTCCGTCGCTCTTCACGATGACCTTGTCGTCGTTCGTGCCGCGCGTGCTCGTCTTGAGCCAGAGAGCGTCTTCCTTCTCGTACGTCTCGCCGCTCTCCTTGAGCCTCGCGAGCGTCGCGTCGACCTCCCCGCTCTCGACGAGTTCCGTCTCGCGGAACCAGCGGTCGAACGTAACGCCGTAGGCGTCGAGGGCGGCCTTCTGTTCAGCGACGATCGCGTCTACGGCGGAGCGCCTGAAGTGCTCGACGCGCGCGTCGGCGTCCATCTCACGGACGGAGGGGTCTTCGTCCAGGAGCCGCTGCGCGACGTCGCGGACGTACTCGCCCAGATACCCCCCCTCGGGGATCTCCCACTCCTCCCCCGCGAGTTCGCGGTACCGCGCGTCGACGGAGAGCGCGAGCTTGCCGACCTGCTGCCCGCCGTCGTTCACGTAGTACTCGCGCTGGACCTCGACTCCGGTGGCCTCGAGCAGTCTCCCGAGCGCGTCGCCCACCGCTGCGGCCCGCGCGCTCACGACGTTCAGTGGCCCCGTCGGGTTCGCGCTCACGAACTCGATCTGAATCTTCCTGCCGACGCCTGACCCGGTGCGTCCGTAGTCCTCGCCCGCGCGCACGATGCCGCGCAGCGAGTCCTCGTACCAGCGACCCGCGAACCTGAAGTTGATGAACCCCGGCCCCGCGATCTCGACCGCCTCCACGAAGTCCGGAGGAAGTTCGAGCGCGTCGACGATCTCCGCGGCGACCTCGCGCGGGTTGCGTCCCGCCTGCTTCGCGAGCGAGAGCGCGACGTTCGTCGCTGCGTCGCCGTGGGACGGGTCCCTGGGCGGCGTCACGTCCACGCGGTCGGAGTCGAGGCCCAGCTTCGCGAGCGCCGCGGTGATGGTCTGTCTGAGCAGGTCCTCTGACAACTGTCGCTCCTTCGTTGCCGGAAGAGGGCATGCGAACGGTCAGAGCATACAGCAGGACACGGGACTGCGCCAACCGGAAGCGCGTTCGATCGACGTCCGCGTCGGAGTGGTGCCTGCGGGGTACGTCACATGGGTCTCTTCGCGACGAGTATCTGGTCGCCGCCCACGCCGAGCGAGCGGATGACGCACGCGATGGTGGCGCGGGCATGCGGAGCGAGCGGACCGAAGCAGCGCTCGACGCCCTTCAGGTACATGGACGCGGTGACGTAGCTCTCGGGCTCGAGACCCACTCCTCTCACGAGCTCCTCCAGACCGCGCCGGCTCAGGATGCACAGGTGCTCGGCGCGGAACATCTTCCAGCGGCACGAGCCCAGGAGCAGCCGTCTGTACGCTCTGGGGTTGGGGGTGGTCAGGGCCACGCATCCGCCCGGGCGAACGAGCCGCGCCATGCACGCCACGAGCCTCCCTGGGTCGCCGACGTGCTCGACCACGCTGTTCGCGGCGACGACGTCGTACTCCCCGCTCCCCAGCTCCTCAAACCTCCCCTCGCTGACCTGCACGCCGAGCGTCTCGCACGCGTAGTCAGCGTCCCGCCCGGCCATGGTGACGCCGGTCGCGTCGTAGCCGCGCCTGCACGCGAGATAGACGAAGCCCCCGGTGCCGGCGCCGACGTCCAGCAGAGTCGCAGGAGGCGGGCAGACGGCGGAGACCGCATCCAGGATCACGCCCCAGCGGTATCCCCAGCGGCCGAGAAGCTCGTCCACCGTGAGCGCGATCTGCTCCGCCGCCGCGTCGACGTAGTGCGTCTCCTCGTACTCGGCGTCGGCGACGTACGTCCCGCACGTCCCGCATCGATAGACGCGGAGCCCGTCCTTGACGAAGTCGAGCCCGGGCGTCCCATGCGACGCGCTCACGGGACACCGGATGTTCTCGCTCATCCGAGCCTCTTGGCTGAACACGGGAGTTCAGCTACTCCCTGGGGGTGGTCGACTTCATGAACTGGACGCGTTCGTAGGCCGCGGGGTTGGAACTCATCTCCTGGCGCAGCTTGCCGCGGAAGTCCGCGACCGACGCGTGCCCGTGCCGGGACATCCACTCGCCGAGTTCGCCGACGATGCTCGCCACGTGGTCGACGCCCTTCTGATACAGCACGGAGCAGACCTCCACGGCGTCGGCTCCGGCGAGGAGCTGCTTGATGACCGCGGCGCCGTCGTGAACGCCCGTCGACGCGGCGATGTCGCACGTCGTTAGGCCGGAGAGGATGGACACCCACCGGAGCGACGTCGAGATCTCAGCGGGCGTGCTGAGGGGCGCGCCGGGCGACAGCTTCATCTTCTCGATGTTCAGGTCGAACGGATAGAACCTGTTGAAGAGCACGAGTCCGTCGACGCCCGCGTCCTGTAGCTTGAGCGCCATCTCGGGCAGACTCGAGAAGCTCGACCCGAGCTTCACCGACACGGGTATGCCGACCCGCTTCTTCACGGCCTTCACGATGTCGAGATAGACCTGCTCGTTCTCGCGCGCAGTCTGCCGCAGGGGATCCGCGGGGAAGACGTAGACGTTGAGCTCAATGGCGTCGGCGCCGGCCTTCTCGAACCTCGATGCGAACTCGGTCCACCGTCCCGCCGAAACGCAGTGGACGCTCGCGATGATGGGGATCGACGTCTCGCGCTTGGCGCCACGGATGAGGTCCTCGTAGTAGTCGACCGCGTTCTCACGGCCGTAGTCGCGGATGTAGTCGGCCGCCTCGGTGTGCCAGTACGCAGCGCCGCTCGAGTCGGCGAGCTGCGTCGACTCGGCCAGGATCTGCTCCTCGAAGATCGACTTCAGCACCACCGCCCCTGCCCCGGCGCTCGCGCACTCGACCACGCCCTCGAGCGAGTTCGTGAGACCCGAACTGCTGACGACCACGGGGTTCGGAAGATCGAGCCCCAGGTACTTCGTGAAGAGGTCTGCCATCTCGCGCCTCCGTCTTCCGTTGGCTCCTCAGTGAGTTCTGTGGTTCTTCGGCGAGCTTGAGGGCTCCTCTGTGAATCCGGCGATGTGCGGCGAACTCGATGCCGGGCAACACCCGTGTCTACCACGCGCCCCCGCCGCTCGCGAGCGGCATGAAGTCGACGTCCGAGACCGACCCGTCGTCGCTGGCGTCGTAGACGTCGGATGCGTCGATCTCGCCCTCGGTCGCGTGGTCCCACGCGTTGTGCCGCGCGTAGACGGTGGCAGCGTCGCCGACGGGTACTTCAACGTAGAGGTCGTAGTTGCCGTTCCCTGTGAGGATGTTCCCACCGGTCGAGCCCTGCGCTCCGCCACCGAGGTCGACGGGGTAGAGCATCCGGATGCCGGCGCCGCCGTTGTCCATGATGGAGTTGCCCTCGAAGGCGCCGTAACCGGTCGGACTGAACCAGGTATCGGTGACCATTCCGTCCGAGACGCAATCTCTCACGGAGTTGTCGCGGTAGTCCTTGCCGTTCGGAGCCATCGCGTAGATGCCGACGTGCGCGTCCGTCACCCTGTTGCCCGA
>JBDRIO010000004.1:0-56314 GCA_043815815.1 Candidatus Eiseniibacteriota bacterium | reverse complement strand
TTGCTCGTGTTCCTAGTGCCGGCGGTTCTGTTCCTGCTGTACGCAGTATGGACGCGGCGGACCACGTCTGAAGGCGCAGCGTCTAACTAGCGTATGCTGCCGACGAGCTTGGGTGTCACGGTAGCTGCAAGGGGGGCCTCGGCTTCGCCTCGGCCGGCATCCGCCGCGCCACCCTTCACCCGCGGCTGATGCGCGGACGTCAGGCAGCAGTCACAACCAGCAGCAAACAGGGGGGAGCGCACATGAGACGCACTTGTGCTGTATTGGCCGCGCTCGCCGTGATCGGCATCTTCGGCCACGCATGCCCGGCACGGGCGGTGGGCGGTACCGTCGAGTTCTTCGTCGACGGAGGTAAGATGGGAGAGCTTCAGTGCGATGAGTTCCCCACGGCTAAGCCGATCGTGCTGGACGGACGCAGCGGCACCTACGGGGACGACCGGAGTTCGGGGCTCTTCGACAACGTTGACATCGAGCTGTTCGGCGCCGGCAGAGCCGTCATCTGCGACCAGGACTTCACATGCTACGAAGTGGGCTACTGGACCCTCTATGGGGATCCGCTGCCGGTGATTCTTCCGGACGTCGGGAACCCGGCTCCCTGCCTGATGACCGCCGGCGATAGCTGGTACGACAGCGGAGTCGCATCGCAGGTCCTCTACGATTGGTCGAGCGGCTTCTCGTTCTCGGCCGACGTGCGGGTCGACCAGGATGCGAACTTCCACGGAGTAGAGATGGGGATCGCTGACGAGGACGAGCCGTCCGACACTGGGCTGGGCCGTATCATCGGCGCGGACTGGGGTCACACCGGCGCGGGCGACTTGGTCTTCGAGATGCGCACGGACGTTGGTTACGCGAGCGTCCCTGGGCCCGCCGTGGGGGAGTGGCACAGGATAGAGATGATCGGTACGCCGTCTACGGCTGCGGAGCGAAGCACCTGGGGCGTGGTCAAGGGTCTGTACCGCTGATGTGACTGCTGCCTAACCAGCGTCTGCAGCCGACGGTCTCGGATGTCACGATAGCTGCAAGGGGGCCTCGGCTTCGCCTCGGCCGGCGCCCACCGCGCCACCCTTCACCCGCGGCTGACGCGCGAGTCGTCGGGGCGCGGCCGGGTCAGGGAGGGCGAGATGGAGCTGCTCCGTACTCAGAGCCTTGCGAGCACGCTCGACGAAGTCAGCGATGCTCTGTTCTTTGGCAGGTCCATACCAAGGGCCGAGGCCCGGCGAGTGGCCAGGTGGATAGCAGGCAGACGCGGCATGCCCGGGTCCTACGCAGGTATGTTCGCGCCTACCGAGAGAGACTACGCGGGTGGGATCACGCTCTTCACAGGGGAGCGCGTCCGCTCGGGTGCCGCCACTGGGCACATACTCGGCGAGGAAGCGTGCAGGGTATTGCTCCTTCTGGACGCAGGTCTGAGCGACGTCGAAGATGCGTTGTCCGAGGCCACGCGCTCAATGAAGAAGCGGCTCACCGAATCGGAAGCGGGTCAACGGCGCCCCGGGTTCTTCTGATGCGGGACGTGCACGGCGTCGGTCTGGCGCCACCTGACAGCGGGCGGTCTATCCCACAAGCGACGCCGCCTCTCCGGGGGCATGTGCCATCTGAGTGAACACAGGGACGGACGCGGTCGCTGGAGGCGTTTCCCCTTCTACTACACGCTCCTGGCGCTGACGGAGATACCGGGTTCCGGGGCAGTTGATGAGATGCGGTATGCGGCTCCCGGCCTCGAGCGTATGCTCAGGCGTGCTGGGTCGGGCGCCCGTCTCGATGCGAGGCGGCGTGAACTGGCGGAGCGCGCGTTGGCACGAGTTTGAGTGCCGACCGGACCGCGGCCTGACAAGCATCTGCAGCCGACGTGCTCGGGTGTTACGCTACCTGCAAAGGGGGCAGCCGCTCCGCGTCGGCGGCACGCCCCGCGCCGCCGCACAGCTCGGCTGATACGCGAGTCGTCAGGCGCACCGACGCGTGGAGATACGGGATCATGGTGGAGTATTCGATCGAGGATGGGATACTCACCCTCAAGTCAGTAGGTGACCGGACCCTTGATGATGTTCGGGCTGCGCTCTCGAGAGCGCTTGATGACCCGGAGCTTCCTGACGGGGTGTGCGTGCTGATCGACGTGTGCACGTCTGACCATGTGCCGACCACCAAGCAGATCGTGGCGTTCGCGGAGTTCCTGAAGGCCGTCCATGCTCTGCTTCCCAGGCCGTGTGCGGTACTGGCCTGCGACGTTCTTCGGTTCGGGCTGGGGCGTGAACTGGCCGGCTGAGCAGCTGCGCGCGGCATCCAGGTGGGGGTGTTCCAGCTGGGGGAGTCAGAAGTGGCGCGGAAGTGGCTCAAGAGCGGCGGCCCGGACGACGCGTGGGATGTTTGATGTGCTTCGGCCGCTCAGGCAGGCGCGTGCAGCCGACGCCCGCTCCGGCGGCACCGACTCCACCGAGCCCTCTGCACTCGATTGGCGAGTCGCTACGCTCGAGGAGAAGCCGAGAGACCCTGCGACGAAGTGGACAGACCTCCGGAGTGACGATGCCGAGCCGCCGGACCCGAACGGGCCGCGCTCCAACTAGTGTGTGCAGCCGGCGCCAGGGCGCCGGAACGAAGATCAGGAATGACCCCGGGACTTGGCCTCGGTGACGGAGCGCGCCACGGGCGTTCGGTCGCGCATGGGAGGAGCGAAGCATGCCAGGGTCGAGCCTAGTGTGGAGACTCACATCGGCGAGCCTGTGTGTCTGCCTTGCGACGCTGAGTCTGGGAGTGAGCCCGGCGAGCGGGCAGCCTGCCGGGTCGATCGTGAGTTGGGGCCTTCAGGTCCTTCCAGCGCCCGAGAGACTCGAGGGTCTGGTCGAGGTCGCGGGCGGCGACCTCTTCAGTCTTGGCCTGGGTCCGGATGGGAGCGTCGTCGGATGGGGGTACAACTTAGACGGCCAGTGCAGCGTACCGGAGCCGAACGAAGACTTCGTGGCCATGGCGGCGAACTACCGACACTGCCTGGGCCTGAAGTCCGATGGCCGCATCGAGTGTTGGGGATTCAACCTGGCCGGACACTGCAACGTCCCCTCGCCCAACACGGACTTCGTCGCCATCGCCGCGGGCTGGTGCTTCAATCTCGGTCTCAAGTCCGACGGGAGCATCGTGACGTGGGGGCTCAACCACCGAGGCCAGTGCGACGTTCCCGTTCCGAACGCCGACTACGTGGCCGTCGCGGCGTGCGACAGCACGAGCGTGGGTCTCAAGTCCGACGGAACGGTCGTGGTTTGGGGCTACACCGGCCTCGGCCAGAGCGAGGTCCCGCTCCCGAACGCCAGCTTCGAAGCGCTGGCGGCGGGGGACAATCATGTGATCGGCCTCAAGTCCGACGGCTCGGTCGCCGCCTGGGGATGGAATGAGCACGGCCAGTGCCAGGTTCCGGAGCCCAATTCGGCCTTCGTATCCGTGGCCGCCGGGAACTCCCACAGCCTGGGTCTGAAGTCAGACGGAACGATCGTGGCGTGGGGAGCCAACACCAGCGGTCAGTGCAACGTCCCTGCTGCGAACGCGGACTTCGTCGCGATCGGAGCCGGTGGAGCACACAGCATAGGCGTGAAGTCTGACGGGGCGGTGGTGACGTGGGGCTACGACTGGCACGGGCAGTGCGGAATGTCCTCTCCGAACGAGGGCTTCACTGCAGTTGCCGGCGCGGCCGGGCATGCTCTCGGTCTCAAGTCCAGCGGGTCCATCGTGGCATGGGGGAACAACAGCTCTGGGCAGTGTTACATACCCGCGCCCAATGAGGACTTCATGGCGGTCGCGGCATGCGGAACCTACAGCATGGCGCTCAGGTCGGACGGGACCGTAGCGGCCTGGGGCTCCAACTACGGCGGCCAGTGCGACGTTCCCGATCCGAACGGCGACTTCGTGGCGATAGCGGCCGGCTACGAGCACTCCATGGGCCTGAAGTCCGACGGGTCTATCGTGGCCTGGGGAGACACCACCTACGGTACGTGCGAGGTGCCGGAGCCGAACTCCGGGTTTGTGGACATACGGGCCGGTTACTTCCACAGCATGGGCCTCAGGTCCGACGGCACAGTGGAAGCATGGGGATGGAACAACTCCGGCCAGTCCGAGGAACCAGTGCCCAATGCGGGCTTCGTGGCGGTCGCGACATGTGTGTCCCACAACCTCGGGCTCAGGTCTGACGGCACCGCCGTGGCATGGGGCAGCAGCTGGGAGGGTGGGTGCGACATCCCCGGCCCGAACGCGGACTTCACCGCAGTAGCTGCGGGGGGATACCACAGTCTGGGTCTCAAGTCCGAGGGGACGGTCGTGACGTGGGGGTACAACAACTGGAACCAGTGCGACGTTCCACATCCGAACGACGAGTTCGTGGCGATCGCGGCCGGTTATGGTCGGAGTCTGGCCATCAAGGAGCCGGACACGCCCGTCGAGGGGAGCTTCTATGCCTCGCTCGCGTTCGGCGGCGCCGCAGTGGTCCTCAGATGGGTGCTTCCGAGCTGTCCCCACGGCGTCGGCCTCGTGGTTCACCGGGCGCCCTCAGCGGAAGGTCCGTACAGCCGCATAACACCTGAGCCACTGACGAGCGCCGCGTCAGGCAGCTTCTATGATGAGAACGTGTGGCCGGGCGGGGCATTCTGGTACGAACTCCGCGTGCTCATGCCCTCCGGAGGGGAGGCGCTCGCGACCGAGACACGCGCCTCGGTGAGCGTGCCCGGTGAAGTCACGTCAGGTCTCCGATATGTGAGACCCAATCCGGCGACCGACCGCGCCACCATTGGCTGCTGGTTTCCCGAGGGATGGAAGTCTGCGCGGCTGTCGGTGCACGACGTAGCGGGCAGGCTCGTACGGCGACTGGATCCCGCGCCCGGAACGAGCGGCTTCGTCGAAGTGGACTGGGACGCCAAGGGGGACTCGGGAGAGCGGGTAGCCTCGGGCGTGTACTTCATTCGGCTCGACGTCGACGGCAACGCTTCGGCACGCACAGCGGTCCTGCTGCGTTGACTCGCGGAGACGCTGTTGTGCCGCAGCCGCGCCGGCTAGCCGGCGTACGCAGCTGACGGCCTCGGTTGTCACGGGGTCTGCTTCACACAGGTGGGGAACATGTCATCGCTAGGTGCGGGTGAGACACGGTCCGTCAGGCGGAGCTGCGCTATCTGCTGAGAAGGGAGCCCGGATGTCAGTCTGGATGCGCTACGCGATCGCCGCAGCTTTGCTGTACGGTCTTCATCAGGTCTTCACGAAGCTCGCCGCCCAACGGATCGGCGAGGGCGTTGGCGGCTTCGTGGTTGAGGTCGCAGCGGCGCTCACAGTTCTCGTGTACCTCGGCTACTTGAAGTACTCCGGGTCGTGGCCCCAGTCGGTGAGCGCACCTGGCATCGTGTATTCAGTGCTTACTGGCATCTGTGTCGGCGCCGGCACCGTGGCGTTCTTCCTGCTCTTCCAGAAGGGCGGGCCACTCTCCGCTGTTCCCATGATACTCGCGGCCGGGGCCGCCCTCATGGCGGTGGTCGGGATCGCCGTCTTCAGGGAGTCCGCGCACTGGACAAGGCTCGTTGGCATCGGATTCGCGATCGCGGGCATGTATCTGATGCAGTACGCTCCGGCAGAGTGAGGGGACGCGCAGCACGGCCTGCAGGCGTATGCAGCCGACGCGCAGCACGGCCAACCGGGGGATGGAGCCGTCGCCCGGCACTGTCCAACAGGCGTCTGCAGCTGTCGCCCGGCACGATGGTTCCTGCTGCTGAGTGACGCGGGCTTTGCCAGAGCGTCCTACGACATGCTATGCTTTGTGCGTGTGAGTGACCGGACGCGCCTTCCCGCCTGGAGGTGATCCCTATGCGACCCTCCGCATGGCTTGTTCCTCTCTTCGTGTTGCTGCTCATTCCCGCCGGCCTGACTGCGTCTCACAGCGTCTCTGTCGAGCAGAATGGACTCAGGTACTTCCTGGCGACTGAGCGGGACACGTACGTGACGTACGAGTATGTGCCGATGGAGTTGTCTGTCACCAACATCACGGGGGACACGCTTGAACTGCTGAGCCCCTGCACCGGCATCGACATGTGCATCCGCCTGTGGGACCCTGTGACTCCTTTCTACCCGGAGTCCGTCGTAATCTGGGGGTCCGGCTGCGGCTGTTTCACAGCGATCACGCCGCACACGCTCGGGCCGGGAGAGTCCTTTGCCATCACGCCAGTGTGGGACATGTACAACGTGCCGAACGGGCAGCCCATCTGGCGCACCGGTACCCACACGATCGACGCGGACTTCGGGATGTGGGACTGGGAGTGGGAGTGGCTCGGGTATGGGCTCGAACTTGAGTTCGATGTCCTGCCCGGTGCGGCGTCAGTCCCCGAGGTGCCCGCGACGTGGGGCACCATCAAAGCTCTCTATCGTTAGGTCCTGCCCTCCGGCGTCGCTCGCCGCCCCGTCACGGCGACTGCACGAGGTCCTTGGCTTCGCCTCGGCCGGCACCCACCCCGCCCCCCGCCCGCGACAGAGACGCGGCCGTTGGACGGATGACTCATGCAGGCGGTGACGTTTGGATTCCATGCGCGCGTCGGCTCAAACGACATCCTCCTCAGTCGCGGTCAGTCACTGTGAGAGCTCGCTTCGCGTGCCCGGTGGTCTCCAGCTGTTTGAGCAATCCTGGGCTCCTGAGTCGCCAAGAGCTGTCGTGGTGCTCGTGCACGGGTTTGCGGAGCACAGCGATCGTCACGCCCAGGCGGCCCTTCACCTTGCGCGCAGAGGGTACGCTGTGCAGTCGTTCGATCTGCGGGGGCATGGCCGTTCGGAGGGGAAGCGGTGCTTCGTCAGCGCGTTCGAGGAGTATCTGGACGACACGGAAGCGCTCCTTCTGACGGCCAGGCGAAGATGGTCGGGAGTCCCGGTGTTCCTGGTTGCCCAGAGTATGGGCGGGTTAATAGCGTCGCTCTGCGTGGTCGACGGTCGCTCCGAGCTGTCGGGCCTGATCCTGAGCGCTCCCGCGGTGAAGCTGGGGCGGGACTACTCTGTATTCAAGATAGGAGCCTCCCTTGCCCTCGGACGCGCGCTCCCGCATCTTCCGATGTTCCGACTGAGGAGTTCCTCTATCTGCCGAGACCCGGCGGTGGTCAGGGCCTTCGACGAGGATGGACTCGTCTACCACGGTCGCACTCCTGCCCGGACGGCGTCTGAGATCATCCGGGCGATCCGGCGCCTGCAGGCGAACGTGGAGCGCATCTCTGTTCCTCTGCTCGTGATGCACGGCAGCCGGGATCAGGTGGCGGACATCGACGGGAGCAAGGAACTCTGTGAGCGAGCCGGGTCCTCTGACAAGAGCCTTCGGGTGTACGATGGGCTCTGGCATGAGATCATGCATGAACCTGAGAGCGCTGTGGTCCTCTGGGAGATGTCACGCTGGTTGGATGACCGGACGAGCTGCTAGCCGGACTGCACCCGTCCAGGCGACTTTCCGAAGGGAGGAACCGCAATGAACAGACTGGGGTACCTGGGCTTCCTCGGTTTCCTCGGCTGCCTTGGCTTTCTGAGTTACATGCCCGGCTCGCAGAGTGCCTCGAGTCTCTTCGGGCTCTTCGGGTTGTTCGCTCTGTTCGCTCTGTTCGCTGCTCCGAAGCGCGCGAAGTAGCCGTAACTCTCGGAATGGAAGCATGGAGGTTCAGGATCTTCTGACCGCGGTGGTCGAGTGGGCATGGGCGGATCAGCGCGTGCAATACGTTGGTGGTCCGGAGGTGGAGTTCGGGATCACAGCTCCAGAGTGGCTGGCGCTTCCGTTGGACCGCGGAACGCAGCGCGTTCTTGCCGACGGTGTCCGGCTGCGCCCTGAGTGAGTGCTGAAGGGAGAAGCCGATTGAAGGGCAGACGCTCCATAGCTATTGTGGCTGTGATCCTGGGGGTCTTCGCGATCGTCATGGCGGCATTCGCGTTCCTTGCGCTTCTCGACATCGCGCAGGGACAGGAGCCGGACCTCATGCTCGAATGGGCGGCCGTGTGGATCGCCCTCGTGGTGGTGGTCGTCGCTCTGGTTGTGTCGCTGGCGGCGATCGTCTCCCTGCTGCGGGGTCGCCGCGCCGGTACCGGTAAGGCGCTCTGACCGGCGGCTGATGCGCGAGCGGTCGGCCGGGTCGTCCCGAGTCGAGCTTGCGCCGGAGACAACTGAGGGAGGTGTCAGACCGTGCCAGTTCGCATCGTCGTCACGGGTGGGACGTGCCAGGGTGGTGTCCACCCCGTCGGACAGGAGTTCACTGTAAGAGGAGCCACGCCCATCGGAGGCATGTGCGCGGACGCCTGGAACGCGTGGAGGGAGAGTGATGTGCCACGGGTCCGGCCGTGCCCAGCGAGCGGCGGCGCCTGACTGCTGTCATCAGCCGACGCTCAGGCACGGGGTTGAGGGAGTCCAGTGCGGATAGCAGTCACGAGACAGGTGAGTCCGGAGATCGGCCGCTGCGAACTGACGCACATCGAGCGGGAACCGATCGACGCCGATGTGGCTGCCGTGCAGCATCGAGAGTACGAGGAACGCCTGTCGGAGTCGGGATGTACAATGTTGAGGCTGCCGGCCCTTCCCGGCTTCCCGGACGCCGTGTTCGTTGAGGACACTGCTGTCGTGCTTCCTGAACTGGCGGTGCTCGCGCGGCCGGGAGCCGACTCGAGACGCGGAGAAGTGGAGAGCATCGCCGCCGCGCTGGACTCGCGCCGGCCTCTTGTTCGCATAGAGGTGCCTGGAACACTGGATGGGGGGGACGTGCTCGTCGTCGGCAGGAGCGTGTACGTCGGCCTGTCCAGCCGCACCAACGGCGAGGGGGCCCGCCAGCTGAGCGCGGCGCTGGACCCGCTCGGGTACGCGGTACACGGCGTTGCGATCGAAGGCTGCCTGCATCTGAAGTCAGCGGTCGGGCTTGTGGCCCCGAACACCCTTCTGGTGAACGCCGGATGGGTGGACGTCGGGCGCTTCGTAGGGATGCGGTTCATCGAGGTCGCGCCCGAGGAGCCCGATGCGGCGGGGGCGCTTCTCCTCGGAGAGACGGTGCTCTACCCGGAGAGGTTCGGTCGCACACGCGATCGGCTGGAACGCGCGGGGATTCAAGTGTCGGTGGTGTGTCTGTCGGAGCTTGCGAAGGCGGAGGGTGGCGTGACATGCTGCAGCCTGGTCTTCGACGTGGAGTCCGAGGCTGACTCGCTGCCCGCAGCCTGACGGGCGCGCGCCAGTGCATCTGTGGGTGGTCGGTGTTCCGGGGCTGCTCTGGAGCGCGATGGGTGCCATGGATCATCTGATGACGCAGACGAGAAACGAAGCGTACATGAGCAAGTTTACCCCGGAGCAACTCGAGTACTTCTATGGCTTCCCGCTCTGGGTCGACGCGACCTGGGGCATCGCTGTTTGGGGTGGTGTACTCGGAGCTCTCTTGCTCCTCCTGAGGAGGAGGCTCGCCGCACCGGTCCTCCTGATATCGCTCATTTCGATGATCGTGAGCACGATCCACAACTACGCGTTCTCTCAGGGGATGCAGATCGCGGGGGGCGCCTTCGAACTTGGGTTCACGGTCGTGGTCTTCCTGGTCGCCCTGGGGCTGTGGCTGTATTCCCGCGCGATGCGGAGGCGCGGGGTCCTGGCCTGAGCAGGGAAGTGTGTGATCGGAGCAGACGGTGGCATCCATGTTGACTCAGACTCGCGAGCACCTTGAGTACCACAGGAGGTGGACCCGGAGGTTCGCCGAGCACGACGTGCTGAATGTCTTCGAGAAGGCGGAACGGGACCTGACGTCCGCGGGCCTCGCCGGCCTTCAGGGCAAGCGAGTGCTCGACATCGGCTGCGGCCCACGTTTCGCGCTCGCGCTCCAGTGCGCCGCGCGCGGCGCCAGAGTGACGGCGCTGGACACGAAGTACGTGAGGCCGGACTTCCTGCCCGTCTACGCATGGCGCACGCTCGTGCACGATGGGCTGAGCGGGGTCCTCAAGGCCACGTTGCGCAGGACGTTGTTCGACCGCACCTACTACGCCGCGCTCGAGAGGGCGTCCGGCAAGCGTCTGCGTCACCTGGCCGACGAGCTTGAGTTCGTGGCCGCGGACGGGGAGGAGAGCCGGTACGCGCTCCCTTCGGATTCGTTCGATCTGATCACGGCCATCGCCGTCCTGGAGCACGTGCCTGACATACCGGCCCTCGCGGAAGAGATCAGCCGCCTGCTCGTCCCCGGCGGCGTCTTCTATGCCATCATACACAACTACTACTCCCTCTCAGGGGGACACAACCCGGAGTGGGCCTACCCCGCCGACACTCCCTCGAGACGGGTGCCACCGTGGGACCACCTACGGCAGCGGCAGTACCCGGCGTCGGTCTACCTGAACAAGCAGAGGCCCGATGAGTACCTGAGCGCCTTCAAGGAGCATCTGGACGTTCTCGTGTTCGAGGGACGGGGAGCCGACCATGATGTCGGCGGTCTGGAGGGAGAGCATCTGCTCAATGATGAGCTGCGCACTGAGCTCGACGGTCACCCGCGAGAGCTGTTGTTGACGCGGGGTTGGTGCCTGATCTGCCGGCGCGGGAGACACGCAGCCTGACGGGCGCGTGCGGTCGGCGCTTGATGGTACGAAGTGAACCACAGGCAGTAGCAGGAGGGGATGATGGGACTCTTTGACTGGATGGATGAGAGGGTGAAGAGGCTCGGCATTTGGGATGTGAAGCTTGCCCAGGGCGCGGCGATGTTCATAGCTCTCATCATCGCCAAGCTCGTGCCACAGATCATGACGGTCAGCGTGTGGTGGTTCGTGGTTCTCGCTGCCCTGTGTGCGATCCGGCCGCTCTACGCGTTCTACGGCCGAGCTTGACGCTGACGGTTCCCGGGTCGGCTGCCCCGACGGAGACGGGTCGGACGACCGCGCCGTCATCGAGTGCCTCGCAGCGCGGAGCCGCCCGCCAGTCTGACGCGGCCGGCGGGGCAAGGAGGCAGTTGCCGTGAGATCGGTCAGAACGAACGTCCTCGTCGCGTGCCTGGTCACTCTCATCACGGCCGCGTTGGCGCTCCCCGTGTCGGCACGGATCGTCCACTGGGCACGCGCGCGTGAGCACGGCAGGCTCGGACCGCAGCCTCGTCGTCGGGAGGTCGGCCGCAGTTGATGGAGCGTGTAATGGTCGTCGGCACGAGTTGCTCCGGCAAGAGCACTCTCGCCCGCCGTCTCTCAGACGCTCTGGGTTCGCCTCACGTGGAGCTCGATGCGCTCCACTGGGGGCCCAACTGGAGCCAGTGTCCGCCTGATGAGTTCCGCGAAGCCGTCCGGACACGAGTGGACGGGGAGCGCTGGGTGGTGGACGGGAACTACAGCGAGGTGCGCGACATCGTCCTGTCCCGGGCGACCGATGCAGTCTGGCTGAACTACTCCTTCCCGGTGGTCTTCTGGCGGGCCCTGTCGCGCACGTCTCGGCGGGTCGTCTCGGGGGAGGAGATCTTCGGCGGGAATCGGGAGACATTCAGGACGGCGTTCCTCCGTTGTGACTCGATCCCGTGCTGGGTGATACAGACGCATCGGCGCTACGGTCGGTCGTATCGTGAACTCTTCAGTACCGGCGCCGCCGCACGCACTCGGCTGACGGAGCTTCGCAGACCTCGAGAGGCGGACGACCTGGTCGAGAATGCTCGCGGCGCCGTCGAGGCCGCGGTCACGGCCGCTTCGGCCCGCCGCATCAGGACGTAGCCTGAGGAGGTGCGGGCGGCGTGCGAGGGCTCCGATCTGGTGGTGGGAATCGTGAGGAAGCTCGACGGCCGGCTTGTCAGGTTTGCGCGCGTGCTCACAGACGGGCGCTTCCATGCCTTCCTGCTGGATGTTATCGTCGACCGTCAGTTCCGGGGTCGCGGATTCGCGCACATGCTCATGGAGGCCGTCGTGGGGCATCCGGGTCTGTCTGACGTTCACAGCATCGAGCTGATAGGTCAGCCCGAACTCGTGGGCTTCTACGAGAAGTGGGGTTCACCGATCGCGTAGGCAAGTCGCGGCTCATGCGCCGGACCGACGACCCCACTCTCGTAGGGGGAGAGAGGCGCACCGGGTAGCAGACACAGAGAAGGGGAAGGGAGCGACCGACATGAAGGGACAGACACCGACGATCGCAGTGATCATCATACTCAATGCTTGCCTGTGGGGCTTCGCCATGATCATGTCCGCCCACACGTTGAGCGGCACGGGCGCCTACCAGCAGATCCAGCACATTCTCGGCGGGTCCGCTGCCGCCTCGCTCATCGTAGTGGGCGGCGGCCTCGCCGCGGCGGCGAAGAAGCTGCGACAGGTCGACTAGGCGTCGTGTGACCCGTGGCCCGGCGACTGGGGGAAGCCGACGCAGGCCCCCCGGCGCCGACACGTGCTCTGGTTCGTCGGCATCTGCTTCCTGGAGTGCGTCGCATTCGCGGCCGAGATGTGACGCGGCAGCCTGCTCGAGGAGCGAGTCATGGATACCTGGAAGTTCTACGACATCACCCACCGAGAGCACGTTGTGTGCAACCCGACGAGCGAGGGGAAGCTCGCGCGCCTCGTCGACCTTCTGCGCCTCCCGCCGGGCGCTAACGTGGTCGACATCGCCTCCGGGAAGGGCGAGTTCCTGATTCGCCTGGCCGAGGCCTACGGCGCGCGTTGCACGGGCATCGACATCTCTCCGTTCTTCGTTGCCGAAGCCCGGAAGAGGCTCGAGGCGCGAGCGCCGGTCGCGAGCGTCAGCTTCATCGAGATGAACGGCGCCGACTTCAGACCGGACGAGCCGCACGGCCTGAGCATGGCGTCGTGCATCGGGGCCAGCTGGATATTCGGCGGCCACGGCGGCACTCTGGACGCGCTGATCAGCATGGTCGAGCCCGGCGGTTGGGTGATAGCGGGTGAACCCTACTGGTTGCAGGAGCCGTGTGAAGAGTATCTCGAGGCCTCCGGGGACGGGCGAGACGACTTCGGGACCCACGCGTCGAACGCCGAGGACGGAGAGCGACGAGGACTCGAACTCGTCTACACCCTCGTGAGCAACAAGGACGATTGGGACAGATACGAAGGTCTTCAGTGGTTCGCGACGATGGAGTATGCTCGCGAGCACGCTCGCGATCCGGACCTTCCGGAACTCGTCGGGCGGGTGGAGAAGGCCAGAGGGGTGTACCTGCGATGGGGCAGGGAGACCCTGGGCTGGGCGATCTACGTCTTCAGACGCGGGTCGTCGGACGCTTCCGGCAGCGTTTCGGCTGCCTGAGAGGCATCGACGGCACCGGGCAAGGAGGGTCACATGTATCTGCTTGTGAACGTTCTGGAGCACACAGAGCATCTCCCGGCCGTTCTTGAGGGCTTCGCGAAGATAGGGGTTACAGGGACCACGGTCCTCGACAGCATCGGCATGGGCAGGATTCTGATGCAGAGCGGCGCCGACATCCCCGCGATCGATGTGATCCGGGAGGTCCTCGCGGCGGGGAAGCCGACCAACAAGACGATCTTCGCCGTCATCCGCGACGGGGAGACCGTCGACAAGGCGGTCGGCGTCATCAGGTCCTTCTGCGGCGACCTGAATGAGCCCGGAAAGGGCATCCTCTTCACCATCTCGCTGGAGTACGTGGAAGGGCTGGCACGGGGGCACTGACGTGCCGAGTTCCGTCGCGCCGCCGGCAGAGGGGGCAGATGTTCGCGTGGATCCAGGTTCATGGGGCGGCGTCCTGGTGGATGGCGGGCGCTTCGGTAGTGACCTTCGTGGCGGCTCTGGCGATCGCTCCGTGGGTGGTGGTCCGGATCCCCGCGGACTACTTCGCCGGCCGAAGACGTCCCGAGACGTACCGAGCGCGTCAGCGTCCGGTCGTGTGGGCCGTGGTGCTCCTGGTCAAGAACGCGATCGGCGCGGTGTTCGTGCTGGCGGGCATGGTCATGCTCGTGCTGCCTGGTCAGGGTGTTCTGACCATCATGCTCGGGCTCGCCCTCATGAACTTCCCGGGCAAGTTCCGGCTGGAGCGTTGGATCGTGTCCCGCGGCCCCACGCTCCGACTGATCAACCGTCTTCGCAGCAGCCGGGGGCGGCCCGACCTCGTCCTTGAGGACGGGGTCTGATCGTCCGAGGCACATCTAGCGTCCCACTCCACGCGCCGCGCCTGCGCGATCCGCGCGGCCCGGCGACCCGACGAGAGCGTGCGGTCGACGCCCGCCAATGTCAAAGGAGCGGAGGAATGAGAGTCGCGACGAGCCTGCTTCTCATAGGTCTGTTCGTTCTCTCCGCGTGCTCGGGCGCCGGTTCCGAGCTCACGGATCCTCCTCCGCTCGATCCCGCGCTACGGGCGACGCTGGCCGCGTGGCTCGACGCGGAAGGGGAGAGCCCCGAGAACTACGTGGTCGGTCTCTTCTCGGGGCACGATGTGGTCCTTCTCGGCGAGCAGCACCGGGCCAGGCACGACGCCCTGTTCGTGCAGTCGCTCATCGAGCCGCTCTACGAGGCCGGTGTGCGCGTACTGGCCACGGAGTTCGGGCGCAGGGAGGACCAAGCCCGGATCGACTCGCTTCTGTGCGCGCCCGAGTGGGATGAAGAGCTGGCTCGGGAGATCGTGTTCCGGCAGTTCATCTGGTGGGGCTATCGTGAGTACGTCGACGTCTACCGTTCCGCGTGGACGCTGAACCGGAAGCTGCCCGACGGAGCCCCGCGGTTCAGGGTCCTCGGACTCAACGACTCCCCGGACTGGAGCCTCGTGACCTCCGCCGCCGACCGCGACGATCCGGAGGTCATGAGAGAGGTGTGGCGCGGGGGCGACGAGGAGCACTGGGCACGAGTGATCCTCGGCGAGGTCGACTCAGGTGAGAAGGTGCTGGTGCACTGCGGCATTCATCACGCCTTCTCGGAGTACCGGCAGCCGGTGGTCTGGGGCGGTGAGTTCAGACGCTTCGACTCCAGCCTTCGCTGCGGGAATCACGTCTTCGCGGCCATAGGCAAGCGGGCCGTCACGGTCTATCTGCACGCGCCGTGGAACGGGCGGGAGGGGTACGGTTCGCCGATGCTCCACCCGGCGGGCGGGACCATCGACGCCCTCATGCTGGCGGAGGGGCCGCGCCCGGTGGGGTTCGACCTCGGTGAGGGCCCGTTCGGACGGCTTCGCGCTGAGGACGCCGTCTACAGCCACGGGTACGAGGCGTTCGAGCTGGCGGACTTCTGCGACGGCTGGATCTACACGAGGCCGATCTCGGAGTACGTGGGGGTGACCCCGATCCGGGGATGGGTGAACGAGGGCAATCTCGAGCGGGCGCGGGCGCAGAGCCCGAATCCCGACTTCCGCCAGGCTTCGATCGAGGAGTTCAACAACGGGATCGCGCGGGACGCCGAGATAGAGCGCCGCTGGGGGCACTTGCGGTAAGGGAGTCGGAACGACGCGACCGGAGGTGACGATGGGCGGTCGCTGTGTGGAGAACGGGCGCTGGAAGATCGTTCAGATTCATGTCTCTCCCGTCTGAAGCGGCTCGGGCCGCGGGCTCGTGGTCGAGCTGCACGCTGCCCCTTGGCTCTGAAACGGAGGTTCAGATGGACGACCAGACCGGATACGAACGCGCGAAGAAGAGGGTGGAGGAGCTCAAGGGCTTCTATCATCACCTCCTGGTCTACGTACTGGTCAACCTGTTCCTGTTCGTGCTCAACGTGCTGACGTCGCGCGGCGACTGGTGGTTCTACTGGCCGCTGCTCGGCTGGGGCGTGGGGCTGGGCGCGCACGCCGCTTCGGTCTTCGCCGGCCGTGGGTTCTGGGGCAAGGAGTGGGAGGAGCGCAAGATCAAGCAGATCATGGAGAAGGAGCGCCGCCGGCACGGCGGCTGAGACCGCCGCGCCGGCAGGCGACCGAGATCCCCTGGGCGGCAGGCGACCGAGATCCCTTGAGCGGCAGGCTGCCGACACACCGGTCGCCGGGCCCACGGCCTCGGGCATGAGCCGGTGACCGACCACGCCCTGACCCATGGAGGTTGAATCGATGCCCAGGAACCCTGTTGGAGCCATTGCCGGCCTGGTCCTTCTCGCGTTCGGGATCTTCGTGCTCGTGAGGCACGGAGGTGTCGGCGGTGCCGTGCCGGCGCTCATCGGAGCGTCGCTTGCGTACCTGGGGTTTCGTCCCGGGCGGGTCGGACTCCTGGTCTTCGGACACACATGTATCGTCGTGGGTTCGGTTCTGGTCACGTGGGGCATCTACCTGCTGCCGTACTCGCAGCCGGTCTGGCAGCACATCATATTCCGTCCGCTCTTCTGGGGACTGATCTCGATCTTCGGTGGCATCTGCGCCAACTACCACGGCTTCTGCAACTGCATCCGCTCGAAGCCTGGAACCGCCGTCCGGGGGTAGCGACGATGCTGCGCGGAGTCCTCCTGGCGGTCGTCGTTCTGTTCCCGGTCTCGGAGATCGTCCTCGCGGTCGTGAAGCGCGCGACCTCCCGTTCAGCCGACGTCCGGGACCGCGGCTCCCTGGGACTCCTGTGGGGGGTGATTGCCGGGAGCATGTGCGTGGCAGTCGCCTTCCGGTGGGTGCCGGCAGCGGCGATTCGCGCTCCCGACGTCGTCCTGCGACCGCTCGCCCTGGGCCTCATGACGGTCGGCCTGGTTGTCAGGTGGACCTCCATTCTCACTCTGGGGCGCTTCTTCACCGTTGACGTGGCCGTTCAGAGCGGACACAGTCTCGTAGAGACGGGACTCTACCGACACCTTCGACACCCGTCCTATACGGGGCTGCTTCTCGTGTTTCTCGGCCTGGGCGTCTTCTTCGCTAACTGGCTCAGTCTCGTGAGTCTGTCCGTTCCGACAACGCTCGCCGTTCTCCGGCGGATCAGGGTGGAGGAAGGCGTGCTGCGGGACGCGCTTGGTGGACCCTACGAAGAGTACTGCTCTCGCACACGGCGGCTCGTGCCCTGGCTCTTCTAGCTGTTCGTCGAACTCCTGTGTCTCGTACGTCCGCAGTCCACAGAGTGAAAGGATGCCCAGGTGAGGATCTCATTTGCCGCTCTTTCGTGTCTCCTTCTTGTCGTGTCGGCCGCGCAGCCGTCTTCAGCCGGGAACGTCGGGCTTGGGGTCATCGCGGGCGAGCCGACCGGGTTGAGCCTCAAGACATGGCTCGGCGATACGAGCGCGCTCGACGCCGCGGCGGGATGGTCGCTCGGCGAGAACGAGTGGCTCTACCTTCACGTCGACTACCTCCATCATCGATACGATCTGCACCTCCCGGACCTGGACGAAGGCGTGCCGTACTACTTCGGCATCGGCGGCCGCGTCCTTCTGCGGGAAGGACACGACTCCAGGCTCGGGATACGGATACCGCTCGGGCTCGACTACGTGTTCAAGGACTCGCGGTTCGACGTGTTCGTCGAGATCGCCCCGATCGTGAATCTGATACCCGACACGGAGCTCGGACTGAGCGGCGGTGTCGGGGCCAGGTTCTGGTTCCGAGGCCGGTCTGGGGACTCGGGTGAAGGTGCTCCAGTGGAGGCGGTTCAGCAGAGAGGTGACCGATGATGAGAGGATCTGCGGGGGCGACAACGATCTCGGGCCGGGCTGTTCGGTGGATAGCCCTCTGTGCCGCGTTGGGCCTCGGCATTCTCACGGTGCCGGGCTGCGCGACGGTCGGACGCGACTTCCCGGTCGCCGGGGTCTACGACATCGCGATAGGAGAAACGACGCAGACGGACGTTCGCGAGACGTTCGGGGCTCCGTGGCGCGTCGGCCTGGAGAACGGCGAGACGACGTGGACGTACGGGAGGTACCGCTACCGTCTGTTCGGCGAGCGAAGCACGACGGACCTCGTGGTGCGGTTCGATGCGTCAGGCATCGTCACGTCCTACGCCTTCAGCACGACGGAGCACGATGAGGGGAAGTCCGACTGAACGCTCGTCGCGCGGTCTCCCGAGTCGAGGCATGTGACACAGGGTCGATGGGAGGGGACGCAGGAATGGACCGAAGCAAGTCCGCTGGACCCGGAACGGTCGAGTCGGTGTCGGACCCGCGCGATCTTCTCGCGCTTCAGCGCACACGCCTGGCGGTCGAGCGAACGTTCCTTTCGTTCGTGCGGACCGGAGTGGCCATCTTCGCCGGCGCCGTCGGCGTCCCCCTTGTCTTTGGCGGCGGCGGGTCCCGGGTCGCCGGATGGGTTCTCGGCGGCGTCGCGTGCGCCGTCGTGGTGTGGGGCGTCGTTCGGTTCCGGACGGCAACGCGCAGGCTGGAACTGCAGCGGCGGAAGCTCGCCGGCTAGCGCGCCGACCGGGAGCGAGGGATCTTCCGATCTCGCTTCCGTTCTGTGGCAACAGGACGAAGGCTCAGTCGGCAGACGAGGGACCGCATGACCAGGTTCGAACGCACGTTCGACGAGAGGTTCCGCCCCCACTGGGTCAGCTACGCCCTTCAGAGCGCTTTCGCGACGGCGAGCGTGTTCGTTGTGCTCGCTGCGCTCCGCCAACAGAACCTCGTCGTCGCAGCCTCGCTCGCCGCGACGGCGTTCACCGTGTTCACCATGCCGAGCAGCGTGACGGCGTCCACGCGGAACGTGGTCGGCGGGCACGTCGTGGGTCTCGCCTTCGGGTCGGTCTTCGCGCTGTTTCCGCAGGAGTCGGTTCTGGCGCAGGACGCGATGTACGCGCTCGCCGTCGGAGGGGCTATGCTCGTCATGACGGCCACCAACACGGAACACCCGCCGGCGGCGGGCACGGCGCTCGGTGTCGTGATAGCGGGCTTCTCGATCAGGATAGTCCTGGGGGTCGTGATCGGCGTTGTCGTACTCACCCTGATACACAGACTCCTGCGGCCCACGCTGCGGGACCTCATCGCCGCGCCGGAGCAGAGCGGGGAGCCTCGCCAGCCCGCCTGACGGCCGTGCGGTCCAGCAAGGGGGGACGACGATGGCATCGGGTCGTTCTAGAAGACACGTGGCCACGGCGGTTCGGTGGCTTGCTCGCATCGGAGGCACGGCTCTGCTGCTGAAGTGGATACGACATGCTCCCCATGAGCTGACGACGCTGCTCGAAGAGCAGTGGTCGTACGGCGAGAGGATCTTCAGCGTCGGGTTCCTGGCGATGCTGCTCGGGCTCGTCGCGGGGTGGTTGAGTGACAAGCTGGGAGCGGCACTCCTGATAGCCGGGTTCCTGCTGGCCGCTGGGGCGCCGGTCCTGGGCACCTGCAGTCGCCCGATGCTGGCTCCCGACGCGCTGGGGGTGGCCGTCATTCTGTCGCCGTTCTTCGCCGTCGGTGTGGCCTACGCCTTTGCCGGCCGCACGCGTCCTTCGTTCTCGTAGATGCCTTGGATGTTTCTCCGGGGACGCGCGGGCCCTGACGGAAGCGATGGGCGCCTGCCGTCGCAGGAGTCACGATGTCCGGGAGCGCTGACTACTACGCGGCGAACCTGTCAGCCGAGAGGCTGCGCAAGTGCTACGCGCTCGCGTCGCCGCGCGTGAGGCAGTACCTGTCCTCGGAGGTCGAGTACGCCGCGTCGTGTCTTTCGCCCGGCGACGCGGCGCTCGAGCTCGGCTGCGGGTACGGGCGCGTGACGCTGGAGCTGGCAAAGGCAGCCGGGCGTGTCGTGGGCATAGACACGTCCGCCGAGAGCATCGCGCTGGCCCGGACGCTGGTCGAGCCTGGCGGCAACTGCGAGTTCCTGGAGATGGACGCGGCGGAACTCGCGTTCGTCGATGGCCGGTTCGACGCGGTGGTCTGCGTTCAGAACGGGATCTGCGCGTTCGGGGTCGATCCGCCGCGTCTCGTGCGGGAGGCCCTGCGCGTCACCCGCGCCGGCGGCCGCGCGCTCTTCTCGACCTACGCGTCGGCGTTCTGGCCGCATCGACTGGAGTGGTTCGAGGCTCAGGCCGAGGCGGGTCTCGTCGGCGAGCTGGACCGCGGCAGGACGGGCGACGGGACCATCGTGTGCGCGGACGGGCTGCGTCTCGGGACGCTCACGCCCGCTGCGCTGCGCGAGGTGGGCTCAGAGATCGGGCTCGAGCCGCTCATCGTCGAGGTCGACGGGTCGAGCGTGTTCGCCGTGTGGACGGCTCCGGCGCCCGCGAGCGCGCACAGGCCTTGACCCGGCGCGGACCGTCCGCGTATCCAGTAGAGGGAGCCTCGCCATGGGGACCGAAGTGGTGGTCGAGCTTCGCGAGATCACGATGGAGAACTTCCGCGAGTGCATCCGGATGGAGGTAGCGGAGCGCCAGCGCGGATTCGTCGCGTCGAACGTGTACTCCCTCGCGGAAGCGAAGGCGGACGGCGTCTCGAACCCACGAGCGATCTACGCGGGCGGCACGATGGTGGGATTCACCATGTACTGGTTCGACGTCGAGCACGGCACCGGTCACATAGACAGACTCATGGTCGGAGAGGGGCAGCAGAAGCGCGGCTACGGCAGGGCGGCGATGTCCGAGGTGATCCGTCGCCTGAGTCGCATGCCGGGTTGCGCGAGGATCCTCACGTCCTTCCAGCAGGACAACGCGGTGGCGGACGCGCTCTACCACAGCCTCGGTTTCCGAAGGACCGGCGACGTGGACGAGGGAGAGACCGTCGTGGCTTTGGAGGTCCCCAGGAGCGCGTGACCGGACGCGAGGTCCGGCTGAGGGGGATGAGGATATGGCAATGGCACTGGTTGCTCTGGCTGCGGTGTGCGGAGTATGGGGAGTGGTCGCAGCTCTTCTCATCGCGGCGGATCTTAGAAAGCGCGGAGTCCCGGTCAGCTACTTGTGGCTTCGCATTCTCATACTCAAGTACCTGGGCCAGTACGCGAAGCTCACGCAGGAAGAGACGGGGCGAGTCGGCCCGCTCTTCTATCACTACGTCGTCCCTCTGAACGTGGCGCTCGTCCTGTGCGTCGTCCTGGCCACTCGGGGCTGGTCGTAGGCCGCGGAGCCGCGAGACGGCGCCGCGACTCCAGGCCGGAGGAGTCCCGGCCCGCCCGCGCCCGGCTGCGGGACGGACCCCGGCGCGGTGTCGAGGAAGAGGCATGAGGGCGGTCCCGGGGGTCTCTCTCTTCCTGCGGGGGCGGAAATCGAGCAACTAGTGCTTGCCCGGACACCTCAAAACCCCTGATACTTGGAGTATCGTGGACGCGAAGGGAGCCGCCAGCGCAGGGGGCTCCAGCCGCCCTGACAGGGATGGGCCCGCGGTGAGTGGACTCGAGATCAGGACGCCTGACGGAGAGGACGAGATCCGGGACTCCATCGAGATCATGGTCTCCTCCGAGCCCTGGATCACGCTCGGCAGGACGCGCGACGAGGCGGCGGCCATCCTCAAGAGCGACAAGCGCGAAGCCTACGTCGCAGTTCTCGACGGGAGCGTGGTCGGGTTCATCGTGCTCGTTCTGCGCGGCCTCGTCGTCGGGTTCATACAATCGATAGCGGTGCGGTCCGACCTGCGAAGCCGCGGCGTGGGGCGGGCCCTCATGGAGTTCGCGGAGAGTCGCATCTTCGAGGACTACCCGAACGTCTTCCTGGCCGTATCGTCCTTCAACACGGACGCGCGGCGTTTCTACGAGCGCCTGGGTTACGAGGAGGTCGGCGAGCTGAGGGACCTTCTGGTGCGGGGGCACTCGGAGGTGCTCCTCAGGAAGACCACGGGCCCGATCTCCGAGTTCGAGAGCGGGAAGAGGCTCAAGGCCCAGTCCAGCTAGCCGTCGTGGCGGCCGGCCGGCGCCGGAGTTCCAGGATGAAGACCGAGCCCGACTACGCCGGCGTGTGGGTCCGGCTGTCCGCCATCGTGCTGGACGTGGTCATTCTGTCGGCCGTCTTCTTTCCGGCCACCCGCGTAATCAAGGGTACGTGGCTCATGACGCGCGCGGACCACAGCTGGGTGAGCGGACACTACGTCACCGACCCGCTGTGTCTCGTGTTCCTGGGCTGCATGTTCCTCTACTTCTTTCTGCTGGAGGGCATGGTCGGGGCGACGCTGGGCAAACGGTTGCTGGGGCTGCGCGTGGTCGGCGTGGACGGCGGGCGCGCGGGTCTTCTGAGATCGCTTCTTCGGAACGTGCTTCGCGTCGTGGACGGTCTTCCTACTCTGGGGCTGGTGGCGGCCGTGCTCATCTCCACGTCCGAAGAGAGGACGCGCTTCGGTGACCGGGTGGCCGAGACGAGAGTGATACGCGTCTGACCGTTTGGTGTGACTTCCGTGGGACCGCGCCCCGACGCCGTGCGCTTCCGGGCGCGGGCTCCGAGCTTCGGGTTCAAGAGAGACAGGCCGTGCGACACTCGTGTTCGAGGACCTGGGAGATCGTCGGCGCCCCGTTCGAGCTGGGGGCGCCCGAGCCTGGTTCAGCCGGCGCGCCTCTTTCGATCCGGGAGGCGGGGCTCTCCTCGCTGGTCAGAGGGCTGCCCGGGCACGGGCTCGAGGGGATCGACTCGGGCGACGTCGGCTGCCCCGAGGGTGAGGACGGCGACTCGCGACCGAAGAATCTGCCGCAGCTCGTCGAGTTCGCCGACGCCGTCATGGAGCGGCTGGACGATGTCTACGCCCGCGGGGCCACGCCGGTGGTTCTTGGCGGAGACCACTCGGTCTCCATCCCGTCCGTCACGTCGGCCGCCCGTCACCTGAGGAGTGGATTCGGCGAGGACGCCGAGCTGGGGCTCATCTGGGTAGACGCTCATCCCGACCTGGAGACGCCGGAGTCGAGTCCGTCAGGTTACTGCCACGGGATGGCCGGGGCCGCTCTCATGGGCATCGGCGCGGTGGAGCTGACCGGACTCGGAGGATTCTCGCCGAAGGTGAGGCCCGCCAACATGGTCCTCATCGGACTGCGAGACGTTCTGCGTGCCGAGAGGGCCTTGATAGAGGAACTCGGAGTGATGGCGTACACGGCGAGTGACGTGGAACGGCTCGGAATGGCCGAGGTCTGTGCTCGCAGCTTCACGCACATGGAGAGCGCGACCTCCGGGTTCGTCGTGTCGTTCGACATGGACGCGTGCGATCCGCTCGAGGCGCCGGGGGTAGACTACCCGGAACCGGGCGGTCTGACGTTCCGGGAGGCCCGACTGCTTGCGGAGTGCGCGGCCGAGGCTCCCGGGTTGCTTTGCATTGAGGTGGTGGAGGTGAATCCGCGGCTCGATCGCGAGGCGAGGAGTTCGAAGTTGGCCGTCGGCTTCATCAGAGCGGCGATGCTGGGCTCTCCACTGGCCCCCGCGTCGGGCGATCTGGGCGGCAACGCGTAGAACGGTCACTGTGACGGCGATGGGAAGGGCTCCGGCGGGGCGCGTCGAGGAAGGCCCGTCGGCGAACGTAGTCGCGCGATCCAAGGGGTCGCACGAGGGCACGAACGCCCGAGGAGAAGAGAGTGACGAAGCGTACGTTCGAGTGTTCCGATTGCGGTCATGTCTGGCGGGTCCCTCACGGCTCGCCGCTTCCGTCGGTCTGCCCGGAATGCGAGAGCGACGACATCTGTCGAGCGCCCGAGGATCGTAGCCAAGGGCGAGACAGGAGCCACGTCCGGGAACAGCGCAAGGCGAGCCGGCTTCAGCAGGAGGACGAGTAGTCTCGTCTGGCGGGAGCTCCGGCAGGACGCCAGGAGAGGAGGCAGCGTGGTCGGACAGCGAAGATGGGACCTCACTGTGATGTGCGCGGGTGCACTCTTGTGCATGTTCTGCGGTGCGGCCGCGGCGTCGGCAAGCCGTCCGACCGGTCAGGCGATCCAGTTCAGAGTCGATTCGCTCAAGTTGACCGACTTCGGATCCTCGGCCGTAGCCTATCAGCGGTTCCTGTCGCCCGACAGGGCGTTGAGGGTCAGCGTCAGCATCGACCTCCGCTACGATGCCGACACCACGAGCCAGTTCGACGTGGACTCGGACGAGGAAGTTCTGGACGAATCCGCCGACCACAACAACTGGGGTCACAGCGGCTCCGTTGCCGTCGAGCTCCTGTGGTATCGCGGAGAGACCGTCTCGGTCTTCTACGGGTTCGGACCACGCGTGTCGTACGCGACGCTCAGAGAAGAGAACTCCCGCTACTACGACAACTACTCGAGACACTCCCGCGAGACGAGGGAGAGCTTCGAGGTGGGGCTTCAGGGCTGCATCGGCATCCAGTGGACGGCCGCAGACTGGCTCGCCTTCCACGCGGAGTACCACGGCCGCGCGCTCTACTCGCACGTAGTCGAGAGCTCGGCCACGCTCCGCCTGGGAGACTACAACGAGTTCTCGGAGATCGAGGTCGACACCGACCGGTTCACTCTCGACGCCAGGGGCGTGCGAGTAGGCCTCTCGGCCTACTTCTGATCACCGGTCCCACAACTGCCGCGTTCGCGAAAGGAGTCCACGGTGAAGCTGGACCCTGTCAAGCACAGGATCGTCCGCTATCTGGCACAGCAGTTCGCCGCTCAGAGGCCCGACGTCTCGGAAGGCACTCTGGCCGTCAGTCTAGGGATCGAGCCGGACGAGATGCGGCGTCACGTTGACGAGCTGGAGGGAGTGCTGGTCAGCGTGGAGAAGCGTCTGCAGAATCAGAATCGTTGGCTCAGGCTGTCGAGGGACGGCGAGGACTACGCTCACAAGCACGGCATCATCTGACGCCGGTCCGGGAGAGAGAGACGGACTTGCCCGCCAACATCGAGATCAAGGCCCATCTCAAGGACCCCGGCTCGGTGCGAGCACTGGCCGGCGCGCTCGCGTCGCGGCCTCCGGAGAGACTGGAGCAGCAGGACACGTTCTTCCGGACGCGCTCCGGGAGGCTCAAGCTCAGGGAGTTCGGGGACGGCTCCGCGGAGCTCATCTACTACGAGCGAAGCGACATCACGGGACCCGCGCGCAGCGTCTACCTGCGCGCCGGCGTCGCCGACGGCCCTGGCGTGGCGGAGTTGCTCAGGGCCTGCGCCGGCGTGCGGGGCGTCGTGCGGAAGGTGAGAAACGTGTACCTCATCGGACGGACGCGCGTCCACATCGACGACGTGGAAGGTCTCGGCAGCTTCGTGGAGCTGGAGGTCGTTCTGTCGCAGGAGTGCGACGAGGACCAGGCGCGCGGCACGGCGGTCGAGCTCATGCGCGAGCTGGGGATCGCCGAGGAGGACCTCGTCTGCGCGGCGTACGTGGACCTCCTGGAGGGCCTCGACGAGCGGCGGCCGCCCGTGGCCGGCCTCGGGAGCCGTAGCGGTATCGGGAACGGTGAGGTACCATGAGTCCGACCGGAGTCACGTGGCTGGGGATAGGGGTCAACCTCGTTCTCGGCGCTCTCAAGGTGACGGTGGGCTTGGCCACCGGCGCCCAGGCGCTCGTGGCGGACGGTCTGCACAGCATTTCCGACCTTCTGACCGACGCTGCCGTACTCGCAGGACTGCACATATCCGCGCGACCCGCCGATTCGGACCACCACTACGGGCACAGGCGCGTCACGACACTCGTGACGCTCGGCATCGGCGCGGTGCTCCTTTTGAGCGCGGCGTGGATCGTGTATCGCGCGGTCGCCACCTACGGCGAGCCCCACACGTTCAACCACGTGGAGGTCGCCCTCTGGGTCGCCGTGCTCTCGATAGCGCCCAAGGAGTTTCTCTACAGGGTCACGCACGCCGTCGGCGTGCGCTCCGGAGACACGTCGCTCATCGCGAACGCGTGGCACCACAGGACCGACGCCTTCACGTCCGTGGCCGCGGCGGCGGGGCTCGCGGGCGTCACCTTCGGGGGGCCGGAGTGGGCGTTCCTCGACCACATCACGGCCGTCGTGCTCGCGGCCTTTCTGGCAGTGGCGGCCGTCAAGTTCATCCACGAGAGTCTGGGAGAACTGACCGACGGCGCGCCCGACCCGTCCGTTCAGCGGTGTCTCGAGAAGACGATAGCCGATACGCCGGGCGTCGCCGAGTTCCACGCGCTCCGCGTGAGAAGACTCGCAGGGACGCTGACGCTCGACGTGCACGTTCTCGTGGATCCGGGGCTCAGTGTGGTCGCTGGACACGACCTGGCCACCGCCGTTCGCCGCCGTCTCCTCGATTGCGGCTGCAGCGTCGTGGAGGCGGTCGTTCACGTCGAGCCACACTTCGGCGCCGAGCCGTCGCGCGGCAACGCGGACGACGAGTAGGGAGCACTCCACATGGAACGCGGCAGACGCTCCCTCTTCACGGAATTTGATGCGACTCGCTCCGGAGCCGCGGGTGAACCCTACGGGAGTGAGCTGGAAGTGCGGAGGGCGCGCCCGGCGGACGCGCCCGCGGTCGGTCTCATCTCGGCGAGGCGTGAGGGAACCGCTCCCTCGAGGAGCGCAGAGACGTTCCGTCGCCTCATTTCGGAGTGCGAGAGAGGTGACCCGTGCATCGTGCTCGTCGCCCTGGTGGGGAGCGAGGTCGTGGGGTTCGGCAAGGCGAAACTGATCGCACTTCCGGACGACGTGAACGCCGGTATCGCTCCCGAAGGGTGGTATCTGACCGGTGTCGTCGTCGACCCTGCCCACCGGCGCAGGGGCGTCGGGCGGCGCCTGACTCGCGAGCGGCTGAAGCTCCTCGCGTCGAGGAGCGACACGGCCTACTACTTTGCGAACGCGCGCAACGGAGCGAGCATCGCGCTGCACAGGGAGTTCGGGTTCGTTGAGGTCGCGCGCGGCCCGCTCATCATGGGGGAGACCTTCGAGGGCGGGGAGGGCGTTCTCCTCCGTGTGAGTCTCGGAGGATTCCTCGCGGAAGACGCCGGCGTGGAGATACGCACGATGCGGGAGGTGGACCGTGAGGCCGTGAGCGAGGTCCTCCGGACGTGCTACAGGTGGGTCGCCGAGCAAGAGGGATACTCCGCCGAGCAGCTCGAGTTCCTTCTGGAGGAGAGAGGCTCGTTGAAGACGGTGTCGAGGGAGTCGACGGAGCAGCACTACGTGGTCGCGTGCATCGACGGAACGGTGACAGGCGTGGTCTCTGTCTCGGGGAGCGAGGTCACCAAACTCTACGTGGAGCCCGCGTGCCATGGTCAGGGCATAGGCTCTTCCCTCATGGCGGCGGCCGTGTCGACCATCAAAGCCGCAGGCTTCGACCGCGTTGTCCTGGGCACCACGCCCGCCACCGTTCCGTTCTACCAGGATCTTGGGATGTCCGTTGCGGGCACTAGACGTCCGCCCGGAGGGCCGTTCACCGACCGCGACATCGTGATCATGACGCTGCCGCTCGCCGACTCCGAAGGCCCTTGACCGGGTTCCCGTCCCTCCGGACGTCTACTGGACGGCTATCGTGTCGGTGCCGTGGAACGGAACCGCGTCCACGGTCGAGCCGCTGAGCGTGAGCACGGCCTCCGGCGGGGCCACGGCGGCAACGACGTCATCGCGATGGAGCTTGACCACCAGGTCGCCGCAAGCGTCCGCCTTCGTGGATGCCGGCGCCAGACCATCGAACATCAGCGTCGCGGTGTCCACTCTGGAGTAGGGGATGTCCGCGTGGATCGTGACCCACGTTCCCGCGGAGTCCAGAACGAGCGTGGACGGCGATATCTGGATGGTGATCTCGAGCGTCTCTCCTCGGCCGGCGTCCGCGCCGACCACGGCGGCCGGACCAGCGCCCGCCTCGCTGCAGCCGACGTTGGTGACGACGGTCGCCGCGAGCGCCAGGACCAGAAGCGTACGGGTGAGTGTTCTTGCGCGCACAGATTGCTCCTTTCCACTGAGGGTGTGTGTCGAAGCCCACGTCGTTTAGAGGCCCCGTCGGCGTCCGATGTTCCCGTGTTGCGGAACCGCTCTCATGTTACAGCGGGGGTGCGGAGCGGGAGGGCCGCCCATGCTCGATGCCGTAGCGGAGCGGAATCAGGCCGGGGACGTCGCGGCGATGGGAGAGGGCTGAGGACGCCGGAGTGCGGGACGAATTCTCGAACGTCTACGACGATGAACGCCGGGCGGACGCGTATGCGAAGCTTGAATTCCCGGGCACCTACTACCTCGCGTTCCGCGACCTGCCGGGCGTGATCCGGCGCCACGCGCGCGGCCGGAGCGCGATGGACTTCGGCTGCGGAACCGGTCGGTCGACGCGCTTTCTGCGGGGACTCGGGTTCGAGGTCGTAGGGGTCGACATAGCAGCAACGATGCTCAAGAAGGCGCGCGAGCTGGACCCGGACGGAGACTACCGGCTCGTCTCGGGAGAAGATCTGGCGGAGTTCGACTCGGCGTCCCTCGACCTGGTGCTCTCGGTCTTCACGTTCGACAACATACCGACGATGGAGGGCAAGGTCGCGCTCATGCGTTCTCTGAGGCGGCTTCTGCGGCCCGGGGGCCGCGTCGTCAGCGTCGTGTCGTCGCCTGCGATCTACGTCCACGAGTGGGCGTCCTTCAGCACGAGAGACTTCCCCGGGAACCGGCGGGCGGGGAGCGGAGACAGGGTGCTCATTGTGATGCTGGATGTGGAGGACGCGCGTCCGGTCGAGGATATCCTGTGGTCGGCCGACGACTACGAGAGGGTATACTCGCGGGCGGGACTCGTGACCCTGGAGCGTCTCGAACCTCTCGCATCCGGCGACGAGCCGTACGAGTGGGTGAGTGAGACGGTCGTCGCACCGTGGGTCGTGTACGTGCTCGGCGAAGCCGGGTCGTCATAAGGAGGCGCGTTTGGCGCTCAGAGACCGGTCGCGCAGGTTCGGAACGCTGGCGCTCGTGTCCTTCATCATGGCTGCCATCGTGGGCTGGTGGATGCTCGTTGATGAAGGGTTCTCACCGGCGAGAATGCTCATAGCCATTGTCACGACGGTCGGGGCGGCGCTCCAGGGGGTCGCCTTCGCCAGGCAGAGGTCGGAGAAACGGCGCGGAGGATGATGACTTTCGGGTACTTCGACTCGCCAATAGGTCTCGTCGAGATCGGGGCGTCGGACGACGCCGTCACGTCTCTCTACTTCGTCGACGGGCGCAGGCCGCGCGTCACCGGTAACGCCGTCGCCGCGCGGGCCGTCGAGCAGGTGACCGCGTACTTCACCGGCGCGCTCCGGGAGTTCGACCTCCCGCTGGAACTCCACGGGACGGACTTCCAGCGGCTCGTCTGGGAACGGCTGGCGTCGATCCCATTCGGGGAGACGACCTCATACGGCGAACTCGCCGGCGCCATCGCGCGTCCCGCCGCGGTCCGCGCCGTCGGCGCGGCCAACGGAGCGAATCCCATCTCGATCATCCTGCCCTGTCACAGGGTCGTCGGGAGCGACGGAAGCCTCACGGGATACGGCGGCGGCCTCTGGCGCAAGGAGTGGCTGCTGAGGCACGAGGGAAGTCGTCTGCTCTGATGCAGGAGGTCTCTGTGACGAAGCGCACTGACCGCGGCGCGATGACGTTTCGGCCTCTCACGCCGGAGACCTGGCACGACTTCACGTCGCTCTTCGGGCGGAACGGGGCATGCGGCGGGTGCTGGTGCATGTGGTGGCGGCAGACGCGGGCGGAGTTCGACAGGAGCCACGGGGATGGCAACCGGAGGGCGATGAAGAGGATCGTCGACCGTGGCGAGGTGCCGGGCATTCTGGCCTACGTGGACGGTGAACCCGTGGGGTGGTGCTCGGTGGCCCCGAGGGAGCGATATTCCTCGGTCGAGCGCTCGCGGGTCCTCAAACGTCTGGACGACAAGCCGGTGTGGTCTCTCGTCTGTCTCTTCGTGCACAAGGATCATCGGGGGACCGGGGTGGCGAGCTCGCTCGTCGCGGGGGCGGTCGAGTACGCGCGGTCACAGGGCGCAACGCTCGTGGAATCCTACCCGACCGATCCGAGGGGGCGGAAGCTCGAGGCCGTGTCGAGCTTCATGGGGACTCCGTCCCTGTTCGAGAACGCGGGGTTCCGGGAGTGCGCGCGTCCGTCGAAGGTGCGTGTGATCATGAGACGCAGGCTCCGGAGGACGAGATGACGAAGGGGGAACTCCTGGCACTCGTCGCGTCCGAGCGGGCAAGACTCGATGCCGCGGTCGAGGGACTGCGACGGAACGCTCTGCTCGAGGAGGCGCTGCCGGACGGACGGACCGGGAAGGACATACTGGCCCACCTGACGTGGTACGAGCGCGAGATGGTGGGCGTCCTGAGAGAACGCGCGCTCGTGGGCTCCGACCTGTGGGGCGTTCCCCAGCCGGAGCGAAACGCAGTCATCCACAGCGAGAACCGTGATCGTCCCCTCGACGAGGTGCTTTTGGACTACGCGCGCGTTCACGAGGAGCTTGAGGGGCTCCTCGAAGGTCTGGAAGAGCCGGAACTCCATGACGCCGCGCGCTTCAGAGAGATGCCGCCCGAATGGCCTCCGTGGGAGGTCTTCGCGGACAACACGTACGAGCACTACGCGGGCCACCTGCCCGAGTTCGAGAGACTCGCGCAGAAGGGGAGCGCGGAGCGCTAGAGGCGGAGCGCGAGTGCCGGATGCGGGCGCGAGTGCCGGAGGTGGAGCGCCGCATGTCCAGGACCGTCCGAGTTAGAGAGGCCGCGTCGAGGAGCGACCACGAGAAGGCCGCGATGCTCTTCATCGAGTACGCGGGTGCTCTCGGTTTCGGGCTGGACTTCCAGGACTTCGAAAAGGAGCTTCGTGATCTCCCGGGATGCTACGCGGGGCCTCGCGGGCGGGTCCTTCTGGGATTCGTGGACAACGAGCTCGCGGGATGCGTAGCGATGAGACCGCTCGGCGAGACGACGTGCGAGATGAAACGCCTGTTCGTGCGCGACGGCTTCAGAGGGGCCGGGTTGGGCCGCGCTCTGGCGGAGGCCGTCATCATCTGTGCCCGCGAGGCCGGTTACGCCACGATGCGTCTCGACACGCTCGCGTCCATGGCCGAAGCGAACGCTCTCTACGCGTCGCTGGGCTTCGATGAGATCGAGCCCTATTACCACAACCCCATCCCGAGTGCCGTGTTCTTCGAGCTCCGGCTGCTCGGGGACGGCCCGTGACGGCGCCGGGTGCGTCGAGAGAGGTGCGCATGCGCGTGTTGGAGGTGGACGAGAGAACGGTCGACACGTTCCTGAGGTGTCTCCACGACGAGCGACCGGACGACCCGCGCGTCGTGACGCTGCGCCGGCGCTGGTTCGACGCGCATCGTGACAAGGGGCTTCGCGCGAAGGTCGTGGTCCTGGACTCGGGGGAGGTCGTCGCCCTCTGCCAGTACATGCCGATAGAACACACTCACATACGCGGGGAGAGGCTTCTGGCCATCCTCTGCATGTGGGTCCACGGCTACGACCACCACCTCGGCAATCGTCAGGGGAACGGGTACGGCAGGCTCATGCTCGACGCGATCGAGGAGGACGCGCGCGCGAGCGGCGCGGACGGCGTCGCCGCCTGGGGCATGGACTTCCCCTACTGGAATCCCGTCTCCTTCTACGAGCACCTGGGGTACGAGCGCGCCGACGAGTCCGACATGTCGGTCCTCGTCTGGAAGCGATTCTCGGAGACCGCGTCGGCGCCGAGCTTCCGCGTGGCGGTGAAGAGGCCCCGGACGCGTTCCGACAGGGTCTCCGTCGCGGTCTTCCTGAACGGGTGGTGCACCGGGGCGTGCTCACAGTGCGTTACGGGCAGGGACGCCGTGGAAGGTCTCGATGACATCGTCGACTACGTCGAGTATGATGCCTCCGACCCGAACGTTCTCTCAGAGTGGGGGATCTCCAACGGGATCTACGTCGAAGGCGAACCCCACAGGCCCAACGAACCGCCGTGTACGTCCGCCGTCTTGAGGGATGACATCCTGAAGCTCGCACGTGAGAAGGGACTGACCACCGAGTGACGACCGTGACGCTCAGGGACCTCGACCGGTCCGAGATCGAGCTCGTCTGGACGATCGACCGAGCCGAGACGATCGAAGGCATCTACCGTCACGAGGGTGGCCGGCTCGAGCTCAAGCCCGAGCGCTTCGACGTGACGGGCTGGCCTCCGGGCGACGACGAGGTCTACACTCCGGAGTTCGAGGCCTGTTTCGACCGGGGCGGCGCGTTCCGGGGCGTCTTCGATGGCGATAAGCTGGTGGGCGTGGTGATCATGGACTCGCGGTTCATCGGGAGGAACGGTGACCAGCTCCAGATGAAGTTCCTCCACGTCGACAGGGCGCGGCGTGGCACCGGGCTCGGCCGGAGGCTCTTCGAGGAGGGCGTGGAGATCGCGCGAAGTCAGGGCGCCAGGCGGGTGTACGTGTCCGCGACGCCGTCAGAGCATACGATCGGGTTCTACACGCACCTGGGATGCGCGGTGACAGACGACGTGGATCGGGAACTGTTCGAGCTGGAGCCGGAGGACATCCACCTGGAATATGTGATTCCGGAGTAGGGGACCTATGGGACTGCTTTCCTGGATCGTGTTCGGGGCGTTGGCGGGGGCGGCGGCCGGTTTCATCATGGGCTTCCGCAACGGCTGCTGTCTGACGGTCGTCGTCGGGATCGTGGGGTCGTTCATCGGCGGACTGATCATGCAGCTCATCACCGGTCGGGGCTTCAGTTTTGGGTTCGACCTGAGGAGTTTCCTCGTGGCGGTGGTGGGAGCGGTCGTGCTGCTCGCCGTCGTCGGTGCCTTCGGCCGAAGACGCTGGTCGTAGCCGCGTCGATCCCGAGTGCGTCTCGAAGCTACGATCGTGCGCGGGGCGTGCTTTGCGGGGGACGTTTGCCCCGGGCGTTCCACCGCCGGCCGGCCGGCCGTCGGTGCAACAGCAGTCGGCTGTCTGCCGGCTGTCGCGGGTGAGGGCGCTCCGTATGCGCTTCGGTGAGGGCGTCATCTGCCACTGCCCGACGCGCTTCGAGCTTCTCGACAGACACGGAGTGTAGACATGGCCCAAACACGCGTTTCAGGAACGCTTCGCTGGCTCTTCTTCTGCGTCGGGGTCGGAGCGCTCGTCGCGAGCGGGGTCTACGTCGGGACGGCCACGCGAGATCCCGACACGACCGTCAGGCTGCTTCGTGCTATGATGTTCCTGCTGCTCGGTCTGTTCATGATGCTGATGTACGGCGAACACACGAGCAGAGCATCCGGCAGAGGACGGGCGTCTGACGGCGACCTGTAGCTCAGCTTTCACACACTGACCCTCCCAAGAGCGATCGGGCATGGACCGCCGCAAGCCCACAGTCGAAGAGGTCAAGGCCGCGCGTGGCAGACGTCTCCCCGACGTCCTTGCGCCGGGCCTCGACGTGGTGTTCTGCGGCATCAACCCGGGTCTGTACTCGGCCGCAGTGGGCTGTCACTTCGCCAGACCCGGGAACCGCTTCTGGATGGTCCTGCTCGAGTCAGGTTTCACGGATTGCCTGCTGTCGCCCTGGGAACAGACGCGCCTGCCGGAGTTCGGGTGTGGGCTGACGAATCTCGTGGGACGCGCCACGGCGGTAGCGGCGGAGCTGTCGGCGACGGAGCTCCGACGCGGGCGAGGCGTCCTCAAGAAGAAGGTCCGGAAGCATCGACCGCGCATGGTCGCGGTCCTCGGCATCGGGGCGTATCGAAGCGCGTTCGAGCGGCCCGACGCGCGCGTCGGGCTCCAGGAGGAACGGGTCGCGGGAGCGCGTCTGTGGCTCCTTCCCAACCCGAGCGGTCTGAACGCGCACTACCAGCGACACGACCTGGTGCGTCTCTTCAACGAGGTTCGTGAGACGTGCCGATAGCGGGGTACCGGGCAGGAGCGTGGGTGGGAACGCAGGCGGGAGCGCGGGTGGGAACGCCGGCAGGAGCGCGGGTAGCGGCGCGGCCGGGACCGGACGAACGGGCAGTCTGGACAGGTGTCCTCGACGGGAGGCTCCGTCTCTCTCTTCTTACGATTCGACACACGGTTCGGCACGACGGCGCTCGTCTGGAATCAGAGGGGAGCGAGGCCGATCGTCGAGCGCGTTCTTCTACCCGGAGAGTCGCTGGACGAACGCGTCGCGTCCTACTTCCCGGACGCCCGCGAGGGAACGGACCGCTCGATGGTCCGGCTGGCAGCGTCGATCACCCGCTTTGCGGAAGGGGAGAGCGTGAGGTTCTCCCTCGACGCCGTCGCCCTGGAGGCCTGCTCGGCCTTCCAGCGTTCCGTACTCACAGCGGAGCACGCGATCCCGCGGGGCAGGGTGAGCACTTACGAGAGGATCGCCGCCCATCTTGGCAGGCCCCGCGGGGCACGCGCAGTCGGGCGCGCTCTCGCGACGAACCCCTTTCCCATCATCGTGCCGTGCCACCGCGCCATCAAGAGCGACGGGACTCTCGGAGGATACCAGGGCGGCCCTGGGATGAAGCGCGCCCTGCTGGAACTCGAGGGCGTCCTGTTCGGCGCGGACGGCCGGATCGTGAACGCGAAGTACTGCTACTGAAAGGTGCCGCATGTCCGACGCCGCTCGAGCGGGTGGACGCGGCTCGGACGGGAGATCCGGAGGCACGTGTGCCGCGCAACATCGACTCCGACGAAGTGGCCGGCGTCATCGAGGAGACCGTGTTCGACATGGCACGGTCTTCGGACGGAGCCACGCGCTACAGGGAGCCGATCGTGGGTTTCGCCGCGGCCGACGACCCCCGCTTCGTCGAACTCCGGCGCCTCGTCGACCCGGACGTTCTCATGCCGTCCGACGTCCTACCTGAAGCGCGGAGCGTCGCGTCGTTCTTCCTCCCGTTCTCGGAGGACGTGGTCGCGGCGAACCGGGCGGACGGCCGGAGCGTCGCTCGCGGGTGGGCGGTCGCGTACGTGGAGACGAACGCGCTGCTCGCGTCGATCGCGTCGAGGCTCATCGAGCGCCTGGGACGGATGTCGGTGCGGGCGGCGGCGCACGCGCCGACCGGGCACTTCGACGGGAGCGGCTCTTCGCGCCGCTTCCGCACAAGAGCGTAGCGGTGATCGCCGGACTCGGCAGTCTCGGAGTCCACAGCATGCTCATAACGGAGCGGGGTTGCGCGGGACGGCTGAGCACGCTCGTTCTGGACGCCGAAGTCCCCGCGACCGCAGGCCGAGGGGACGCGCGGCTCGAAGTGGAGCACTGCGCGCACCTGCGCCACGGGTCCTGCCGGGAGTGCGTCGACCTGTGTCCCGTCGGCGCGGTGCGTGTGGACGGGACGCTCGCCAAGCACCGATGCTGGGAGAGATGCCGCGCCGTCGCCGAGCGTTTCAGGGACGTGGGTACGGCGGAGGTGTGCGGGAAGTGCGCCGTCGGGCGCTGCGCGCTCGGGAGCGGCTGAGCGACAGAGACGGAGGTCAGCAATGAGCGAGCAGGGAGCAGGTTCCGAGGCCGTGGGCGGAGCGTCCAACGCCGTGCTGATGCACTACGTCAGCACCCTCAGGGAAGCGCGGGAGCTCGTGGACGCCAACGACTCCTACTGGGTGTGCAACTGCGGTTGCCGCGAGGGCAACGAGGACGGCTGCAAGCGTTCCCGCGTCGACGTGTGCCTCATGTTCAGGGACAGCCCGGCCAGCGGTTCGGAGAAGCGGGCGATCACGCGGGACGAGGTCGAGGAGATCCTGAAGGAAGCGGAATCGTGCGGGCTCGTGGCGCGTCCGTTCCGAAGCGAGGACAGGTCGTTCGTGGAGGGCATCTGCTTCTGCTGCGATGACTGCTGCGGGTACTTCGTGGAGAACGACGAGGCGTGCGACAAGGGCGGCACGATGGAACGCACCGACATGGAGGCGTGCACGGACTGCGGGGCGTGCGTTCCGGCGTGCCACTTCCACGTCAGAGAGATGCGGGACGACCGGCTGGTCATTGCCCGCGAGAGGTGCTACGGTTGCGGTCTGTGCGTGGAGGCCTGTCCCGAGCGCTGCGTGGAACTCGTCATCAGGTGTTGAGTCGCAGGCCCTTGAACCCCGATGCGACCTCCCGTGGAAGCGGAGGATGCAGGGACATGAGAAGAACGATCGTCGCCAAGACGCCTGAGTTCGTGGGCGGGATGGCCGTCTACCGCTATCGCGTCTCGGCCGACACGCTCTGGATGGAGTCGACCGACATCGTCTCGCGCGACGGCGTCGTCGATCCGGGCGTGGGGAAGTTCCGTTTGCCGCTGAGACTGGTCCGTCCCTGACGCCGGAATGAGGCGGGAGAAAGCATGCTCGAACGTGAACAGCTGCTCGCGCTCCTGAACAGCCTGGCCGACCCGATCCTCGTGGCCGACGCGCGGCATGTCGTGACGTTCGTGAACGCCGCGGCCGTCGAGCACTACAGCGGCGGGGAGGCCCTGCTGGGTACGTCGCTCCTCGACTGCCACAACGAGGCCTCGTGTCGCGTCATGGAGGACACCCTCGTCACGCTCGAGCGGGGCGAGGATGAGGCGCTCATATCGAGCGATGCGAAGCGGCGCATCTACATGAGGGCGGTCCGCGACGGCGCCGGCGCCCTCATCGGATACTACGAGAGATACGCGCCGCCCGAGCGCGTGACCGAAGAGTAGGCGGGCACGGCAGTCACCTTCAGGCCGTCCGGAGACGCGCTCGATCCGCTCGTCGGCCGATGGTGGCTTGAGGAGGGTCAGTGAGCATCAGGCTCAAGGAAGAGATCGAGGAGCGCGCCCTGGCCGCCATCAAGCGCTACGTCCTCGAGAGCTTCGAGGAGGAGTTCGGGGACCTGCGAGCGTCGTTGCTCCTGGACTTCGTCCTCAAGACGGTCGGACCGGCCATATACAATCAGGCCATCTCGGACGCGCAGGCCTATCTGCTCGAGCGCGCGGGAGACATGGAGACCACCTGCTACGAGCCGGAGGTCGACTACTGGGAGGAGAAGGGGAGCCGATGACCGCCTCACGGCAGGCGCGTCACCACCTCCTCGAGCGTCGCGCATGGAGTCCCGCGAATACGCGCGGCGCGGGTGTCGTCGGACTGGCGTTGCTCAAGGACGCAGGTTCTGTCGGCGCCCCTCGGGGCGCGCAGAGGCCGGAGGATCACAGGCCGGCGAACGAGGAGGTACGATGAGGACAGCATCGGTGTTTCTGGCGGCCGCGGGCATCATCGCGCTCGTCGCGGCTCCGGCCCCGGCAGGCTGCGCCGCGGACGGTCCGGAGGGCGTTCTGGCCTGCTACGCCGCAGCGTTCGCGGGCATGGACGTGGCGGCGCTCGAACGACTCCTCGCGGAGGACTACCAGTGGCTCGTCGTCATGCCTCCCGAGGTGAGCGTCTTCTCGCGAGCCGACGTCATCAAGCTGTCCGACGGCATGCTTTCGGACGCGGACGTCGAGAGCGTGAGCATGTCGTTCGCTGACGGATACGGTACGGCGCCCGCAGGCGGAGCCGACGAGTGGATCCTGCACGACGTCAAGGTCACTCTCGAACTCACGTTCACTCCCGGAAGCGAGAAGGGCGTGGATTCCTATTCGATCGAGTCGTGTCTGACGTTGTACGTGCGCAAGGTCGCCGGCACGGAATCAGAGTACGAGGTATACCGCGAGGTCAACTTCGAGGGGCTAGGCTGCGGGCGCTAGCGGCCGCCCGCTCGCGCGTGTCTCCGGCGCCAGAAGCAAGGGGGTAGCTTGTCGTTCTGCACCGCCGTCAACTGCATAGACGGCCGGGTCCAGGTACCCGTGATCGAGTACATGAAGGACCGATTCGGCACGGCCTACGTGGACGTGGTCACGAAACCGGGGCCGGTCAGGGTCCTGTCCGAAGGAGGAGACCCGGAACTCCAGGCGTCCATACGGCGCCGCGTCGCGATATCGGTCGAGTCTCACGGCTCGGTCGGGATAGCGGTCGTGGCGCACGCCGACTGCTCCGGCAACCCGCTCGGGCGCGATGAGCAGTTCGACCAGCTCTCCGCTTCCGTGGACCGTCTGTCGCAGTGGTTTCCGGGCGTCCCGATCTTGGGACTGTGGCTGGGCGAGGACTGGGCGGTCGAGGAGATCCTCTCCGCGGGAGGCCCACACACAGAGGACACCGCTGCGGGCCAGGCAGCGTAAGGAGACCGCGAGTGTCGAGGAGAAGCACGAGGATCGTGGCCACCGTCTCGCCCATGACGGTGAGACGGATCTGCGGGCTCGAGCGGGGCGAGGAGCCCGGCAACTCCGATGTCGCAAGGGCCATGGCGCTCCTCTCCGAGGCCGGCGTCGACGTCTTCCGGCTCAACATGTCGTTTCGCGACGACGCGTTCCTGACGCGCGTGTTCTCGTGGCTGGACGAGAACGCAGAGACCGCCGCGCGGAGCGTGGCGGTGCTCGGCGACCTCCAGGGACCGAAGCTCCGTTTCGGGGAGTTCCTGGCGAGCGACGGGCGCCGCCGGAACGGCGATGGCGACGGCGAAGCGGACGTGGAGGTCGTGCGGGGTCAGGAGTTCCTGCTCTACTACCGTCCGGACAAGGGGGCTGGCGTAGGGTTGCGCACGCCCGGAGACGCGGGCAGAGGGACCGTCCTCCTGAACGACGACTTCTACGAAGAGTTCGGACAGTGCGTGAGGGACGGGCTCAAGGACGGGCCGGTCGAGATCGGCATCGCGGACGGCAACACGCTCTTGAAGGTCACGGACCGTGCGAGCGTCCACAAGACTCACGTCATCTGCACGGTCGAGGTCGGGGGCTCCGTCGGTTCGCGCAAGGGTGTGATGCCGAAGCGCGTGTCGATCGACGTTCCGACAGTGCTCACCGACAAGGACCGTGACGATCTCAGGTTCCTCCTCCGCAGGGGCGGACGCCACCTGAGCTTCGTGGCCATGTCCTTCGTCAAGAGCCCTTCGGACGTGCTGAGACTCAGGGCCGAGATAGAGGACTACAAGGTGCACAGGGCCGCCGTCCGCGGGCGAATACGCGAACTCGGCGCAGGCGGTGCCCACTCGTCCATACTGCGTCACACGCTGCTTCCGAACATCGTGGCCAAGATCGAGACGCGCGAGGCCGTGGAGTCGGACGCCCTCGACATGATACTGGACCTCTCCGATGCCGTGATGGTCGCGCGGGGCGACCTCGCGCTTCAAATGGACCCGGACAGGGTCCCCGGCGAGCAGAAGGAGATCATCCGGCGTTGCCGCCTGAGGGGCAAGCCGGTGATCACCGCCACCCAGATGCTGCACTCCATGCAGGAGCACCCGCGCCCGACACGCTCCGAGGTCAACGACGTCTTCAACGCGGCCCTCGACGGAACTGACGCCACGATGCTCTCGGGCGAGACCGCGAGCGGCCGCTATCCCCTCGAGTCCGTTCGGACCATGGCGGGCGTCCTGAGGAGCGCCGAGGAGTACTGGCACTCGAGCAGGGGCAGCATCGTCGAGGAGTGGGCCACCGTCAGCAGGTCACTGGAGGGCGTCGTCGAGCGTGCGTCGGAGCGGCTTCCTCGTGCCCAGACGGAGATCTGCGCTTCCCTGCGCGGCCCCTCGAACAAGGGACTGCGAGAGCTCGCGAACAGACTGTATGACGAGAAGCGCGACAAGACCCTCCGCCAGACCACGACCGACATGGTGTGCATGTCGGCCTGGGCCATGATCTCGTCCCCGGAGGTCGTCGGCATCGTGGCGGTCACGACGTCCGGGAGAACGGCCCGCATGCTCGCCAGGTTCCGACCCGACGTCCCTATCTTCGCGATCACGCACGACGACGAGAACCGGCGGCAGCTATTGCTGTCCTCCGGCATACTCCCCGTGGACATCGACCTCAGGGCCGCCACCGGCGACGGCATCTACGACGCCGCCCTTCGGAGACTCCTCGAGGTCGGCTGGCTGGAGCGCGCGTCCGCGAGGGGACCGTCGCGCGAACTTGTGCTCTTCGTCTCAGGCTCGCCGTTGGGAGACCCCGGCTCCACGAACCAGCTGCGTCTGGTCTCGCTGGCGGACGGGGGATTCAGGATCGCGGTGTGACGAAGCCACGCGTGAGACTCATCCACTGGAACGCCGGCGAGGCCGCGGGGCGCGTCTCCGAGCTGCGCGCGCGCGGGCTCGACGTGCTGTGGGAGCCGTTCGGAAACGACGTCCTGGGCGCGCTCCTGTCCGATCCGCCCGCGGTGTTCATCATCGACCTGGACCGTTCGCCGGCCCGGGGACGGGACCTCGCGGTGCATCTCAGGCGTCGCAAGGTGACGAGGCGCGTTCCGCTCGTCTTCGCCGGAGGGGAGAGCGCCAAGGTCGAGCGCGTGAGGGAGCTTCTGCCGGACGCGGAATACGCGTCGTGGAGCGGAGTCCCCGCGGCCGTCAAGCGCGCCCTCAGGTGCGGTCAGAGAGAACCCGTCGTCCCCGAGTCCGTGTTCGCGGCGTACTCGGGCACTCCTCTCACCAGGAAGCTCGGCGTGCGGCCCGGGTCCGTAGTCGCGCTCGTCGGGGCCCCGGACGGTTTCGAGGATACGCTCGGCGCGCTGCCGGAGGGCGCGATGCTTCGAAGGGGCGCGCGCGGACGGTGCGATCTTGCGGTCTGGTTCGTCCGGAGCCGCGGGGAACTCGAGCGGCGCGTCGGAAGGATGGGCGAGTTCGCCGGGCCGGGCGGACTCTGGATCGCCTGGCCGAAGAAGGCCTCCGGGATCGAGAGCGACCTGTCGCAGACCGTCGTGCGGAACACCGGTCTCGCCTCGGGGCTCGTCGACTACAAGGTGTGTTCGATCGACGCGACGTGGTCGGGCCTCAGGTTCGCTCGACGGAAGCCCGAGGCTGCGCGTCGCCGATGAGCCGCCGCGAGGTCGGACGATCTCCCGGGCCCGCCGGGGCGTTCAGGAATCCCGCGTAGCCGGCCGGCGTCCAAAGAACCGTAGGAACACCGTGATGCGGGTCTGCGGACGCGGACTCACCGATACGGACCTGCGGACGCGGGCGCGCCGATGCGGATTCACGTGCGCCGATCCGAGGACACGAGTCCTCGAGAAGCGAGTCTACCGAAAGGAGCGCGACAATGCCGGGTGCCTGGGAGCACATCGAAGGGTCCAGGTCGGAGCATGAGATCATGTTCTTCGGTCTCTCGACCTGCGGGTGGTGCAGGAAGACGAAGGAGTTCCTCGAGGAGAGCGGCGTCACGTTCGAGTACTGCAGCGTTGACGAGGTCTCGAAGGACGAGCAGCCGGGCGTCCTGGAGACGCTGACCAAACACAATCCGAGGCGGAACTTCCCTACGGTCGTCGTCGACGGAAGCAAGGTGATCGTCGGATACAATCCCGACCTTCTCAAGCAGGAGTTGGGGCTGTGACGCGCGACAGAGAGATTCCGAAGGAGGAGGTCGAGTCGTACCTCGAGAGACTGGAGAGCGACACGGAGTCGGGGGGGTATCACCTGAACCCCGACCGCGAGTTCGTGGAGTCGCTCGCGCGGGGACTCATCGCGAACGAGGTGAGGTACGGCTACGGCGCCTGCCCGTGCCGGCTGGCATCGGGCGACCGGGCGGCCGACCTGGACATCATCTGTCCCTGTGACTACCGCGACCCCGACCTCGGAGAGTGGGGCACGTGCTACTGCGCGTTGTACGTCTCCGAAGACGTTCTCAAAGGGACGCGTGAGGTCGGCCCGGTTCCGGAGCGCAGGCCGCTCGAGGGCGAGCGGACGGGACGGACCACGACGGGGGAGTATGAGGGGGCTGCGTTGTCCCACCCGGTGTGGCGCTGCTCGGTGTGCGGGTATCTGTGTGCCCGGGACGAGCCGCCGGACAGATGCCCGATCTGCAAGGTGAGCAAGGACAGATTCAGACGCTTCATCTGAGAGGTCACGGGGGGACTCTGCATGGGCCATTCCGACACCGAGTTGCTGGAGCTGGAACTGGAGCTGGAGCTGGAGCAGTTCAGACAGGAAAAGGAGAAGATCCGCTCGCTCGTCGGCAAGATCGGAGGCGTCGGGTCGAACCGCCGCGACAAGGTGGTGAACGTGCTATTCATCGTCGCGATCGCGCTGCTTCTCCTCGTGGACTCGCTCAGGCACATGCTGGGGTGGCCGATCCCGCTTCCCCCCGTGCTCTCGATCGAGCTCGGTGTTCTTCTCGTGTCGGTCAAGATCATCTGGATGATTCGCAAACAGTCCCGCGTCGAGCACTTCCAGTTCTGGATCCTCAACTCCATCGAGTTCAGGCTCAACGACATCTCGAAGCAGATGAAACAGATCGAGCGGCGTCTCGACTAGGTCCTGCGTTCCGCGGCGTCTCGAGGCCGGCAATGAGTAGAGGTGATCTCATCACAGCGCGCGTGTGGGTCGTGGTGTCGACGACCGCGCGGCGGGCACTGGCGGAGAGAGCGCCGGAGGCGGCCGGGAGCATCGGCTTCTTCGCCATCTTCTCGTTCTTTCCTCTTCTTCTGATCCTGGTCGCGGTGTCGAGCGCGCTCCTGGCGAATCTCCAGACGCAGGAACAGGTGCTGAACTTCGTTCTCAGGTTCCTGCCGGTGTCGCGCGAGTTGGTGAGCGCGAACATGCTGGGCGTCCTGCGAGCCAGGGGCGCCGTTGGGGCCATCGGTCTCGCGGGACTCCTGTGGTCAGCGACGAGCGCCTTCACTGCTCTCGAGCGGAACCTCAACCGGGCGTGGCCGTCCGCCCCGACGCGGGGCCTCATACGTTCCCGTCTGGTCGCGCTTTCGCTCGTCGGCTCGCTGACCGGCATGGCCGTCCTCTTCCTGGCCGTCAAGGCGGTGGCGCCGGTCGCGGGGAACTGGACGTGGCTCGCGAACCTCACCGCGGGGTTCGAGGGCGCGCTCCGCTTCCCGTTCCGCGCGGCCATCGTCGGGCTCATGTTCTGCGCGAGCATCCTCCTCTATCGTCTCGTGCCCGCGGTGCGGGTCGCGTGGCGGGACGCCGCGGTCGGCGCCGCCGCGGCGACCGCCGCGTTCGCGGTGGCCACGACCGCCTTCACGCGGTTTCTCGAAAGCGGCCTCGCCAGCTACAACCTCGTGTACGGTTCGCTCGGGGCGCTTGTTGCGCTCCTCGTGTGGATATACCTCGTGGCGTTGATCGTGCTCGTGGGCGGGCATCTCTGCGCGAGTCTCAAGGCGGAGCGCGAGGGCTAGAGCTGGGGCTAGAGCCAGGGCTAGAGCCAGGGCTAGGGCTAGGGCTAGAGCTAGAGCTAGAGCTAGGGCTAGGGCTAGGGCTAGGGCTAGAACTCAGGCAGGTCCGGGGCCGGGAGTCTCTTGAGCGGGACGCTCACGCTGGGCCGTCCGGTCTCGTCCGGCGGGTTGGGGACCAGTCCGTCGATCTCATCCTCGCCCACGAAGACGCGCGTCTCGTGCGGAGACTCCACGTAGAAGGTTACGCCAGAGAGATCGCTTCGCGAGGGCGCCCAGCGCCCCGCGACCTCGTCGTCGACGTGCGCTATCCGAACGACCCTCTTCCCATCCAGTCGCTCCGAACTCCAGACGAGGCGCCTCGTGACGAGATTCAGGGTGAGGAGCCTGGACGTCGTCGTCACGTAGATCCTGCCCGCGGCGGCCTCAGCAGCGAGACCGCGAAGGGCCTGGACGGCGGCCGGGGCGATGAGGGCGGCCCCCCCGGGGTTTCGCCACGGATGGGTGTAGACCGACATCCAGCCCCGCTTCCGGACAAGCTCGGACAGGACGTCGGGCGACAGCTGGAGGGCGAGCTCGGCGCTCCCCGCGCTCTCCATGCCGTGTCCGCGTCCGATGAACCTCTTGAACGAAAAGAACCTGCCGCCGTCGCCCAGCGTGCGTGGTTCAACGAGCGCGTTCCGGTACACGCGTTCAGCGCGCCCGCGGTCGCCGGACGCGAGGTAGCGGGCGACCTCGTATGTCTGGACGGCCCTGTCCCGCAGGGTGGCGGGGGCGTCCTGTCCGACCGTGTGCGTGACGTCGAACGTCTCGACGAACCTCACGCCGCACTCGGCCATGAGGTCTGTGTGGTACTCGACGCTCCCGGGATCGTCACCGAGCTGCTCGGGGAGGTCGCCGACCATCTGGGTGTTCTTCGTGCCGCCGTGGTTGACCCAGACGGGGACAGCGATACGGCGCTCGCGGAGGAACGAGAGCGCGCGCTCGGCGTGCGCGCGACGGAACCCTCCCTCGCTGAAGTTTCCGTACGTGTGCATCGTGTCGACGTGCCCGGAGGCCACGAGATCGGCGATGAGTCCGGCGTGCGCGGTGAGCTCCGGACCGCCTTCCCGGAAGACCGTGAACTCGGAGTCGCCGCACGTGTCGTAGAACCAGAAGCTGTGCGAGAGCTCGAGTCCGAGCCCGGTTCCGAGCGGCGTCTCGCCGGTGCCGCCAAGGAAGCGGACCACCTCCACGAAGTCCCGGGCGGTGCGGAGATCGTCGAGATCTCCCGTTATGGTGAGCGCGGCCCGATACGGATAGGGGAGGTCGCGAATCGCGACCGCGCTTCCGGTCCGGCGCATGTCGGGACTCCGGGTCACCTGACGTCTCCTTGGAGTGAGGTTGTCCGCCGACCGAGCCGTGACGCGTCGGGCGTCCGGCCGACCGCCAGAGAATAAGGGAAGAGGGCGCCCGAGGTCAAATGCCCGAACGATCTCCGGGACGATCAGCGGGCCTCCGCCGCCGGGCAGTCCGAGCTTTACAGCCCGTCCGGCGGTCGGTTATCCTGTCATTCATGACGCACAAGCGCACCGATTCCTCGAGGGTACGGAACGCCACGTCCCGTCTCAGGCGGTTCTCGAGGCTCACGTCCGCGCAGCGGAACCAGCTCCTTCTGAACCGGTACGAGCGCCGCTTCAGGTCGACGACGCTGCGCTCCGGCCCCCGGATGCTCGACCTCGTGCCGAGCCACCGCTGCAACCTGCGGTGCGTGGGCTGCGTGCACTATGACAACGAGGGACCGGGCGACCTCGAGCTTCCGTTCTTCAGGGCCATTCTCGAGGAGAGCGCGCCGTGGGTCGTTCAGTACAGGTTCTGCAGTCTCGGCGAGCCGCTCATGAACAAGGACATGCCGGAGATGCTCGAGCTGGCCGCGCGCGCCGGCGTCGGCTGCAACCTCATGACGAACGGCACGCTTCTGACCCCCGAGCTGGCGGAGCACCTGATCGCCAGGGCCAGGCTGGACATCCTCACGTTCTCGATAGACGGGGCGACGGCGGAGACGTGCGAGCGGCTCCGGCGAGGACTCAAGTTCGACCGGCTCCTGGAGGCCGTGTCCTCGGTCGTCGAGGCGAAGCGGCGACATGGCGTCGACAGGCCGGTCGTCCAGGCGAACGCGATAGCGATGAAGGACAACATCGACGAGCTGTCCGACCTCGTCAGATTGGCCGGGAGCGTGGGCATAGAGGATCTGAACGTCCACTTCCTGACCGTGGAGGGGGAGGTCGCCTCGTCGAGTTCGCTCTTCGACGACCCGGCGCTTCAGAAGCGCGCGTTCGACGACGCGCGCCGCGTCGGACAGGAACTCGGTGTCGTTCTGCACCTTCCTCCGGACATAGAGGAAGAAGGATTCGGGGCGCGATGCTATCTGCCGTGGGACACGCTCATCATCGACACCGACGGGACCGCCCGGATGTGCTACTTCTCGTGGGAGGAGTCGGTCGGCAACGTGATCGATGACGGAGGAATACGGGCCGTCTGGAACAACGCGCTCTATCAGAAGGTGCGCGGGACGATCGAGACGGAGTGTCCGTTCTACAAGTACTGCGCGCACTGCGGCTACCGCGTGGGCTACTCCCGCAGGGAGGCGCACGAGGGCAAGAGCGACGCGAACGCCCATCTGTTCTCCTTCGACTGGGAACGTCCGGACGCCCCGCCTCGTCCGAGCGGGAGCAGACTGGCCAACCCCGACCGCCGCGGGCAGTAGGGCAGCAGCGCAGTAGCGCTCACAGTTCTCCTCGAGAGGATTCCGGCGTGCTCAGGACGCGACGCACAGCGCTGTCGCCTGCGGAGCTCGTTTCGCTCGTGGCCGCTCTGGCGCTGGTTACGGCCGCGTGCACCGACGTCGAACGCGGGCTGTCGCGGGAGACGCGTGAGGCGTTCGTCACCGACTTCTCCACGCACAACGTGCCTCTTGACGAACTCGTCTCCGGAAGGCCGGACAAGGACGGCATCCCTTCGATCGACTCGCCGTCCTACGAATCGGTAGAGAACGCGTCGGAGTGGCTGGCGGCCGCCGAGCCCGTGATCATGATCGAGATCGACGGGGACGCACGAGCGTTCCCGGTGCAGATCCTCATGTGGCACGAGATCGCGAACGCCGAGGTGGGGGGACGTCCGGTCGCGGTGACCTACTGCCCGCTGTGCAACACAGCAGCAGGGTTCCTGCGCGAACACGACGGGGTCGTCCTCGACTTCGGGACTAGCGGTCATCTCAGGTTCTCCAACATGGTCATGTACGACCGGCAGACGGAGTCGTGGTGGCAGCAGGCGACGGGGGAGGCCATCGTCGGCGAGCTGACGGGGACACGGCTTGTCCACACGCCCGCGCCGATCGTCTCTTGGAGCGACTTCGCCCGGTCGAGCCCGGACGGCAAGGTGCTCACGAGAGACGCGGACAGCGGACGCCGCTACGGTCGGAATCCGTACACCGGCTACGACGCTCCCGATAGGGAGCCGCACTACTTCGACGCCGGGCTTCGGGACGAGAGGCTTCGGTCGATGGACCGCGTGCTCGGTCTCGAGATGGACGGGGAGGCGGTCGCCTATCCGTTCACCCTGCTGTCGGTCGAGCGCGTCGTGAACGACGTCGTGGGCGGGGAGGGGGTCGTCGTGCTCTGGGCTCCAGGAACGGCCAGCCCTGTGGACGCTGAGACGGTGGCCGGAGGAAGGGACGTGGGTGCCGCCGGCGCCTACTCGGCGATGTCGGATGGGGTCCGCACGACCTTCGAGTTCCGCAACGGACGGATCATCGATCGGGAGTCGGGCAGCGTGTGGAACGCGATGGGCGTCGCGGTGTCGGGCGAACGAGAAGGGGAGCGTCTCGAGCGACTTGCGGCGCGGGACCACTTCTGGTTCTCGTGGGCCATGTTCAGGCCGGACACGCGTGTCTACGAACGTCGAGGAGGCTGACTTGAGCGGGTACCCCGTCGGACGGGACGAGGTCACAGGCGCGCTCCGGAGCGCGCTGGAGCCCCTGGAGCACGTCCACGCCATGTGGGAAGCGGGAGCCATAGCCTTCGGCAGGATCGACGAGTGGTCGGACATCGACCTCCAGGTGCTCTGCGAGGACGGGCGGGTGGAGGACGTCATGGAGACGGTGTTGCGCGCCGTGGAGGAGGTCTCGCCGGTCGACGTGAGCTTCAGGCTCCCTGAACCTACGTGGCACGGTCACTCCCAGATCTTCCATCGCCTTCGGGACGCGGGCCCGTTCCTGCTCCTCGACCTCGTCGTCATGGAGCGGGAGAGCGGCAAGGACCAGTTCCTGCAGCCCGCGATCCACGGACGGCCGCACGTCTACTTCGACAAACTGGGCGACGTCCGCTGGGACGATCTCGACGCCGCAGGCCACGCCCGGATGCTGCGCGACCGCGTCGAGCGGCACCGCGTGCTCTACGAGCTCTTCAGACCGTTCGTCGACAAGGAACTCAACAGAGACAACGCGATCGATGCGATGGGGTACTACCAGGGATTGGTGCTGAGGCCTCTCGTGGAGCTTCTGAGGATCGCGCGCTCACCGCTCCGATGCAACTTCCACACGAGGTACGTTCACTACGAGCTGCCGCCCGAGGACGTCGCCAGACTCGAGCGGCTCTTCTACGTGCGCGATGCGGCCGACCTGGGTGCGAAGTGCGACGAAGCTGACGCGTGGTTCAGGCAACTTGTGGGCGAGGTGGGAGAAGGCCCTGACGAATCAGGGATATCTGAGGCCGTCGCCGCTGAGCTGGCCCAGCGGCCCTGCAGGGGGAGGATATCACCGTGACGAACAAGCCATTCTGGCCCCGTTGTTGCATTGGTGTGCGCTCAGGGAGAGCCCTGGTGGTACTCGGTGTCGTCCTGTCAGTCGCTTCGCTCCTCAGAGGGCCGCTGGCCGCCGGGGCCGCAGAGCCCGTGGCGACGTTCTCGATCGTCGCCTACGATGCGGAGACCGGCGACCTGGGCGTCGCCGTTCAGTCGAAGTTCTTCGCGGTCGGCGCGGCCGTTCCGTTCGCGAGAGCGGGCGTCGGCGCGGTGGCGACGCAGGCCATGGGCAACATGAGCTACGGGCCAAGGGGCCTCGAGCTGATGGAGCTGGGCGTCGCCCCGGAAGACGTCATCGCCACGCTCACCCGGGACGACGAGGAGCGTGAACACCGACAGGTGGCGGTCGTCAACGCGAGCGGTGTGGCTGCCGCGCACACGGGCTCCGAGTGCATGGCGTGGGCGGGCCACCGTGTCGGAGAGAGCTTCTCGGTCCAGGGGAACATCCTGGTGAGCGAGGAGACCGCAAACGAGATGGCGAGAGCGTTCGAGGAGACCGATGGCATCCTGGCGGAGCGGCTCATGAGCGCCATCGAAGCCGGGCAGAGCGCCGGCGGCGACTCCCGCGGCGTCCAGTCGGCGGCCATCCTCGTCGTTCGCGAGAACGGCGGCTACGGCGGCCTCAGTGACCGCTACTGCGATCTCAGGGTCGACGATCACGAGGATCCCGTAGGCGAGCTCAGGCGTCTGGTCGACATGTGGAAGCACGACGCCCTCATCATGGAGGGCTACCGGTTGAGCGACGGGGAGGAGTGGGAGAAGGCCTTCGACGCGGGCAGACGCGCGATAGCGATGAGCCCGGACGAGGGCGAACCTCACTACCACCTCGCGTGCTACTACTCGAAGGCAGGGATGTACGAAGAGGCGCTCGGCGAACTGGAGAAGGCCCGGGAACTCGACGGAGAGCTGCCGTCGTGGGCCGCCGAGGATCCGGACCTCGAGCCTCTCAGGGAGATGGACCGGTTCAGGCGGTTGTTCCCGGAGGACGCGACTCCGGAGTAGCACGATGCGCGGCGGGGGCCAGGGGCTGTAGATGGCAGGCAGAGCCGGAGAAGAGAAACGAGATCGTAGTCGCTCCCGCGACGCCGGGCCCCGGGCAGGGAGCCGCGACGTGCGCGGCGTGAGCCCCGAGGACGGGAGCCGCGGCGTGCGCGGCGTGAGCCCCGAGCACCGGAGCCACGACGAGCTCGTCAGCATCTTCGGCGGTCTCACGGCTCGCATCCACGTCGTCGACCCCAAGACGTTCGATCTTCTTTACGTGAACACACCGCTCGGGGAGAGCGTAGGGAGCGTGGAGGGTGAGAAGTGCTACTTCGCTCTCCACGGTCGGGGCTCCATCTGCGCGGACTGCTGTGCCAGGAAGCTCACCGCGCCGGATCCGCCGCCGGTCGTCATCGAAGAGCGCTACAACACCGACGAGCTGGCGTGGTACCGAAACGAGATCAGGCTGATCGACTGGCCCGACGGGCGCCGCGTGGTGCTGCACGCCTCGACAGACATCACCGAGCAGAAGGACGCCGAGCGGGCTCTCAAGGAGTCGGAGGAGAAGCACCGCCAGGTCCTCCTGAACGCGCAGGAGGGCATCGCCATCATCCAGGACGGCCGCTTCAGGTTCTTCAACCCGAAGTTCCCCGAGATCGTCGGGCGCCCTGCCGCGGAGATTCAGAACGCCTCCTTCCTCGATGTCGTGCATCCGGACTACAGACCGCTCATCGCAAGCCGCTACGAGCGCCGCGTGCGCGGCGAGGTCGTTCCCAACGACTACGTCTTCCAGATCGTGACCGGTGCCGGCGACGTCCGTTGGCTGCAGATCAACGCCGTCCTGTTCACGTGGGAGGGCAGGAACGCGACCTTGAACTTCGTCACCGACGTGACCGACAGGACGACGGCGGAGCAGGAACTCAAGTCTCGCGAGACGCTCTTCCGGTCGACCATCGAGTCGACGGGCGACGGCATTCTTATCGTGGGCAAGGACGGGACCGTCACACACGCGAACGCCCGGTTCTTCGAGATGTGGCGGATCCCCGAAGACGCGCTGAGCGTCTTCGACAACGCGGAGCAGCGCCGCAGGGCGGCGGAACAGCTGCGCGACCCGGAAGCGTTCCTCGAGGCGACCGAGGCCGCCTACGCGTCCGACGAGCGCACGTTCGACTCGCTGGAGTTCAAAGACGGGAGGATCCTGGAACGGTACTCCTCGCCGCTCACCCAGGACGGAGAGACCAGCGGACGCGTGTGGAGCTTCCGGGACGTAACGGAGCGCCGGGAGGCGGAGAAGGCCCTCCAGGACAGCGAAGAGCGCCTGAGGCTCGTCTTCGAGACTGCCAAGGACGCCATCCTCGTGGCGAAGGGAGGCGTCTTCGTCGACTGCAACTCGGAGACGCTCGAGATGTTCGGCGCGACGAGGGACGGGATCGTGGGGCATCCGCCTAGCGTGCTCTTCCCTCCCGAGCAGCCCGGCGGCCGACCTTCAGCGGAGCTTGCCGGTGAGCTGATCGCGGCCTGCCTCGACGGAGAGCCGCAGTTCGTCGAGTGGGTACACCGCAGGTTCGACGGTGTCGATTTCCCGTCGGAGGTGACCCTCGACTCGTTCGAGATGGCGGGCGAGAAGTACCTCCAGGCCATCGTGAAGGACGTCACAGAGCGAAAGCGCGCCGAGGAGCTGCGGGACGTGCTGTTCGAGATCTCGCAGGCCGTCAACGAGTCCCCCGGGCTCAGCGAGCTCCTCGCGACGATCTACACGCAGCTGGGGCGGCTCATCGACACCACGAACTACTACGTCGCGCTGTACGACGACAGGTCGGACAGCTACACGTTCCCGTACTACGTCGACGAGGTCGACGAGCTGGACGACCTCACCGTCCTCCAGCTCAAGAAGAGCCTCACAGACTACGTCCGGAGGACCGGAGAGCCGCTCCTGGTCGACGAGGACGTGCACAGGCGGCTCGAGGACGCCGGCGAGATCGAGCTGGTCGGAGCGGCTTCGCCGATCTGGCTCGGAGTGCCGCTCAAGGTCGGACAGCGCGTCATCGGGGTGGTCGTCGTCCAGAGCTACAATGAGGGTTCCCTCTACACGGAACGCGACCTCGACATCATGACCTTCGTCTCGGACAACATCGCCGTGGCCATCGAGCGCGTTCGGTCGCAGGACGAGAGGCAGCTCCTGGAGGAGCAGGTCCAGCACGCTCAAAAGCTGGAGAGCCTGGGTGTGCTGGCCGGCGGCATCGCGCACGACTTCAACAACCTCCTGACCGGCATTCTGGGGAACGCCGACCTTGCGCTCCTCGACATCGAGCCCGGCTCGTCCGCGAGCGAGTGTCTCTCTGAGGTCAAGTCGGCCGCTCAGCGGGCCGCCGACCTGTCCAGGCAGATGCTCGCGTACTCGGGGAAGGGCAGCTTCGTGATCGAGCCGATCGACGTGAACATGGTCGTGAGGGAGATGGGGAACCTGCTCGACGTGTCGATCTCGAAGAAGGCCACGCTCTCGTACGACCTCACCGAGGACCTGCCGCTAGTGGTCGGGGACGCCACGCAGCTGCGCCAGGTCATAATGAACCTGATCACGAACGCGTCCGACGCGATAGGAGACGACGAGGGCACGATTGCGATATCGAGCGGTGTCGTGGAGTGCGACAAGGTGTACCTGGCGGAGTGCTACCTCGTGGACAACGTTTCGGAGGGGTCGTTCGTGAGTCTGCGCATCAGGGACGACGGCTGCGGGATGGACGAAGAGACCGTCCAGCGGATCTTCGACCCGTTCTTCACGACGAAGTTCACAGGGCGAGGGCTGGGCCTCGCCTCGACCCTCGGCATCGTGCGCGGCCACAACGGCGCCGTCCACGTGGAGAGCGCCCCGGGGCTCGGCACGACGTTCGAGATCCTTATCCCGGCAAGCGACGTCTGTGAAACGTCGGAGCGGAAGCCCGCGCTCGAGCCGCTCTCGTGGAGCGGCGACGGGACGGTCCTCGTGGTAGACGACGAGGAGACCGTGCGCGACGTGGCCGCCAGGATTCTCGAGCAGGCGGGACTCAAGGTGGTGAGGGCCGCGGACGGCGTCGAGGCGGTCGAGTTCTTCAGGGAGCATCCGGACGACGTGGGTTGCGTGCTTCTCGACCTGACGATGCCGCGCATGAGCGGAGAGGAGACCCTCGAGGAACTCAGGAGGATCCGGAAGGACGTGCGCGTCGTTCTCTCGAGCGGCTACAGCGAGCAGGAGGTGGCGGGGCGGTTCCACGGCGCCGGCGTGCTCGGCTTCGTCCAGAAGCCGTACCTGGTGGAGAGTCTCATCTCGAAGGTCGGGGAGGCTCTCGCTGGCCGAGAGGGAGCCGCGATGTAGAGCGGGTCGACGAGGAGACGCTTCGGTTGGTCAGGCCGCGCGGCGGATGCCGGGCGGCTCTCTCTTTGTCCGAAGGTGGCGGGCCTTGCCCGTGCGGCTGAGCGCAGGCCGTCGCGTCAGAATATGGCCACGAGAGCGACGCCGGCTATCGCCGCGACGACCGCGCCGGCCTTCCGCTTCGTCACCCGTTCCTTGAGCACGAGAGCGGCAACCGGCAGGACGAAGACGGCGCTCGTCTGGTTGAGGATCGAGGCGGTCGAGGCCTGCGTGTACTTCATTCCCGCTATCCAGACGAGCATGGCGATGTAGGCCCCGAGCACCGCTGCCGGGACGGAGATCCTCCACGCGCGCGACGGCCGGAGTGTCTTCCAGAGCGTTCGGTGCCTGGGCGAGACCGCGGTGAGAACGACGAACGCCGCCATGCCGCCGGCCAGACGCACGGCGGTGGCCCAGAAGACCGGCGAGCGGTTGAGCACCGGCTTGGCTATCGTGACGCCGAGCGCCATCAACGCGACCGACAGGGTGGCTATCCCGAGTCCCTTCCTGAGGTCGGCCCGCGTGCTTCCAGCGGGCGGCTCGTGTCCCGCGGTGAGGAATATGCCGAGCGAGATGAGGGTGGCTCCCGCCAGGTCGCCCGCGGTGAGTCGCTCCCCGAGGAAGGCGAACGTGAAGAGGATGATGAACGGACTGTACGACAGGCTCACGACCTGCGAGAGGCCGGCCCCCACGAGGTTCAGGCTGACGAAGAAGAGCGTGTCGGCGAGCGTGATGCCGATGATCCCGGAGAGGATGAGGAGCGCGTAATCGAGCGGCGGAGCTTCCCGCAGGAACTCGATGCGGAGTACGAGAAAGGTGAGCGCGAGCAGGATGGAGGCGACGACGTTCTTGAAGAAGTTGAGCTGGAGCGGACGAAGCGTCCTTCCGCTCATTCGGAAGAGAACGACGGCGACGGCCCAGACGAGGGCAGCCAGGACCGAGAAGAGCTCCCCCATGTGCGACGTGTCCACCCGCGACTCTCCTTGAGGCCTCGCGCTTCGGCGTGCGCGGCCGGTGCCCGCCCTGAAGCGCACAACATAGCACGAAGGGGGGTGCGCGTCCACCCGACGGGAGAGTCCGCGAGGTCGAACGCGTCGACGCCGGCACCCGCCCGCGCCGCGCACCGGGACCCCGAAACCCCCGAAAAACCTGTTGCCTCAGGAACTCACCCGTGTATACTCGGTATGTTTACGCAGAAGGTCCGAATCTACGATACGGAGCCGGCGCAACATACGCTGAGCCGGCGAGACATGCGCTGAGCCGGCGGGACATACGCTGAGCCGGCGGGGGAGCGGAGGACTCATGGGAACGCAGCACGACGTGAAGGAACTTCTGGCCAAGGCCAACAAGCCCAACGAAGACGCGATGCGCCTTCACCCCTTCTACAAGGGGAAGATAGCGGTCACGCCGAAGTGCCGCATCCGGGACTTCGACGACTTCGCCATCTGGTACACCCCCGGCGTCGCGGCGGTGTGCAAGGACATCGCGGCTAACCCGGAGAAGGTCTTCGAACACACGAACAAGGGCAACATGGTGGCGGTCGTGACGGACGGGACGCGCGTCCTGGGTCTCGGCGACATCGGTCCGGAGGCCGGCCTGCCCGTCATGGAGGGGAAGGCCATCCTCTTCAAGTACCTGGGCGGGGTGGACGCGTTCCCCATCTGCCTTGACACGAAGGACCCCGACGAGATCATCCAGGCGGTCAAGTGGATCCAGCCGTCGTTCGGCGGCATCAACCTGGAGGACTTCTCCAAGCCCAAGTGCTTCCGCATCCTGGAGACACTGCGCGAGGAGATGGACATCCCGGTCTGGCACGACGACCAGCAGGGCACCGCGTGCGTCACGCTGGCGGCTCTCATAAACGCGGTCAAGCTCGTCGGCAAGGACAAGAAGACCGTCAAGATCGCGATGGTCGGCGCGGGTGCCTCGAACATCGCGATTTCGCGCGTCATGATCGGCGACGGATTCCCGGCCGAGAACATCGTCATGTGCGACTCGAAGGGGATCCTCAACAAGAAGCGCGATGACTGCAGGGCCGAGCCCGAGAAGTGGAACATGTGCGTGAACTCGAACGGAGACCAGATCGAGGGCGGCATCCCCGACGCGATGAAGGGCGCGGACGTCCTCATCGCTCTGTCGAAGCCCGGCCCGGGCACGATACTGCCCGAGTGGGTCGCCTCGATGGCGAGCGACGCCATCGTGTTCGTGTGCGCCAACCCGGTCCCCGAGATCTGGCCGTGGGAGGCGAAGGAAGCCGGCGCGCGCATCGTGGCGACCGGTCGTTCGGACTTCCCGAACCAGGTCAACAACTCGCTCGGCTTCCCGGGTATCTTCCGGGGCGTGCTCGACGTCGGCGCCAGCACCATCACCGACGAGATGGCCATCGCGGCCGCGCACGAGCTTGCGGCGTGCGCCGAGGACAAAGGACTGACCGACGACTACATCACTCCGACGATGGACGAGTGGGAGGTCTTCCCGCGCGAGGCGACGGCGGTCGGCATGAAGGCGATCGAGCAGGGTCTCGCCCGGTTCCCGATGACGCGCGACGAGCTCTTCGCCAAGAGCAGCGCGATCATCAAGAAGGCTCGCGAGGAGACGATCGTGCTCATGAAGAGCGGGCTCATTGAGATGGGTGAGTAGGCACACGGTCCGAGAAACGGGAGACTCACGTATGAGTAGATGGTTCCAGGCGTTGCTGGTGCTCGTTCTGGTGCTCAGCGCAGCCGGGCAGGCCGCAGCCGGCGCGACGTTCTACGGGTACATCAAGCTCGACGCGTCGTACGACGCGACCAGGACGAACGACGGGAACTTCGCCTACATCGTGCTTCCCTACGCCGAGGGCGAAGAGGACGACGAGTTCAACATGACGGCGAAGCAGACGAGGCTCGGGGTGAAGTTCGACGGCCCCAAGTCGGACTCCGTCGACGCGTCGGGTCGGATAGAGTTCGACTTCTACGGCGGTGGGTCCGAGAACAAGCCGAATCCGATGCTCAGGCACGCGTATCTAGAACTCAAGACGAAGCACGTGGACATTCTCGCGGGCCAGACGTCGGACGTGATCTCACCGATCGTCCCGACGACGCTGAACTACATCGTCCTGTGGAAGTCGGGCGACGTGGGCTACAGGCGCCCGCAGATCCGGCTCTCCAAGGCTCTCAAGGTCGCGGACGACGCCAAGCTCAAGCTGGCGGTCGCCGCCACGAGGAGCATGGGCCGCGGTGACGACGGGGAGACCGTCGGCACCCCGGCGCTGCAGGGCCGGGTAGCGCTCGCCGCGAAGCTCTTCGGCGAGGGCGCGGCGGAGATAGGTGTCTCGGGTCTCATGGGACGCGAGGAGGCCACGTACGCGAGCGAGGCGCGCGGCGACGAGACCTACGAGCTGGATCAGACGTGCGTCGCGGTCGACGTCACGCTGCCCCTGGGCGACATGGTGGCGCTCAAGGGCCAGTACTTCACCGGCAAGAACCTGGCGCAGTATCTGGGCGGCATCGGGCAGGGTATCGCCGAGGTCCAGACCTCCGGGACCGAGGAGACGCGTAACGTCGAGCCCGTCGAGATCGAGGCGACCGGGTGGTGGGCACAGCTCACGGTGACTCCCACCGAGAGCTGGCAGTTCAACGTCGGCGCCGGAGTGGACGACCCCGAACTTCCCGATGGCGACACGGCGAACGACCTCGAGAAGAACACCACGTACTACGGCAACGCGATATGGCAGGTCGCCCCGTCCGCGAGCATCGGCGTCGAGTACGCGATGTTCGAGACGGAGTACTGTGTCGGCGGGGAAGAGGCCAGGGCAGAGGGCTCCACCGAGTCATACGAGAACACGAGACTTCAGCTCTCGTTGACGTACAAGTTCTAGGGACGATACACGGTGCACAAACGCTGGAAGCGGTCCACTCAATAAGGAGAGGGACATGGCCGAGGAGAAGAAGGACATTCAGGTACTGCTGGCCGAGAGGCGCGTGTTCGAGCCGCCCGCGGACCTGGCGGCGAAGAGCAACGTCAAGGCCTGGATGGACAAGCACGGGCTCAAGGACATCGACGCCCTGCTCGCGAAGTGCCAGGACTACGAGTGGTTCTGGAAGGAGATGGCCGACGAGCTCATCGAGTTCTACAAGCCCTACGACAAGGTCCTCAAGTGGGACACTCCGTGGGCCGAGTGGTTCGTCGGCGGCAAGTACAACATCGTGCACGACGCTCTCGACAGACACATGAAGACGAGCAAGAAGGACGACGTCTGCTTCGTGTTCGAGGGAGAGCCCGGCGAGACCAAGGAGTGGACCTACGCGGAGATGTACCGCGAGGTCAACAGGCTCGCCAACGCGATGAAGAGCCTGGGCGTCGGCAAGGGTGACAGGGTCGGTATCTACATGCCGATGCTCGTCGAACTGCCCATCGCCATGCTTGCGTGCGCGAAGATCGGCGCCATCCACTCGGTCGTCTTCTCGGGCTTCAGCGCGAC
>JBDRIO010000003.1:0-109540 GCA_043815815.1 Candidatus Eiseniibacteriota bacterium | reverse complement strand
CCTCCTCGTGGACTTCTCGGACGAGGTCGCGACGATACCTACGGCCACCGTCAGCAACTACGCCAATCAGGTCGGCTACACGGGTGACGGCAACAACGGCTCGGTGAGGGACTACTTCTATGACGTGTCGGACGGAGCGCTGACCTACACGAACTACGTTCCCACCGTCTACTACAGGGCGAACTACACGAAGGCATACTACACCGATACGGGTGTCTCGTACGGCACGCGCGCCCGCGAGCTCATCATCGAAGCGATGACGGCGATGAACAACTCCGGATTCGACTTCAGCCAGTACGACGCCGACAGCAACGGCATCATAGACGCGGTCAACTGCTTCTACGCAGGCGGCAGGTGGAACTCCTGGGGACAGGGCCTGTGGCCGCACTCCTGGACCGTGGACTACTGCGCGGACGGCGTGTGCACGTACAAGTATCAGATCACCGACATGGGCAGCGCGCTCACGATCTCGACCTTCTGCCACGAGAACGGTCACATGCTCATGGGGTGGCCCGACCTCTACGATTACGACGGCGACTCGGCGGGCGTGGGCAGGTTCTGTCTCATGTGCTCGAGCGGCAGCAGCACCAATCCCATCGAGCCGTGCGCGTACATGAAGGCGGACGCCGGCTGGGCCAACCTGACGGTGCTGAGCGCGACGCAGGCGGGCATCCCGGTGTCCTCGGCGAGCAACGTCGTGTACAAGATGCCGCGGCCGGGTCACAGCAACGAGTACTACATGGTCGAGAACCGGCAGCAGACGGGCCGCGACACGTACGTCCGCGACAACGGTCTGGCCATCTGGCACGTCGACACCAACGGCGACAACTCCGACCAGCAGCAGACGCCGTCCTTGCACTACCTCGTGACGCTGGTGCAGGCCGACGGCAACTGGGACCTCGAGAACGACGTGAACATCGGCGACGCGACCGACCTGTACGCCGCTCCCACGTACACGGACTGCACGCCTTCGACGTACCCGAACACCGACTGGTGGGACGGGACCGAGTCCGGGCACGCCGTGACGAACATCAGCGCGTCCAGCTCGCTCATGACGTTCGATTTCGGGGACGCCCCCCCGTCGACGCCGACGGGGCTCGTGGCGGTCCCAGGTGAGCTCTCGGTCTCGCTCGATTGGGACCCGAGTCCCGCATCCGACTTCGACTACTTCATCGTGGAGCGTGACACGACACCAGGGTTCGGACCCGGAACGGTGTCCGACACCACGGCGGACTCAGACTACGTCGACGGTCCCATCCCCGGCGGCGTCGCGCACTTCTACCGCGTCTCCGCGGTCGACGTCGGGAGCAACCAGAGCGTTCCGAGTTCCTACGTCGCGGCGATCCCCCTGCCCGACATGCCCCCCACGATCCCGATCGAGTTCGCGGCCCTTGGGGGCGGCAGCGTGGTCGAGCTCAGGTGGACTGCCGGTCCGGAGGTCGACATCGCCGGATATCACATCATTCGCGACACGACGTTCATGTTCGTGACCCCTGATACGCTGGGCTTCCCCGGAGCCTCGCCGTACATCGACTCGACGGTGCCCATCGGCACCGCGTACTGGTACACGCTCGTCGCGGAGGACGTTGGCGGTCTCCTGAGTCCCCCCGCCGCGCCGGTTGCGGGCATCGCCGTCACCGGCGACGCCTACTACGTCGACGTGTCGAACACCGGGCCCGACAACGGCTCGTTCGGGCAGCCCTACAACACGATCGCGGAGGCCATGGGCGACGCGACTCCGGACGACGTCGTCATCCTGTTCGAGGGACACTACTACGAAGGAGTCCAGCTCGAGCTTGGCGTCAGCTTCATAGGTATGCGCGGGCCGTACGTGACCATTATCACCGGCGGCGTGAGCGCCATCGGCCTCGGAACCGATGTGGTTCTGAAGGGCGTTGGCATAGACGGAGAGGGCAGCATCCCGACGGGCCTCAATTGCCTCGGGTCTCGCCTGACCGTCGAGGACTGCTCGTTCCGGAACATGACGACCGAGGGCGTCAAGTGTCAGACCGGCGGCGCGGCCCACTTCCGCAGGAACGAGTTCACCTCGAATCAGACGGCCGTGTCGTGCTCGGACTCCACGAGACCCTTCCTCGGGTCCAACATCTTCGACAACAACACCTTTGCCCACGTGCTGAGTTTCGGTGACCCCGGACCTACGTTGGGCGGCAGTCTGGCGGCGGCGAACGACTTCACGACGCACGGGAACTACGCCGTATGGCACACGGGCGGGACTCCGCTGGCTGCCGAGTACAACTACTGGGGAGCCGATTGCGCTGATCCGGTGTGGTTCAACGGGCTCGTCGACTACGAGCCCTGGACCGACGCGGCGCACGCTTCGACGTTCACCGACTGCTGGGCCGACGTGCCCGAGTGGGAGCTTCCGCGCGTCGCCTACGTGCTGCCCGGCTACCCGAATCCACTGAACCCGGGAACGAGCATATCCTACGGTCTCCCGGAGCCCGGTGGACGCGTGACCCTGCGCGTCTACGATGTTTCGGGGCGGCTCGTGCGCACCCTTGAGAACGGGCACCGTCCTGCCGGGCGGTACACGGCCCATTGGGACGGGACGGACTCCACGGGCGCGCCTGTGGCCTCCGGCGTCTACTTCTACCGCCTCGAGGCGCCCGGATTCGAGTCGCAGGGCAAGAGCATCGTCCTGAGGTAGCTCCGGCCGATAGCGCCATCCGGATTCGAGGCGGATGGCGTCTGCCGGAGCGCACGTTCTGAGCGACGGGTGGGTGGTCGGTCCCCTGGGACCGGACCCCCACCCGTCGCCTCTTCGTGGGCCGGTCCCCGCGCCCGCACCCCTTCCGCGGCAGGGTCTCCTCCCGTGTGCCTCCACTTGCGGCCACGTCCTCACGCCCGCGCGCCCCTTTGCACGGGCGGGCGAGTTGTGGTATGGTGCTCGGGCGTTCTCTCCGCCCTCCTCTCGCGGCGGGAGACGGTCTTCCTCCGACCACGCCGGCCTCACAACCTCCCTCCAGACCGCCCCCGCTCCGGCAGGGCTTCCCAGAGCTGCATCAGGCCTTGGAAGGGGGCAAGCCCATGCGCATCAAGATGCAGTGCCCCGATTGCGGGAAGTGGTTCACGCTAGAGCTGTCCGTCAAGGAACAGATCGCCGGCCGCATGTCCGGGACGCACGCAGACTCGGAGGCCGCGGGCGGCCCAAGGAGCGAGCGAGCGCCGACCGCGTCGACGCCGACGGCATCCGCGCCGACGCGCGGCCGGGGCGACCGTCCTCCGGCGACATCGTCTGCGTGGCCCCTGAGGGTCGCGCCCGTGGTCATCGTGGCGGCTCTCGTTCTCGCGTGGTTCTTCCTCATCGCGCCGGCGCTCGAGCGGTCGAGGACGGGCATCGTTTCGGAGACGAACGCCGCCGCGCCGTCCGAACCGTTCGCCGGGCCTGCCGGCGAAGCGGCCGCCGTGGAGCCGCCCCCGTCCGAGGGAGCGGTCGAGGCCGCCGCCGAAGAGACCGCCGTGGAACCGCCTCCGGCGGAGGAAGCGGCCGGGGCCGCGGGCGAGCCGTCTGAGGGAGCGCCCCCGCCTGCGGGGGACGTTCCGGAGGCAGAGGCCGTCGTCGGGTCCGCGCCCCTCGAGTTCGTGCTCGTCGCGACCGACAGGTGTTGGGTCCGCGTGGTAACGGACGGCAGGGTCGTGTCGGACGTGACGCTCGAGGCGGGGGAGAGGCGCGCCTGGAGGGCCGACAGCTCCATCGAGCTCTCCGCCGGCTCCGGAGAGGACGTAGAGGTCCATCTCAACGGCGAGTTCCTCGGAACCGCCGGGCCCGGCGCCCGCGTCGTCGAAGGTCTCGTGATCACCGCCGACGGCTTCGTCGTCAGAAGCTAGCCCCACAGCGCATTGAGCCCGCCTCACGCCGCGGGTCGCATCGCTCTCCCGCGCGGGAGTAGCGGTTGACTCGGCCGGTTCATTGATACAGAGTGTGTAGAAGCGCTCGGAGGGCACTGCGCTGGCCCTGTCGAGCGCCCCCGCTGACGATTCGCTTCTCACTGCGAGAGGGGGACGCCCTTGACCTCCGACGTCTATCGGCGTCTGGCAGAGCGGCTCGACGCCATTCCGAACGGCTTCGAGCCGACGCAGACAGGAATGAAGCTCCTCGCGAAGCTCTTCACGGAGGAAGAGGCGCAGCTGGGAACCGTAATGCGCCTGTCCTTCGAGGCCCCGGCCGCGATCGCGTCGCGCGCGGGCGTCGATGAGGGCCGGGCCGGGGACCTGCTGGCGGGGATGGCGGGGAAGGGCCTCGTTCGCGCCGCTCACGGTGCAGACGCACCCACCTACGGGCTCATGCCGTTCGCCGTCGGGATCTACGAAGAGGCGCTGCCGCGAATGGACGAAGAGATGGCAAGTCTCTTCGAGGACTATTACCGCGAGACCGGGGGTGGGCCCATGACCCACTACACCCCGGCGCTTCAGCGCATCATACCGGTCGGCGAGTCGATCCCGGTCGACCTCCAGATATTCCCGTACGAGCGCGCGTCCGAGTACATCGAGAACTCGCGGTCGTGGGGAGTCAGAGACTGTGTCTGCCGCGTTCAGCAGAGGCTGATCGGCAAGGGCTGCGACCGTCCCGTCGAGAGCTGTCTCATCTTCGCTCCGGTCGATGGAGCCTTCGACGGTTCCGGGTCCATACGTCCGATCACCAAGGAGGAGTCGCTCCGCATCCTGCGCGAGTCCGCCGACGCGGGTCTCGTCCACTCGACCATGAACCAGAAGGGGCAGCTCTTCTACATCTGCAACTGCTGCACGTGCTGCTGCGGTATTCTCCGCGGCGTCAAGGAGTTCGGGATACCGACGGCCGTGGCCCGGTCTGATTTCCGCGTCGCGATCGACGCGGAGGCCTGCGCAGCGTGCGTCGCGTGCGTCGACCGATGTCAGTTCGACGCGCTCGAGATCGAGGGCGACGTCTGCCGGGTCGACTACGACAGATGTGTCGGGTGCGGCGTCTGCGTGTCGCACTGCTCGTTCGACGCCATGAAGATGGAGCGCAGGCCTGTGGGAGAGACCCCGGAGCCGCCGGAGAATCGCAGAGCCTGGCTTGCCGAGCGGGCGGAGTCGCGCGGCATCTCGCTCTCGGACATCGAGTAACGCCTCGTCCCCGCGCGGCACGGCACTCTCCGACGGCGAACGGAGTTCCGTCCCCGGGCTGACCCGACGACGCGAAAGGGAGACGGCATGGCAGAGAAGGCGTTCCAGGACCACTACCCGGACCAGCTCGCTCACTGCTACGGCTGCGGTTTTCTGAACGAGCACGGGCACAAGATACAGAGCTTCTGGGACGGCGACGAGACGGTCTGCTCGTTCACGCCGGAGCCGTACCACACGGCGATCCCCGGCTACGTGTACGGGGGGCTGCTCGCATCGGTCATCGACTGCCACTGCACCGGGACGGCGTCGGCCGCGATGTACAGGAAGGAGGGCAGGGAGATGGGAACCGCCCCTCCGCTGCGCTTCGTCACGGCGTCGCTCAACGTCGACTACCTGAGACCGACCCCGATCGGTGTGCCCCTTGAGGTCCGGGCGAAGGTGTCGGAGATCACCGACCGGAAGGTCGTGATGGAGGCCTGGCTCACGGCGAACGGCGAGGTGTGCGTGAGGGGCAGGGTCGTGACGGTCGTCATGCCGGACCATCTCGTAAAGGACTAGCCCGCTCCGAGTATCTCGCGGAGGAGCCTGCGCGCCCGGACGTGTCGCTCGGGCCTCAGGAGCGACAGCCACTCAGGAGGGACCCTCAAGATGCTCCATCGTCCAACCGGCCGGATGACTCTCGCCGCACTTCTCTTCGCCGCTGCGCTCGCCGTGGTCATCACGCCGGGGTGCGGGAGAGAGGACTCATCGGGAGGCGAGGAGTCGGCCGCGGCCGACGACGACTGGGGCGAACCCGGCGGGCGCTGGCACAGCGGCGACTGGATGGAGGTGCCGCTCGACGTCGCCAGCTCGATGACCCAGGAGCAGCGCGAGGAGTTCGAGCGGCTGCTCTCGATAGGCTATCTGGCGGGGCACGACCCCGTCCCGGCCAACTCGGGCATACTCATCTACGACGGTCCTAGGACGTGGAACGGACTGAATTTCTACACCTCCGGTCACTCACCCGGCGCGATACTCATGGACATGAGGGGGAACATCCTCCACGAGTGGAAGATGGACTTCCGTGATGCGTGGAGGGCCATGCCGGGCGAGGAGCGTCCCAGGTCGGTCAAGAGCGGTGGGTTCTGGCGCAGGGCGCACCTGTTCGAGAACGGCGACGTCATAGGAATCTACGACTGGCTCGGCATCGTCAAGATCGACAAGGACTCCGATCTCATCTGGGCTCACTTCGCAGGATTCCACCACGACCTGGAGGTGCTTCCGGACGGGCGGATCATCACCCTCGTCCGCCTGGCGCGCATCGTGCCGCGCATTCACCCCGAGATGCCGATCCTGGAGGACTTCATCGTCGTGCTCGACTCCCAGGGGAACGAACTCAGCCGCGTCTCCGTTCTCGAGGCCCTCGAAGACACGGAACACGAGTATCTTCTGGACAAGATCGAGCCCCACGGCGACATCTTCCACACCAACACCGTCGAGCTTCTGGACGGTCGTCTGGCAGACGAGATACCGGCCTTCAGGGAGGGCAACGTCCTCATCACGATCCGGCAGCTCGGGTCGGTGGCCGTGATCGACCTCGACACCGGGAAGGCCGTGTGGTCGTTCGACGGCCACTGGCGCAGGCCGCACCAGGCCACCGTTCTCGAGAACCGCAACATCCTGATCTTCGACAACAGAGGGAATCACGGCCGCTCCCAGGTCGTCGAGTTCGATCCGGTGACCCTGGGGCCCGTGTGGATCTACCGCGGAACGGAGCCGGACGACTTCTACTCGGACCAGTGCGGTTCCAACCAGAGGCTCCCGAACGGGAACACGCTCATCACCGAGTCCGACCGCGGGAAGGCGTTCGAGACCACGCCAGACGGGGAGACGGTGTGGAAGTACATGAACACGGCCCACGCGCGCAAGCGCGAGGGTGAGGAGCTGACTTACATCGCCTCGATATTCGAGATGCTGAGACTGCCCGCGGACTTCCCTATCGACTGGGCCTCCGGTCCGCTCGAGCCCGCGGGCACTCCCTGACCGGCTTCGCGGAAGTCGTCGCGTTCGATCGACCGGATGACGCATCACGAGTGGTCTCCCGTCGCGGCGCATTTGACATCCCGGGCCTCCGCGCATATACTCTCCGTGTAGACGTAGCCACGTCGGTGCGGTCAGGACGTGTCCGAGCGCTCATGGAGGGACTGGCTCACGTGCCCGTCCCTCTTTTTGTCGAACGGGCGCGCGAGAGCCGACGGCCGATCAAGCGCCGCTCACTCGCGGCAACAGCAGGAGAGGGAGATCGATGAGTCTGACAGGCAAGGTCAAGTGGTTCGACGAGGGCAAGGGTTACGGTTTCATCACGCCGGATGACGGTTCCAAGGACTGCTTCGTCCACTTTTCGGCGATCCAGGGCGGTGGTTCGTTCAAGACCCTGGCCGAGGGCGACGCCGTGCAGTTCGAAGTGGTTCAGGCCGACAAGGGCCCGTCTGCGGAGAACGTCGTCAAACTGGACGAGCAGTAGGCACGCGTTCCGGAGAGTCGCAGGCGGGGTCGTTCGACGTGGTCGGGCGACCCCGCCGCTACGACGGGGGTGACCGACGTGCGATGCGCGAGGCGGTTCAACTCGATGGTCGTGCTCGCGGCGGCCGCGCTGCTGGTCCTGGCGACGGTCTCCTGCGGGAGGCGCGACTCGGTCGCCACGGGGGCCCGGCACGTCGTCGTGATATCGATCGACACGGCGCGGGCCGATCACTTCGGATTCATGGGGTCCCCGGATGCTTCGACTCCGCGCCTCGACGCGTTCGCCGCGGAGGCGGTCGTCTTCGAGGACTACATGACGGTCGTACCGACCACGCTGGCCTCGCACACGACGCTCCTGACCGGCAGGTACCCGCATCACCACGGAACGGCGCGCAACGGCTTCATGGTCAACCGCGACAACGAGACTCTCGCGGAGATCCTCTCGGGTGAGGGGTTCCACTGCGCCGGGTTCGCCGGCTCGTTCGCTCTCGACGAGCGCTTCGACTTCGCTCAGGGCTTCGACCACTACGATCAGGACTTCGACGTGCTCGTGGGGGAGACCGGGGCCGACCAGAATCAGCGGCTCGCTGAGGACGTGACCGACGCCGCGCTCGAGTACCTCGACGGCCTGAGCGCCTCCGACAGGCTGCTTCTCTTCCTGCACTACTTCGACCCGCACAGGCCGTACACCGCGCCCTGGCCGTTCGAGACGCTGCACGACCCCAGGGGGCGGGAGGGCCTGCTCCCGATATCTGAACTCCTGCGTGCCACGGCGACGTCCCGCGACCGCATCGAGGCGGAGGCGCGGCGGCACGCGATGCAGTACGCGTCCGAGATCTCCTACACGGACGAGCACGTTGGCCGGCTGCTCGAGGGGCTCCGCGCCCGCGGGATCCTGGACGACGCCCTGGTCGTCATCACGACGGACCACGGCGAGAGCATGTGGGAGCACGGGGAGGAGTTCGACCACGGCACCGGCGTGTACCAGTCGACGATGCACGCTCTCTGCGTGTTCCGTCTCCCGGGGGGCGAGTCAGGCGGGACGCGCTCGTCCCGGCCGGCCGCGAGCGTCGACGTGCTGCCGACGATCCTGACCTTCCTCGGTCTCAAGACTCCTGGCGGAGTCGACGGAGTGACCCTGCGACTCGGGGAGGACGATGCCGGCAACGCCGAGCGGGCGCGATTCGGCCAGGCGACCAAACCGTGGCGCGACGTCGAGACCGATCCCGGATGGGCCAACATGCTGAAGGCGCGATGCGTGAGACTCGGGCGCTACAAGTATGTCCAGACGCCTTACCTCGGCACCGAGGAGCTCTACGACGTCGTGTCGGACCCGCGCGAGGTCTTGAACCTGTTGGCCGACGATGCGGTCGGCAGCGTCTCCCGGCCGGAGTACGCGTCCGTCGTGTCGAGCCTCCGCCCGAGACTCGAGCAGTGGGCCGCTTCGGCCGCCCCGCTCCCCACCTGGTTCGAATCGTCTCAGCAGGAGGAGACGATCGAGCGCCTGAAGAGCCTGGGCTATCTGAGGTAGCGTTCGCCGGGCCTGTTCACCGGATGTAGCCGAGGGACCCTGGCCACTCCTGTTCACCGGATGTAGCCGAGGGACCTGAGCCGCTCCCGCATCTCTTCGTCGATCTCGAGTTCCGTCCCGGGCGGGAGCTCGACGACAGGCATGACGTCGAGCAGCACGTTCACGAGTCCGGGTCTCTCGTCCGCGAGGTTCTTCGTGCGCAGGGGATCCGCCGCCACGTCGTAGAGGGTCCGCGACCCGTCGCTCGCCACGGTGAGCTCCACGCTTCCAACACGGACCTTGGAGAACGCAAGCTCTACCCGCGACGTGTCGAGGTCGGGATTCAGTTCCTTGAGCGCCTCGATGAGCCTGGCGTTGGCGCCCGTGTACTCGGAGATCATCGGTCTGTCGGGGCGGGCCGGCGGGCCGGCGAGAGATCGACTGTGCGGCGTGTCCGGTCCCTCCGCGACACCCGCAACGTCGAGGACCGTGTCGTAGAGGTCCGAGAGCATCGCGGGGTCGTCCCTTCGTCCGGGCGGAATGAGCCCCGGCGCCAGCACGACCAGCGGGACCTCGATCAACGTCTCGAAGAGCCCGAACTGGTGGTCCATGAACCCGTGGTCGCCCAGGTTCTCCCCGTGGTCCGATGTCACCACGACGACGGTGTTCTCCATGTCCACGTGTTCGTTCAGCGCGTCCAGGATCGTCCCGAGATAGCCGTCCGCCGTACTCACGTCGCCTGCGTAGAGCCTGCCCAGTCGCTCGAAATCCACACGCTCGGGAGCGAGGATGCCGGCGTTGAACTCGAGTGCCCACGCCGTCTTGAACACGTCGTCGGGCCGGAGGTCGGGAAGGTGCGTCCTCCGGTACTCCTCCGGAGGGTCGTACGGAAGATGCGGCTCGAGGAGATTGACGAACATGAGGAACGGTCGTCCCGCGGCGCGCTCGGCGAGCCACTCCTGTACGTTGGCCGCCGTCCGCGATCCGCCCTGGTCGCCGCGATGGAACACCTCCATCTCGTCTTCGGGGTCGACCGCGAACTGCTCGAATCCGCGGAGCATCCCCGTCAGCTTGTCGCCCAGCCACGGGTTGCTGTAGAAGGCCGCCGTCTCGTACCCCTCGTCTCTCAGGCGTTCGGCGAACGTCGGACTCGTCGTCCGGAAGAGGTGATTGTGTCCCGTGCACTTGTGCGAGGACGGCAGCAGCCCGGAGAACATCGACGCGTGGGACGGCACCGTCCACGGTCCGTTCGCCCACACATTGGTGAACGTCGTGCCCTCCGCCGCCAACCCGTCCAGCACGGGCGTGGCGCTCGTTCCTTCACGAGCGACACCCGTGTGGTCCCGCCGGACGGTGTCGAGGACGATGATGACGATGTTCGGTCTCGCGGGAGTCCTGTCGCACCCGGTCCACGCGACGGCCGCGGCCAGGAGAGCGAGGGCTGCGATCTCCGCCGCCCGGGGGAGTCGTCTTCTCAGTGTCAGCCTCCGTTCGCTCGGCGCGCGTTCGACACGCGTGCCCCCGTCGACACTCGACCTACTCACCGGAAGCTTCCTCCCTGAGCGCCGCGAGCAGCCGACCGACCTCCGACCTGAGCTGCGGGGCGTACTCGGCGGCCGCCCTCGCGTGACGGGCGCTGTCGTCCCGCCGCCCCGGGTCCTCCGAATAGAGCACCGCGAGGTTCCAGTGCGCGAAGCCGTCGCGCGGGTCGATGTCGACGATCCTCTGGAGCGCTCTCTCGATGGCCGCCGCGTCGCCCGCCGCCATGCCGAGCTGGGCCAGCCCCGACCACGCCTCCTTGTGCTCGGGGTCGAGTTCGACGGCTCGCATGAAGGCGCGTCGCGCCTCCTCGGGACGGCCCATCTGCATGCACACGAGCCCCAGGTTCGAGTGCGCCGGCACGAGCAGGGGATTCAGACGGAGCGCCTCGCGCGCGGCGGTCTCCGCCTCCCCGAACCTCCCCAGGCGGGCGAGCTCAGCAGACAGATTCGAGAAGGCGAGGTCGTAGCCGGGGCTCTCCTCGGCCGCGCGTCTGAACTGCTCCGCCGCCTCCTCGTGCCTGCCGGTGTCCCGGTAGACGGCCCCGAGTATCGCGTACGAGGGCCCGAACGTGAAGTCAACGAGCGGAAAATTCACGAGGACGAGCGCGGCAACGAGGACCGCGAGCGCCGCCGTCCAGCCGCGCCTCTCGCGCGTTCTCGCTCGTTCCACCACCCACCAGAAGCCGCGCGCGGCGAAGACGATCATCACCGGGACCACAGGAAGCCTGTATCTCGAGCTGATGAAGAAGGGGAGGAGCGACAGCATGTACGTCCCGGCGAACGTGTAGAGGAGAACGTGTTCCCTCCAGCGCTTCCTCGAGACGTAGATCCCCAGGAATCCCAGGGGAACCATCCACGCGAACAGGACCGGATCGTATCGCAGGACCTTCGAGAACGTCTTGAAGAAGTTGAGGTCGTAGTGATTGGGGATCTCGTATGCGTTCCAGAACAACAGGAACTTGCGACCCAGGAGTTCCAGCTCCCTGAGAGGATGCGCTCCGGCGTATGAGAGTCCCTTCCTGAGCCAGTGCGACGAGACCTCGGCGGCGTCGAGAGATCGTCCCACCTCCCTCTCCGCGACCTTCTTGGAGCCCGCGTACAGATCACCCCGCATCGACTGGTCGACAATGAACGTCCCGTCGGCGTGCTCGTTGTGCCCGATGTGGAAGTTGATGCCGCCGTTGCTCGTTGTCAGCACGAACCTGCCCGACGCTCTGTAGTTGCTTATCGTGAACGGCGCTATGACGAGGACCGTGGCCGCGACGAAGGCGATCATCGGGGAGAACCGGCGGCCGCGCCTGCTCTCCGGCCGCGGCGACCGCCAGAACCACACAAGAACGGGGGGCACGAACAGGAGAACGTTGGGCTTGCCGAGCGCGGCGAGCCCGGTGCACAGGCCGGCGGCGAAGACGACCCACGCGCTGGGCCTTCTCTCGTGCCGCAGCAACAGCCAGACAGCGAGGACCGAGAAGAAGACCACGAACGTTATCATGAGAAGTTCGGAGTCGAAGAACACGAACGCCACGTAGAGTGCGGCCATGAGTCCGGCCGCGACCCCCTCACGGAGTCCGAACATCGCCCTGGCCGTGGAGAACAGGAGGAGCGACGTGCCGACCCCGACCGCCGACTGCAGGAGTCTCACGGCGAGGTAGCTGTGCCCGAAGACCGCGTAGATGCCCGCGAGCATGTACGGATAGATGGGGCTCGAGTGGAAGAAGACCTCGGGGGAGATCCACTTGCCGCCGAGGATCTCGAGCGCGCGAAGGTCGTAGGCGAGCGGGTCCGCCGTCGCCACCATCTGAAGAGGGTGGCCGGAGACCTCAACGACATAGATGACCCGCACGATCGCGGCCACCGCAGCGACGGCGAGCATCCAGGGGATGACCCTTGGCGTTCCGCGATCCTGTCTCGACGAACTCATCCCTGCCGCGTCCCCTCTCGAGGTAGAGCATCCGCCGCGGACGCTCCCTCCTTTGAAACCCAACGAGTAGCACGGCGGAGCTCACCCCGTCAAGGCGCGGCAGGCGATGCACGGTTCGCCGCTCGCGCCCCGTGCGCTTGCGGTATTCTTGACTTCCTCTCCGCTCTGTGCTATGCTGATTGGGTGCATCCCGTCCGACACGCCACCACCGGAGGCGAGGAGAGACCATTGAGAACTTCACCGCGCACCCTGCGCTTCGTGCTGCCGCCGGTTCTTCTGGCGATGCTGTTCAGCGCCGCCACGGCCGGGGTCTTCAGCTTCACGGACGACTTCTCCTCCCTCGCCTACTGCGACAAGGTGCACACGTCGGCGACCTGGGACACGGTCGTCGGCGAGGTCAGGCTCAACCCGTTCCGGCCGGTCGTCGAAGGCGAGTACAACACGCCCGGGTCGGCCCAGGACGTGGCCATCGACGGCAACCTCGCGTTCGTCGCAGACGGACCCGCGGGACTGCAGATCCTGGACATCACCGACACCAAGTCCCCGATCTACGTGAGCAGCGTCCTGATCGGCGGGGAGGTCTTCGGGATGGACGTCAAGGGGAACGTCGCGTACCTGGCGACTCGCGACTCGGGCCTGGTGGTGGTGGACGTGAGCGTCCCCGCGACGCCCGTCGTGATCGGCGGGCTCGTGACGGCAGGCGAGCCGCGCGACGTGATCGTGTGCGGCGACCTCGCCTACGTAGCCGACTACGGGGCCGGCCTCGCGGTCATCGACGTGTCGGACCCCTCGACTCCCGTTGCCGTGGGCCTCTGCACCGATTGCGCCGAGGCGTACTCGGTCGCGGTGTTCGGCAACTTCGCCTACGTGGCCGACCGCACGTCCGGTCTCAAGATCGTGGACGTCACCGTCGCGACGAATCCTGTGAACGTAGCCACGCACGCAACGCCGGGCGAGGCCTACGGCGTGTGCGTGGACGGCAACCGCATCTTCGTGGTCGGCTTCACGAACTCGTGGCCCAACCCGCAATCGTTCCTCGACGTTGTCGACATCAGCGCCCCGCCCTCGCCCTCGCTGATCGGTCGGTACGTGTCGCTGGGCTATCCGTACGCCATCGACGTCGACGGAGGAACGGCCTACGTTGGTGACGCGATGTTCGGACTTCAGGTGTTCGACGTGACAGACCCCACGACCCCCGTGATCGTACACACTGTCGACCTTCCCCCGTGGGCCCTCGACCTCGCCCTCTGGGGCAAGCACGCGTTCGTGGCCGACTCGGTGTACGGGCTCAAGGTCATCAACATCGCCGAGGCCACTGGTCCCGACCGCGTCGGCGGCGTCGACACGCCGAACGCCGCCTACGGAGTCGCAGTGAGTGGCGACTACGCCTTCGTGGGGGACCAGCAGTCCGGGCTTCAGATCGTGGACGTGACCGACGCCGAAAGCCCGTTCATCGTCGGGAGCGTGGTGCTTCCCGGGCGGGCGTACGGTCTCGCGGTGGAGGGCAACTACGCCTACGTGGCCGACGCGGGGTTCGGGCTCCAGGTCGTTGACATAGAGGACACGCAGAGTCCTCAGAACGTGTCCGGCGTCGACACGCCTAACTTCGCCTACGACGTCGTCGTGGACGGGAACTACGCCTACGTGGCCGACGGGAACTCCGGCATTCAGGTCGTGAACGTGACCGATCCGCTCAACCCCCTGATCGCCGGGAGCGTCGACACGCCCGGCACCGCCTACGCCGTGGCGGTCCACGGAGACTACCTCTACGTGGGCGACAGGTTCTCGGGTCTCCAGGTCGTCGACGTTTCGGACCCCACCAACCCCTTCGTGGCGGGCGTGTGCGACGTGCCCTACGACGCTCGCGGCGTGGCCGTCGACGGCGATCTCGTCTTCGTCGCGGATGCCGGCAGCGGGCTCCTCGTTGTCGATGTGAGCGATCCGACCGATCCGACCTACATGGGTGGCTTCGGGACGTCCGGAGGGGACGACGTCATCATCAAGGGTGACCGCGCGTTCCTGACCGTCGGGTTCTCCGGTGTGTGGGCCATCGACATCACCAATCCCCTGGCTCCGACGAGCGCGGGAGTCACCGACACGGACGATTGGGCCTACGGTCTGGCCGCGCGAGGCGACCACCTCTTCGTGGCCGACAACACCGCGGGGCTCGCGTCGATCCAGATCTACCAGCGGACTCAGGACACGTTCAAGAACGTCGTGCAGTCGTCCGTCGTGGGACAGACTCAGGCGAACATCGCGAGCGTTCGCCTGACCTCCGCGCAGGACGACTCGGTGCACTGGGACGTGAGCGCGGACGCCGGCGGGCACTGGACGCACGTGCAGCCGGACGGGGAGGAGTTCCAGTTCTACTTCCTGGGCAAGGAGATCGCCTGGCGCGCCTTCCTCAGACACGACCACGCGCTCGCGGCGCCCCGCGCCACTGAGGTCGAGATAACGTACTACACCGTCGACACCGACGTTCCGGAAGACGCGGCGCCGCACAGGTTCGCGCTCGGACAGAACGCGCCGAACCCCTTCAATCCCGTGACGACCATCTCGTACGACGTTCCCGCGCAGGGCGGCGAGTTCTCGCTGCGCGTCTACGACGTCAGTGGACGGCTCGTGCGTACGCTCGTGGACGGTCTCGAACCTCCCGGACGCAGGTCGGTGACCTGGGACGGGAGAGACGGGGGCGGCCGCCGTGTGGCCTCGGGCGTGTACTACTGCCGAATGGACGCCGGCGGCTTCTCCGAGTCGCGGAAGATGGTCCTCCTCAAGTAGCGCGGGGTCACGTAGCCCCACGGCCGAGCCCAAACGTCACCAGGTTCGCCGACGGTCGAGCCCCGACGTCACCAGGTTCGCCGCCCGCCCCGGTGGCGCTCCCAGCCGCTTGATTACCCTCCAGCGCTCTGGTAGATTCGCTCTCAATCGATCCCGCCCACCCGTCCGGCCACGGGCGGGCACCGACCCAGCACTCCCGAAGGGAGTCGGCCCGATGCCGAAGTCCGCGTCTTCGTCCCTCGCAATGATGGCGCTCGTCTGCGTCTGCGCGCTGGTACTCACGGCCTGCGAACGCGACGGTCAGGGGTCGGGAGACGCGTCGGGGGTCACGCCCGGAGACGAGTGGGCGCGCCCGGGCGGGCGCTGGCATCCGACCGACCAGCTGGGCATGACGGAGGAGCAGCGCTCCGAGGTCGAGAGACTCAGGTCGATCGGATACGTCGCCGGCTCGCAGGCCGCGCCCGAGAACACCGGCATCACGCAGCACGATCCGCTTCGTTCGTTCGCTGGACTGAACTTCTACACGTCGGGGCACGCTGCTGGGGCCGTGCTCATGGACATGGACGGCAACGTGCTCCACGAGTGGAGCCACAGCTTCATCGACGCGTGGAAGACCGGCCCCAGGGAGGAGCTCCCGAAGTCGACCAAGGGTGCCGGCTTCTGGAGACGGGCTCACCTCTTCGAGAACGGAGACGTACTGGCCATCTTCGACGGCATGGGGCTCATCAAGGTGGACAAGAACTCCGAGCTCATCTGGGCCTATCTCGAGGGCGTACACCACGACCTCGACGTGCTTCCGGACGGGCGCATCTTCGTCCTGATCCGCGAGGCGCACATGAATCCCTCGGTCAGCGCGGAGCTGCCGGTCCTCGAGGACTACATCGCCGTCCTCGACGGCGACGGGAACGAGCTTCGCAGGGTGGCTCTCCTGGACGCGTTCAGGCAGCCTCGCTTCAGCCACTACCTGGATTCGATGAAGGAGTCGGGCGACATCTTCCACACGAACACGATCGAGGTCCTGGGGACCGGCTTCCAGCGCAAGACCGCCGGGTTCGACAGAGGGAACGTCCTCGTGTGCGTGCGCGAGATCGACGTCGTGGCGGTCGTGGACATGATGAGCGAAGAGGTCGTGTGGGCCGCCAGGGCGCCCTGGAGCAAGCCCCATCAGTCGACGGTGCTACCGAACGGCAACATCCTCATCTTCGACAACCGCGGGTACGGCGGAGTGTCGCGCGTCGTCGAGTTCGATCCCGCGACGCTCGCGATCGTCTGGGACTACCACGGTGAGGATCCGGCCGACTTCTACTCGAAGGAGTGCGGATCCAACCAGCGTCTCCCCAACGGCAACACCCTCATCACGCTGTCCGACGCCGGCAGAGCCATAGAGGTCACGCCTGCTCGGGACATCGTGTGGGAGTTCGTAAACCCCACGCACGCAGGGGCCGACAACGAGTTCATCGCTTCGGTGTTCGACATGGTCAGGCTTGCGCCCGATTTCCCGCTGGATTGGCTGGAAGAGGACTAGTCGATTCGAGCTGAATCCCCGCAACCGCAGACCGGTGAGCGGGCCACGGAGGAGAGACATGAACCACTCGAGGACCAAGGCCCTTGAGTACGCGCGCCGCGGGCGTGACGCGTCGCTGGCGCAGCTCACCGAGTTCCTCACCATTCCCTCCGTGTCGCAACGACCCGCGGACCGGGGGAACATCAAGCGGGCGGCCGAGTGGATCGCGGCCCGCCTGCGGGACATCCCGCTCCAGAAGGCCGAGATACTGCCGACGAGGGGACACCCGGTCGTCTACGGTGAGGACCTGTCGGCCGGTCCGGCCGCACCGACGGTGATGTTCTACGGTCACTACGACGTCCAGTCGGCGGCCCCCCTGGACGCCTGGGACAACGATCCGTACGAGCCCGTCATCCGCGGAGACGAGTTGCTCGCCAGGGGCGCGTCGGACAACAAGGGAATGATCATGGCTTGCGTCGCGGCCGTGGAGGCCGCCGCGCGTTCCGGCGCCCTGCCCGTGAACGTGAAGTTCCTGATAGAGGGAGAGGAGGAGATCGGGTCGGTGCACCTCGCCGACTTCCTCCGGAAGCACCGCGAGCTCCTGGCGTGCGACTTCGTTCTCAATCCTGACGTGGGCATCCTGGGCGAGGACCTTCCGACGATCTACTACGGGTTGCGAGGCATGTTCATGTGCCGTCTCGCCATCAGCGGACCCTCGCGGGATCTGCACTCCGGAGGGTACGGAGGTGTGGTCCGCAACCCGATCCACGCGCTCTGCGACCTCGTGGCCGGGTTCCACGATTCCGCGGGCCGCGTGGTGCTCCCCGGCTTCTACGACAGCGTGCGCCCGATCACCGAGAGCGAGCGCGCAGAGATGGCGGCGCTTCCGCTGGACGAGGAGGCATACCTGGAGCAGTCAGGCGCGCCCGAGCTTTGGGGCGACAGAGACTACGCGCCGGTCGAGCGGGCCGGAGCACGTCCCGCCCTCGATGTCATCTGCATCGACGGCGGAAGTCCGAAGGCGGCCATCCCCACAGGCGCCTCGGCCCTCGTAACCGTCCGGATGGTCCCCGACCAGCGTCCTGACGACGTGCGTCGACAGCTCGCCAGCCACATCGAGGCTCACGCTCCGGCGTCGATCCACTGGGAGCTTCAGGACTCCGAGGGGTTCCCGGCCTCCATCACCGACCGCGACGCGCCGGCCGTCCGCGCGCTGGCGAGGTCGCTGGAGTCGGTGTGGGGTAGGCCGCCCGTGTTTCACAGGAGCGGCGGCAGCATCGCCGCGGTGGGCCAGATGCAGGAGATACTTGGCGTCGACTCCGTGCTGACCGGTTTCTCTCTTCCCGACGACCGCGTGCACGGCCCGAACGAGAAACTGCACCTTCCCACGTGGGGGCGCGGCATTCAGACGCTCGTCCACTTCCTCTACGACCTCGTCGAAGGGGCCGACGGGCGCTAGCCCGCCGCGCGACACGACCATGCCCGAGGCCGCGCTCAGCGTTCACGTTCAGGAGCTGTCGGAGTCGTGGGCGCCCGGGCGCCTGCGCGCCCGGCTCGACCCCGGCGTGAGGCTGACCGTCGGACCCGACCTTCCCGACGCCGCCGACTACGATGTGCTCGTGGCCGGGCGCCCCACGCCGTCCGAGCTCGCCGCGAGTTCGTCGCTCAAGATGCTCGTGATTCCCTGGTCCGGCCTCCCTCAATCGACGAGGCTCGCGCTGCTCGAGCGTCCCGAGATAGCCGTCCACAACATCCACCACAACGCGGCACCCGCCGCCGAGATGGCCGTCGCCCTCATGCTGGCCGCCTCCAAGTCCATCGTGCCGGTCGACCGCAGCATGCGGAGGGACGACTGGTCCCCGAGGTACGAACCTGGCCGGGCCCTCCTGCTCGAGGGGAGGACGGCCGTCGTCCTGGGCTACGGCGCCATCGGCCGGCGCATCGCCGCGGCGTGCAGGGCGCTCGGCATGTCCGTCACGGCTCTCAAGCGGAGACCGGGGGACGTCGAGCCCGGGTGTCCGGACCGCGTCCTGCCGCCCGACGCGCTCCACGACGTTCTTCCCGGTGCGGGCGTTCTGCAGATCGCGCTCCCTCACACGGACGCCACCAGAGGCCTGATCGGCGAGCGCGAGTTGTCGCTTCTCCCTTCTGACTCCGTCGTCGTGAACGTCGCGCGCGCCCCGATAGTCGACGAGGAGGCGCTGTTCCGCGCCCTCTCGGAGGGCTCGATCCGGGCGGCGGGTCTCGATGTCTGGTACGCGTATCCGAAGTCGGAGGAGAGCAGGGTCTCCACACCGCCCTCGCGCTTCCCGTTCCGCGACCTGGACAACGTCGTCATGAGTCCGCACAGGGCCGGCGCGTTCGCCGTCAGGGAGGTCGAAGAGGCCCGCGTCGACGCGCTCGCCGCCACCCTCAATGCCGCCGCCGCGGGAGGCCCGGTCCCTCATCCCGTCGACGTCAGAGAGGGCTACTGAACTCGAGGCGGTGAGTGACCATTGACCATTCGTCCACGTCGCGCGGCCGCCGCCGCCGGCCCCGAGCCCAACCAACGGCGCTTCGGGCGTGTCAAAACTTCCGTATCGCCCCCTTCCACCCCGATTCGGTGTAGCAGAAGGCAGAGCCGCGTGCGCGGCACGGAGGTGACATTGCGCAGCACAGCCACTTGCCCGTGTGTGACCCTTCTCGCTCTCATCCTCGCGGTCTCCACGTCTCCGGCGGGCTTTCCTGCCTTCAGCCTCGACGGCTGCGCGTCGAACGGGTCCTCCACGTCGAACGGCCGCGACTCGGATGAGCCCTCGGTCGCAGCGCTCAGGCTGGACGGTGAGGCGATCGTGCTGGATGGGCGTCTCGACGAGTCGTTCTGGGCGCGGGCAGAGGCGGCGTGCGGGTTTCTCACCTGGGATCCCGCTCGCGGCGAGCTTCCGACGGAAGAGACGATCTTCAAGGTCGTGTACGACGAGGACGCCGTCTACTTCGGCGTGGCCTGTCTGCAGGAGAGCTGCGAAGACATCCAGAGTCAGCTCTGTCGGCGCGACCAGATCGGAAGCTCCGACATGATCAGTCTGTACCTCGACACCTATCACGACAGGACGAGCGGCTACAACTTCCGTGTCAACCCGGAGGGCGTGCAAGGCGACAGGTACGTCGGTGACGACGGACGGATGATGGACCGTGACTGGGACGCCGTCTGGGACGCGGCCACGTGGCGGGACGAAGACGGCTGGTACGTGGAGATGAAGATACCGTTCTCCTGCGTCCGCTACAGCCCCGCCGACGAGATGACGTGGGGGTGTCAGGTGTACCGGTTCCTCTACGATCTGGGAGAGGATACCTCGTGGGCGAACTGGAGCCGGGACAAGACGGGCTTCGTGAGCAGGTTCGGAAGTCTGACGGGCATCTCGGGAGTCTCGGCGCCTCGCCAGCTCGAGCTGCTTCCGTACGTCGTGACGCGCACGACAGACCCGTCCGCGACGGGCGACGACGACCGTCTCGACCACTTCCAGAACGTCGGGCTCGACGTCAAGTACGGTGTCACCGCGGATCTCACTCTGAACGCCGCCGTCCAGCCCGACTTCGGACAGGTCGAGGCCGACCCGGCGCTCCTCAATCTCTCGCCGTTCGAGACCTACTACCAGGAGAAGAGACCCTTCTTCGTCGAGGGGAGCCGCTTCTTCAGCCATCCCGACTTCAACATGTTCTACTCGCGGCGGATCGGCACGGGGGAGGAGAACTCGCGGATCCGGGCCGCCGGCAAGGTCACGGGGAAGACGCCAAGCGGATACTCTATCGCGGCGCTCTACGCGCTCACCGACGTGACGGGTGACGGGCAGGCCCACCAGCTCTTTAACGACGGCGAGCGGCCCGCGCAGTACTTCGTCGGCAGGTTCGGGAAGGAGTTCAACGAAGGCAATCACCGCTTCAACGTCCTGCAGACGGCCGTGTACAAATCCGCCGACCGCGACAGCTTCGGCAGCTACCTGTCGCGGGACGCGTGGACGAGCGGAGCCGACTTCGATCTCCACTTCAGGGACAGAACGCTGAACGTCCAGGGCTCGGTCATCGGTTCCGTGATCGATCCGGCGCCCTCGCTCTCCGATCCCGGGCGGCCGCACGAGCCCATTCACGGGACCGCGGGAGCCCTGTCGGTGCGGAAGAGCGGCGGCACCTTCATGGGCGGCGTCCACGGCAGGTGGGAGACGGAGAAGCTGGACTTGAACGACGTCGGCTTTCTGAGCGCGCCCGACGAGATCGGCGCGGGAGCGTGGTTCCGCTTCGAGCACCACCCCGAGAACGGGGAGGGGCCCTTCACCCAGGGCAACGTGGAGGTCAACGTATCGAGGGCCTGGCTCTACGCCGACGCGGCCGGATACGACAGAGATACGGGTGAGAAGATCTGGTCGTACGGGAGGGGCAGGCCGCGGTCGCTGGACCTGAGCACCAGTTCCTTCTGGCAGTTCCGCAACTTCTGGGCCGTGTGGCTCGGAGGCGGGGGGGACCTCGACGGAGTGGATAAGTACGAGACCAGGACCTACGACGGCGAACGCGGGCCTCTCATGACCGACCTCGACTCGATGTGGGCGTGGGGAGGGATCGGCACCGACTGGCGGAAGCCCGTTCACTGCGAGCTGGAGGGCAGCTACAGCAGGAACGAGAAGGGCGGCGCTGGCCTACGACGCCGAACTCCACACCCGCTGGACCGCCACGGACGCGACCATGTTCTCACTGGATCTGGGATACGCGGAGCATCACTCCGACGCGCAGCACGTCGAGAACTTCGAGAACCCGGGAGGGGGCATCGGGGGCGTGAGCTACGTCTTCGCCGAGATGGATCGCAGGACGATCGACGCCACGCTCAGAGCCGATATCCTGTTCACGCGCAACGTGTCGCTGCAGTTGTACGCTCAGCCCTACATGACCGTGGGTGAGTTCTCGAACGCGCGGCAGCTCGCCCGCCCGGCCAGCTATGAGTTCGACGAGGCCGACGACGTCCCGGAGTTCGACCCGGCCACGGTCAGCGACTACGACTTCAAGTACAGCGCGGTCAACGTCAACGCGGTCCTGCGGTGGGAGTACGCGCCCGGGAGCACGTTCTATCTGGTGTGGAAGCAGGGCCGCGACCTCTACGAGGACAGAGGCTCGGTGGGCGGTTTCGATCCCGCCCTCGATCCGGGTGGGATGTTCGACAGCGAGCCAGAGAACGTCGTTCTGGCGAAGCTCACGTACTGGTTCTCGATCTAGCGTAGCGTCAGCGGTACATCGCCTTGATCGAACCCCACGATGTCTCCTGCACCGGCGTCGTGCACTCTCCGCAGACCTGCCGGAACGAGCCCATCAGGAATCCCCACTCGTTGTTCACGCTCCTGCACGGCGAGTTCTCGCACAGGTTGAAGTCGTCCGAATAGACGTCGCAGAAGAGCGGATCGACGAAGAGGTTCCGCACTCCGCCGTAGAGGACGTCGCCCCCCTCATTCCCGAAGGCGAGGCTCAGGTCGGCGTTCACGGGGGAGTAGTCCAGCCTGTGCAGCGAGTTGCCCGACGTGCTGAAGGCGATCACGCACTGCTCGACGGTCAGGTGGTTGTAGGCGGAGTTCCCCGCGGAGCATATGCCGCCCCCGTACTCGCCGTGGTTGTAGGCGAGCGTGCAGTTCTGCAGCTTGAGGGACCCCTGCGCGTCGGTCTGGCAGAAGACGGCCCCGCCCTGCTGGGCGGTGTTGCGGACGAGCGTGTTCCACATCGAGGTCACCCACGAGAAGCTGTTGAGGAATATCGCTCCTCCACGGTCGGCGGTGTTGTCCTCGAACCAGCTGAACCCGATGTACGAGGGGGCCACGTCGTCGTCCAGGGAGAACAGCGTGCCGATGTAGATTGCGCCTCCGTCCTGCGCGCTGTTGCCGATGAATCGGCTGTTGTAGATGCTCGCCACCGTCCACGTCTTGCACGATATGGCGCCGCCGCTGATGCCCGCGGTGTTGTTCGTGAAATCGCACTCATAGACGTACGGCTGCGAGGCGTACGTGTATATGCAGCCACCGTAGTCCACGGCGGTGTTGCCCTCGAACGTGCAGTACTCTATGTACGGCCAGGCCTCGTGTCCCAAGTAGAACACGCCGCCCCACGTGGCAGAGTTGTTCTCGAAGGCGCACTCGAAGAACGTGGCCGAGCCACCGGCCATCGAGACCGCGCCCCCGTTGCCGGCGCCGACCGCCCCGTTCCTGACCGTGAACCCCTCCACACGGACGTCGGGCGTCCCGCCGCTCGAAAAGACGAACGCCCTGCCGGCTGACTGGCAGTCGATGACCGTCGCGTCTCTGCCGCCGTCCGCGATCAGCTTCAGCAGCCGGCCGTCGAAGTTGATGTCGCGATTGAGCGCGCCGGTGTAGGTTCCCGGCGCCACGAGCACGGTATCACCCGATGCCGCCGCGTCCACGCCCTCCTGGATCGTCAGGAAGTCTCCCCCTCCGCCCACGTCCACGTGGATGGTCGCGGCCTGCGCCGTCGCGAACGCGATGGCAAGGACGCCGACGGCGATAGTCAGACGTACTATCATGCTGGTCCTCCACGGGGGGATTCTCTGGGGGGCAGGTGACGCTCGGTACCCTCAGTCTAGTCCCGGGACTCCCGCGGCACAACATCATTCCGATCTTGAGGCCGGGGGCGTGGCGGCCCCTTCGCCGACGCCCGCCTCAGGTTTGCCCCCAGCCAGTTCGACACGGCCGGGAGGGGCGCGTTTAGAGGCGGGCGGGGCGGCGCCTCTCCGACACCCGGCGAGCGGGACCACGGGCGAGCGACTCAGCGATACAGGGCCTTGATGGACCCCCACGACGCCTCGCGCACCTGCGATCCGCACTCTCCGCAGACGAGTCTGTACGACCCCACGAGGAATCCCCACTCGTTGTTGGCGCCTCGACACGGCGAGTTCTCGCAGAGGTTGAAGTCGTCTGAGTACACATCGCAGAGGAGCGGATCCGTGAACTGGTTGCGCGTGCCGTAGAGGGCGTCTCCACCAGCGTTTCCGTACGCCAGACACAGGTCCGCCGTGACGCGCGAGTAGTCGCGCCTCAGAAGGGAACTGCCCTCCGTGCTGAAGGCGATCAGACACTGCTCCAGCACGACCTCGTTGTAGTACGAGAAGCCCGACGAGCAGAGCCCCCCGCCGTACTCGGCGTTGTTGTAGAGCATCGAGCAGCTCTGGAACCGGACCGAACCCTCGGCGTCGGTCTCGCAGTATGCTGCGCCGCCCTGCTCGGCCGAGTTGCGCACGAACGAGCTCCAGACCACGTCGACCTGCGAGAAGGCCCGAACGAGCAAGGCTCCTCCTCGGTCCGCGGTGTTCTCGGCGAACCAGCAGAACCCGACGCGCGTCGTATCCCACTCCCACTGGTCCCATCCGTACAGCGTTGCGACATATACGGCGCCGCCGTCGAGAGACGAGTTGCCGGTAAAACGGCAGTTGTAGATGCTGCTCACCGTCCAGCTCTTGCACGAGATCGCGCCCCCGCTGATCGCGGAGCTGTTCCCCGTGAAGCCGCACTCGTACACGTAGGGTCGGCTCCCGTGAGCGTAGATCGCCCCGCCGTACTTCTCCGCGGTGTTGTCCGTGAACTCGCACCACTCGATGCTGGTCTCGGAACTGCGGCCTACGTAGAACGCGCCCCCGAACTCGCCGACATTGTCCTCGAACACGCAACCGATGAACGCGGGCGACGCCTCGTAGAGCCGGACCGCCCCTCCCTCGACGGCGTACCCGTTCCTGACCGTCAGGTCCCGGACCACGGCGTCACGCGTCTCGCCGTTCGAGAAGGCGAACGCCCTTCCGGCGGACTGGCAGTCGATGATCGTCGACTCGCTTCCGTCGGACGAGACGAGCTTCACCCTGCGTCCGCCGAAGTCGATGTCGCGATTCAGCGGGCCCGAGTAGACGCCGGGCGCAACGACGACCGTGTCCCCGGACACGGCCGCATTGAGGCCCTCCTGTATGGTCAAGTGGTCCCCGTGTCCTTCCAGGTCCACGAGGATGGTCGCCGCGGATGCCGTGGCGGCCGCGAGGGTCAGCACTCCTGAGAGAATCGCCATGCGCACCATGATGATGATCCTCCGGGGGGGCGGGAATGGGGGGAACCTCGTGGCACTCTCAGGATAGACCCGCGTCCGCGGCGAGTCAACACGGCTCCCCATCGCGTCAGCGGTGCCGCACGCGCCACGTGCCGCGACCTCACACCGCGTGGGGACGCGACGATCGGTGCCGCTCCGCGAACCCCGGCGGCCGGGCTGCGCCTGCACGACGCAAACGGGGCCGCGAGTGCGGCCCCGTTGAGTCTTCGTTCAGCGTTGTTCGGCGTCCGACTACGCCGGGACGGCGCCGGCGAACTGACGCAATGGGTCCCGGCCGGCGAACGGACGCTCAGCAGGTCTAGCCCTGCTTCGTCTGCTTCTCCGCCGCCTTCTTCAGATCGTCGTTGGCCATGACCGCGACCTCGACGCGTCTGTTCTGCTGCTTGCCCTCCACCGTCGCGTTGTCGGCCACGGGCTGGGACTCGCCGTACCACATGATCGTCATGCGCGGTGACATCACCTGCCGCTGGGCCAGGAAGCTCGAGACCGCGCGCGCGCGCCTCTCGGAGAGCGCCATGTTGTAGTCTTCCGCTCCGTCCGAGTCCGTGTGGCCCTCGAGCAGGATGTTCGTGTCGTCGTACTTGTTGAGGATCTCGGCGAGGCTGGTCAGGCTCTCCCTGGCTTCATACCTGAGGTCCGCCTTGCCCACGTCGAAGAGGATTCCCGACTGGAAGGTGATCTTGATGCCCTCGCCGACGCGTTCGATGCTGGCGCCCTCTAGGTCGCGCTCCATCTCCTCGGCCTGGTCGTCCATGTAGTTGCCGATGACGCCCCCGGCAGCTCCGCCGACCACGGCGCCGAGTATGGCTCCGAGCGCGGTGTTGTCGGACCGGCTGCCGATCGCTCCGCCGACGACGGCCCCCGCTCCTGCGCCGATGGCCACTCCAGTGTCCCTGCGGCTCATCGAGGCACAGCCCACGACGCCCGCGACCATCGCGAGCACGAGCGTGAGCGTGATCATTCTTCTTGCCATGTCTTCACCTCCATCTCCGTACGATTGCGCCGCGGACCCGCCTGTGGGGGGGCCGCAACGTGGGTGCCTGCTTTCCCGCACACGAACTGCTGCCCGTTTCCACGCGCACGAACTGCCGCCCGTCTGCTGACGTACAGACTAGCGCATGCACGGATCTATTCAAGGGCGAAAGCAGATGGTGGGTCAGCGAACGACCATGATCTTGGAGCGAACCGACTGGGAGGAGAACGAGACGACGCAGAAGTAGATGCCGCTGGACACAGGGTTGTCCGTGTTGTCACGAGTGTTCCACAGGACCGACGAGACGTCCCTGCCGGCACGGCCCTTCGCTACCGTCTTCACGAGCCTGCCCCGCGCGTCGTAGATCGACACGGTGAACGAACCGTCGCAATCGTACGGCGCCGCGAAGCTGATCGTGGTCGTCTTCTGCGTCACGGGGTTCGGATAGACCCAGAGCCGTCCCGACGCGCTCGTGCCCGCGGTCACCGCGACGATGGGCGAGAGTCCGCTCTCGTTGCCTTCGAGGTCGAGCGCGGTCACCGCGTACTCGTACGTCCAGCGCTCGACGACGCCGTCGTCGACCCAGGACGTCTCGTACTGCGAGAGCTCCGCGACCCTGTCGAAGTGCGTGTCGTCCTCCACGCGGCGATACACGCGGTACCCGTCGAGATCGAACTCCGGTCCTGCGTTCCACAAGAGCCGAACGCCCTCGTGGCACTGAGACGCCGTCAGCCCGTCCGGGGCACCCGGCGCCACATTGTCGTGCGAGGGCGTGAGGAAACTGTACATCTGCGACTCGGCCGTGAACTGACCGCCGTCCTCTGAACTCACGCGGTAGTAGTAGCGCGTGCCCGGAGCGAGCCCCGTCAGAACCAGACAGTGGTCGGACGTCATCTCCTGGTCCCAAGCAGTGAGGCCCAGCTCCGGCGTCGTCCCGTAGTGCACCGTCGACGTGGCGTCGGCGTTGGTCTGCCAGCAGATGGCGGCGAAGGTGGGGCCGATCTGGTTGGCGACGACCCCGTGTATGAGAAGCCCTCCAGGGCCGTCCTGGTTCGGCGTCGAGAACTGGAGGCGCGCCGAGATTGCGTTCTGTCCGTGTGTGTCTGTCGCGTGTATCCGGAAGTAGTAGAGCGTTCTCGGGGCCAGGTCGCCCAGAACGACGGTGTGCTCGGTCAGCGGGAAGGGGTTCTCCTCACTGAAGAAACCGTAGTTGGCCGTGGGCCCGTACTCCACGCGGCAGGCGGACGCGTTGTTCGTCTGCCATGAGATCGTCGCCGAGGTGGCCGTCGTCTCCGGCACGGACACGGAGAAGAGCGAGAGGGCGTACGGCTCGGTAGACACTACGACGTCCGGAGAACGGGCCGTGCACGCGTTGGCGTCGGTGCTGACCGCGCGAACGTGGTACCGCATGCCGGCCGAGAGACCCTCTATGGTCACCTCGTGCCCGAGTGACAGATCCGGATCGCCATCCGCGACCTGTCCGTAGCTCTCGTCCTCCCCGTACTCGATGCGGCCGTCCGCCGGCCTGCTGGTCGTCCAGGAGACCGTCACCGTGGTGTGTGTCCTGCCGGCGATGAGAGGTCCGCCTATCTCGAGCGGGTAGCAGGGCGTCTCGAACTGATGCACGTCCGACTCGTCGTACGATCCGGATGCGCTCATCGACAGCACCCGGAAGATGTAGAGCGTGTTGGGCTCCAGTCCGTCGATGGTGATCTGGTGATCCGTGACGAGGTCGTTGTTGCCCGTCTGGTTCTCGGAGACGTCGGATTGACCGTACAGCACCCAGGACGACGCTGGTCGGGTGGTCTGCCACTCGATCATCGCGCTCGTCGCTGTCGTGTCGGTCACCGAGAGGTTGAATACCACAAGAGCCCCGGCGAGGGTCGTCGCGCTGAAGTCCGGCGAGCAGACCGCTCTGCCCAGATCGTCGGTCCCGCAGGCCCGGAAGTGATACGTTGCGCCGGGAATGAGGCCGCTCACCGTCGCCACATGGTCGGTCTGGAACTCCTGGGACGTCGGCGTGATGGCTCCGTAGGAGTCCGTCGGTCCGTACTCGACGTACGAGTCGCACGGGCTGCTCGTGGCCCAGGTCACATCGAACGACGTCTCCGTGACGCCGCTCACCGAGACCCCGGAGAGCGTTGGGTGCGGCGGGAGCGTCGTGAACGTCCGGTCGCCGCCGAAGGTCTGATTCCCGAAGGCGTCCGTCGAGACGACACGGTAGTGATAAGTGAGTTCCGGCTCGAGATACGTGAGCGGGACGTCGTGGGAGACGACGAGCGTCGGGTCCTCGGGCGTCGCCATGCCGTACGAACCCGTGAGGCCGTACTCCACGCGCGAAGTGGCCGGGCGGTCCGTGAGCCAGCTTATGGTGGCGGATACGTCGGCGAGCGCGGAGGCGTGCACCGACATGATCTGCGGCGGCGCCGGGATCCGAATGCACACGGTGTTGGGGAAGGGGCCGTGCCGACCCTCTATGTGGAACTCGAGGATCCCGAGGTCACTGGCGACGACGGGGTCCAGGAACAGGACGGAGTCCTCGCAGGAGACCTCGAACCCCTGCCCGGGCGTCATGCCGATGAGCACGTGGCCGGTCGAGTCCGAATCCGGAGGGTTGTCGGCGAGAGCGGGGGAGGCAGCGAGCGCGACGACCGCGAGGCACAGAACGACGTGCCGCGTGAGGTTCGCGGGCGTTGGATACAACTGTCCATAGACCACGCGCGCAATTGCGCAGAGCATGGGCACTCCCGGGCTCAAGTTGCGCGGAGTATAGGCGCGAGCATGAAAGTTGTCAAGCGTCTTCTGCGTACAGGACGACGTGTCACAGCTTATGCGCGTCGCGCATGAAGTGCTCGTTCCATGCGAGCTTGCGGTGAGAGAGAGGGTAGCGAGAATCAAGCCAGCTCAGACGGAGGAACCAGGCTGAGCGCTCGCGGAGACGCGGGGGCGCTGACGACGCGGGGCTGCGCGACGGAGGGTCCTGACAGCGGTGGGGATGGAAGGACTCGATAGCGCCGGCGGTAGAGGGGCTTGAGAGCGCCGGTGGTAGAGGGGCTTGAGAGCGCCGGCGGCAGACGGGCTTGAGAACGCTGGCGGCAGAGGGGCCTGAGAACGTCAGCGGTAGCGGGCCTTGAGAGCGCCCCAGGACATCTCACTCACGGGGGACATACAGCTCGCGCAACCCTGGGCCTGGTGTCCTATGTGGACGCTCCACGGGTTACCTGAGGGCAGGCAATAGGAGTTCGAGCACAGGTGATAGTCACCACCCTCGGCGTCACAGAGGAGAGGATCGACCGTAGAGTTGTGGTGGGCGTTGCCGTCGACCTCGTCGCCGTCCGCGTTCCCGAACACGCACGAGTAACTCGTCTCTGAGCTCTCCTCACCGTACAGTGCCTCGTTCGTTCGGTTGAGCGCCACGATGCATCGCACGATCAGCGCAGAGCTCTGGTCCAGCTTCACGGCCGCTCCGAAGTCCGCGGAGTTCATGCACATCGTGCAGTTCGAGATCGTGGGGGAGGAGTCGAAGAAGTTCATGGCTCCTCCGCGGCTTGCGGAGTTGCCGGTGAAGGTCGAGTTCTCCACCCGGATCGCGACCTCCCTCGCGTCGATCGCGCCTCCGTAGACCCCGCTGTTGCCGGTGAAGACGCACCCTCTGACGATGGGCGCCGGCTCGCCGTTCGACCGCAGGGCCCCGCCGTACGTGGCGGAGTTGTCGGCGAACGAGCAGTTCAGGATCTTCGGTCCCCCGCTCTCACAGTAGACGGCGCCACCGCTCCCGCTCCGCGCGTTTCCGTTCCGGAACGTGATACCGTCTATGACCGACGTGGAGTCGACGCCCGCGCCGACCTCGAGGGCTCTGTCGCCGCCCTGGCAGTCGATGACCGCGGAGCCCGGCGGCCCGAAGACGAGAAGGGACACGTTCTTCCCGCTGAGCACGACGCCGCGGTTGCCGTAGCCCGTGTACGTGCCCTGCAGCAGATAGACCGTGCTGCTGTCGGGCACGGCGTCGATCGCGGCCTGGATGTCGGGGTAGTCTCCCAGGCCGTCCGATGACACGAAGACCGTGCTGGCGAGGAGTTGTGTCGCAAGGACGAGCACGACGAACCCCGCGCCCGCGGCGGGCGCGACGGTGGACCAGGCGCTCTTTGATTGAGTTCGCATGCTGTCCCAGCTCCGTGTGCGCAGGGAGCCAATCTCGTGTGCAAGACATGATATCGCGACAGGCCCTCCGGGTCAATGGGGAGGCCCCGAACCTCGGGAACAACGCGTTTCGGAGGGGTGGAGTTTGATGCTAGACTCGCGCTGGCAGAGGAGCCCGGGAGAACAGACAGCACGAGGCCGGCCCGGTAGAGGTCCCGTTCCGCCGTACGCGACTCTCGGCCCCATCAAGAGGAAACGAGTTGTCGGCGCTACAGGAGAGGGCATGACAGCGGCGCAGAGGCAGCGAGCCGGCGGTCGGCGAAGGCCCCTGCGCTTCGTCGTCCTGGTCGTCCTCGTCTTCGTCTGCGGCTTCGTGTACGGGTGGCCGACCGGTCGCCGGGGTGTCTTCCCCTATCCACAGCTGGCCGCCGCGCGGTCGCTCCTGAGCGGCAGAGGGTCGACCACGGCGTCCGATGCCGTCCCGGGTCGGTTCCGCGCCTGGCGCGCGGACGACCGTCCGAGCGGGCTCTCGGACGACCAACGGGCCGAGGTAGAACGGCTCATGGCCCTCGGGCACACGTCCGGCTCGCGACCGACCCCCGCGGTGGCAGGCGTCACCGCGCACGACCGGGAGTCGGCCCTGCCCGGGGTGAACCTCATCGTGTCGGGGCACGGCCCCGTGGCGCTCCTCGTCGACATGGAGGGGCGCGTGTTGCACAGGTGGTCGTACGACTTCTTCGACGTGTGGCCCGACGCGTCGGGGGCGCGCGACGATCGGGACGCGCAGTTCTGGCGGCGCGCGCACGTCTTTCCGAACGGCGACCTCCTCGCGATATACGACAGGCTGGGCCTCGTCAAGCTGGACGCGCGTTCGAATCTGCTCTGGTCGTACCCGGGAGCGTGCCACCACGACCTGTGCGTGACGGAGGACGGACTCATCTACGCGCTCGAGCAGGAAGCGGGCGTCATCTCCAGGTTCAGCGAGAACCGGCCGGTCCTCGTCGATTGCGTGTCCGTTCTGAGCCCGGACGGCAGGTTGCTGCGCCGCGTGTCGCTCCTCGAGGCGTTCGAGCGGTCGCCGTACGCGCCGCTGCTCCAGAGGACGCCGGAGGCCGGGGACGTCTTCCACACGAACACGATAGAGGTCCTGGACGGAAGTCTGGCGCACGTGTCCCCGGCGTTCCGTGCCGGCAACGTGCTGCTCTGTGTCCGCAACATAGAGGCTGTGGTGGTCGTCGATATGGAGTCCGAGGAGGTCGTCTGGGCGCTGACCGGGCGCTGGAGCCGGCAGCATCAGCCGACCGTGCTCGGGAACGGGCACCTCATGGTCTTCAACAACGAGGCAGGTCCGGTCGCTGCGGGCGGCGCGCCCACGGGCCCGAGGGGGTCCTCGGTCGTCGAACTGGACCCGTTCACGCAGACGACCTTCTGGACCTACTCCGGCACCGCCGGGCGTCCGCTCTACAGCGAGACCTGTGGTTCCTGTCAGAGGTTGCCCAACGGCAACACCCTCATCACCGAGTCCGACAACGGGCGCGCGCTCGAGGTGACCCCCGGCGGGACGATCGTGTGGGAGTTCGTGAGCCCCTTCAGGGCCGGAGAGGACGGCGAACTCATCGCCACGCTGCTGGAGGCCGTCAGGTTGCCCGAGTCCTTCGGGGCCGGCTGGCTCGGGGAGGGCATGTGAGCGTTCTCCCCGGAGTCGGCTCCGCATTCGGAGCGGCGCCAGGCCGCGGGCGAGGGGTCGTCGCGGGTCGCGGAGGAGGTCCCGCCCGCGCGCTCGCGCGAATCGTCGTCCTGCTTGTGGCGTTCGGGCTGGGGACCGCCTACGGAACGCTGGTGGTGCGTACGGGGATCTTCCCCTACGAACTAGCGCACACGGTCACGAGCTCCCTGCGACGCGGCGCCGGACGCATCGAGAGCGAGGTCCGCGACAAGCCGTCCGGACGCTGGAGCGAGGCGCGCGGCCCGGCGCAGGTCCGGGCTCTCACGCCCGAGGAAGAGGCGGAGCTCCGCGAGCTCATGACGCTCGGCTACCTGGCCGGCTCGAAGCCCGCCTCCGGCGAGGGAGGTGTCACCCACCGTGACGTGCGGAAGGCGTACGACGGGTACAACATGTACACCTCCGGGCACGGTCCCGAGGCCTTCCTGCTCGACATGGACGGGAACGTCCTCCATAGCTGGACCCTCGGGTTCCTGGACGTCTGGCCGGACTACGACGGCCCCGTCCAGGACCCTGCGGGCCAGGTCTGGCGCAGGGCGCGGCTCCTCGAGAACGGGGAGCTCCTCGCCATCTACGACTACCTGGGGCTTGTGAAGCTCGACAGCGACTCCCGACTCATCTGGTCTCGTCTTCACGGCAACCACCACGATCTCGACGTCTTGGACGACGGCACCATCTACGTTCTGGAACACGAACTCCGGCTGGTACCACGCGTGCACGAGCGACAGCCGGTGTCAGAGGACTTCATAGCAGTGCTCGACCCGGACGGCTCGCCCAGGATGCGCCTGTCCCTCCTCCAGGCGTTCGAGAACTCGGACTACGCGCCGGTTCTTCGCGCCATGCCCGAGTGGGGCGACATCCTTCACACGAACACGCTGGAGGTCCTGGACGGGACGTTCGCCGACGCGAGTCCCGCGTTTCGGCGAGGCAACGTGCTCGTCTCCCTTCGTGAGGTCGACACGATCGCCGTGATCGACATGGAGGCGGGCTCCGTGGTCTGGGCGCTCGTCGGTCGGTGGGACCGACAGCACCAGCCGACGTTTCTTCCGGACGGTCGGATGCTCCTCTTCAACAACGAGGCGGGGACGGACGCCAGGGGAGAGGCGATCTCGGAGGTGGTGGAGTTCGACCCCCTGACGCAGGACGTGCGCTGGTCGTACGACGGCAACGCGCCCGGCGGGCTCTACTCGCAGGCGTCCGGATCCTGTCAGAGGCTTCCCAACGGCAACACGCTCATCACCGAGAGCGACAACGGGCGCGCCATCGAGGTCACGCCGGACGGCGGGATCGTCTGGGAGTTCGTGAACCCGATGCGCGCGGGCCAGAACGACGAACTCATTGCCTCGCTCTACGAGATGGTGCGGCTGTCGCCCGACACCCCCATCGACTGGGCGCGGGCCGCGAAGTGAGGTGCGCTTGATGCGAGCAGACGCAGGCAGGAACGAGGGGGCCGGCCACCGGCCGCGCAGAGCGCGACGCGTCGTCGGCGTGGTGCTCCTGGCGCTCGTCGTGTTCGGCGTCGGGTTCGCCTCCGGTGTATTCGTGGTCCGGACCCGCGCGTTCCCGTACAGGCAGTTGACCTCCATCGCGAGGCGCCTTGAGGGCCGGGCAGGTCAGCGCGAGGTCGCCCCGGGGCGGTGGCGGCCGGTCCGCGGCGAGCTGGCCGACGCGGAACTCAGCGACGAGCAGCTCGCGGAGGTCGAGCGCCTGATGGCGCTCGGATACGTCGGCGGCTCCGTCCCGGCGGGCGCCGACGCCGGAGTGACCGTTCACGACGCGGCGTCCGCGTTCGAGGGCCTGAACTTCGTCGTCTCGGGGCACGCGCCCGAGGCGCTGCTCGCCGACATGGACGGGCGCGTGCTCCACAGGTGGGCCCGGAGCTTCGAGGACGTCTGGCCGGGCCGGGTGCTCCCGCGGGGCGAGGAGAGCCAGCACTTCTGGAGACGGGCTCACCTGTACCCCAACGGCGACGTGCTGGCCATCTTCGAGGGACTGGGGCTCATCAAACTCGACAGCGAGTCGAAGCTGCTGTGGGTGTACGACGGGTTCTGCCACCACGACCTCGACGTCCTCGAGGACGGGACGATACTCGTTCTCGAGCGCGAGCCCAGGATCGTTCCGCGGTTCCACGACGAGTTTCCCGTGCTGGAGGACTTCATCGCCGCGCTGAGCCCCGAGGGCGAACTCGTCCGCAGGGTCTCGATACTGAAGGCGCTGGAGCGTTCGGACTTCGAGCCGCTCCTCAGACGCGTGCGCGAGCCCGGCGACATCTTCCACACGAACACGCTCGAGGTCCTGGACGGCACGCTCGAGAGTTCGTCGCCGGCGTTCGCGCGAGGGAACGTGCTCATCTCCATCCTCATGCTGGACACGGTCGCGGTCGTCGACCTCGATGGCGAGACGGTCCCGTGGGCGCTGGCGGGGCGGTGGCGTCAGCAGCATCAGCCGACGATGCTCCCGAACGGGCGCATGCTCGTCTTCGACAACGAGGCCCACCCCGGAGCGTCGAGTTCCGTCGAACTCGACCCGCTGTCTCAGGAAGTCTTCTGGAGGTACGAGGGCAGCGAAAGCGCGCTCTTCTACACGTCGTCGTGCGGCTCGAATCAACGCCTTCCGAACGGCAACACGCTCTTGACCGAGTCGGACAACGGCCGCGCGATCGAGGTCACTCCGGACGGAGCCATCGTGTGGGAGTTCGTCAGTCCGTACCGCGCTGGAGACGACGGCGAGTACGTGGCAACGTTGTTCGAGATCGTCAGGCTCGACCCGGGATTCCCCCTGGAGTGGATGAGCGCGGACGGGCCCTGACGTTCGACCCCGAGTCACCGGTCTGCCGGACGAGAGCGAACGGGCGGCGGTTTGCGTCGCTCACTTCTCCACGCCGCTCGTCAAGCCCTCCACGATCCTCCTCTGGAACAGAATGACCAGAACGAGCACCGGCACGACGCTCACGACCGTGGCGGCCGCGATCGTGGCCCACGGAAGCTCGTGGAGTCCCGCGAAGAGCGCGAGCGCCACGGGGACCGTTCGCGACTCCGGCGTCGAGGTCATGATGAGCGCGAAGAGGAACTCGTTCCACGCCCAGATGAAGATCAGTATCGCCGCGGTGAAGAGACCGGGCGCCGAGAGAGGCAGTATCACCCTGACGAACGCCTGAACGGGCGTGCAGCCGTCGATGAGCGCTGCGTCCTCCAGACTGTCAGGCAGCGTCGAGAAGAACTGCGTCAGGATCCACACCGCGAGCGGCATCGTCAGGAGGGTGTATGGGATGACGAGCGCCGGGTACTTATTGATCAGTCCGAGCCTGGCCATTGCGACGTAGAGCGGGCCGACCATTCCGATGGCCGGGAATATGGCGACGCCGAGGAAGAGGGCCATGATCGCGTTCTTCCGCCTGACCTTGAGCCTGGAGAGCGCGTAGGCCGCCGGCGAGCCGAGCGCGAGCGTCAGGAGCGTCGTGAGAGCGGCGACCACGAAGCTGTTCGCCACGTTCCCCGGGAACTGGTTGACCTCGAAGACCGCCCTGAAGTTGTCGATCGTCGGGGGCGTGGGGAAGTAGTCGAGCGGCGTCTTGTAGAGCGCCGACGGGTGGGAGAGGCTGACGTTGGCTATCCAGTAGAGCGGGATGAGACACACGACGACGATGAGCGCCCGCAGCGCCCACGTCCCTCCCTTCGCGAAGCCGCGCCCGCTCATCGCGCCTCCGCGGTGACCTTCATGAACCGCACCAGTCCCAGACTCAGCACAAAGACGATGCCGAAGAGCGCGACCGTCATCGCCGACCCGTAACCCATGTCGGCGTACCTGAAGAGCGTCTTGTAGATGTACACGGAGACCGTCTCCGTCCCCGAGGCCCCGCCCGTCAGTATCCAGACGAGGTCGAAGATCCGGAAGGCGTCCATCACGCGGAAGAGAAGCGCCACGGCGATGAACGGACGCAGGAGCGGGAAGGTGATGGCCTTGAACGACTGCCACCAGCCGGCGCCGTCGAGTGACGCCGCCTCGTAGTAGTGCGAAGGTATCGACTTCAGTCCCGCCAGGAGGATGATCGCGACGTACGGCGTCGTCTTCCACACGTCCGCGAGGATCACGGACGTCATCGCGAGCCTGGGTCCGAGCCAGACGATCGGCTCGCGCAGGAGCCCGACGCGCGACAACAGCGAGTTCACGAGGCCTATGCGGTCGTTCAGGATGAGTGACCACATCGTGGCGGCGACGACCGTCGGGAGTGCCCACGGCATGATGACCGCCGACGTGGCGGCGGTCCGACCGAAGCGGATCCGGTTCAGAAGGAGCGCCGCGGCCAGGCCGAGCACCAGCTCCAGCCCGACCGAGACGACAGTGAAGTAGGCGGTGTGCCAGAGGTCACGCCAGAAGATCGCGTCCGTCGCGAGCCTGGCGAAATTGCCGAGGCCCACGAAGCTCCGCTCCTCGACGAACTTGAGGTTGAACTCCGCGAACGAGAGCACGAACTGGCTCAGCACGGGGAAGGCGCCGACGACGACGATGAACGTGAGCGCCGGCGCCAGCATCCACGCGGCCAACCGGCGGTTCTGTTCTCTGTTCATCCGGCTCCCGTCGTCGAACCGTCTCAGTCGGTCAGTATTCGCGAAAGCTCGGCAACGATCGTGGCCGCCGCCTCGCCCGGGTCCCTCTCACCCGCGAGGGCGCCGTGGACCTGCTCCTGGATGACGTCGGAGGCCCTCGGGTAGTGCGGCGAGCGGGGACGGTTGCGCGTGTACTGGAAGACATCGAAGAAGCTCGCGAAGTGAGGATTCGCCGCCAGCACGTCCGCGTCCTCGTAGATGCTCTTCCTCGTGGGGAGGTACGCGCCGGCGATGGCCCGTTCCTTCAGAGACTTCTCTCCCGTGATGAAGCGCAGGAACTCGAGCGCCTCGTCCGGATGCTCGGTGTAGGCCGACACGGCCACGTTCCAGCCGCCGATCGTCGAGTAGGCGGTCTGCCCCGGGGCGTGGGCGAGGGGGGCTATGCCCACGGCGCCCTTCACCTTGGACTCGGCGCCCTCCGCCATGCTCCAGGCGTACGGCCAGTTGCGCAGGAAGAGCGCGTGACCCTCGGTGAACACGCGTCTCGAGTCCTCCTCCTTGTAGGTCAGGACGCTCTCGGGAGTCACGCCCTCGTCCATGAGAGAGCGCATCCTGTCGAGCGTCGCCTCGATGTTCCGCCTCGAGCCCTCCGGGTCGGCGGCGAGGGCTTCCGCGTCGAGAGTCCCGCCCATGCCCCACAGGAACTCGAGGAAGTCGCAGACGAGCCCCTCGTATCTTGCCCCCTGCCAGACGAACCCGTCCATGTCCGGCTCGACGACGACCGCCTTGCACGTGGCCACGAACTCGTCCCACGTCTCAGGGACCGGACGCCCCGCCTCTTCCAGAAGGTCTCTTCTGTAGTAGAGGACCCCGGCGTCCGTGAACCAGGGGACCGCGTGCGGACGGCCCTCGTAGGTCACGCTCTCGAGGGGCCCGCTCAGGAACTCGTCGGCGTTCAGGAACCCGTCCGGGAGCTCGGTGATCCATCCGGCCTTGGCGAACTCCGCGGTCCATATGACGTCGAGGCTGTAGAGATCGATGTTCGACTCGCGGGCGGAGAGGTAGGTCACGTAGGCGTCGTGCTGGGTGTCGGTGTTAGCCGGCATCGCCTGGAACCGGACCGTGACTCCCGGGTGCGCCGCGTTGTACTCGTCGATGAGCGCTTCGGTCGCGCCCGACGGATCGTTGCCCGCGGCGAACACGAGCTCGATGTCGCCTCCGCTCTCGCCGCCGCAGCCGCCGACCGTGGCGGCGAGCGCTACGAAGAGAACGGTCAGTGTGAAGCGTCTACGCACGTGGTGCCTCCTCTATGGCCTGAACGCCCAGAAGTCGGTGGAGCCTCCTCCGGGGAACGCGTAGACCGCGCCGCCGTCGGACGCGACGGCTCCGCCCGGGCGGACCTCGACGGGCGTGTCTTCGAGGGTCTCCCACCGGTCCTCCGGGATGTCGTAGCGCCAGAATCCGGCCATCGTGTCGCCCTGGACCATGAAGAGCGACCCCTCGCCATCGTAGCAGAGAGAGCTGCCGTAGTGGATCGCGCCGGGCAGCGGGGCGGCCGCACTCCACGCGTCGCTTCCGATGCTGTACCTGTAGAAGCTCGTGTCCCCTGCCGTTGCGAACAGCCGCGACCCGCCTCCCCAGCTCAGCGATCCGCCGAACTGGACCGGCTCGGGCACGGGGGAGAGGTACTCCCACTGGTCCCCGCCGATGCTGTACCGCGCGAAGACGGCTTCGCCGTTTCCCTTTATCCCGTAGACGTAATCTCCGCCCCCGGGCCACGCGAGGCTCCGCCCGGTGCGTCGGACCCCGGTCTCCACGTAGTCAGCCATCCGGTCCCAGACGTCCGTCGATATCGTGTACCTGTAGAAGGCCTCCGTTCCGTTGCCCTGGAAGGCGTACAGGTTGTCGCCGCCGGTGTATGCGAGCGAGGCCGCCCAGAACGCGCTGAAGGGCGCGTCGCCGAGACGCGTCCAGTCGTCCGTGGAGATGTCGTACCTCCAGAACTGCTCGCCGTCGGGCGCGTCCCACCCCCGGAGAGCGTATACGGAGTCGTCGCCGTCGTACTCGAGTGCGGCGCCGTGGTAGCTCCCGTTAGGGAAGTCGGCGAGCGTCTCCCACGTCGCGTCCAGGAACCAGTCGACGATGGCGGACGGGGACGTGCTGGACGAACAGCCTGCGAGCGTTGCGAGCATCACGGCTGCGACAGCGCAGGCCGTCGCGATCCCGGTTCGCTTGACGTCTCTCCTGTTCACGTTTCTCCTCCTCTGGAGCGAGACTCTGGAACGAGATGTGTCCCTGAACGCGGTCTTCCATTGTGCCTGAGATGCGTCATGCTATCCCCTGGAGCGATGCGGTGTCAACTCGCCCGGCCGGAGAGGGCGGGCCGAGCGGGTCGGGGTGCCCCCGCGCGGGGCCCCTGCGCGCCGTCGATTGGCGCCGCCCTCCGGGCCCTGCGGGCGCGTCGGTTGAAGCCGCTCGTCCGTCGTGCTATATTCGTACAGGAGCGGACGTAAGCGCCGCTCCCGTTGCACTCTCTGAAGCCGCATTCGACTTCGGGGCGGCGTCGGTCCGGGAGAACGCCCGGGTCCGGCAGGCCGCTCCCAAAAGCCCACGGAGGTCACGAGTGTCGTCGCGCATGCGCTCCGGCGCACACCTGCTTATCACGCTTGCCGCGCTCCTTGTTCTCCTTCCGCCCGCCCCCGCGGCGGGCGAGGAGGCGGACAACGTCTTCAAGGCCGGCGAGCATATCTCGAAGAGCTACCCCGGCCGCTGGCGCTCGATCGATGACATCGAGTCGGACGAGGAGCTGACGGACGAGCAGCGCGCGGAGTTGGAGCGCCTGCGTTCCATCGGATATCTCACCGGATCGGTCGAGGCTCCGAACCGCATGGGCGTCACCGTTCACGAGAAGGACGCCGTCTACGCAGGGCTCAACTTCTTTTCGTCGGGTCACCGTCCCGGAGCCGCGCTCCTGGACATGGACGGCGACGTTCTGCACGAGTGGTCCGCGGGTTTCCTCGACGTCTGGCCCGGGATGGCGGGGGAGTACCTGAACGACAACTCGGAGTACTGGCGCTCGGCGTACCTCTTCGAGAACGGCGACGTTCTCGTGATATTCGAGGGCTACGGGCTGGCGAAGCTGGACAAGGACTCGAACGTTCTCTGGGCCAGGCTCGGGGGCGAGCATCACGAGGTCCAGGTGGCCGACGACGGCAGCATCTACTCGCTCTCGCGCGTCGCCACGACGTCGACGAAGGTGAGGCCCGGCGCGCCCATCCTGGAGGACTTCGTCGTCGTGCTCGGCCCGGACGGCAACGAGATCTTGAGCTTCTCCGTCCTCGACGGACTCCTGCGTTCCGAGTACGCCTACGTGCTGGACGAGATCCAGATCTACGGCGACATCTTCCACACGAACGCGATGGTCCTGCTCGAGGACGGTATGGTCGACGGCGTTCCGGAGTTCCGCAAGGGGAGCATCCTCCTGTCTCTGCGCATTCCCAATCTGTTGGCGATCCTCGACATGGAGATCGGGGAGATCACGTGGGCGACGCGCGGTGAATGGCGTTCGCAGCACGACCCGTCCGTGTTGCCCGGTGGCACGGTGCTTCTCTTCGACAACAAGGGGTACGAGGAGAAGTCGCGTCTGATCGAGTTCGATCCCCGGAGCGGCGACGTCGTGTGGACGTACGTCGGAGAGGTGCCCGCGCTCTTCTTCTCCCTGACGTGCGGCACCGTGCAGAGGTTGCCGAACGGCAACACGCTCGCGACCGAGTCGGACAGAGGACGGGCCATAGAGGTGACGCAGGACGGCTCGATCGTTTGGGAGTACCTGAACCCCGAGCGCGCCGGCGAGGACGGCAGGTTCATCGCCACCATCTTCGAAATGACGAGACTGCCCGCCGACTTCCCTCTCGACTGGCTCGCCGTCGACGAGTAGAGGAGGCAGCGTTTGCGTCGCGACAACGACAACCTGTGTGCGCGTTCGCCGCGGGGAATGGCCTTCCGGGGTGTGTTCCTCGTGCTTATCCTCTGCATGGTCGGAGCGGGTGAGACGTCCTCGGTCGCTCAGAGCAGTCGCCAGGGCGTGGACTCCGGGAGGACGCTCCACGAGATCGCCCCGACGGGGCGCTGGCGAACGCTCAAGCCCACTGACAGGTCGAGCGTCATGTCGGACGCCCAGAGAGAGGAAGTGGAGCGGCTCCGCTCGATCGGGTACTTGAGCGGCACCACGCCTGCGCCCGGGAGGTCCGGCGTCACCGTCCACATCCCCGACCGCGTTCAGCCCGGCCTCAACCTGTACAACTCGGGGCATCACGCGGGCGCGATCCTCGCGACTATGGACGGACGCGTCCTGCACGAGTGGGAGTTTCCGTTCCTCAGGGCATTCCCGGACTCGGTGAGGGCGGCGGAGAACAACGAGAGCGCGGACTTCTGGAGATATGTCCACGTCTTCGAGAACGGGGACGCGCTGGCCATATTCGAGGGCTTGGGGCTCATCAAGGTCGACAGGAACTCGAGGCTCATCTGGGCGCACGCCGGAGGCGAGCACCACGCGCTCCAGGTCATGGACGACGGCCGCATATACGTTCTCACCCGGAAGGCTCATCTCATTCCCAGGATCAATTCGACCGCGCCGGTTCTCGAGGACTTCATCACGATCCTGAGCTCCAACGGGAAGGTCCTGCGCAGCGTCTCGGTGCTCGACGCGTTCGAGAACTCGTACTTCTCGACTGCGCTCACGGTTCACGGCATGCGCAGAGTCGGAGATCTCCTTCACACCAATGCCGTCGACGTCATGGACGGCCGCTTCTCGAAGCGCATGCCGCCGTATGAGAAGGGTAACGTGCTGGTGTCGATGCGGCAGATAGACATGATCGCGATCATCGACATGGAGCGCGAGGCCGTCATCTGGTCCGGCTCGGGCATGTGGAGGGCCCAGCACGATTCGAAGGTGCTCGCGAACGGGAACATCATGCTCTTCGACAACAAGGGACAGGCCGGCCTTTCGAAGGTGCTCGAGTTCAACCCGGCGACGCAGGGGATCACGTGGGCGTATCTGGGCGAGGACGACGACCCGCTCTACACGGGCATGTGCGGCGCAGCGAGCAGGCTCCCGAACGGGAACACGCTGATAACCGAGTCCGACTACGGCAGGGCTCTCGAGGTCACTCCCGACGGCGACGTCGTGTGGGAGTACCTGAACCCGGCCAGGGCGGGCGGAGAGGGAGAACTCATAGCCACCATCTTCGAGATGAGGCGTCTCCCGCTCGACTTCGGAGCCGGGTGGCTCGCGGGCGACAGATAACGGAGGTAGGGTTTGCCTAAGAGTGCCAGGTTGCAGACCTCGCGGCCGAGGTGGTCCGCCGGGGCGTCGGGAGGTCGGTTGCTGCTGATCCTCGCCGCCGTCCTCGTCGTCGGAACGCCGGACGTCTCTCTCTCGCAGCGCAGATTCGACAACGACCCGGCCGCGGGATCCAGCACCATGGGTCCGTCGGGACGGTGGCGTCGGGCGAGGCCGTCCCTGGGTCACACCGGGATGACGGCCGCGCAGCGAGCGGAGGTGGAGCGCCTCCGGTCCATCGGGTATCTGAGCGGAACGAACCCCGCGCCGGAGGCGACCGGCATCACGGTCTACGACATGGACTCGGCGCAGCCCGGACTCAACTTCTACAACTCGGGGCACCACGCGGGCGCCGCTCTCATGACGATGGACGGGGACATCCTGCACGAGTGGGAGTTCCCGTTTCTCAAGGCGTTTCCCGACTCGCTCGCGGCGTCCAAGAACGACGGAGCCGAGTACTGGCGATACGCGAAGCTCTTCGAGAACGGAGACGTGCTGGCCATCTTCGAGGGTCTGGGGCTCATCAAGGTCGACAAGGACTCGAGGCTTCTGTGGGCCCACGCGGGAAGCGAGCATCACGCGCTCCACGCCATGGACGACGGGCGGATCTACGTCCTCACGAGGAAGGCTCACATCGTCCCGAGCGTCAACACCGTGCAGCCCGTGCTCGAGGACTTCATCACGATCCTCGACGCGAACGGCAATGAGCTCAGGAGCGTGTCGGTCCTGGCCGCGTTCCTGGACTCGCGCTACGAGAACGCGCCATTCGTGTACGGCATGGGCAAGACCGGTGACCTGTTCCACACGAATGCGATCCGGGTTCTGGACGGCATGCTCGAGGACCGGCACCCCGCGTTCAGAAAGGGGAACGTCCTCGTCTCCATGCGGCAGCTCAACCTCATCGCGATCGTCGACATGGAATACGAGCAGGTCGCATGGATAGCGTCCGGCATGTGGAGGCAACAGCACGACCCGAAGATGCTTCCCAACGGCAACATGCTGCTCTTCGACAACAAGGGATACGGCGGTCAGTCGAAGGTCGTCGAGTTCGACCCCCTGACGTTCGAAGTCGCGTGGAGCTACTACGGCAAGGACAGCGAGCCCTTCTACAGCCAGATGTGCGGCGCGAGCTATAGGCTCGAGAACGGCAACACGCTCGTCACCGAGTCCGACTACGGACGCGCCTTCGAGGTAGCGCCCGACGGCCGCATCGTGTGGGAGTTCGTGAGCCAGGAGCGCGCCGGCAAGGACGGCTCGCTCATCGCGACGCTGTTCGAGGTCACGAGGGTCGACCCCGAAGACCTCGGAGATTGGGTCGACCTCGAGTAGCACCGGGGTCGGCGTCTGGATCGACGCCGACGCGCGGACGCTGGCGAAGCGCGTGCATGATGACGAGAGGGGCCGGAGCATCGCTTCGGCCCCTCTCCTCTGGGAAGAGATCGGGCTTCCCGTACGTCCGTTGGACAGGAGGCCGGACGCAGTGTCCGGCCCGTCCGGAAGGGGACGAGAGGGGGAGACGATGAGACACCTGAGGAGAGCAACGCTGGCGCTTCCCGCGCTCCTCGTGGCACTTGGCCTCGCGATACCCGCGGTCGTGGGCGGAGGGGGTAGCCGACCTCCCGCGTCCCCCGAGGCCGCTGCGCCGCGCTACGCGGGGAAGACGGCCGCGGAATGGCACGCTCTGGCATTGGCCTCGCTCGAGGGCGAGGAGTTCGCCCTGGCGATCCGCTATCTCAAGACCGCCGAGAAGGTCGAGCCGGGACGCCAGTACGCGTCCGAACTCTCGGGCGTCAGGCGCGCGATGAGGACGGCCCGTGACACGGAGGCCGCGCGCGACCGGCTGCTCGGAGGCGAGCCCGACGTGCTCGAGTTCGACGATGGGGGCGCGGTCCTGGCAGCCCACAGGACGACCGTGGCCCTTCCGGGGGAGAGCCTCTGGAGCCTGGCGGTCGACCTGGCCGCGGCTCGGAGAGGCGTGACCCCGACGGACGTCCCGCGCGACGGCCCGGAGGTCTACGCGGCATGGGACGCGCTCACGGACATGAACGGGCTGCGAGAGCTGGAGGTGGGCGAGTCCGTCCTCGTGCCCCTGTCGGTCGCCGAGATGTCCTCGATGTCGGAGGCGAACGCCAGGGATCTCGAAAGGGTCCATCTGGTGCACGCGGCTCTGGACAGCGGGCGCATTGACCTTGCCCGGTCGCTGCGAGACGGCATCGACGGGGACTTCGTTCTCTCCTCCGGAGCGGTCGAGGTCCTCGAACGGAGGATCCGCCAGTCACGCGTCGGCGAGCTTCTGGCGTCGGCCGGCGACATCGCCGAGTCGGTCTCGGAGATCCCGCGGCCCACGAGGCACGCTGAACTCGTCAGTTCTCTTCGGCGGGCCAGGGCCATGCTCGAAGAGGCGAGCGGACTCGCCGGTGACGCGCCCGTGCGGGCAGTGGAGCGCGTGGAGGCGCTCCTCGCCGAGGCCGAACGGTTCTCGCTGAACGAGGACGGCACCGTCGCTGCCACGAAGCCCACGGGGGTCGCGTACACCGAGTTCGCCAGGGTCGCCGTTGAGTGGTTCCTGGACCGCGAGCTCGCCCGGAGCGGCGCGCAGTACCCGAGGCACGCGGAGAAGACGCCGGACGACCTGGCGTGGGCGCGCTATCTCAAGGACGCCTCCGAGCTGGCCCTCCGCGACGGCGTAGACTTCGCAGGACTGCTCGCCGCCGCCGACGAACGCCGCGTGAGGCTCCCGAACCCCGGGGAGTACTTCGCGGAGTGAGGCCCGCGGACCTCAGGCTCCCGAACCCCGGAGAGCACTTCACGGAGTGAGGCCTGCGGACCTTCCATCCTGTGTGAGGCCGTGCTAACGTGGCGAACAGCGGAAGCGGACGTCGACCGCAACGGATGCACGGCAGCGCACGGGAGAATTTCATGCCGGCCCACTGGACAGACACGTTCTTCGAGGGCGAGTGGGACACCATCATCCGCAAGGTCTACACACCCGAGGAGTCGCTCGAAGAGGCCAGGTTCATTCGACAGGCGCTTCGGCTGCGGCCCGGGAGCCGGGTGCTCGACGCGCCCTGCGGGGACGGGCGCATATCTCTCGCGCTGGCCGGGATGGGCTGCCGGGTCACCGGAGTCGACGCGTGCGTTCCGAGTGTCAGGCGCGCCAGGCGACTGGCGAGGGCGCGCCGATGGAAGCAGTGGCCGCCCGAGTTCCATGTCGGCGACATGCGCGAACTCGAGGTCCGCCGCCCCTTCAAGGCGGTCCTGAACTGGTGGGGGAGCTTCGGTTACTTCGACGATCCCGCGAATCTGTCCATGTTGATGCGCTTCTCGGAGCTGCTCTCGCGGGGGGGCAGGGTCCTCATCGACCAGATCAACCGCGAGTGGATGCTTCGGAACTTCAGGGCGGCGGCGTGGGACGACTACGGTCCCGTGCGCGTCCACGTCAGGAACAGGTGGGACCCCTCCACGCAGCGCATAGAGGGTTCGTGGACGATGGTGAGGGACGGCGAACGTCAGGTTCGCAGGTCGTCGATGAGAATGTACACGCCGCGCCAGATGGAACGGCTTCTCGGACGGGCAGGCCTCGAACTCGAGCGCCTCTACGGGGGCGTGAGCTGCGGGCCGCACACGCGGGGGTCGAGGAGGATGGTCACGGTAGCGAGGAAGCCGTGACCATCCTCTCGGCGGTCGTTCACCTTCCGGACGAGTCCTTGAGCAGCCTGAAGTACTCGCTCTCCGTGGTCAGGATGAGCGACGTCTCCTTATCGATCGTCTCGCCGTAGCTCTCGAGGGTGCGCAGGAACGTGTAGAACTCCGGGTCGCGGCCGAACGCCTCGGCGTAGATCCTCGCAGCCTCGGCGTCCGCGTCCCCCCGGATCTCCTCCGCGATACGATAGGCCTCCGACGTGATGCGGTGAAGCTCCTTCTCCTTCTGGCCTCGGATCTCCGCGCTCTGACCCTGTCCCTCCGAGCGGTACCGCTCCGCGATCCTCTGGCGCTCCGAGATCATGCGCTCGTAGACCTTGCGCCTGACCTCCTCGACGTAGTTCACCCTCTTGATCTCGACGTCGACCAGCTCGATGCCGTATCGCGGCATCTGTTCCGCGGCTCTCGCCAGGATCTCGCGGGTGATGGCCGTGCGGCCGACCTCGATGAGCTCCTCGACCTCCGTCGACGCGACGACGTTCGTGTCGGAAGCCGCCATCTCACGGTTCGAGTTCCGCACCACCTCGATGAGCTCGTTCCCCGTTATGAGGTCGCGCGTTACCGCGTCGATCACGTCGTCAAGTCTTGCGTGCGCGCTCATCTCGCTCGAGACCGACTGCATGAACTTGAGGGGGTCGGCGATCCTCCAGCGGGCGAAGGTGTCGACCCAGATGTACTTCTTGTCCTTGGTCGGTATCTGGTCGGGGCTCCCGTCCCACTCGAGCACGCGCTTGTCGAACGTGTTGACCTTCTGGATGAACGGTATCTTCACGCGAAGGCCCGGCTCCCTTATCGGGTCCCCTATAGGCCTTCCGAACTGAGTGACCACGACCTGCTCGGTCATGTCGATGACGTACAGCGAGTTCGAGAACACGATGAGGCCGAGAACGACCACGACCGCTGCGGTGACTACCACGCGAGCGTTCATCCCTGGCCTCCCTTCCCGTCGAGCTGGAGCAGCGGGATGAGGTTCTTGAGCTCGGGGTCGATGATGAACTTCTTCTCTATCTCAGGCAGTATCTTGCTCATCGTCTCCAGATAGAGGCGCCGCCTGGTGACGTCCTTGGCGCGCGAGTACTCCCTCCACACGGCCAGGAAGCGCTCCGCGTCGCCCTCCGCTATGTTCACGCGGGCGAGCGCGTAGCCCTCCGCGTCGCGTATGACTCTCTGAGCCTCGCCCTCCGCTGCCGGAATGGCGCTGTTGTATTCGGACCAGGCCTCGTTGATGAGCGTCTCGCGTTCCTGCTTCGCTTCGTTGACCTCGTTGAAGGACGGTTTGACCGGGTCCGGCGGGTTGACGTCCTTCAGGTTCACCGTCACGATCTCGACCCCGGTGCCGTACTCGTCGAGCACCTGCTGCATCAGGAGCTGCACTTCGGCGGCCACCTCGCGGCGTCCGATCGTGAGCACCTCGGTGACGCTGCGGTCACCGACGATGCTCCGCATGGCGGACTCCGCCACGTCCCGGATCGTCTCCGGAACGCCCCGGACCTGGAAGAGGAACTGGACCGGGTCCTCCACCCGGTACTGCACGATCCACTCGACCACCGCGGAGTTCAAGTCGCCCGTCAGCATGAGCGACTCGCCGGTGTAGTCGCCGCGTCTGTAGACCGTCCGCACGCCCGGACGCTCGGTCGCGAAGCCGAACTCCTCCTTGAAGACGTGCTTGACGCGGACCTTGTGGACCTTCTCGAACGCGAAGGGCAGCTTCAGGTGCAGCCCGGGTTGCGCGGTCCTGACGTAGATCCCCAGCCGCTTGACGACTCCCACCTCGTCGGTGGCGACCGAGTAGAACGTCGTCGTGAGGAAGATGAGCGCCACGAGCCCGAGGCCTATCCAGCGCGGGCCCTTGGACCCCAGCGAGGACAGCGTCGGGATTCGCGGACGCGGTCTCACGAGCATCTCAGGGTCGAACTCCATCCGGGGCTCCTTTCAGTTGCGTGCGGGGGTCGCGAGCTTCGTCGGTTCGCGCTCGCGCCAGGTTCACAACACATAGTAGCCGGACGGAGCGTGACATTCAATGGCGAGAGGGTCTGCGCGTTCGCCGCGCGCGCCGGGGAGCGAGCACGCTAGCGAGGCGCCGGACACGCGCCCGATGCGCGCGGCCGGCCACCGGTCTTGACCTGCGGCCTCGCGTGTGCTAAACTACCGGTGGGTTCGATCAGACCCACTCTCAGATCCTGAGACACGCTGCCCAATCACTCTGCAGCGCGTAGCGGTGATCAGTAATGTCAGCGCGAAGAGCTAGCGGAGCGAAGGGAGGCGGCCGTGTCCAGGCTTCTCGTTGTGCTCACCTTTGTCACTCTCGTCCTCGCAGGTGCCGCGGGCGGCGCCACGAGGACCGTTCTGTATGAACACTTCACGGCGGTGTGGTGAAGCTCCTGCCCTGCGGCCGCAGTTGCGGTCGATGATTGGCAGCAGACCCACACTCGAAACGAAGTCGTTCTGGTTCAGCACACGTCCGGGGACCTCTACTGGACCCCTCGCACGAACTACTACGACATCACCGCCATGCCGACCGCGGCCGGGAACGGCGTCTCGGACGTCTGGCCCTTCTCCTGGCTCGAGGTCGACTACCAGGCGCACGCGGCCGAATCGTCCCCGCTCACGATCTCGCTCATCGAGAACGGCGTGGGTGACTTCACGGCTCACATAGAGGCAGAGCAGGCGGTCACCGACGCCCGGTTCTGCATGGTCGCCACGCTCGACGAGTACGTGGCGGCGTACGGCGGCGGACAGTCCCACCTTCCGTACCACGCCGTCGCATACATGACGTCAACGTCCGGCGATGCCCTGACCCTCGGGGCGGGGGAGAAGGTCGACATACAGAAGGCCTTCGCTCTGGACCCCTCGTGGGACTACGCGAAGATGGGCGTCGCGTGCTGGGTGCAGCAGGCGGGAGGCACGAACCCGAGCCCGCAGCCCTACGGCGACCTCTCCATCAAGAACAAGGTTCTGCAGGCGGCCTTCCTGGGAGCGATGTCGGCGGACGTCCCCGAGTTCGATGACGTGTCGGGGCTCTCGCTCCTTCCTCCCTCGCCGAATCCGTTCAGCGCGGGCACGCGGCTCTCGTTCGTGCTGCCCTCGCCGTCCCACGCTTCCCTTGAGCTCTTCGACGTGGCCGGACGCCGCGTCGCCGTTCTCGCGGACCGCGTGATGGGCGGAGGCGAGCACGAGGTCGTCTGGAACGGCAGGGACACCGACGGGAACGACTGCGCACCCGGCATCTACTTCGCGAGGCTCGTCGCGGAGCGCGGCGGGACGGCCCGCGCCAGGGTCGTCAAGGTCCGCTGAGGGCTGCCGGGCGCTCGCTGCTTGACGGACAGCAAGATGTGTGGTATGCTGGACGTTGTGAATCGATGAGACGGGAGCCCGCGCGCCCCGACAAGGGCGCGCGGCCTTCCTGAGATCCCAACGCGGAGGGTGTGTGCCCATGGCAAACAGGTACTGGCTGGCAGTACTGGCGATAGTCCTGATCGCGTCGTCCGCAGCGTTCGGCCAGCTGCAGCAGGAAGTCAATGCGGTCAAGAACTGCATAGGCCTCTTCCAGGCCGGCGGGGCGCACATCTCGCTCACTCCGGGCACGGCCTACGACGTCAGCGTCGACGGCAACGCCAAGGCGAACCCGGACCCCGACTCGTTCTTCGATGGCCTGTTCATCTTCTACTACGACAACGGCGACGTGGACCATCCGGTCACGAAGTACCTCGAGAAGGGCGCGGTCCACTCGTTCGTGGCGAGCAGCATCGATTTCTACGCGTTCCTGGTCGACAAGGGTCTCAAGGACGTGCCGGACAACTCCGGGTTCTTGACGCTCACGTTCACCGGTGGCGACAAGTCACGCGAGACGCTGGTGGTCGACGCGGTGTTCAACTGCCTCGGACTCGAGGACTTCGGTTCGATCAAGAACGTGGACGTCCCGCCCGACTATCTGTGCGCGCTCTCGATAGCGTGGGGTGACGCGGCGACCAACGGGATGCCGTCGGGCGGTTACGAGGGCGTCTTCGTCTTTACCCGCGACCGCAACCGACCGCTCCACCCGATCATTCTCGAACTCGAGTACGGACAGGAGTTCACGTTCGAGATGCACGCCACGTCGTGGATCTACATGTTCCTCGTCGACCAGAGCTACGCCGACATCGGCAACAACTACGGCTCGATCATGGTGGAGATGGAAGCCACCGAGATCACGACCGTGGAGGAAGAGACCTGGACGGCGATAAAGGCTCTCTATCAGTAGCAGGGATAGGGGGGATGTGCGTACGGTACGACTCGATCTCTGGATGAGACGGCGTACGACTCGTTCTCTGGATGAGAAGAGGGGCCCGCAGAACATGCGGGCCCCTTTCTCTGTGCGTTCGCTCGAGCCTGCGTTCGGCCCCGGCCTTCGTTCCACTCGGGCCCGCGTTCCACCGGGGTCCGCGTTCCACCCGAGCCTGCGTTCGGCCCCGGCAGCCTTCTACCTGAGCAGCACGGCCTTCCTCGTCGCAGCGCTGCCGCCGGCCTCGACCCTCACAAGATAGACGCCGGACGCACACCGCAGCCCCTCGTCGTTTCTTCCGTCCCACTCGAGCTTACGTTCGCCTCCCTCGAGCGGCTCGTCGATCAGCGTCCTCACGAGGCGCCCCGACACATTGTAGATCCTGACGGACGCGTGAGCCCGCTCCGGAAGCGCGAGGCGCATGGCCGTCCCCGACGTGAACGGGTTCGGGTGGCACGGGTGGAACCTGAACACCGAGGGAAGGCCTCCCTCGGTCACGGACGTGCCCGTGAGGTCTATGTGCAGCTCGATCCTCTGAGCCCCGTCGTAGTCGCCCCCGTTGGCGTCGATGGTCGTCCAGAGCGTCGCCACCGTGTCTGACACGGCCTCCGAGACCGTGAGGACGAACGGATCTCCCGCGTTGTCGGCCGTCCCGCTGGGTGGGAGGTCGGCCATCGTGCCCGTGCTGTCCGAGATGGCGGCCAGCCCGTCCGGCGACGAGAGCGTGAGCGAGACGCCCTCCACCGCGAGGCCTCCCTGGTTCGTCAGCTCCAACGACAGGGCCACGGTCTCGCCCGGCTCGGCCCGGCCGTTCCCGTTCCCGTAGGTGGAGTCGTCGACGGTCACGTCGCCCAGGACGAGCCACGGGAGCCCGCCGCCCGTCGGGGGAGTGGTCGTTATGAGGAGCGCCGACCCCGGGCCGATGGGCGCGATCTGCGGGTCGTACGCACCGTCGTAGAGGCACTGGATGCCGTCGTCCTGCGTGATGTTCTCAAACCCGATCGTGCAGCCGTCGACCAGCGACACCTCTTCGTACTGGATGATGATCTGCCCGTCGCCTGACGCGGTCGGGTAGTAGGTCGGGTGCAGCAGGATCACCTGGAACGTCTCTTCGAAGGGCATTCCCCAATGACGCACGTTGTCGAACTGGAACACCCATCTGTGGTCGACGGAGTCGAACCACTTGTAGACGTCTCCGCCCGCGGACGGGTCGAGGTCGTCCCAGAACGGGGCGAGCATGTTCTGCGGCCCGTGAGCGCTCGGGATCGCCGAGTTGTCGCCGAGCCGGTAGTCGGTCCAGCCGAGCGCGAAGAAGCCGTTCGAGTTCACCGAGAGCTGGTTGTAGGTGTCCCCGTAGTACTGGAAGTTCCATAGAATGCTGAACGTCGTAACGCCGGCGTCCGCGTCGGTGACCTCGGCGATGAGCGTGCCCGGTCCCGGGGGGGAGATGTCGACCCAGTCGTACGTGGGCGCCGGTCCGAAGAGCCCGTCCGTCTGGTCGTAGACGTAGTAGCCGTAGGCGTCGGGGCCCGTCGGCAGCATCGTTGCGCCGCCCGTGAGCTCGAAGGCAAGCTCGAGCGTGTCGGAGTACGTGTAGTGCCCGCCGTCCGCGGTCACGTCCAGCGACAGCGTGACGACGTGGCCGCCCGACGCGCTGGGTGACACGGTCAGCACGTAGGGGCTCGCCGCGTTGTCGGCGGCGCCACCCGACGGCGCGTCGCCGAACGAGGCGCTGGAGGACGTGACGACCACGTTCGGATCGGCCGTGGTGAGGACGGCGCTCACGCCTGCCAGGTCGCACGGGCCGTCGTTCGACAGGGACACCCAGAGTCCGACGGTCTCACCGGGAGACAACGTGCCGCTTCCGTCTCCACCGGGCGCCGCGTCGTCCACGACGACCGACGAGTCGGTGAGATGTCCGGTCTCGACCGTCATCGGCGGCGGCGCGAGGGTGTTGTCCGTGCCGTTGTAGCTCACGTGGAGCGTGTAGTGCAGGCGGTGTCCTGAAGGACACGTCGGTGACAGCGAGATCTCGAAGCTGCCCGACGCCCAACGCACGGAGTCCGGAGGTATGTCCGCGTACGACGACGTGCTGTCCAGCACGGTCACGTACGGGTCCTGCGTTCTCCACGTCGCCTGCACCGCTGTCGCCGTCGCGTCGCCGATGTTCGTGAGCGCCGTGCCGAGGATCGCCGTTTCGCCCGGACTCAGGTGGCCGTCGCCGTTCCCGCCCGTCGAGTCGTCCAGCGTGAGAGCCTCGAGGGTCGGGTACGGTCCGGTCACGACCTCGAGCGTTCCCTCGTAGGGGACGGCGTTCTTCGCCGTCGCCGTCACAGTGCCCGTTCCCTGCGTCGTCGGGTCGACCGACAGCGTCACCTCACCGAGCGCATCGGTGTAGCCCCACGAGTAGGTCTCGTCCCCCTTGACGCAGGCGACGAGCGCCCCCTCCACGTACGCTCGACCGTTCGTGACCGTGACGGCGAAGTCGCTGTGTCCAGGAGGGACGGCCTGGTCGTGCGACACCGTGAGCGTCCGCATCGGTCCGGACCAGAGGTCCATCCCGGGGTCGCCCAGGAGGTTCCAGCCGTCGTATTCCTCCTCCTCGGTCGTGAGCTTGTACATGTTGTTCTTGCCGGCCACGCACGCCTCGCCGAGCGTCAGGCCGCTCTGGCTGAAGACGTTCGAGAAGAAGCCCTCGTCAACGTAGCCTCGCCTCAGCGCCAGCTCGAGCTCGCCCGGGTAGGCCGTTCCCGTCGCGAAGAAGGCGACGCCTCCCTTGGGCGACGTGGGCGTGCCCGCGCGCACCCAGTCCTCGCACATGAAGGAGTCGTTCGCGTAGTAGCCGGTGTAGCACGTCGCCGAAACGACGACCGGCAGGCGCCAGCCCGTAGTGACGCTGCCCGTGTCGAGGTCGAACGGATACGGCCAGTCGTACCAGGCCTGCCCGCGGAAGTTGATGAACCCGGCTCCGTTGTTCACCGAGTTGTAGACCTGAGTCCGCGTGACGTCGTTCTTGTGGAAAAGCGTGTCGATGGTCGCGAACGAGGCGCTCTCCATGAGGTCGTAGATGTGCCACGTGTTGTCGTAGTAGACCCAGTCTCCCGAGTCGTGGTCGTCGGCGATGAGGAGCGACGCGGAGAGCGGCCAGTCGGGGTCCCCGGTCACGGGCGTCCGCTCGTAGCCGAGGATCTTGGCGACCTGCGTGTTAACGTGGGAGTCGGAGTCGGCCGAGATACGCCCGATGAAGACGTCTGAGAAGACGTCCGAACCCTCGAGCATCGAATAGGGGTTGTCGGTGTAGACCTCGAGGATCGGATGCTGGACCATGTTGGTCGGGAGCTGCTCGGTGTCGCCGACCAGCAGCACGAACTCGGGTGGTACGGTCCACGTGTCGTACGCGTTCTGGATGTAGTTCTTTATGTCGGTCGTCGTCGAACCGACGGTGCTGAGATTGACGACCTTCGTCAGGAGCCCCTTCGCGTGCTTCCACTCCGCGAGCGGCATGATCTCCGACTCGTAAGCGTTCGCGGTGATGATGAGATAGCGTGCCCCGTCCGGCGCTGGATCGCGGAAGCTCACAGTCGGCGGGCCCTCCGCGTCGGGACGGTAGTTCAGCGTCGTGCTCTCGTAGAGCCTCCGGAACGCGGGCGACAGGTAGGGGAGGTGTCTCGTCTTCTCGTTCGCGCCTCGGCCCGCCCCGGCCGTGATCGCCAGGTCGAGCGAGCACGCCTGCCCCGGTCCGTCGAGAGGCGGCGTGAAGGTCACCGTCACCACCCGTATGTCCCTGATGACTGACGGTTCGGACATCTCGATGGAGCCTTCCGCGAGTCCGCCGCTCAGGTTCGACGCGACCACGTCGAACTCGACGGGTCCACGGTCCGGCACCTGCAGCATGACGGAGAACGACGCCGGAGCGCGCGACGAGGCGCGCCAGATGTCGGTGAGGCCCCCGGTCCGGCCGGACCCGGCGCTCCCGTAGGCCGCCAGCTCAAGGGGCTCGGGGCCATCCGGCGAGGCGAGGTTCCACCTGCCCGACGACTCGGCGGTGAATCTCACGACGAGCCGGTCGCCCGCCTGCTCGACCACCCGAACCGATGACTCGAGCGCGGGCGGGGCAGGGTCGGCGGCCCCGGCGCCCTCGTAGGCGGGCAGCACTTCTGGAAGAGCTACGAGCGCGAAGATGGCGGCGGCCGTCACGACCGCGGCTGTCAGGTGTCGTCTCTCGTGGCGTCTGATGGTATCGTCCTCCTCGATGTGAGGTACGGGAAGCGCTGGACAGCGTGGACGCAGCGAACGGCGCAACTCAGCCGTCCCCTTCATTATACCGCAGTTTCTCTCAGTAGTCAATGAATGATGGCTCGGGTGGGGGACAGCGTCCCGCGCCGGCTGCTTGGGGATCTCGCCCCGCGCCGTCTACTCCGTAGCCGCGCCCTGCGCCAGGAACGTCGAGCGCGCTCTCGCCACCTCCGTGCCGTCCGCGAGGCTTGCGACCGACTCGAGCTTGAACACGTTGCGGCGCCTTGCGACGAGCCGCGCACGGACCCGAACGGGCGTCTCTACCGGCAGGGGACGCAGGAACCTGACGCTCAGGTCCGCGGTCACGGCCAGGAATCCGAGCCTGTTCACCAGGGTGACCATCGCCTCGTCGAGGACCGTGGAGATGAGGCCGCCGTGCACGATCCCTCGGTACCCCTGGAAGTGCCTCGCGAACGAGACCGACGCCACGACGTCCTCGCCGTCCTCCTCGAACGAGAGCTTGAGCCCCTGTTCGTTGCGCTTGCCGCAGGCGAAGCACATGCTGTCATCGGACAGGTCGATCCGGGACACGCTCCCTCCGCTCGTTCCGGTCGGAGCGCCGCGGCGGCCGACCGTCTTCGGATTCAGGCGGAATCTACTCGTCGCTCGACGCCAGCTCCGCGGGCGTCTCGATGATGGCGCGCGCCTCTTCCAGTCTGTCGACCGGGACCAGTATCCCGACCGCTCCGAGACCGTCGACCGTGACGGGGAAGAGCTTCGTCGCCGACGCGACCTTGAGTTCCGTCGGTATTCCCGCGGCATCGAGCGCCGTTCTCACACCGTGCGCCTCCGCCTCGCCGTTCGCCGTGTAGACCACCTCGAACGTGACGTCCGCCTCTCTGTTCTCTCGCTCTTCTGTCATCGGTGGCTCCGTGTCTGGGTCCGGTGGCCGGCGGCGTCAGCAGCCGGTACCGCAATGCCGTGGTAGGAATGCCGTGGTAGACCGGACGAGTATAGCCGAACATCTGGTCGCGGCAACAATCAAGGGTGAGGTGAGAACGATGCCCTCTCAGGGGAGTCGCGACCACGGGGCGGCCGCGGGCTCCGCCGAAGGATCGTCCGGGCCGACAGGAAGAAGCGGGCGGAGGAAGACCTCCGCCCGCCGCTACGCATCTCCGCTGTGTGGCTCACTACCTGTACAGGGCCTTGATGTGCCCCCAGGAGGTCTCCTCGACGGGCGTGATCCCCAGGAACCAGTCGTAGAGGAGTTCGATCATCATGTTGAAGTCGTCCGTGGACGCCCCGGCAAGTTCGATCCCGGCCCACACCGTCTTGAACACCTCGGTCTCGTTGTAGATGAGGACGCCGTCCTGACCGGCCTCGTCGTAGTAGAGACCGTATCCCGCCGTCGTCGCGACGGGGTCGGCGCAATCCGGGAAGAAGGGGTTGTTCATGAAGACGTTGGCCGAGTCGAGGACGACCGACTCGCCGTCGAAGATCCAGCCCGTGGAGCCGGACACCGTCGCGGTGATGGGGCCGTACGTCACTTCCTGATAGCAGATGTCCATTCCGAGGTAGTCGCGCGGGAAGCCGGAGCACGTTCCCATCGTGGTATGCGCTCCGTACATGTAGTCCTGTCCGACGAAGAGCAGGTTGCCGCCGGAGTCGAGGTAGCTCGCGAGCACGGCCTCATCGGTGGGGTCTATGTTCTGCGGCGACGACCACCAGTTCTCGCTCGTCAGGACGACCACGAGCGGGTAGTTGTCGACCGTGACGCTCGCGGGGAAGCTGATCGACCCTCCGGACGACTCGACGCCGCACGTGGCGATCACCGTGGCTCCCGCCGCGACGAACGCGGAGGAGTACTTGGGAGTCGGGTCGGCGAAGAGCCCCCAGTTCGCGTCCACGTCGATGCAGATGAGGACGTCGGCCACGGGCACCTGGAGAGAGCCGGGCGCGGGATGACCCGTGCCCACGTCCGGTCCGCCCAGCCGTGAGCTGGCGCCCATGGCTCCCGAGACGAATGCCATGACGAGCATCAGCACTAGCAGTACTCTCATACCCGACCTCCCGTGTCGGAGGGTTCGTCAGAGTGCGTCCACACCATTGAGTCGCCAAGGGTCGTTCCCCCAAGGCGCACCCTCTCACCGCATTATAGCACAGTGGCCGGGAGCCAGTCAAGATACGTGGGGAGGCCGGGCGCGGCTCCTGGGCGCGTTTGACTCTGGACCGACCAGGACAGCATGGTATCATGCGCCGGCCGGGATGCAAACCCTCAATGGAGCGAGAGGACGGGAGGGACCCCATGAAACCCGCTGTCGTTGCCGTGGTGTTGCTGGCGGTCGCGTGTGCGGCCCGGGCGGGGCCAGGAGTGAAAGGCCCGAGCGCGGTGCAGCGCCCGGCGGCCGAGCCGACGGCCTTGAGCGGAGCGACCCCGACGGCCTCCCCCTGGGGGGACACCGGGGAACCGCTCGCGAGAGCAGTGCTCGACTCGTTCGCGGCTCCCGGCACGGCGGCGATGGGCGTCGACTGGGTCGGGCCGCAGGGCGTCCTCTATCACGTCGACGAGGTGCTGGGTGAGGTCTACGCCATCTCGCCCGCGGGCGTCGCAACCTACCTCTTCAGAATGGGACCACAGATTGGATACCCGCTGGCGACGGACATCGGCAACGGCATCTGCCACGTCGAGACCGGGCGCGGTGAGTACCTGTACGTGACGGACTTCGGAGGGCACCTCGACGATCCCGTGGACCGGGTCTACCAGTTCGAGCTCGACGGCACGCTCGTCGGGAGCTGGAACGTGGAATCCGTCGCCGACCAGGTCGTGGGCATCTGCTTCGACGGGCAGAGCTTCTGGCTCCAGTCGAGCGCCCGGATGGAGATCGTCCGCTGCGACACGCTGTTCCAGACGACGGCCGTGTTCGACCACCCGATGCCGAACGCCGACTCCGCCGGCGGCCTGGACCACGACCCCGACACCGGGCTCTACTACGTGTCGGAACGATGGTTCGGGTCCGTCTACGTCTGCGACTCCGGCATGAACGTCGTGGACCTCTTCGTCACGCACCCGACGGCCCTTCGAATGGCCGGAGTGGCCGTGGGACGCGCCACTCGGGGCAGGTCGCTCTGGACGTCCAGCTACGGCCCGGTGGAGTCGCACGTCGACGCTACCATCTACGAGGTCGACGACGTCTACTACAATGAGACCGAGGTGGAACCGGCCACCTGGGGCACGATAAAGGCGACGTTCAGGCGATGAGAGACCCGGCCGGAGACATCGGCGAGCTCGGGGCGGCGCCGCTCTGCTCGGCGGCGCTCGTGTCCGTCACGTCGTTCGCCGTCTACTGCCTGACCGCCGCCCGCGACCTCACGCTTGGAGACTCGGCCGAGTTCGTGGCAGTGGCGCGGACCCTCGGCGTCGCTCATCCGCCCGGCTATCCGCTCTACACGCTCCTCTCGGCGCTGGCCGTTCGCGTCCCCGCCGGGACTCCGTTCTTCAGACTCTCGCTCCTCTCGGCGCTCTTCGCGGCCGTTGCGTCCGGCGTCCTGTCGCTCCTCGTGTGGGAGCTGACGGCCGGGCGGGGAATCGGGCTCGGAGGGGCTTCGGGCCACGAACGTGAGGGAGGCCCGGGCGGCGAGCGCAGGTCCCTCGTGCCCAGGGTGCTGGGGGCGGTCGTTGCGGGGCTTGCGTTCTCGTTCTCGCCGGCGCTCTGGTCACAGGCGACCGTTCCGGAGGTCTACACGCTCTCTGCCCTTCTGGTGTTCGGCGCCCTGCTCGTCTTCGTGCGGTGGCGCAGGATGGCGGAGGAGGGCCTCGTGTCCGCGGGACTTCGCGGAGAGCGGCTGCTCTGGGTCGGCGGACTCCTGCTGGGATTGTCTCTCGCGCATCATCTGACCGCGGCGCTGGCCGTTCCGTCGGTAGCGGTCGCTCTCGCGGCAGGGAAGGGCCGGCACGCCCCGTCCCGGAGCGTGTGGAGGATGCTCCTCTTCGTTCTGGCGGGGCTCTCGCTCTACGCCTATCTGCCCCTCCGGTCGGCGCAGGACCCCGCCGTTCTCTGGACGAGGCTGGACTCGCTGCCTTCTTTCGTAGGGCACGTCTCCGGTTCGCAGTACACGTCCCGGCTCTTCGCCGAACCGCTTCCGGGCGTGCTCGCGAATCTCAGGTCGTTCTTCTCGGGTCTGCCCTCCGCACTCACGTGGCCGGTTCTCTCGCTCGCGGGCGTCGGTGTCGCCACGCTCTGGATCCGCTCGAAGAGGCTCTTCGCCGTTCTCGCACTCGAGGCGATCCTCGTGGTCGTCCACGCGGTCAACTACCGCATCCCGGACATCGGCAACTACTACATCCCCGTCTACGCCGTCCTGGCCGCATGCGCGGGTCTGGCGGTCGCGGAACTGCCGCGTCTCGTCTCGCGGGCCGGCTCGCGCTCCCGTCTGGCCGCCGCCTTCGGACTTGCGGCCGTTGCGGGCGTCTCGGTCTTTCTTCACACGGCGGTTCTCTGGCCGGAGCGCGATCTCAGCGACGCCACCGGCGGGCGCGTCTATCTCGAGAGGATGCTCTCGGAGGTGCCTCCCAACGCCGTCGTCCTCGCGCAGAACGACCGCACCGTGTTCCCGCTCTGGTACTCGCGGTTCGTCGACGGGACCCGCGACGACATCGCGGTCATCAACATACGCGAGCGGGCGCCGCATCTGGAGAAGTGGTACCCGGGCGTCGAGTTCCCGACGGAGGGAGAACTCGCGACGCTCGAGGGACGCGACCCTTCCGTCCCGTGCGTGCCGCCGGCCCGCGCGTCGATGCCGGTGTCCGGTTATCTGCCGCTCCTGGTCGAGCTGAACGGCGACGTTCGGCCCATCGTGGCGGACATCGACATCGGCAGAGACGCGTTCCCGAGACGTCTGTCCGCGCCCGGACTGCTCGTCCGGATCTCCGGCGCGTCGACCGACGCCGCGAGCTCGACAGCGCTCGACAACGAAGCGCTCGAGGGCTACGTGAGCGAGTTCGCCCACTCCGGAGACGCGCACGGTCCGCGGCCGGACGACGGCACCCTGGAGGCGTACGCGACGACGCTCGCCGACTTCGGCCAGCTCCTTCTCGTCCGCGGTCAGGTCGGGCGCGGCATTCGCGTTCTCGAGGCGGCCCGCGATGCCGCGCCGGGCGCCGCTCACATACACAACAATCTCGGTGTCGCGTATCGCGAGGCCGGCAGGCTCAAGGCGGCGCGCGAGGAGCTTGCTGCCGCCATCTCGCTGGCGCCCGGCAGAGCGGACACGTACCACAACCTGTCCAGGCTCGACCTGGCGGCGGGCGACGTCGAGGCGGCGATCGGGGCGCTCGAGCGGGCGGTGCGTCTCGACCCGGGGAGCGTGCGCTACAAGATGGAACTTGCGGCACTCCTGGAGCGTGAGGGCGGCGTGGAGCGCGCCGAGACGCTCCTCAGATGGGCCGAGAGGAACGCCGCGGACGACCCGGCGGCGCGCCTCGCCTACGGCGACTTCCTCCTGAGGCAGGAACGATACACCGAGGCGGTCGCCGCCTTCAGGCGCGCCGAGGAGTCGGGCCCGTCCTCGGCCGGCGTGTTCACGAGCCTCTCCCGCTGCTACTGGGAGATGGACGACCTCGACGCGGCGGTGGCGGCGATGCGGCGCTCCGTGGAGCTGCAGCCGCACAATCCGCGGCTCAAGTATGACCTGGCAGTCATGCTGGCCAGAAACGGCCAGCCCGAAGAGGCGCTCGAATATCTGGACGATGTCGTGCGCCTGCTCCCCACGGCCTGGCAGCCGCTGGGTCTCAAGGCGACCGTACTCGGCGGATTGGGGTTCCACACGGAGGCGAGGCGGTTCTTCCAGCGCGCGCGCGAGCTGGGCGGACAGGGCGAGCAGTTCCTGGCCGCCTGGAGCGAGCTGGAGCTGGCGGCGGGCGACACGGCCGCCGCGGCGGAGATCATGCGCGGCCGGCGCTGAGTCCGCCGGGGTGTTGCGTCCTTGACATCGCTCATGTAGTATCGGAGCGTAAGGGCGAACGGCTTCGGTGAGGTCGGGAGCGAGACCGCACGGCAAGAGGCCTCACGCGAACATCGGGGGACGGGTATGGAGAGCGGGGAGCGCGGGCCGAAGGTCGAACCCACGACCGGCGGACGCGCCCCGTTCGCGAGCAGGGAGATAGCGCTCCTCGGGCTGATGGCGGCCCTCTGGGGTGTGATCGAGATAACCGTCGGGGGAATGATCAAGAGCTGGCACGTCCCGTTCGGCGGCTCGTTCCTCTCGACGTTCGGAGTGGTCATACTGCTGACCGCGCGCGCGAACGTCCCCCGCCGGTGGTCCTCCATCCTGGTCGGACTGGCGGCGGCGGGGATAAGGTTCGTCTCGGGGTTTGGGGGAGCGGCCTTCGCGGCCCTCGGGATCGCCGCCGAGGCCCTGATCGTCGAGCTGGTCCTGAGCTTCATGCCGCCGAGGCAGCGCTCGAGACTCGTCGCCGGAGCGCTGGCCGTTCTCTGGGCGCTCGCGCACCCGTTCGTCGTACAGGGCTATCTCGCAGGCTACGGGCCGGCGGGTGTGTTCCGCTTCACCGTGGGTTTCATTGCGAACCAGGAGACGCCCGGCTCGACGCAGGCGGTGCTCGTCTTCATCTTCCTGGTCATCGTCCACATAGCTCTGGGGGTCAGCGCAGTGATGTTCGTAGACAGGATACTGCTGGCGCCGGGGGCGCGCGCACGGCGCGCCGAGACCGGTTCACGCGGCTCGGGGCGAGGCGGGTCGACCCCGCCCGGAGGGTCCGCCCTCGGGCTGCTCATCGCCGGGATCCTCCTCGTGACCGCGGTCGCCCCGGCGTGTGCGCAACAGACGGACCCGTCGCGTATCCACTCCGAGGGCGGCTCCCAGGACCTTTACTACAAGCTTCCGGAACTCACCGTGTACGGAACGAGGTTGTTCGGGCCGTACTCGGTCTTCCAGCTGTCCTCGTCGGACATCGAAGACGCGGGGGCGGAGGACCTGTCACAGGCTCTCGAGATGGTCCCCGGCGTCGTGGTCCGCACCAACTCCCGGGGAGAGTCCAAGCTCTCGACCAGGGGCCTGGCCGAGCGCGAGATCGTCGTGCTCGTCGACGGCGTGCCGATCTCCGATCCGTACACGGGTTCGGTCAACTCCTCGATGGTCCTTGCCGGAGCGCTGGGATCGGTACGCGTCACCAAGGGGCCGGCCGCCAGCGTCTACGGCGCGAACGCCCTGGGCGGCATCGTCGAGGTCACCACCGTCACCGACGACCGCACCGGCATGGGATACAGGCTCTCCGCGGGCGACGGAGGTCGGTACGCGGGGTACGTCTCAGGAGGCGGCAGGATAGGGGTCGTCCATCTGGCGGGCGGAGTGGCCGCGAACGGCCGCTCCGGGTTCGGGCTTCCGGGCTCCTACGAGGCGGAGGCCTGGGAGGACGGCGGGACGCGCGACCACTCGGGCAAGGAGGACCTCCTGGTCTGGGGACGCGCGGCGTGGAAGATGGGTCCGCGCACCGACGCCTCCGTGTCGGTCCAGGTCGGCGACGGACGAAGGGACGCGCCGGCGTCGACGAGCTCGGACCGTCCGCGTTTCTGGCGCTTCCCGTTCTGGCGCGAGGTCCGGACGATCGGGTCGGTCGCGTTCCGTCCGAGCGACGCCCTCTTCGTGGAGACCAAGGTCTACTACGGCACGAACGACAACCAGCTCGCCGCCTACAACGACTTCGAGCGGACCGACCGGCGCTGGCTGTCGACCGTCTCGAACCGGGCGTTCGGCGGCTACGCGTACTCGGAGTTCCGCGGCATCGACGGACACAGACTCTCGGGCGGCATGAACGTCCGTGGTGACATCGCGCGGCTCCAGGGCGACGTCGGCGAGGACTGGCGGCGCTACGAGGCGACGACGTCGTCCCTCTACGGGCAGGACGTCATCACGATCACCGACGCCGACCGGCTCGCTCTCGCCGTGAACACGGACTTGATGTCCGGCGAGGGACGGGCGCTCCTGCGGTTCAACCCGCAGGCGGCGTGGACCCACAGGATGGGTGACGGGCTTTCCGTGCGACTCCTGGCCGGGATGAAGACGCGGTTCCCGACACTCAAGGAGTGGTTCAGCACCGAGATCGGGAATCCGGATCTCAGGCCCGAGCGGAGCACTTCGGTCGAGGTGGAGCTCGCCAAGCGGACGGCGGAGGGCTCGCGTGTCTCGGTGCTCGGGTTCAAACAGTCGGTGGAGGACATGATCGTGGCCGGCGGCTGGGGCGCGCCCGCCGAGAACATCGGAACGGTCTCCTCGTGGGGCGCCGAGTTCGGGGTCGAGCACTCGCTCGCCCGCGGGCTCGACGTCAGGATGAGCCTGGCCATGACCTCGGCGAGGGACATCGAGACGAACGAGTTCGTCCCGCTCGTTCCGCGCACGATGGCCGTGCTGGAAACGAGCTACGAGCGGGGTCCTGGCACGTATCTCGCACGCATGACCCGCGTGGGTTCGAGATACGACGACGGGTACGGCACGCTGGACCCGTACTACCTGGTGGACGCGAGGGCCACCTTCGCCACCGCGTGGGGAGACGTCTTCGTCGGTGTCGACAACGTCTTCGACGCGCTCTACGAGGACGAGGACGGCTTCCCGCAGCCCGGGCGGAGCTACGAGATAGGCATCGCCCGGGAGCTGTACAGGTAGGTCGCGCACGCGGTCCCGACGGCACGGGCCTCCGACGCGGCGGCCCCTGCTTCTGGTCGGGAATCCGCTCCCCCGGAAGCGCATCAGAATCACTTGAGGGCCATTTGCGCCCCGCGCCGGCCAGGAGTGAGTCGGAAGGCGACCCGGAGAGCACACCAGGGAGACGCACCACGATGATGACTTCCCGAGCGATGTTCCCGATGTTCGCGGCGGCGTTCGTGCTGCTGGCGATCTCGCCGGCGGCGCTCGCGGCCGACGACCTCTTCATAGAAGGGGAGGAGTACGAGACCTACGGGTCGAACGACCTGGGCGGTGTCGCGATCGGCACGGAATTCTGTTCCGGAGCGAGCGGGTTTTTCGCTGCGGGAGGACTCGACGTGCCGGGCGAGTGGCTCAGGCTCAAGGTGACGTTCCCCGCGCCGGGCTGCTACACGAGCACGGTCGCGTATCAGTCCGGATACGGCGACCACGTGCAGACGCGGGTCCGCATCGCCGAAGCTCCAGTACCGGGCCAGGAGCTGACCGCAGACTACTGGTTCACGGACGGCTGGGGATTCGGCTGAGGACCGTTCGCGCTCGCCGCCGGGAGCGGCGAATTCTGCCTGGACGCCGGCACCTACTTCTTCTACGTCGAACACGTGTCGGGAGGCCTCTGCCGGGTCGACTACGTGCAGTTCCGGAACGCGAACAACCCCGTCGAGGCGAAGAGCTGGGGTTCCATCAAGGCCCTCTATCGGTGACAGGAGCGGCCCGGCCGTTCCGTGTGGTCCAGCGGGCGCGGCCCGACCGTTCCGCAGGGCGAAGGCGCCTCGAGCCGGCTCGGGCGGAAGTCGAGAACACGATTACGTGCGGGTCCCTCGGGACCCGCATCTGCGTCACAGGCCCCTCCATCGCGTGTTGACTCCCTTAGTCCCTTACTGCATGATGACCGTGAATACTCTATCCGGTGGGCGCGCACTGCGGTCCGCCGTGAGTCTCGGTTCCCCCCGGACTGGAGAGAGACATGCGCACGATCATACTCACGCTGCTCGCGGTCTCGATGGCCGTGACCGCCGTTCCGGCGGACGAATCGAGGACGACGCTGGGGGACATACCCCGAACGTACTCGCACTACCTCAACGCTCAGGAGGCGGCGCTCTGTCGCGCCAACGCGGCCACGGGAGGGATCGGCTCGTACTTCCTGAACCCGGCGTCGGTCACCGAGATCTCCGACATCGCCGGGCAGGCGACCGCCCGGTACAACGTGAAGACCCGAGACTACCTGCCCGACGGAGAGGAGAGCCTGGACGCGTCCGACGATGGGTTCCTCTTCACGCAGTTCGTGGCCGTGAAGCGGTCGGGCTCCGCGGTCATCGGATTCGGGTACTCGAATCCTTCGTACCGTAGCCTCGAGATCACCGGTCAGCGCTACCACGAGGAGGAGCTCAAGGGCTACGAAGGCACATTCTCGGGAGCGCTCCGGTACTTCGAGCTTATCGGGGCCGCCAGGATAGGCGACCACGGACAGGGCGGACTCGGCGCGACCGTCGGCATCGTGAATCTGAGCGAGGAGGCCAGGGAGCGGGTGGTGGGCGAGGAGTTGAACACCGCGCGGATCGACGGGATCGCCGCGTGCTACTCGGTGGGCTTCAGTTTCGATGTGACCGAAGCGGTCACGGTCGGCCTGGGTCACCGCCTGAGCTCCACCATCGGAGTCGACGGCGAACACTACAAATCCTCGCGCAGCGGGGAGTCGGTGACGCAGTCGGCTACGGTCGGAGGCTTGAGGGTGCGCCCGACCGACGCGATCACGGTTCACGCGAGCTACGTCCAGGACGGATGGGACCAGGCGAAGTCCTCGCTCGCGGCCTACGAAACTGCCTACGGTGACGACGCGTGGAAGCCCTTCAGCGAGACCTTGAGGACGGTCGCCGTGGGGGTCGAGGTCGCGCTGGCGGACGGCAAGGCGCTGGTCCGCGCCGGCTACTCCCGCGAGCTCGGCGCAGACATAGACAACGCCATCGTGCCCGAGAACTCGATGGGACTGGGCGGCAGCTTCCTGTTCGACCAGTACGTGGCCGAGCTGGCGGTCGTGCGCGAGACGTTCCTGGAGGGCGGCGAGAGCGGCCAGGTCACCAACTACGGTCTCTACGCCACCGTCGGCTACGAGTTCTAGGCCGCCGTGTCGGGAGAGGCCTGACGACCCCTCGGATCGAGATCATGCGAATCGCTGTGGCCATGAGCGGCGGAGTCGACAGCTCCGTCGCTGCTCTCATGCTGCTCGAGCAGGGACACGACGTGTTCGGGCTCACAATGCGGTTGTGGTCCTGCGGGGACGACGAAGAGGGTCCGAAGGTCTGCTGCGGTCCTGAGTCGGTCCGCTCCGCGGCCCGCGTCGCGTCGACGCTCGGCATCACCCACCACGCGCTCTCCATGCACCGCTCCTTCGAGGACGCGGTCGTGTCTCACTTCGTAGCGGAGTACGGGGCCGGCCGGACGCCCAACCCCTGCGTCCGATGCAACGAGCTCATGAAGTTCGAGGAGCTTCTCGCGCGGGCCCGTGGCCTCGGAGCCGACGCCCTGGCCACCGGGCACCACGCGCGCGTCCGGCGCGGAGCCTCGGGCGCGCCGGAGCTCTGGCGGGCGCTCGACGCCGACAAGGACCAGACCTACTTCCTCTATAGAGTGACGCGGGAGCAGCTCGACCACGTTCTCTTTCCAGTCGGAGAGCTCCAGAAGGACGACGTGCGCGCGCGGGCCAGAGAGGCCGGGCTCGCCGTGGCGGACCGGGCGGAGAGCCAGGACGTGTGCTTCGTTCCGGGTGGAGACCTCGAGACGTTCCTCAGGGAACGGGCCCCGCACGCCGTGCGGCCCGGAGCGATCGTCGACAGGGAGGGGACCGTCATCGGCGAACACCGCGGATTCGGGCTCTACACGGTCGGCCAGCGGAAGGGGCTCGCGCTCTCCCGCCCTCGCCCCGCGTACGTCCTCGCCGTGAATCCCGAGGCCAACACCGTCGTCGTAGGTGATGACGAAGACCTCCTCTCACAGAGCCTCGAAGCGCACGACGCGCACTGGATCCCGGGAGAGGCGCCAGGAACCGAGTTTCGGGCGGACGCCAAGGTGCGTTCCACGGCCGCGGCGGCGCCCTGCTCGGTCCGGGTCGACGGCGACAGGGTCGCGGTGCTGTTCGACGCGCCGCAGCGAGCGCTGGCGCCCGGCCAGTCGGTCGTCCTCTACCGGGGCGACGCCGTGCTTGGCGGGGCCACGATCGCCCGGGGCTCTATTGCCGGGAGCGCGTGATGGTGCTACCCTGCAGGTAGGCTCCACGAAGGAGGTGCCCGGATTGAAGGCGGTCGTACTTGCTGCGGGCAAGGGCACGAGGATGCGGGAGATCACCGACTCGATCCCCAAGCCCATGGTCGAGGTCGGCGGCAGGCCGATTCTGTGGCACGTTCTCCGCGCGCTCAGGTCGGCCGGCGTCACCGACGCCGCCGTCATCGTGGGGTACAAGGCCGAGAGCATCCGCTCGTACTTCGGGGGCGGTGAGGAGGTGGGACTCTCTCTCTCGTACTTCGTCCAGGAGGTTCAGGACGGCACCGGCAAGGCGGCCGACCCTGCCAGCCGATTCCTCTCGGACGGTCCCTTCTTTTTCTCGTTCGGCGACATCCTCACGGACCCCTCCGTCTACGCCTCCATGGTTCAGGACTTCGAGAGCGTTCCGACCGACCTCCTCCTCGCGGTGCGCGAGGTGGACGACCCGGGCAGGTTCGGCGCCGTCGGCACCGAGGGCGACCGCATCACGGGGATCGTCGAGAAGCCGGCCGCCGGCCGGGCCCCGAGCAATTGGGTCAACGCGGGGATGTTCATATCGACCCCCGTCCTCTTCGACTACACCGCCAACCTCGAGCGCTCGGAGAGGGGCGAGTACGAGATTCCGGACGCGTTCAGGATGATGATCGCGGACGGACGCGTCGTGCGCGCGCACAGGGTGGACGCCGGCTGGAGAGACGTCGGCACTCCGGAGGACCTGGAGGCAGCGGGTTCCGAGGTGTCCGGAGGGGCCGCAGGCGCGTGAGCGCCAAAGAACGGGAGGGACAGATGGCTCGAACCATCGTTCTCTTGGCCTTCCTCCTCGCTGCATCCTCACCCTCCTCCGCGCAGCTCTGCGAGGAAGAGGTGACACTGGCCACCTCGCCAGGCGCCATCGAGATGATCCACGACGAGGCGATGTTCAACTGCTGCGCCCGGCTCGAGATCGAGGTGGAGCAGTCTCCGTCGCTCATCGAGTTCACGGAGTGGGAGACGTTCGACGAAGGGCCGTGCTACTGCGTCTGCTGCTTCCATGCGGACGCGTTCGTGGGCGGCCTGGAGCCTGGGGAGTATACCGTGAAGGTGTGGAAGGCGCTCGACAACTTCGACGGGACCTGGACGTTCGAACTCGCGGCAGAGGAGGTCGTCCTCGTCGAGGGGGACTCCGACCCCTCGCTGGCGACGTCGTTCGAAGCCTGCGTGGAATCGGACGTGAACGACGGCGGTACTGAGATGACGTGGGGCGTTCTGAAGGCGCTCTATCACTGACACACGCCGGAGGGAGGTGCGCGCGATGAAGACGTCTGTCGGCGTGGCTGTTCTTGTTCTCTTGTTCGCGGCGACGCTCAGTGCGGATGTTTGCGAGGAGGTCGTTCTCTTCGAGGTCACGGAGGGGGCGATCGAGGTGATCCACGATCAGGCGCCCTACAACTGCTGCGCCTGGATAGGGTTCGAGGCATATCAGGAGGGAACCTCGATCGAGATCGTGGAGTGGGAGCACCTGGGTCCGTCGGGCGGGTGCGACTGCGATTGCTGTTTCGACGTGTCGGTCGTCATAGGCGGGTTGGACCCCGGCGAGTACTCGGTCTCCATCACGAAACGCCTCGAGGGCGGCGAGAGCGTTGTCCTCGGGCCGTGGACCGTGACCGTGGAGGGCACGAGCGACCCCGTGCTCATTGCGACGTATCTGCCCTGCGCTCCCGCGTCCGTAGACGACCCCAGAGAGACATCCTGGGGCAGGATCAAGTCGCAATACCGCTAGAAGGAGTGTCAGCACATGAAGAGGGGCGTTCCCGCTCTCGTCCTCATCGTTGCCGCGTGCGTCCTCGCGGCGGGATGCGGCGAGCCGTACGATCTCGAGTCGGTCAGGGCCCGCGCCGACGAGATGTCGACTCGGATCCTGACGGCCTACTACGACTCCGACGCATACGGCGAGGAGTCGATGATGGCCGAGATCACGGCGGACTACGACGACCTGGCCGATCCGGAACTGGCCCGCTACGTGGCGGAGAGGCGGGATGAGGCGCGCGACCCTCGCTCGCGCAAGCAGCTCAGCTACCTGTACTACGACGTCGTGGGAACCATGGTGTGGAAGGAGCTGGCGGCGATCGAGGACGAGATCCTCGACGTCGAGTCCGGCGGCTCGGTCACCGTGGCGGGGGAGGAGATCCCCTACAGGGACGCCGGGATCCGGCTGTACAACGAGACAGACAGCGAGCTTCGAGAGAGCCTCTACCTGGCGATGGGGGAGTTCGACGCGCGCAACACCAATCCTCTCAGGATGGAGCGCGTCGAGCGAACGCGGGAGCGCCTGAGGGACTATGGGTTCTCCGACCTGGACGAGTTCGAGTCGCAACGGAGGTGCATCGACCACGACGACCTGGAGGACAGCGTCGTGTCCTTCCTCGAGGAGACCCGTGACATCTACTGGACTCTGACGAACGATGCCTCGCTCGACGTGTTCGGCGTTCCCGTGACTGAGGTCAAGGACTACGACAGGGGCCGGATATTCCGAGGAGCCGAATTCGACGAGCACTTCCCCGCGGACGGCGCGCTCCCTCTCCTTGAGAAGACACTTCTGGGGATGGGGATCGACCTCGACGAGCTGCCGATGATCCACATCGACTCGGAGGACCGCCCCGAGAAGGAGCCCCGGCCGGCGAGCTACGGAATCGTCCCGGGCCGGGATGTCCGGATACTGCTGAAGCCCGCCGGTGGAGTGGGCGACTATCAGAGCCTCTTCCACGAGATCGGCCACGCGCTCCACGACGCGTTCGTGGAGGTCGACGAGTACGAGTTCAGGCGTCTGGGCGACTACGGGACGACCGAGACGCACGCGTACGTGCCTGAGAGCCTGCTCTCGAATCCCGCGTTCCTCGAGGAGAACGGGCTCCTGCCCGATCCCGCCGCGAGGAAGCTCTTCCGCCGCAAGCAGCTTCTGGGCGACCTCGGCAGCGCCCGCTACTACGCGGGCCTCTTCCGGTACGAGAGGTTGCTCCACCGCGGAGAACTCACGGACGCGGAACTCGTGGACGCCTACGGAGAGTTCATGGAGGAGTCGAGGCTCGTTCCGCTCGAGCGTCCCGAGTTCGGATACCTCTCGAGCGACGAGGAGTTCTACGGCGTCAACTACCTCGAGGCCTGGTTCCTGGCCGCCCAGGTCAGGGCCGCGCTGGTGGAGAGGTTCGGGGAGACGTGGTGGAACTCGGTCGAGGCGGGCGAGCTTCTGAAGGAGCTGTGGTCGTACGGAGCCGAGCTGTGCCCGGATGAGATCGCGCGCATCCTCGGATACGACGGACTCGACTCGAGCTACTTCATCGAGGAACTCAGGAGCACCTACGCAGACGTGATGTAGCCGGCACGCCGACGGCGGAACGAAGGACCGGGAGCACGGGACAACGAGAGACCGGGGCCACGCCGCAACGGCGCAGCCCCGGTCTTCGCAGTTCCTCGACGCGCTTCCCCTCGCGTGCGGCTAGCCCATGAATCTGTATCCTATACCGCGGACGGTCGAGACCACCTCTCTGCCCGTCGCGGCCGTCAACTTGGAGCGCAGCCTGCTCACGAGCACGTCGACCGTGCGTCCGATCACGTCGGTGCTTCCGCCCCAAACGAGCCTTCTGAGTTCCTCGCGGGTGCACGTGCGTTCCTTGTTGACTGCGAGAACGTGGAGGAAGTGGAACTCCTTCCTCGTCAGGTCGACCGGAACGCCGTTGACCTCCACCGACCAGGTGTTCGGGTCTATCTTGACGTCGCCGCACGTGATGGCGGAGCGGAACCTCTCCGGGTCCTGACCCTCCGACACGTCGAACATCTCGTTCACGAGCGTCACGAGCTCGTCCACGTGGCTCCAGTGGGCGACCTCGATCTCGGGCGCCCCCGGAAGCGAGACGTCCTCTTCAGGCGCACCTGACTCCGCGGCGACGATCGTGCATATCGGTTCGTGGTCGCCGTTCGACGCGAGGATGCGGGCGAGGTCTCTGCCGCCGATGTCGGGCAGCGTCACCCCGACGATGACGACGTCCGGCCGCTCGATCTGAATCGACCGGAGCGCATCACGTCCCGTCGCAGACTCAGTGGTCGCGTAGCCGGACGCCCTGAAGGCGCCCGCAAGATGTACCCGCGTCTGCTCGTCGCTCTCTGCGACGAGAACGTGCTTGGGGACCGACATTCCCTTCCTCCCCCGGGGAGCAACCTGCCGACGCACCCTTGCGCCGAGCATGAACATTCCGGCAGTCAAGATATGCAAGGAGCGTGCCTGCCTGACTCGTCAGAAGCTCCCTAGAAGTGGGTCCTCTCGTGTGTATCGTTCTCGGTTGACCCCGGACTCGTGCGATACTAGACTCCCCGCGAGTCATGTCAGGCTTCCGGCCACCCAGACTCGGGGTGGCCGCTTTTCTTGCCCCGGGGGCCGAGCAGGTCAGCTCTGCCGGCTCCGGGATCGGTGGGCTCCAGGGGGGATGCCGGACGACCGGGGCGGCCCTCCGGACCGGAGGTGAAACGCGTGAGAACGGCGATCGTGCTCGGGTATCTCGTGGCCATTCTGCTCGTTGGAGCGCTCGCGCGCCGCAGGAGCAGGGGAGACGAGGCGTTCTTCCTCGCCGGGCGGACGCTGGGTCCGTTCGTGCTGCTGGCGACGATGGCGGCCACGAATTTCAGCGGCTTCACCGTGCTCGGCTTCTCGGGCGCCGGCTACCGCATGGGCTTCGCGTTCTACCCGGTCATGGCATACGGCACCGCCCTGATGGCGATCTCCTTCGTCATCGTGGGCGTCCCCGTCTGGCGACTCGGCCGGAAGCTCGGTCTCATCACACCGCCGGAGCTTCTCGCTGCGCGCCACGGGAGCAGGCCCCTGTCGGTCACGTTCGGCACCGCCATGGCGGTCTTCACGTTGCCGTACCTCGCCATCCAGCCGATGGCCGCCGGATACGCGCTCGAGGGTATCCTGGGCCTTCCGTACGAGGTCGGGGCGGCCATCGTTACTGCCCTCGTTCTCCTCTACGTGCTGCTGGGAGGGATGCGCGCCGTGGCGAGGACCGACGTTCTGCAGGGCGTGGCGATGACCGCTCTGCTCGCGGCCGGGCTGTTCGTCGTCGCCAGAGCGTCCGGCGGATTCGCGGCGGGACTCACGCGCGTCGCCTCGGACTCGCCCGCGCACTTCGCGCGACCCGGAGCGGGAGGGGGCCTCGTCCTCGGGGTCTGGGCCAGCTACATGCTTCTGTGGTTCTTCGCCGACCCCATGTTCCCTCAGCTCTTCCAGCGTTTCTACGCCGCGCGGGGAGAGCGCGCGATCGTCTCCACGATGGTGTTCTATCCGATCGTGACGTGCGTCCTGTTCTTCTTCCCGGTGGCCATAGGCGTGCTCGGGCGTCTGCATCTTCCGGAACTCGCGGGCAGGGGGACAGACCAGGTGCTGCCGCTCCTCATGGACCGCCTTGGCGGCGACTGGCTCTCCGCGCTCGCGGTGGCGGGCCTCCTGGGTGCCATCATGTCCACCATGGACTCGCAGCTCCTGACGCTGGGCTCGATCGTGGAGAGGGACCTTCTGGGGGTCAGAGGTCGATGGGACCGCCGGCCGCCGGACGGCGACCCGGGGCACGACGCCGTCTCCCGGGACGAGGGGGCGCGGACGGCCCCGGACTGGCGGGTTGGTCTGCCCGCCAGGGCGACCGTGGCCGTTCTGGCGGGCGTGGGGTACCTTCTGGCCCTGAGGCCCCCGGCCACCATCCTCGCGATCGCCACCGAGACGTTCGCGGGTCTGGCCGTTCTGTTCCCGTCCGTGCTCGCCGCCATCTACTGGCGGAGGGCGAGCGCCGTCTGGTCGATCCTGTCCATCGTGGCGGGGGAGACCGTCGTCGTCCTCTACCACTTCGGGCTGCTGCCGGACGCGGGTCTCCTGCCGGCGATTCCCGCGGTCGCCGTCGCGTGCGGCGTGATCCTGGTGGGCGGGTGGTTGCCGGGGGGAGCGACGGAGCTTCCCGAGTGGTGGCGACGCGAGACGAGGCTCTGCCTCACGCGACGGGGGGCGCTGGGGTGGTCGGCCGTCTTCGTCGCGTTCTTCCTGCTGTCGGTCGACTGGTGGGGCTTCGACGCGCGCCCGGCGCTCCTGCTGGGGCTGCCCAGGTGGGTCTACTACTTCGCGGCGCTCTGCCTGCTGCTCTCGGGCGCCTACGCGGCGTTCGGGCGGTCAGTGCTCCGTGGGTCGCGCCGCGCCGGTGCGGACGGCGACCGCGTCGCGGCGACGGACGAGCCGACGGGCTAGCGGGCGAGCCACTCAACTGCGCTCAAGAGGAACTCGAGATTCGCTGGGGCGCTCCCGAGCACGAAGTCGTCGAACATCCTCGAGCTACCTGCGACGAACACGCGCGTCGGTTCGCTGCGCGCCAGTCTCCCGGGCGGGTCCGTGAATTCCACGGAGCCGCCTTCCCTCTCGACGATGACGGGCATTCCGTCGAACGCGCTCACGAGCGTGCCCTCGATCGCGACCGCGAGCCCAAGACCGTCCGTCGTCTCGACCTCGTCGAAGGGACCGTCGGGCGTGCGCTTGGGGGTCACCGTCGGGTCCAGGTCGGCGAACGCGATCGTGGTCCAGGCGTCACCCGTCGACCTGGCCACGACCGACGCAGCCGCGGTCTTCGGGAGCCGGTCCGACAGTGAGACCGACGACGTCCAGGCGAAGACGACGTCCCCGGCGTCCGGCAGGCGGACGCCGTCGCGCGAGCCCGGCTGCGCGGTGCCGGCCGGCCAGAACGCGTACGGTCTCCCCGCCGCGTCGGGATACGATGCGCTTCCGTTCAGAGGGTCGACGACGAGATCGGGGTTGACGGTCGCGCCGTAGGCCTCGGCGTAGGCGAAGAGGTTGCCGCGGACGACGGTCGCGGCCATCCGGTCCGCGCTCACACTCGCGCCGTCCAGAAGGAAGGCTGCGCGGCCGCCGCGCATGATGAACTGGTCGATCTCGAAGAGCTGCGCGTCGGGGATGTGGCCGGGGCCGAGGACGATGAGGACGTCAAGGCCGTCGAGCGCGTCCGGAGTTCCCAGGTTGACCTCTTCGAGCGCGTATCTGTCGTCGAGCGCGGCTGCGAGTCCCGAGAAGTGAGTCTCGAAGGACGCGGGCGCGTGCTCCGAGAGCACGCCGACCCGACGCTCGCCGAGGCCGCCCTTCCGCATCGGTGACAGGTCCGTGAGCGTGAAGAGGAGAGCGGTGACGATCACCGCGCCGGCGGCCAGGGCGATCACCAGGATACCCCTCACGGATCGTCGCGGACCTTTCGTGCCATCATCAGTCATTTGGGTTCGTCCGTCCTTTCGGAGAATCCCGGACACGGGTGACTCAGCGGACCTCGCGGTGACCTTCTGCGCGACGGTTCGGGCAGCGATGGCGCATTGTACAACGCTCACTCAGCCCACACAAAGGGCGGTTCTGGGACAGCCGATCAGATCGGTCCTTTCGGCGAGCGGAGCGGTCGCGCGAATGTGACCCGCGGTCACGCAGGAAGCCGCTCCGGGAGTGAAGGGAGTCCGGTCACGCGTCGCCGCCGAACGAGGAATTGCCTTGACCTTCCCCGGGTTCGGTGGTAAATTGTCATCGAACCCACCGAGGTTCTCTTCTCGACCGGACGAGAAGCCCGACCTGTTTCAGAACCAGGGATTCACCACGACAATGCAGCGGCGGAGTTCACGGCTGGGATGCCGAGTCCCTCAGTTTCTGTGCGGTCGGACGTGTCCGTCCGCGTCGGGACGTGCGCGCGCCTGGCGCAACAGGCCGCGCCCCGCGTCCTCCGAGTTCTCCGCCACATGTGCCAGCGTTGCCAGCGACCGGAATGTGTGATTCCGGTCGTCGCTTTTCGCATCTAAACGAACAGACAGAGATCGAGCCTCTGGGGGTACGTCGAGCGAAGACGGGCTAGAAATGAGTGCCAAGACTAAGCGTCAGCCGCAGCCCTGCTCCTACCCTTGACCGTGCTCCCGGAGGCCTAGAACAGAAGAACCGCCGCGGCGTCCTCGCGACACGCGGCGGTTCTCTTGTCACGCCCGACCGCGGGCCTGGCGGTTCTCTTGTCACACCCGACCGCGGGCCCCCTGCAGCGCGGGCGGCGGCGGGCTCCTTGGGCGTTGACCTGAGCGACGCGGCCCGCTATTCTCATTCGGGCCGCGAGGCGCCTGGAGCCTGTGACTTCGGGGAGGGATCAGTGAACAGAAGGCAGTTCGACGAGGTGGTGGCCTTTGCCATCGAGAAGGAACAGGAGGCGGTCGACGCCTACACGACGGCCAGCTCGATCGTGAAGCGGGCTCACGTCAGGGCCATGCTCCTCGAGTTCGCCGCGCAGGAGGAGCGACACAAGCGGAAGCTCCAGGGCATCGACCTCGAGACGCTCGACGGCGCCCACATCGTGAAGATCCCTGACCTCAGGATCTCAGACTACAGTGACAGCGTGGAGATCACGGCCGACATGGACTACCAGGACGTGCTGACCGTCGCGATGAAGCGCGAGGAGGGGGCGCACAACCTCTACACGATTCTCGCATCCAACACGACGGAGTCTGCGCTCAAGCGCGTCTTCGAGATGCTGGCGCAGGAAGAGGCGAAGCACAAGCTGGCTCTGGAGAAGGAATACGACGAACACGTCTTGTCGGAGAACTGAGTTCGCTGCCCGGACGGGCGGGGATCGGCAACGGAGGGTCCGAATGATCGAGTACCTGAACGAGGACGAGGTCTTCAGGGTCGGGATGTGCATAGAAGAGGCGGGACTCGAGTTCTACACGAAGATGGCGGAGAGAGCCACCGACACTGCCACGAAGCGCGTGTTCAAGAGACTCGCTCGCGACGAGGAGCAGCATCTGGCCTTTTTCGAGTCGATGGAGCTCCAGACCGCGGGCGGCATGGGCGCCAAGCCCGTGGACCACGACGCGGACGTCTCTCGCTACGTGTGCTCGATCGTCGACGGAGGGATCTTCAGGAGCATCGCCGAGATGGAGAAGTCCGGCAGGCGCAAGTACGATCCCGAGAGGGCGCTCGAGCTTGCCCTGCAGGTTGAGAAGGACGCCGTCCTCTACTACACCGAGGCCCACGCTGCGACCAGCAAGAAGAAGACGAAGGACGCTCTCAAGAGGCTGATCGACGAGGAGAAGGGCCACGTCGTGGAGATCACGAAGCGCCTGACGAGTCTCAGGAAGAGACTCGCCGGTAAGGACAAGTGAACGGAGGTCCCACATTGAAGAAGTACAAGTGCTCTGTCTGCGGCTACGTTTACGATCCCGCCGTCGGCGACCCTGACAACGGCGTGCCCCCTAACACACCGTTCGCAGACGTGCCCGCCGACTGGGTGTGCCCGGTGTGCGGGGCGACCAAGGACCAGTTCGAGGAGATGTAGGCCCTGTCTTCGACAATCGTAGTGGTAGGCGCAGGCGTCGCCGGGATAACCGCGGCACGCGGCATACGCGAGCTGGACCCCGACGTCAGGATTGAGATCTACACGCGGGAGCCGTACCTGTACTACTACAGGCCGCGGCTCCCTGATCTTGTTGCGGGAGAGGTCAATCCCGCCGACATCATCGCCCACGACAGAGACTGGTACAGCGAACGGAAGATCGATGTTCGGGTGTCCGAGCCCGTGACGTCTGTCGACGTCGACGCCCGTGCGATCACTCTGGAGGGGGGGCGGCGCGTCGGCTACGGAACGCTCCTTCTTGCGAGCGGAGCGGACCCGTTCGTTCCGCCGATCGAAGGCGCTGACCTGGCGGGCGTCTTCGTGCTGCGCACGATCGACGACGCGTTGGCGATACGCGACCGCGCGACCGGCTCCCGGCGCGCCGTCGTCATAGGCGGCGGACTCCTCGGCCTGGAGACCGCCAGGGGGCTCGAGCTGGCGGGGCTGGGCGTCACCGTTCTGGAAGGCGCCGACTGGCTCCTTCCGAGACAGCTGGACGAGAGGGCGGGTCAGATCCTGAGCGAGGACGTCAAGCGCATGGGAATCGACGTCCGCGCCTCAGCGAAGGTGTCGCGCATCGAAGGCAGCGGAGGAGCCACGGGCGTTTCGCTGGACGACGGCACGGTCTACCCCGGCGAGCTGGTCCTCATCTCGACCGGGATCCGAAGCGCCGTCGGATTCGTCGAGGACAGCGGCATCGAGATCGGACGCGGCATCGTCGTGGACCCGGAAATGAGAACGAGCGCGCCTTCCGTGTTCGCGGCGGGCGACGTCGCGGAGCTTCCGGGCATGCCCGGCGGCAACATTCCGGTCGCCACCGCGCAGGCCGAGGCCGCCGCCCGGTGCATCGCCGGCGTGGCCTCGGCGGGCGGACCAACGGCGGTCTCGTACAACACGCTCAAGATAGCCGGCATCGACGTCTTCTCCGTGGGAGAGACGTCGTGCTCCGACCCGTCCTGCTCGGAACACGTCCACGAGGACCGGGAGGCCGGCATCTACAGAAAGGTCGTCGTCAAGGACGGCGCCATCGCGGGAGCCATGGTCGTCGGTTCCGGAACGGGCGTCACACAGCTGAACGACCTGGTCCAGAAGCGCACGGACGTCAGTCGCTGGGGCGACGCCGTGGCCCGCGAGGACTTCGACTTCGACGGCCTGTCGTAGCGCTCCCGCTCCCTCCTTGCCCGTTCCCCGGGCCTCCGGTACAATCATCGTTCCCCCAGGTTCATCGAGACCCGGTCTCCCGAGGACGCCGTCGTAGCGCCGGGTCCGTCGACGTTCCGGCATCACTGCGAGCTGCCGGCGACGCGAGTCGTGTCCGTGCTCGCCGTCGACCGCGCATGCAGGAGGCACACCAGTGCGCATCTCAACATCCGTCACGTTGACGTTGACGGCCGTCCTGTTCGTGTTGGCCGTCTGTCCGTGCCACGCCGCGCCGGACGCGCCCTTGAGGCTCGTCACGTTCACGTTCGAACCCGACCGCGACTTCGACCGCGTCTTCCTCGCCGGTACGTTCAACGAGTGGAGCTCAGAGGCGACGGAGATGAGGGAGGTGGACGGCCACTTCGAGGTCACGCTCCCTCTCTCGCCCGGAGACTACCAGTACAAGTTCGTCGCCGACGCCCAGTGGATCACCGACGAGAAGGCGGCAGGCTTTCATCCCGACGGCTACGGTGGGATGAACTCGGTCATCCTCGTGGACGACTCGTTCCCGCCTCTCGTCATCGCGCGCGGCGACGGCGAGATGCTGACGGACGGGTTCGCGCACGGTCAGAACGCTATGGAGCGCGAGCTGAACGACGACGGCAGCGTGACGCTCAGGATGCGGGCCTGGGCCGGCGACGTGGAGGGCGTGGAGGTGTTCATCAAGGGAGCGGGAGAGAAGCCTCCCTTCCCGCCTGCAGGTCCCACGGACTCGGACGGCACCCACGACTACTTCGAGATCACCGTCGGTCCGGAACTCGCCAACGACGGAGCGTACGCCTTCCGGGTCGTCGACGGGGAGTCGTCGGTCTTCTTCGGGAGCGTGGGCGCGGCCTCCGACGTCTGTTGTGCCGGGTGGTTCGAGTTCGACGTCTCGTCGCTCTCTTCGTTCTCGACGCCCGACTGGATCAAAGAAGGCGTCATCTATCAGATCTTCCCCGAGCGCTTTGCCAACGGCGACGCGACGAACGATCCCGATTTCTCGGAGTGGTACTACAAGGGCCTCGGTGAGCTGCCGCCGTCGGGCACGACCAACGGCGAGTACTTCCATCTCGTCGACGACTGGTACGACCACGGAGGACTCAGGCGGAGCCCGTACAAGACCGATGGGAAGCCGGACTGGAACTCGTTCTACGGGGGCGACATAGAGGGCGTCAGGCAGAATCTCTCCTATCTGTACGAACTCGGCGTCACGGTCATCTACTTCAATCCGATCTTCACGTCCAAGAGCAACCACAAGTACGACGCGGCGAGCTACTTGGAGGTCGACCCGCACTTCGGCACGAACGAGGAGTTCAGAGGTCTGGTCGACGAGTGTCACGAGCACGGCATGCGCGTCATCATCGACCTTGCCGTCAACCACACGGGTCACACCTACTGGGCCTTCGTGGACGGAAGGGAGAAGGGCTCCGACTCGGAGTACTGGAACTGGTACGAGTGGAAGACGTGGCCCGTGCCCGGCGGACCGGGGTCGACGCCCGAGAATCCACTCGACTACTACGACTGCTGGTGGGGCTTCGGACAGATGCCGAACCTGAACTTCGACCTTTCGCGCGCGAACCCGGACGAGCACTCGGTGCGGGACTTGGAAGATGCGGTGCCCAATCGGCCTCTCGTCGACCACCTCCTGGACGTGACGGAGTTCTGGCTCGCGGACATGGACATCGACGGATACCGTCTGGACGTGGCCGGAGAGGTGCCTTTCTGGTTCTGGGAACTCTTCAGAGAGAGGGTGCGGGAGACGAAGCCCGATGCGTACATATTGGGCGAGCTGTGGGGGGCGTCGCCCGACTGGGTGAACGGCAAGTACTTCGACGCCGTCATGAACTACAAGTTCTTCCGGGACCCGGTGCTGCGGTTCATCTGCCGCGGCGAGATCACCGCCACGCAGTTCGACCGCGAGCTCGCCCCGGGACGCCACATCTATCCGGAAGAGGGTGTGCTCGCCCAGATGAACCTCATCGGCAGCCACGACACGGAGCGGTTCCTGACGACGGCGGGAGGAGATCTGCGACGGCTCGAGCTCGCTGCGCTCTTCGCGATGACATACGTGGGCGCGCCGGCCATCTACTACGGGGACGAGATCGGAATGGAAGGCGCGCACGACCCGGACTGCAGGCGGCCGTTCGACTGGAAGTGGGGCGAGGACGCGGAGAAGGCGAAGCTCCACAACCGATTCTCACGGCTGGCGGCCTTCCGGAAGCGATTCCCCGTTCTGGTCTACGGCGGCTTCGAGACCCTGGTCGCGCGGGACCGCGTCTACTCGTACCGGCGTCGCGGAGACGCGGGCGACATCGTGGTCGTGATGAACGTGGGTCTCGAGGAGGCGACGGTCACCGTCCCCCTGGGTCCCGACACGTACAGCGGACCGGTCGGGGAGACGGAGAGCGTGTTCGACGCCGTCAACGACCTCCTGCACGGCACCATGGTGCCGGTGCGCCCGACGCTCGACGGTGTCAGCTTCACGGTGACACTTCCTCCGCTGTCGGGCTCGCTGTACGTGCCGCACCTGACGACCGGCTTCCCCGCCGGAGACGGAGAGTGAGTGTCCAGGCCAGGCGCCGCCGCGAGGCCCGTCCGCCTTCCCGCGGCGGGGCCCGACCCGGCGCCAGCCGGGGTGACCCGTGCCGCGACCTGAGAGGATGCGCATGCGCGACATTCTGAAGTCCATCGTTAGCGAATCGAAGAGCTGGGTCGAGCTCCGCCTGCACGACAGGCGCTCGCTCCAGGTGACGGTCCGCAAGGGCGTCGTCGAGTCCGCGGCTTCCCGGCGCGTCCGCGGCGTCGGCGTGCGCGTGCTCGTTGACGGGACCTGGGGCTTCTCGGGGACGGCCAGGCTGACCAGGCAGGGCATAGCGGACGCAGTGCGGGACGCCACCGCGTCCGCGGAGAAGTCCGCCGGAGGCAAGGTCACGAAGGTCGAGAGACTTGCCGATTGCGCGCTCGCTGTCGGCGACTTCTCGACGGGGGACGCGAGCGACGTCACGACGCGCTCGACCGAAGAGAAGACGGCGCTAGTGGTCGACACGGAGCAGCGCATCAGAACCTCCTCACCGTCGATCCGCTCGGCCATGTGTCGCTACACGGAAATCATGGACGAGAAGTGGATCGTGTCGACCGACGGAGCGGACGCACACCTGACCGACTCCAAGCTCGAGTTCATGGGGAGCGCCGTGGCCGAGAAGGACGGCGACATGACCGTGGGCTGGAAGGGCAACGGGGTCACCGGCGGCTGGGCCGATCTCTTCGAGGTGTGGACCCCCGAGAAGATCGCCGAGCACGCCGGCAGGACCGCCGTGGACCTCCTCGCGGCGCCCTACGCGCCGGGCGGCCCGGCCACCGTCATCCTGAACCCCGAGCTCGTGGGCCTGCTGGCGCACGAGGCGGTCGGCCACACGGTGGAGGCGGATTTCGTCCTCTCCGGATCGGCCGTGAGCGGGAAGCTGGGCGAGCGTGTGGCGAGCGACCTCGTGACCCTCGTCGACAGCGGCCCTCCGTACATCGGTAGGACCTCCGCCGGGGGCGTCACGCTCGTGGACGACGAAGGCGTGCCCGCCGGCAAGACGGTCGTCATCGAGCGCGGCGTGCTCCGGTCGTATCTGCACGATCGGGAGACGGCCGCCGTGTTCGGCGTCGCTCCGACCGGGAACGCGCGCGCGTGGCTCTACGACGATGAGCCTCTGATACGCATGCGCAACACCTGCGTCGAGCCCGGCGACTCGGCGCTGGAGGAGATGATAGCCAGCATCGACGACGGGTTCTTCCTTGCCGGAGCCGGAAGCGGGCAGGCCGACGCGAACGCCGAGTTCATGTTCGGCGTGTCCGAGGCGTACGAGATCAAGGGCGGGAAGCTGGGCGGATTGCTTCGCGGCGCGTCAATCTCGGGCGACGCCTTCGACGTCCTCAAGAGCGTCGACATGGTCGGCCGCGACTTCGAGTGGGCCCTGGGCACGGGCCACTGCGGCAAGGGCCAGCCGGCCAAGGTCGACGGCGGGGGCTCGCACGTCCGCTGCAACGTCGTGGTCGGCGGGCGTTAGATCGGCCGCCGCGGCGTCGCGGTCGGCGGGCGCCAGGACGCCCGCGTCCAACGAAAGGGCCTGAACGACACCGTACGTCGCGGGCCGGAGACGCCGGAACTCACATCCAGCGGGAGGCATCGATGGACGAACTCCTCACCATCTGCGACCGCGCGGTCCAGGCAGCACTCGACGCGGGCGCCGACGAGGCGGAGGCCTTCGCAGTCCGCGGCGACCGGGTCGACGTTCAGCTGTCGAAGAACGACATTCAGATCGCCAAGAGCATCAAGAGCGACGGTCTGGGGCTGCGGGTGTTCCGCGGCGGGGGAGCGGGGTTCGCGTTCGCCAACACGTTCGAGGAGGACGCCGTTCGCGAGTCCGTAGAGCGGGCGCTCGGCATCGCGGGAGCGGCGCCGCCCGATGAACACAACGGACTTCCCGATCCGACGCCTCTCACGCAACGCGACGGCATTCTGGACCCCGCAGCGTCCTCCTTCGGGGTGGGAGAAGCCGTCGAGAGGGCGCTGGACATGCTCCGCGCGGCGCGCGGGTCGGACCCGCGCGTCACGGTCGACGCCGGGGAGTTGTCCGGTCGCAGGGGGGAGAAGGCGGTCGTCTCGTCGCGCGGCGTGAGGGCGAGCGAGGAGGGGAGCGCCTTCTACTGCCTCATCCTGGGGATGGCGAGAGACGGCGACCGCGTGTCGTCGTTCGACTTCCAGTTCGACAGCTCGCGGTCGGCCGCGGGCATCGACCCCGTCGCCGTGGCGAGACGCTTCGCTGACAACGTCGTCGGAACGCTCGGCGCCGTCAAGGGAGAGAGCTTCGAGGGTCCGGTCATCCTGGCGCCGAAGGCCGCGACCGACATCGTGTCGTACCCCGTCGCCGTTGCCGTCAAGGCGTCCTCGGTTCAGAAGGAGATCAGCAAGTTCGCGGGGAAGCTCGGCCGACGAGTGGGTTCGGAGCTTCTGACCGTGGTCGACGACTCGTCTCTCGGGGACGGTCTGGCGACCACGTCGTTCGATCGCGAGGGGCTCTCGCCGCAGGTGCTTCCCATTCTGGAGCGCGGCGTGCTCCGGAACTACCTTTACGACGGCTACACGGCCAGAAAAGAGGGTCGCTTGAGCACCGGTCACGCGGGCGGAGGCGCGAGTGACGTCCCAAGCGTCGCGTGCACGAACGTCGTGTGGAGCCCGGGAGGGACGTCTCTCGACGACATGGTCGCAGGCGTCGACCGAGGCGTCCTCGTGAGCCGTTTCTCCGGGAACGTAGACCCCGTGAGCGGCGACTTCTCCGGCTCGGTCAAGGGCGGCCACATGATCCGTGCCGGCAGGCTCGCCGAGCCGCTCTGCGGGACGATGATCGCGGGCAACACGTTCGAACTGCTCGACGGCGTGTCCGCCGTCTCCGTCGAGAGGGAGCGCCTGTTCGACGAGACGATGCCTTATCTGCGCCTCGATCGCGTGTCGGTGTCCAGCGGGTAGCGGTGAGCGGCGCGAGCGGTGCCGGGTCTCCGGCGCGGAGCTTGCCGGAGCATGGAGCGTGGAGTATAGTGGGTCGCAGCGTCTTGACACCGGAGAATCACCTGGCATGAGCGTACCGGGGACCGACAGCGAGGCCGCGCTGGCAACAGACGCGGGTCTGGGCACACGCAATTGGGACCGGCGCCTCGCGTTGGCCGTCTCCTTCGTGGCCAGCCCGCCCGCGCTGGTATCGCTGGCGGCCATCTTCGCGGCCGCGGCGGCGCCCGAGCCCGGCGCGTGGAAGTGGGCGTCCGCCTACGTGCTCATCGCCGTGCTCGCTCCGCTGGGGTATTTGCTCTGGGAGTACATGAGGGGAGACGTGAGCGATCTCGACCTTCCCGTGCGCGACCAGCGCGTCGTCCCCCAGATCTTCACGGTGGTCTGTATGTTGACGGCGTGGGTGCTCCTCAGGTTGGGGCCCGCCCCCGAGCGCATGGCGAGCCTGGGCGCTCTCTTCTTCCTTCAGTCGGTCGTCATCTTCGGCATCACGCTCAGGTGGAAGGTCAGCGTCCACTGCGCGACCGCCGCGAGCGTCGGAACGTTCATCTGGCTCTCGTCGGGCGCGGCGCTTCCGCTGCTCGTCGGGGCGCCGGCCATGATCTGGTCCCGCCTCCGGCTGGACCGCCACACGCTCGCTCAGGCGCTGACCGGCGCGGCGCTCGGCGCCGTCGTCTTCAGGCTCATCATGTAGACACGCCGCGTGGCCGGGACCGCCGTCCCGGGAACACGCGGCCCACGAACGAGAAGACCGCCGGGGTTCGTCCCCGGCGGTCTTCCGCTTTGTGCAGAGTGTCGTTCGCCCGGCCTCAGCCGGGTCCGCGCTCCGGTCGACCTGAGCCGGGTCGACCCCGCGCGGCGGTCGGTCAGCCGCGGAAGATGTCAGGCCAGTCGTACGTCTCCTCCACGACCACGTAGATCCTGAGGCAGGCCCGCCACTCGAACTCGATGGGGTCGATGCCGCTCGGGTCCGGGGTAACGTCTCCGTTCTCGACGCGGAAGGTGACGATCGGGTCGGCGAGGTCGTCCTTGTAGTCCGCGATCGCCTCGTGCATCACGGCGATGCCGTCCTGGTTCAGGTCGGCGTACTTCGCGACGCCGTCGATCTCCGAGAGCATCTGGTTCGTGTAGTTCACGATGGTCTGCGGTCCGGTGTTGTACTCGACCGTGATCGTGCCTGTCAGGGTCCAGTCGTGCACGTCCGGTTCCGTCATCATGTACGTGATGCTGATGATCTCGGCGCTTATGATCTGGCTCTTGTCGATCCCGTTGTCGAGCAGGATCGCGTCGAGTTCGTCCGACACGTCGTAGGTCTCGGGCGTCGTCCAGTTGTCGGTCACGTGGTACTCCTCGAAGTCCACGCACGTCGAGCCTGTGACCACGAGCTCGATGATCTTCTCCTCGAAGATGCAGTCGCTTCCGCCCAACGCCAGGCCGACGAGGAGCAGTGCGACTACCCAGGTGAGATTCTTCTTCATTGCCACACTCCTTCCACTCGTGAGCCTAGAAGCCGAGGCCGAACCCGAACGCGAACGTATTCTGACCGGAGATGCTGTACTCGCCGTTCAGACTGAAGAACGCCGCGTGCAGGTTCAGGCCGACCGTGAAATCGAGCGACGTGTCGGACTCGTACTCGAGGTTGACAGTCGTCTCTCCGCTCTCGTACGAGATGTCGTTCGAGTACATGTCGACGGCGAGGCTCGCATAGGGTTCCACGATGGCGAAGCCGGCCGGGAACCGCTTGCTGCCCTGTACCCCGAACGAGTACGCCGTGGCGTCCATGAGGTCGTCACCGACCTTCAGCTTCTGGTAGAAGACGCCGGCGGCGAGGTCGACGGGGAAGTCAGGACCCATGTACTGCGAGATGCTGTGGTGCACGCCGAACCCGTACAGGGAAATGTCACCTATCTCGATGTCGTCGTTGTTCATCGCGAAGAACCTGACGAGCACCTCGGTGCCCCTGTAAGCGCCGATCCTCAACTGAGGCACGGCCAGCGCGAACGAGTTGACGTCGAAACCGCCGGGGAAGGCGAAGCTCGAGTCACCGTCGCCGAGCACGACGATCGAGCCGCCGTCTCCGATGACCGTCGAGACCTCCTCCTCCGTCTCGGGACTGAATCCCTGCTCCGTCGTTGCGGTGAACGTCCTCATCTCGTCATCGAAGATGAGTCCCACGATCCTCGTCTCGAAGCTTATGTGGAAGCCGTCCTCGAGCGGGATGTACCCGGACGTCCATATGGCGCTCGTCAGGTCCGCGCCTATCGCCTGGGAGAGCGGGTCGAGATAGTTCTTGGCGTTGTCGCCCGTGTAGACCGAGACCTGATCCTCGATCTGCGCCGCCGCAGTCGATGCGACGAGCACGAGCAGGACAACGCACCCCGCGGTCCTGAAGAGACGAACTGGAGCCACCATCACTTCCTCCCTTGGTTGGGGTCCGTCTCGACTGCCTGACTCCGTCCCGGCTCGGCTTCTCTATCTCGCCGAGCCACGTCAACCCGGATAGCTAACTACTATCCATCCCGGGCGTCAACCCCGTTCTGTCCTGAAGCCGCGTTCACGAGCTCCGAGGCGCGCGAGCGGGGAGAACCGGCTTGACAACCGCCCCCTCGTTGGATACCGTTTGCGTGCCGATCGTATAGCAACAGCACAAGACCTGTCACATTCGGACCGCGGGCGGCGCTGCCGCCCGGAACCGCGTTGTGGTTTCCTGTGCGCCACCTGCGGCGCGCCGCGCCGACATTTCGAGGGGAAGCATGAGGACGATCGCCGTAGTGAACCAGAAGGGCGGGTGCGGCAAGACGACGACCTCGGTCAGCCTGTCATCCTATATGGCCGACCTGGGGAAGAGGGTACTGCTGGTCGATTGCGACCCGCAGTCCCACGCTTCCATGGGTCTGGGGATCGACACCGACGATCTCGACCGGACGACCTACGACGTGCTGATGGACCCCGCCGTTCAGATACGGGACGTGGCGGTAACCGTCAGCGAGCGCCTCGACGTCGTTCCGTCCAACGTCGTGCTGTCCGCGGTCGAGCAGCAGCTCTCAGGCCAGCCCGACCGCGAGAACAAGCTGCGCTGGAAGCTCGAGGCGTGCTCCGCAGACTACGACTACGTGTTCGTGGACTGTCCTCCGAGCGTCGGCCTTCTGACGTTCAACGCCATCGTCGCGTGCAGGGAGGCCTTCGTCGTTATGGAGCCTTCGTACTTCTCGCTCCACGGCGCGATGAAGGTCATGGAGACGATCAAGCTCGTCAGAAACCAGCTTGGTCTCAGAAAGCGCGTCCGCGTGCTTCTGACCATGTTCGACCGCCGGACGCGCTTCTCCAGGGACTTCCTGAGAGAGGCCCAGACCAGGTTCGGACGCGAGATGTTCACGACCGTCATTCGCAGCACGGTCCGATTCCGCGAGGCGGCGAACTGGGGCGTGGCCATATCGCACTACGCGAAGAGCTGCACCGGCGCCAGGGACTACCGCGACCTGTCGCACGAGGTGCTCGAAGACGAGGGGAGAGTCGAGACAGAGGAGCCGTTGACCGAGGGCGCGGCAAGCGGCTCGGAGCTCGAGCCGGGCATGGACGACTGGATCCTCTCTCAGCCGGGACCCCACTTCGTTGAGGGCGGCGTGCTCTTCTCGCTCGTCGCTCCCGAGGCCAACGACGTGGAGCTCATAGGGAGTTTCACCGGGTGGGATCGCGAGCACGCCGTCACGTTGACGCGCAACGCGAACGGCGTGTGGCATGCGACTCTCGACCTGCCTCCGGGCAGACACCTCTACAAGTATGTCATAGACGGCGTGTGGCGTCCGGATCCGGCCAACGAGAACCGGACGGCTCCTAACGAAGACTGTGTCGTAGAGGTCTATCGGAGGGACTAGCGCCCGCCGGGCACGGCGGGGCCACAGGAACGATACCATCTTCGGACGGGACGACATGAGCGAAGGTTCGAGCAACGGGAATCCGAAGACGCTGGCAGATGTCTCCCACCTGTTCTTCTCAGGCGCCGGTGCGCAGCGCGACGAGGGGGTCGACGCCGCCGACCGTCCCACGGTCGAGGTCGGCCGGCCTCCCGAGCATGCGGACACGCCCGCTGCCACGCGGGTCTTCGTCGTGACCGGTGCGGATGCCGCCCCCGGCAAGTCGACCGTCGCGGTCAACGTCGCTCAATCGCTCGTCGTGCACGGCAGGACAGGTCTGTACGACGCCGACTCGCGCGTCCCCAATGCCCGATTCTATCTCGGGCTTCCGTCCTGGCACTACCTCTCCCCGCTGACGGGGGGAGGGACTCCCGCACCGAACGTCCTCACCGACTCGGGGCTCGTCGTCGTCGACGGCGTGCCCGGGGCCGACATCTCGGTCGCCGACAGGGGAGGCGACGGCGTCGTCAGCGCACAACTGCCCGGTGGAGACGCCTGTGTTCTCGACTACGCGGTGGTGGACGCGCCGCTGTCGGCCGCGGTCGGGCTCGCCGCCGATCGCGGACTGGCGACCAGGCTGATCGTGGTGAGCAGGCCCGGAGAGAGGGGCTTCTTCGAGACGCACGCCGTGCTGGCCAGGCTGGCGAGAGAGGCGGGAGTTCGCGCTGCGGGCCAGGTGGTCAACCGCGCTCCCAGCACGTCGTACGCGAGGGCATTTCACGCGAAGACGAGGCTTGCCGCGGAGCGTCTGTTGTCTGTGGACGTGTCATTTCTGGGCGGTCTGGTCCGTGAACCGGATCTCGGCGCCCTGCAGAGAGAAAGAGGAGTGATGGTGAGGTCGAGGCCGGATGCAACGTCCGCCCTCCTCCTGAGAGAGATCGCATCGAATGCGCTGGAGCTGAGAGAGGCCTACACCTCTCTCGCAGGCGGGCCGGAGTCATCGGCCTGAACGGAGACGGACATGAAGCGTAGAATCGAGAGGGCGCCACTCCCCGACGTGGCGACGATGAGAGGCCTCGTTGCCGAGCAGGCCTCCGAGCTGTCCGACGGGGCGGTCGTGATCGACTCCGACGCGCAGGGTTCGACAGGCGTCGACCTCCTGTTGGTCGATCAGGCCGGCCGGCCCGTGTTCGTCGACGTCGTCACGGGGGCCTCCGACGGCATCCTGGCAGGCGTGTTCGAACACCTCGCGTGGATCGACGAGAACAGAAGGCTCTTCCTGCGAGCGTACGGACGGGACGGTGTCAGCGACGACGGGCCGCCTTCGATCGTCTTCGTGGCTGAGCATTTCCCGCGCGGCGTCCTCCAGGCGCTGCCGAACCTCGCGGGTGTCGACGTCCGGCTCGTCGCGGCCGAGTATCTCATCATCGACGGTGAAGGAGAACTCCTGCTGGAGGAGGTCGCGTCGACGTCCGTCGACTCGGGCGGCTCGGTTCGCGGCAGGGTTCACTCCCCGTCGGCCTCCGCTACCGCCGCCGTTCCCGTGGCCGCGCCGGCGTCGGCCGCCGCGCCGGCAGACACGCAAGCGCACACGCTCCCCGCGTCCGCCGTACCGCCGGCCGTCGCTCCCGCGGCCCCGCATTCGGCGCGGCTGGAGGACAGGATAGAGTCGGAGTCGGTCCAGGGGCTCCTCAAGCTGTTCAAGTCGGGCGTCGACGGGCTCGACGGACGCATCGCCGAGACGGAGTTGAACGGCGGAGTGGCTTTCGAGTTCCAGGGGAGACGACTCGCCGCCGTCTCGGTCTCGCCGGGTAGCTTCACCGTGACTCCGGGCGATCATGTGGGGAACCCGATCGTCGTGTCTGACAGGGTCTCGCTTGAGCGCGCGCTGAATGCCGTCGTGTCGCTCTTCGTGCGCGAGGGACAGCCGGGCTTCGACGGCGGGGCGTCCTCTGCAGAGGACGCGCTGGACGAGGCCGAGCGGTCCGAACTCGTCGGCATCTGGGGAACCGGGCTCGCCGGCAGCGAGAACTGACCCGAAGCCCCGCGCGGCGCGGGAAGAGTCCGGAGCTGTTACGCAGGAGGGGCCCGCTCGACCGGGGCCCCTGTACGCGATAGGGGCCCCGCTCGGCCTGCGGCCCCTCACATGCAAAAAGGGCCCCGCTCGCCCCAAGGCCCCTGACATGCAGAAAGGGCCTCATGGCCCCCTCAACACATTAATACCGGGAACGACCCTGGAATGCGCAACGATTTCTTCCGCGGGGGGTGTCTTTCTCGACGATAGAGCGTGACACCCCCTTGGAATGGGGCTTACGAGCCCCCAGGGAGTCAGGACGCTCTTGGATGCACGGACTCCTCGAGCTCCCGGAATGCTGCGCGGATCTTCACGAGTTCGTTGGCGACGGTCCGTCTGGAGATCGAGAGAGCCTCCGCGATTTCGATTTGAGTGAATCCCTGCGCTAAAGCGTGTGCAATGTGCTGCTGCCTATGCGTCAGCAAGGCCATGGTCTCGCTGACCTCCATGGACACCGCGAACGCCTCCTCGACCATGTTGATGGGCGAGGTCAGCAGCAACTCGTGCCACTCCGCCGGCACGAACCTCATCACCTCCGGGTCTACGTCTTCGAGAACTCCGTAGAATATCATCTGCCTGTCGAGGTCTCCGTCCGGGCAGTCGATCGCCGTCCGAGTCATGAACTTGAGCGCACGCCAACGCGCGCTGGACAGGTACCAGCCGTGCGGCTTCCCTTCGGGCGCGTGCCAGATATCTATGCGCATCTCCTGCGCAAGATCCTGCCGGAGCATCTCGTCGGGCGTAAGCCTGGCGGCGATGCGCGCTATTTCGGGTTCGAATTCCAGCCAGTTCTCCACGGCACCTTCTCTTCTCTCGCTGGGCGCTGCCTGCTCCATTCATTGTGACACGCGCGATGCGGGGTGTCAAGAAGCGGCCCCCCGATGCGCCGCGCGGCGGGGCGGAAGTTTCTCCGCGCGTCCGCGGCGGGCGGTCAAACCCGTTGACACTCGTTCCGCCGGCTGCCTAGAATGGGACATCAAGTTCCGTGCCTGACATCCTGCTCCCTGCACCCGCCGCGCAGCGTTGCGACCGAGGGTGGTCGGTTCCGGAACCTCACCCACAGATTGGGGGGAGAGATGAGACGCCGCAACCGCGCCCTACCGGTGGTAGTGCTGGCCGCGCTCGCACTCGCGCTCGTTTCCGGATGCGCCGGGACGAGAAGCAACGGTGGGCTGCCCAGCGATCCGAACCTCATCCAGAGAGAGATTGTCGAGATCTCGCAGGACATGCAGAACACCGAGGAGATGATCAAGGGCAGCAAGGCGCAACTCCAGGTCGAAGACAACCAGGCGCTTCGCGACGACCTTCGCACGCTCGAGATGCGCCTCATTCATCTCGAGAGCCAGAAGAGGGCACTCGAGGAGCGACTCGCCGAGATCGAGGCTTCGACCGGCTCCTAGCCACGCGCACAGAGCAACGTCAGTGGGAAGACGCGCGGAACCGCCGCGAAGCGTGGAGGTGCGTCCGTGAGCAGAACCATGCCGCATTTCGCCGCGGTCTCCTCGGTAGTAGCCGCGGCTCTCTTCTCTCCGCTCTCGGCGCCAGGCGCCGAATCCTACGCGACGGGCGAGACGTGGTTCGAGACGAGCATCGCCGGACACCGCGTCGGCGTCGTCCGACACACGATTGTGAGCGAGAACGACACGCTTCTCGTGACGGAGGTCCGTTCCGACATCGCCGTCGAGAGGTTCGGCGAGCGCGTCGAGATGATGCAGGAGGACGCGTGGACGGAGACGCGCGCGGGGAGACCGATCCGCTACGTTTCGGAACGCGCCCTGTCGCGGGGTGAGGAGATCGCTCTGTCGGTCGAGGTCGGGGCCGAAGCGATCGTGGTACGTAAGGCGACGGCCCGCGGTGCCGACAGCTGGACACTTCCCCCGGCGGAGGGGCTCGTCTTTCCCCGAGCCATCGCACGTCTGCACGCATCTCGCGGCCTCGTGCCGGGAGACACGTACGCCTATGTTACGTTCGATCCCGATTTCGAGGCGGTGTCGCGGTGCTCCGTCTCCGTTGCGGGTCCGGAGACGTTGCCGGTCGCCGGGCGGAACGTGGATCTCATCTTGCTCCATGTCTGGCCTGACGTTTACGAAGGTCTGCTCGTACGCGAGTGGCGCGACGAGGCCGGAGCGCTGTGGGTGCAGGAGATAGGGGGCCTCGGAGTCAGAACCGCGAGGACGGAGGGAGCCGCCGCGCTCAACGCCTCCGCTCTGCCGGACATCGTGTCGGGGACGATGATCGACGTGGAGAAGAGCATCCCGCGTCCTGAGCTTGCGGACGATGTTCTCTACGAGATCTGGCTCGACGGCGGGGACGTCGCGGACCTGGTCGGGGACGTCGCGGACTTGGTTGGGGACGTCGCTGACCTGGTCGGGGACGACATCAGGCAGACCGTTGAGAGCCGCACCGAGCGAGGAGTGATGCTGCGTGTCAGGAGGACGGTTCCCGGCGACGGTCAGTCGGGACTGCCTGACGACACCATCGGACGGGGACGGTCCGACGAACCGGGCGACGACGTCCCATTGCCGATCGGCGGGCCCGGCGGCGACCCCGACCTCGCGGAGTTTCTAGAGGGCAACCTGCTGATCCAGAAGGACGATCCTGATGTCAGGGCGGCCGCGCTGGACGCCGTCGCCGGAGCGGGCCCCGATCCCTGGGCCAGGGCCGTCGCCATCGAGCGCAGAGTCGCCGGGCTCATCACCGACAGGGGACTCGGAACGGCCTTCGCGTCCGCGGCGGAGGTGATAGACACCCGGGCGGGCGACTGCAGCGAGCACGCGATCCTGGCCGCGGCCATGGCGAGGTCGGTGGGGATCCCGTCCAGGCTGGCCATGGGAGTGGTTCACTTCCAGGGCGGTTTCGCGTACCATATGTGGGTAGAGGTGAGAGTGGAGGGTGCCTGGTACGCGCTCGACCCCACCATGGGGTTCGGGAGCGTCGATGCCGCTCACATCAGGCTCGGCGGAAGCTCGCTGTCCGACGGGCGCGTGGCTCAACTGTCAGTGTCTGTCCTGAGGACGACGAACAGGTTGGGTCTCAGGATCGTCGAATACGAAGAGGCGGGCAGGACACATCGATTGGAATAGGCAGGGGAGGGCCCCGGTCATGAGCGGGACGATGATTCGAATCGTGGTGAGGGCGTTCGTGTCGCTTGTCGCGGCGACCCTGGTCGTCTGCGCCGTCGCGGGTTGCTCCGAGCCGCGCGAGGAGCCGGCGGTATCCAGGGAGGATGACTCCGACGCGGAGGCGGTCGCCGAGCAGACGCCGTCGAGAGCGGCCGCGGCGCGCGGCCTGCCGGCCAAGGGCGATGACACTGAGGCCAAGCGCCCCGTCGTGACGCTCGAGGACGTCACCTACGAGTGGCGGCTCTTCCCGGACAAGGGTCTCGTGGTCTCACTCGAGTTCGGGAACCCGAACGTCGTGTTCGAGCGCGCGCGCGCCTACGTCTTCGTCGTTGCCGACTTCTCTGAGCGGCGCACTGTCAACAGGGGGGTCTTTCCTCTGGGAGCCGAGTTCGACGAGGCCGGTCCGGTAGACTACACGGCGGGCACGCACATCCTCTATCGCAAGGACCACACGATGCAGTGCTTCATCCCATACACACACCGGGAGGGGTACTATGATTCGCTGACGGTCATCGTGTACAGCGAGGACGGAGAGAAACTGCTCCAGCAGTCATACGATCTGGACGTGGCAGGAGAGCCGACGGGGCGCGTGGAGATGAAGCCCGTGTTGACCCTGTAGGAACGGGGGAGAACATGTACCGCAAGGAGAAGGTCGGTCACGAAGACAAGAAGAAGTCCATCCTCTCCAAGAAGGAGAAGAGGCAGAAGAAGCGCGAGAAGAAGCAGCAAAAGAAGACGGCCATCATCTGAGCCGTCTTCATCGACGACCGAAGCCCGCGGGTCCTGCCCGCGGGCTTCGACCTGAGGCACACCCGCGGTCGTCAGATGCGCTCGACCCAGACCCGGGCGCGAGTCTCCTTCCGCCGCTCAGGGCGCTATCTCCACCAGATCTCCAGATCCCTCTCGGGCATGAAGTCGGTCTGCCGGAAGAGGTAGACGACGGTGTCTCCCCGGTCCTCGACGGCGTCGGGCTCGAAGGACAGCTCGACCTCCTGGAGACTCGCCGGCACGCGGAACTCGAACTCGGCAAGCTCTATCGGTTCGCCCCACCTGCCGATCGTCGTGACGATGTACACCGCGTGCTTGCGTGAGACCTCCTGCACGTACTCCACCAACACCTCGTGTTCCTCGCGAGGCGCGAAGCTCATCTTCCATCTCACGGAGTCGCTCTCGTGGTGGAAGCCGAGGGGTCTGAACTCGGCTCCGCGTCTCAGCCACATCGCGACAGAGAACGGGCGGGCGTGATGCAGATCGACGGGGAACGGGTAGCTCATCGAGACGGTCGTGGGTCCATCCGACGCGTTGCGGAAGAAGTAGTGGCCGACGACGCGCGTGCGTCCCTCGGACGCGTCGACCCTGACGTGTTCCCTGTAAAAGCGGACGGGGCCGGACACCGTCTTCGGTTCCGCCCCCGTCTCCGATCCCGTCTCCGTGCACGCTCCACAGACTGCCGTCGAGAGCACGAGCACGAACGCAAGCAGGCGCCTCATGCGGCCGCTACAGATACAGGAACGCGGCGAGGCGCGAGCCGGTACGCAGGTGGAACGACCCGAAGAACATGCCTGCGCCGACCTCGCCGTCCAGGCTGACCCGCTTGGTGACGAAGTACTCGCCTCCGATGAAGGCGGTGAAGCCGAAGAGCGTCTGGTCGTGGTCGCCGGCTCCGTGGTCGTAGGAGCTGTGAGCCAGCCCGAACCGCGCTCCGGCGTACGGCTGGAAGCTGCTCTCGACGCTCCAGAACTTCTTGAGCGCGGCGCTCACGCCGAAGTCGGACGACGAGTGGCCGTCGTCGTCGTAGAGGTCCACGCCGACCCCGATCTCCAGTCCGAGTTCCTCACCGAGCCGGGTCGTGCCCAGTATGGTGGCCGAACCGCTCGGGAGGAGGATACCGCCGAGTCCGAACCCGTCGCCGTACTTCTGTGCCGATGCCGCCAGCGGTATCGCCAGCACGCCGACCGCGAGCAGGGCAAGAAGACCGCGCTTCGCCATGACTACCCTCCCTTGATAGAGCAACGGCCCCTTCAGAAGGCCTGTGTGCTGCGCCATTCCTAAGTAGCAGGGCCGGATGCTAGCACCGGTCAAACAGGCTGTCAACTCGGCCCCGCCCTCGGGCAGGTCCAAAACGGCTTGACTCACGGCGGGAGGGGTGTTACGATTTCTTGGAGATTATGCATGGGCGCGCGCATGAGTCGGTCCAGCGCCCTCCAGCGAACGGAAAGGAGCAGTCATGCCGAGCGTCGAAGAGGTCGGCAAGCGCCTGAAGGACGTCAGACGAGAGAAGGGGCTGACCCTGAAGCAGGTCGCCGAGGCTTCCGGGATGTCTCCGACTCACATATCGGAGATCGAGCGCGGGAAGACCTCGCCGACCGTCGGGGCTTTGAAGAAGATCGCGGGGGCGCTCGGCAAGGACACGGCCTTCTTCGTCGAAGACAAGCCGCTGCCACGCGTCTCCGTCGTCAAGAAGGAAGACCGCGAGACGGTGCTTCTCCCCGGCGCGGGCGACACGTTCATCACGGGTCGCGCGCTCACCACGGGCATTCCCGCCGGACGCGTGAAGGCGGTGCTCATCGACAACGAGGAGGGCGGCATCCGTGCCTCTCACGCCCACGACGGCGAAGAGGCCGTTCTGGTTCTCAAGGGTGAGGTGCGCGTGACCGTGGGTGGTGAGGAGTTCGAGGTGAGGCCCGGCGACTGTCTGCACTACTCAGCCAAGGTGGAGCACGCCGCCGTGTTCACGGGGGCGGGTCGCAACAAGGTCCTGTGGGTGACCGTGCAGCCCGGCGCTCTCCGCTGGTAGGCCGCTCCGCCTAGAACGCGAACCGGACGCCGAGTCTCAGTGTGTCGGCGAGCTTTCCGAAGACGTACGCCACGTCCAGAGTGATCTCCGATCGTGACGTGGTCACCGACGCTCCGCCTCCGAGTGAGAACTCCTCGTACTCGTGCGGAGCCAACGCCACTCTGTAGCCGGCTCTTAGCGCGGCGACGCCGAACATCTCCACCTCTCCGCCGACCGAAACGAGATCCCGACCGTCGAGGCGGAGCGCCTTGTCCAGATCGACCTCGACGAGGGCGCTCTCCGCGAGTTCGACGGCCACTCCGAAGACCAGCGCCGGGGGCACCCCTTCCTCGTACGATCCCGACGACGAGCTGTCCCAGTTCAGGATGCCGACCAGGTCTCTGCCCGCAACGCCGAACCGGGCCGACGCGCTCAACGGCACGATCACGCCCGCGTCGACCGCCGCACCCAGCGCGCTTCCGGTGACGCGGGCGTCCGACCCGGGGTTGTTGCCGAAGGACGCCCACCTCGCACGGACGGCGGCGCCAGCGAGGACCGTGCCCTCGGGCATCCACGGAACGCCCTGGAAGTTCCCCGCCGCGCACAGGAGGCCGGTCATCTCCGAGAGGACCTCGTCCCCGGAGTAGATGACGCCGACTCCAACGGAGTACCGCTTGCCCACGCGCTTGACGCCCGAGGCGGCGGAGTAGGGGACGAGTCCCATCTGATCGCCGTACGTGACGTAGAGCTCGGTGGCGGCCTCGGTCGCAGCGAGCCCGGCGGGATTCCAGAAGACCGCGGGCGCGCCGCTGGACGAGACGATGGCGGCTCCGCCCATCGCCATCTCTCTGGCTCCTGTCCCCACGTCGACGAACGCAGCGGGGATATGGGAGAGGTCCTGCGCGAACGCCTGCACCGGACCGCACAGCACGGCGACGGACAGAGCCAGCGCGACCGCGCACCCCGTTCTGCACCTGCCGTGTCCTCTGCCCGCACTCCGCGACATCCCGGACTCCCTTGCGGTTGGTTCCTCCGGCGAGGGTGCTCTCGTCGCCGCTCGCCTCGCCGCCTGTTGTCCTGCCGTTCGTTACTTCACCAGGACCACCGTGGTCAGGGCCGTGTCGACACCGGAGGAATCCTCCGCGCGCACCTCGACCACGTATCTGCCGTTCCTCGCCAGGTCACCGTCGTCCGTCAGACCGTCCCACTCGACCGAGGCGCGTCCCTTGCCCTGCGGCTCGTTGTCCGCGATCGTGCGAACGAGTTGCGAAGCCATGTTGTAGACGCTGACCGTGACGAACGGCATCCGCGCTCTGCTCGACGAGAGGTCGTAGCTCAGGACGACCGGTCCGTCGTGAGGAGAGAACGGGTTCGGCTCGGACCGCAGGTCGGCGATGCCGAGCGGAGCCGACTCGGTCGACGTGGCGTACTCGCCCAGTCTCGCGACCTCGGCCTCGACGGCGCCCCCGGCGCCTTCGGCGTCGACGCGCTCCCAGGCCAGCTCGTCCTCGTTCCAGAGGACCATGTCGGTCCCCCCGCCGCCGGGAAGCGAGAGGTGGGGGAGCTTGTCCTCTTCGAAGACGAGTCCCGTCGGCTTGAGTTCGTAACTCACCGGCGCCACCTCGTAGCTCTCGCGATAGCGCTTGGCGTCGGGGACCTCCTCGCGCGTCAGATGGACCGACCTGGCCGCCTGTACGGCGCCCGGGTCGATCTCGAGGACCATGCCGGAGGAGTCCGAGTAGACCGCGCTCGTGGTCGCGTCGATGGGGGCGTAGACGGACACGCGAACCCGGCCCGTCACGCCTGACCCGAGTTCCATCGCCGCGACCGTCGCCTCTCCGATGTAGTCCTCGCTGCACACGAGGCTGCCGGTCGCCCGCTCCATCGTGCCGGCACACGAAGGGGAGACCCACCACGCGAGCTCCGCCTCGACCACCCGGTTACCGTCGGCGATCGCGGCTCCGCTGAACACGGCGCTCGCTCCCGCACCGATGGACGTGGGTCCGCCGACCTCCACTCGCTCTATCGATGCGAGCTCGACGGCGAAGTCGAGCCCCGCGACGGTCTCACCCTCTCCCGCGGCCACGGGGATCTGCGCGGGCGTGCTGAGACAGCCGGGGGCGGACAGCGATGCGACGTACGTGCCGGGCCTAAGCTCCGTCACCTCGTACGACCCCGTCGGGTCGGGGACCGCGACTCGCGACTCGCCGCCGTACGACGTGCTCGTCGCGACGACCTCGACCTCCTCGAGGTGGACGCCGGACCCGCTCGTCGCGACGGTCCCCAGGAGTCGCGCGAAGTTACGCGGGAGCCTGAGATCCAGAGGGTCATCGTCCGGCGTCACGTCGAGAGCGACCGCGTCGTGATACCCGTAGAGAGACGCCCTGACGACGTACGCGCTCGTCGGGACGAGACCCTCCACCGAGAAGGAGCCGTCCTCGAGGGTCGTGTCCTCGCCCAGATGACCCGCGCCGTCGTCGACCGTCACGGCCGCGGCGGCGAGCGGCTCGCCGGAGGCATCGTCGAAGGCGCGTCCGGCGATCGTTCCCGTGGCCGGGAGCAGAACGAAGTCGGCGTCGGACGTCTGAATGGCGATCCCGGTGAGCGGATTCTCGGAAGACGAGTAGTACCCGTCAAGGCTCGCGCGGATCGAGTACGTCGGCAGCGGGTCGAGTCCAGTCAGCAGGTACTTCCCGTCCGCCTCGGTCGTCGCCGTCGAGACGACCTCGTCTCCGAGCTTGGCTCGGACCGAGACGGCTGGAAGTCCTCCCGCCGTGCCTCCGACGACCGTACCGCTTATCGTGCCGGTGAGCTGGAGCAGGTCGATCTCGACGGCACCCGCCTCGAAAGCGCCGAGAGAGAGGCAGAGCGTCTCCGGGCGATACCCGGGCGCGACGCAGCGAAGCACTACGTCACCCGGCACGATCGAGGTGAGGGAGCACGCTCCCTCCGGCCCCGTCACGCGGGAGGCTCCGCCCTCGGGCCACGTGACCGTCAGAAGCGCCCCTTCGACGGGTGCTGCGGTCAACGAGTCGATGACCGAGCCGGCGAGAGAGGCGAAGACCCCTGATAGCTCCACGAGGAGCCGGGTCGGTTCGCCGGACACGACCTCGACGTCGGCCAGGTGGAGCGTCTCGTACCCGGGCCGCTCCACCCTGACGTCGTAGAGACCCTCGTCAAGCCACACCGCGAACCTCCCGAGCCTGTCCGTCGCGGCGGAGACGCTGTCGCCCCAGCTGACGGTCACGGAGGCGCCCGCGACCGGATCGCCCAGCGCGCTGACGACGCCCTCGATGACGCCGTCGTAGCTCGGAAGCGTCACGTTGACGATTCGCTCGTCCCCCGCGCCGAGCGCGGGCACTTCGACCGCGACCGTGCCCCGCCCCGGAGCGCCCGCCCTGACCACGTAGCTCTCGTTGGGGGCCACGCGCACGCGGTATCCTCCTGACGAGCCTGACGTCGTTCTGTACACCGGTCCGGAACCGCCCGGCACGAAGACCAGCACGTCCGCGCGCCGCACCGGCCCCCGGTCGTCCGTCACGGCTCCGAGCACGGCGGCGGACTCGTCGAGGACGTCCAGGCTCACGCCCGTCGCGTTCTGCCCGTCGGCCACACGCACGGTCTCCGCGGGCGACGGGACGAACCCGTCCTTCCACGCGCGCACGATCCAGACCCCGGACTCGACCGACATCGCGAAACCGCCCACGTCGTCGGTCGGCACCTCCACGGCGGAGCCCTCGCTCGCCGCGCTGACGAGCGCGTGAGGAACGGCTGCGCCACCGCTGCGCGCGCTGCCCGAGATGGAGCACGCGCCGTCGGCCACGCGCATCGTCAATCCGCTCAGGACCTGTCCCGAGCCCCCGGCGACCCGCGTCGCAGGTCCTGAGAAGTAGCCGGGCTTCCCGACCCTCAGGTCGTGCACTCCGCTCGGGAGCGCAAGCACGAACGTTCCGTCCACGGACGTGACGGTGTCCAGCGTCCCGCTCGTGACGCGGGCCGAGCCGACCGGCCCGTGGCCGTCGGTCACGCGCCCCGCGACCGTGAAGTCGAGCGGTACCACCTCGAGCTCGAGTCCGGCGAAGGCGTCCTCCGTGTGGACGCTCACCTGGTGGCGGTCGGACGGGGCGCATCCGTCAGCGAACGCGCGGACCGCGTACGACGCCGGCGCCGGCAGAAGCACGAACTCCCCGTATCCGTTGGTAGTCGCGCTCACCACGGGCCCGACCCTCGGGACGGCCACGACGCGCGCTCCCGCTATCGCGTTCTCACCGTTAGTCACTCTCCCCGACACGGAAGCCGCGACCGGAGAGAGGGAGAACGGCGGGTCGACCTGAACGGAGCCCCCTGAAGGGACCTCGACCTCCCTCTCGCCGCTCCCCTGGAATCCGCTCTTCTCCGCGCGAAGCACCCATCTGCCGGGCGCGAGCGAGAGCGAGAACGCGCCGCTTCCGTTCGTGGTGGCGGTCTCTCTCGATGTTCCACTCTCCGCCAGTACCGTCGCCGCCGGAAGCGGGTTGCCCATCGTGTTCACGACGGAGCCCGAGACCGTTCCCGGAGTGCCGAGGAGCACGAGCGGAGCCGGCAGCACGTGGTAGTCGCCTGCAGACACCGTGACCACCTCGGGCGAGGAGGACTCGTGGCCCTGCTTGCGCGCGATGATCGTCCACTCTCCGGACGTCACGGTGAGCACGAAGTTGCCGTCGGCGTCGGTGTGTGTCACGACGTGATCCGACCCGCGGTCGGCCTCTACCGTCGCGTCGAAGACGGCGCGGCCCTGCTCGTCCTCGACGGTTCCGCGTATCCGGGCCGGCGCTCTGCGAAGCTCCATCACGACGGGCGTAGTCTCGTTCACGCGGACCGTCGCTTGAGCGAGCGTGTCGACGTGTCCGGCCTTGACGGCGCGGAACGTGTAGTCGCCGGGAATGAGTTCCTTGGCGTAGACGCCGACACCGTTCGTGATGATCGGGAAGACCTCGACGCCGCCCTGGGAGAACTCCATCTCCACGAACACCCAGGGGAGCGGCTCACCGAGCTCGTTGGTCGTCACGAGCATCGCTTCCCCGGTCTCGGTCTCGTAGTCGAGGCGGCGCGAGAGAGAGCACGCTCCCGCACCGTGGTCGTCGAGCGCCACGACGCGCCAGTGATACTCGCCGCGAGGAAGGAAGCTGCCGAAGGCGACCTCGGCCTCGGACGCCGTGGTCGCTCCGTCCCAGACCGGGTAGCGCGCCTCTCCGCCCCCCCACTCGCGGCTCTCGTGGATGTAGATGTGATACCCGGTCGCGTCCGGAACGTCGGCCCAGTCGAAGTAGACCAGGTCCTCGGCCATGGCGACCGAGTCCGGCGGGGCGACCAGGTCCGGCGCCCCCACGTCGGCGCTGACGCTGCAGGCGAATCCGGCGAGTCCCGCGCCCGCTGTCGACGTGAGGAGAGGGTGATTGCCGTAGTTGTTGAAGACGAGCCAGTTGTAGGTGAAGCCGGGCATGAGCGGGGGGCTCACGCCGTTCGCGCCCGCGAAGTGGCCCGACGGGTCTGCTCCTCCGTACTGAATCGACGTCCCGCCGGTGATGGCCTGCCAGATGACCCGCGCGCCCGAGAGCACGATCTCGCCCTCTTCCTCCGATATCTCGATCTCGCTGTCCGACACGACCACGTGGTAGTAGGGGACACGATCGACGAGGTCCCACTCGAAAAGCGTCGTCGTCTCGCTCACCGATGAACCGTTGGGCGGCGACGTCGGCCCGGGGAAGACCGGCGACTCGACGATGAGCTGGAACTCCTCCGAGTCGCCCCCGGTCCCTACCGCGCGCACGACGCAGAAGTGGATGCCGGGGAGCATCCCCTCGTCCGCGGGCACGAAGGTCAGCTCGCGGACCGCCTCCGTCGCGGTCCTGCTCGGGTAGACGCCCGGGGCGGGGCCGTACGCGACGTAGCAGCGCTCGTCCTCCTCCCAGGTGACCGTCACGCGATCCGACGGCGACACGAGCTCCTGCGGATACCCGAGGAGCGTTATCGTCGCGAGCGCGCACGCGGCCGTCAGAAGCACGACGGCGAGCGACGCGAGCGGCAGTGCGACGGCCGATGCACTGGTGCGCCCGGGAGGCGACGCTTGAGCACTCACGACGCCCGATGCCCTGGCACGCTCGACGGGCGACGCTCCGGAGCGCCCGGCCGCGCGCCGGCCGTGTTCCCGTCTCTCTCTTCTCGCGCCCGTCTCTCGCCTCACCGCTTCCTCGCTCGTTCGGCCTGCGCTTCTCGCCTCACCGTTGCCTCGATCGTCCAGCCCGCGTCTCTCGCCGGCGTTCCTCCCGGTTCGCAGCGGGCCCCGCGCTAGAATTCGTACGCGAAGGAGACCTTCGCCACCTGGAGCGGCAGCGCCAGGATGAGAAGGTCTATGCTCGTGTGCTCGCCCACGCCGAACCCCATCCCGAGGTTGGCGAGCGGTATCCACACGTCGTCCGAGCCGTCGCCCGAAGCCGACTCCCCGACGAGCGTTCCCCTGATGACGCCGCCGCCGAGCCAGAGCGCGCCGACCCCGACCTCGACGCCCACACCGCTCCCCAGCTCGACCCCCTCCGAGTGGCCCTGGTACTCGTACCCGAGAGTCCCGGAGTACAGTCGGTACTCGAGCGTTGTGAGCGCCGGTCCGAGACGGAACGAAGCCGCCGCTCCTGCGTACGAGGGGAGGAGCAGCCCGACGGGGTCGTCCTCGACCGTGATGGTGGTCTCGGTGAGAGTCGGCTGGGACGCGGAGACCTCCGAGAGGTCGAGACCTCCGTCCGTCGCTGCCTCCGGCATGCTCTCGATGGTCGTGAGCCTGCCTGCGAGCGTCAGCCGCGGCACACGCACGTAGAGCACGTCGAGCGTCATCCAGTCGAGACCTCTGTAGCTCGCGCCGACCGACCAGCCGTAGGCGTCGCCCCCGAACGAGCCGGCGACGGAGCCGCCGAGCGCGTTCTCCCAGAGATCGCTCGGATCGTTGAAGGCGTACTCCTGTCCGCCGTAGTCGACGACGCCGTCTCCGCGAAGCATGCCGTCGACGGCGGCCCGGGCGTGGTAGCGGCTGAGTGACAGGCCGAGCGCCACGTTCGACGCGACCTTCATGCCGGCGGCCGCGGTCGTTCGGTCGACCCTGAAGACGAGGTCGCAGGCCGCATCCGCGAAGCCGCGCATCTCGATGTCCACGTCGTCATCGCCGTCGTCCTTGACGCCGCCGGCGAACGCCTCGATGCCGTTCTCCACGAGCGAGAGCTCGAGGGACATCGGTTCCTCGATGGACGCGCCCGCCACGACCTGTCCGAAGCGGAGCGCCACTGCACCGGAGATGAACCCGGCCTGCTGCCCCGCGAACGCCTCGAGCGTGGGATAGGTCGGACGGAGGTTGACCGCCGCCACGTCCTCGAGGGCGTCGTCGAGCATCGAGCGCGCTCTGCTCTCGAGATTGGCGATGTCGCTGACCGAAGCTCCGAGGGGGGGGAGCGCGTCTATCAGGAGGCCGCTCGACTCGATGAAGGAGAGCCCCGACGGGTTCCCGGAGGTGGAAGCGATGCCCGACCGGACGGTGCTCACTGGTGCGCCCAGGCCGTCGGGCCTTGCGCCCGCCCCGTACAGGAACCCGAGGGAGAGCCGGACGTCCGAGCGTAGGCTGCCGCCGTCGAAGTACTCGATGGTCCCGCCGTCGTCGGCGGCGCTGGGGGCCGTGCAGGAGGCCACCGCGATTGCGCACACGAGCGCTCTCGAGAGCACGGTCCTTCGCATGTCTGCGGCTCCCCCAGCTAACTGCTTGCAGCACAAGCAAATGCGCCGCTTCCGGCATGGACGTGCTGAATTGCCTAATCTGCGGGTGTTAGATGTGCAATAGGCGTGCCACAAGGATTGACGAAGTTCGGGCGCTGCTGCTACGCTCTCGCGACCCACGGGCGGGCGGAACGTCCCGGCCGGTGGGGAGTTAGGGGCGCACGGCTGCCGCGCGCGACGCGCGGGTCGGCGTGGGCGGGCGCGCACTGAGGCAGGTCGAGGGGTGGAGGTCAGCTTGTCGGACACCGCCAGAAGCGAGCATCGGGGGCTCCTCGGAGGGTTCGCAGCCATCGGTCTGGGGACCCTCGTTTCGCGCGTCTCCGGGTTCGCGCGCGAGATCGTCACCGCGGCGCTCTTCGGGGCCGGCACGGAGATGGACATCTTCGTCGCCGCGTTCACGATACCGAACCTGCTGTGCCGCGTGCTCGGCGAGAGCGCGGTAGAGTCCGGCTTCATGCCGCTCTTCAAGGGCAAGCACGCAGCCGGGGAGAAGGCGCGCGCCTGGAGGCTCGCCGGACGCACCGCCAACCTGCTGGCCCTGGCGCTCGGTGTCGTGGTCCTCGTCGGCATCGTGGCGGCGCCCCTCCTCGTGAGCGTGGTCGCGCACGGCTTCCAGGGCGAGGTGGCGGATGCGGCGGTTGGGATGACGCGGCTCATGTTCCCCTTCGGCGTCGCCATCGGCCTCGCCGCGCTCATGGGGGCGGTGCTGCTGGCCTTCGGAAGGTATCGCGTCTACAGCCTGGCTCCGGTCCTCCTGAACGTGGGCATCGTCGGCTCGGTGCTTGTGCTGAACGGCCGCATAGGCTACGTGAGCCTGGGGGTGGGCGTGCTCGTGGGCGGGGTGCTGCAGTTCCTCGTGCAGGTCCCATTCGTGCGCTCGCTCGCCAGGAGGGACGGTGAACGGCTCTTCCGGCCGGAGCTTCGACTGGGCGACCCGGACGTGCGGCAGGTTGCCGGTCTGACCGGCCCCGTCATCGCGGCGTCGGTCGTCCAGCGCGTCGGAGTCATCGTCGATCGCACGATAGCTTCGTTCCTCGTGCCGGGGAGTATCTCGTCTCTCTACTACTCGTTCCGGCTCGTGCATCTTCCGTACGCGATCCTGGCTCTGGCCGCGGGACGCTCCACCGCTCCCGTGCTGGCGGAGAAGCACGCGCTCGGGGACGACGAGGGGTTCGCGAGGGCGCTGCTCACAGGCATCCGCATGAACGTCGCGTTCCTGACCCCGGTCGTCGTCCTCGCCGTGGCGCTGGCGCGCCCGGTCGTCGGACTCGTGTACCAGCGCGGCGCGTTCGACGAGACCGACCTGGCGATGACCTCGTCCGCGTTCGCGATGTACGCCGTGGGGCTCGTGGCCATGGGCCTCGTCTTTCTCTTCGTGAGGGCCTTCGCCGCGCGGCTCGACACGCGGACGCCTGTGCTGGTCTCCGTCATCGCGTTCTTCCTCAACGTGGGGCTCAACCTGCTCCTCGTGCGCACTCCGCTCAGGCACGCCGGGCTGGCCCTCGCCAGCTCGCTCGCCTTCGCGGCCCACGCCGTGATCCTCTACGTTCTGCTGAACAGAGAGATGGGGCGCCGGGGGGCTCCGGTCGCCGTCCGGGACCTCGTCTCGCTGGGGTGGCGGGTGCTCGCAGCCTGCGGCGCGCTGGCGGTCGTGCTCCTGCCCGTCGACAGGTGGCTTGGCATGCGACTTGCTGAACTGCTCTCAACGGGTAGGATAGTACGCATCGTGCTCGCCGGCGGCGCCGGCGGTGCGGCGTATCTCTTTGTCTCGCGGTTGCTCGGTCTCCACGAGGTGACGGGTCTTCTCGTGCGTGGTCGGGGACGGCGGGACGCGTAGGGGGCAGGCAGCTTGCGCGCAAGAGTCATCGTTGCCGAGCGGATATCCGACGAAGGGATGTCTACGCTCGGCGCGTCTCTCGACGTGACCGAGGCGTTCGAGATCGACCGTGCCGGACTCCTGTCGTCGATCGACGGATACGACGCGCTCGTGGTGAGGAGCCTCACGAAGGTCGACCGCGAGCTCATCGAGCGGGGTGAGCGGCTGCGGGTCGTGGGTCGGGCCGGGGTCGGCGTCGACAACATCGACGTGTCGTACGCGACGTCGCGCGGCGTCATGGTGGTCAACGCTCCCGAATCCAACGTGGTGTCGGCGGCGGAACACACGATGGCGTTCATGCTCGCTCTCGCGCGCAATCTCGCGACCGCGGACAAGGAGCTTCGCGCCGGCGTCTGGCCCGAGGCCAAGCCGCGCGGCGTCGAGCTTCTCGGGAAGACGCTTGGGATCGTGGGGCTTGGGCGAGTCGGGTCTGCCGTGGCCGTCCGCGCCTCCGCTTTCGGCATGCGGGTCGTCGCGTATGACCCGTACATCGCGGACGAGCGGTTCCGCACGTTCGGCGCGGAGAAGCTCGAGTCGCTGGACGAGCTGATGGCTCGGTCTGACTACGTGAGCCTCCACACGCCCAGGACCGAAGAGACGTACGGGATGATCGGGGAACACGAGCTGTCGCTCGCGCCCGAGGGCGTGCGCGTCGTGAACTGCGCCAGGGGCGGCATCGTGAATGAGGACGCCCTCCAGAGAGCGCTCGACTCGGGACGCGTCGCGGCGGCGGGGATCGACGTGTTCGAGGGCGAGCCCGTCGTCGACCACCCGCTCTTCCGGTACGAGCAGGTGCTCGTGACTCCGCACCTGGGAGGGTCGACGGAAGAGGCGCAGGCGCGCGTCGGGTCGACGGTCGCAGAGCAGGTGATCGAGGCGCTTGCGGGTCGGCTCCCGCGGTACGCGCTGAACGTTCCGCTCACGGACACCGAGACGCTCTCCCACGTCGAGCCGTTCATGCCGCTCGCCGAGGCCCTGGGCAGCGCGTTCACGCAGCTATTCGGTCTGCCCACGGCCGGCGTCGAGATACGGTACGGAGGAGAGATCGGCCGCTACCGCACCGAGCTTCCGACGCTCGCGTTCCTGAAGGGACTCCTCACTCCCATAGAGGGCGACGAGGTCAACCTCGTCAACGGCCGCTTCCTGGCCGAGGAGCGAGGCATCGAGTTCACCGAAGCGCGCGCGACGGACGCCGCCAGCTTCACGAGCCTGGTCACGGTCAGGGGGCAGGACGGCTCCCGCGGCACGCTCGCGGCGACGCTCATGGCTCCCGGGAGGTTCCGCGTGACCGAGATCGACGGGTTCGAGGTCGATGTCGTGCCGTCCGGCAGGGTGCTCGTGGCGTGGTTCGACGGCAGCGCCGTCGACGAGCCCGGCATCGTCGGCCGCGTGGGTACGATGCTCGGGGAGGCGGGCGTCAACATCAGCCGCATGGAGGTGGGCCGGGAGGTGATCCGCGGCCGCGCTATCATGGTCATATCGCTGAACGGCGACGTGCCGGAGAGCGCCGTCGAACTGCTCGAAGGACATCCCGGGGTTTCCGAGGTGAGGCTGGTCAAGCTCGACGACCTCGCCACCTGAACGACTCACACGATCTCGACACTGCGCACGGCGCGCAAGGAGGACGCAGATGGATCCCGTGAAGATACTCCTTCCCGAGAAGGACATGCCGAGGGCCTGGTACAACGCGATCCCGGACCTTCCGAAGCCGCTGGACCCGCCGCTCCACCCGCAAACGCGAGAGCCCCTCGGTCCCGACGACCTGGCTCCGCTCTTCCCGATGGACCTCATTCTCCAGGAGGTCTCGGGTGACCGGTGGATCGACATTCCGGAGGAGGTCCTGGACATCTACTCCATCTGGAGACCGTCGCCGCTCGTGCGGGCCCGCCGACTCGAGAAGCTCCTGGGGACGCCGGCCAGGATCTACTACAAGAACGAAGGTGTAAGTCCTCCTGGGAGCCACAAGCCCAACACGTCCGTCGCGCAGGCGTACTACAACAAGAAGGCCGGCGTGACGAGGCTCGCGACGGAGACGGGCGCCGGCCAGTGGGGCAGCGCTCTCTCGTTCGCGTGCAACTGCTTCGGTCTCGAGTGCACCGTCTACATGGTTAAGGTGAGCTACGAGCAGAAGCCGTACAGGCGGACGATGATGCAGATCTGGGGTGCGGACGTGCACCCGAGCCCGACCATGAACACGATGGTCGGCAGGAAGATCCTCGAGGGCGACCCGGACTGCCCGGGCTCGCTCGGCATCGCTATCAGCGAGGCCGTGTTCGACGCGGCGACGCACGACGACACGAAGTACTCGCTCGGCAGCGTTCTGAACCACGTGCTCCTGCACCAGACCGTCATCGGTCTCGAGACCAGGAAGCAGCTCGAGCTGGTCGGCGACGAGGCCGACATCCTGGTCGGGTGCGTCGGAGGCGGCAGCAACTACATGGGGCTCGCCCTTCCGTACCTGCGTGAGAAGGCCGACGGTCGCGACATCAAGTTCGTCGCGGCCGAGCCCAAGGCGTGTCCGACGATGACGAAGGGCATGTTCGCGTACGACTTCGGGGACTCCGCCGGGATGGCGCCTCTCATGAGGATGTATACGCTCGGGCACTCGTTCGTGCCTCCGAAGATCCACGCGGGCGGTCTCAGGTACCACGGCGACTCGCCGATTCTGAGCCAGCTCGTGCACGAGGGCGTGGTCGAGCCGGTCGCGTTCACGCAGAACAGCGTGTTCGATGCGGCAATAATGTTCGCGAAGACCGAGGGGATAATCCCCGCGCCCGAGACGGCGCACGCCGTCAAGGCCACGATCGACGAGGCCATGCGGTGTAAGGAAGAGGGCGTCGAGAAGACGATCGTGATGGCCTTCTCCGGGCACGGTCACTTCGACATGGCCGCGTACGACGCGTACCTGACGGGCAGCCTCCCCGACTACGAGATGAGCGACGAGACCATCGCTCAGGCCCTGAAGGATGCGGGCGTGTCCGAGTAGGAGAGACCTCTCGTAACGAAAAGGGCGCCGGCGCGTCCCCCTCTCAGTGAGGCGGGGCCGAGCGCCGGCGCCGAAGGACGGCTTGGAGGTCGGAATGGCGTCGTCGATCCTCGTGACGGGTGGGGCCGGCTACATCGGGAGCATCACAGTCGAGCGCCTGGCGGCCGCCGGGCGACGGGTCGTGGTGCTGGACGACCTCTCGAAGGGGCATCGGGAAGCGGTGCCGAAGGGGGTCCCGCTCGTGGTCGGGAGCATCGGCGACACTGAGCTCGTGTCCTCTGTGCTTCGCGAGCACGGCGTGGACTCGGTCGTGCACTTCGCCGCAAGGAGTCTCGTGGGCGAGTCGATGACGCGCCCCGGCGACTACTACGAGACGAACGTCGTTCACGGCGCGCGGCTGCTCGACGCCATGGAGCGGGCGGGTGTCGCCAAGATCGTCTTCTCGTCGTCGGCGGGGGTCTACGGGGAGCCCGCGTCGGTCCCGATCGGCGAGACGCACGCCACGAATCCCGTCAACGTATACGGCGACACGAAACTCACGTTCGAGAAGGTCCTTGGGTGGCGCGCGCCATCGATGGGGCTCCGGCACATCTCGCTTCGGTACTTCAACGCCGCGGGCGCTTCCGAACGTTGCGGAGAGGACCACGACCCCGAGACTCATCTCATCCCGATAGCTCTCAAGGTGGCGCAGGGATCGTTGCCCTCGCTGACCGTGTTCGGCGACGATTACGACACGCCGGACGGAACGTGCATCCGTGATTACATAGACGTGCGCGATCTGTCCGACGCTCACATCCTGGCCCTCGAGGCGCTCGACGCCGGCAGGAGCGGCGTGTACAACCTCGGGAACGGGGAGGGGTGGAGCGTGCTGAACGTCATCGACGCGACCGAGCGTGTGACCGGCCGGGCTCTCGCCCGCGAGATGGGGGCGAGGCGAGAGGGCGACCCGGCCCGGCTCGTCGCCAGCTCGTCGCTGGCCGAGCGCGAGCTTCGTTGGCGGCCGTCGCACCCCGACCTGGGGGACATGGTCGAGGCCGCGTGGAAGTGGGTGCTGGGTCATCCGACCGGGTACGGCGCGTGAGCCCGGACGGGCTCCGAGCGGACGTGTGAGTCGCTCTAGGCGCTTGACTTCGTGGGGGGCCGCTGCTAGAATTCCGATTCGGACGAATACGCCGCCCTAGCTCAGTTGGTAGAGCAACGGATTGAAAATCCGTGTGTCCGCAGTTCAATTCTGCGGGGCGGCACCACCTGAAGGATAAGGTCCGGACCATAGCTGGTGTAGCTCAGCTGGTAGAGCAACGCATTCGTAATGCGTAGGTCAGCGGTTCGAATCCGCTCACCAGCTCCAGTCTCGGACCGTCTCCACGATCCGCGGCTCCCCTCAGAGGGAGCCGCGGATCCTCTTTCTGGGAGCCTGCCCGCGGGTACCTCCCCGACGGTGAGAATCTCCCGCAACCTGCGCTCCGGGGCCGCATCACAGAGTACGGAGGTTGGGTTGGATAGGCCCGCCCGGGGCACGACGTGGAACCGGGTTTCGGGCGGACGGGTTCTCGGCGGACCGGGCTTTAGGCTCCGGGCAGACGGGTCCCGAAGAGGCTCGGGGGACAGGGCTTGGACCGCGGATTGCATGCGAGGACTCGGGAAGCCCCGCCGGAGCATTGACATTCGGCGTGACTTGTGATATAGTCTCGTACGTGGCGGACCATATCCGGCTCAGGTGCGACATCGTTCCATCAGGCGAGACAACAGCATCCGGACCCCGGTCCGCGGCACCAGGTCTCGAAAGGAGGGTGCCCGAAGGAGACGAAGGCTACGGTTTGCGGTGATTGAGGCGCGGCCCGACAGTCGCGGCCGCAAGTGTGATACACAGGATGCCCGCGGATGACGCATCACGGTGACGCAGCCATCGACGGGCGAGAGAAGGAGAAGAGAGATGCGGTTCATTGCAGCGGTAGCGATTGCGGTTCTCATGCCGGTGCTGGCGTTCGCCGGACCGAGCATCGTCGGCGACATGAACGGCTGGAACCAGGCTGACCCGGCGTACGACACGGCGGTCAACGGTAACGGCGTCCACGTTCTGACGAAGACCCTTGTGGCCGGCTCATACGGCTACAAGGCGATCGAGAGCGACACGTGGGGCGACGACTTCCCGGGACCGAACCAGAACTTCACGCTCGGCGCTGGCGGCGACGTCACGTGGTTCGTGAACTTCGGCGCCAACCTCGGTGTGAAGGAAGGCGACGAGTTCGTATTCGACAGCCTCAATCCGCCGACGGTCGCGGGTGACTTCCAGGATGAGGTCGGCAACCCGGGCGACTGGGATCCGGCCAGCGCCGTAACCGAGATGTCCGATCCCGACCTCGACGACGTCTGGGAGTACTCGGCCATCATTCCGGCGGGCAACTACCAGGGCAAGGTCACGCTCAACAAGAACTGGGACCAGGACACGCAGATGGGCGGCGGCAACGTCAGCTTCAGCTCCGACGGCGTGGCCACCACGACCTTCACCTATGACATGTCGAACAACACGACGACGGTCTCGAGCCAGCTCGTGACGGCGCAGGACGTCACAGTCACGTTCACGCTGTGCCTCACGAACGGCATCGACAGCTTCTTCGACGTCTGCGTGACCGGCGGACACCCGGCCCTGACGAGCTGGGGCGCGGGCGTCCTCATGAGCCAGCCCTGCCCGATCGTGAGCCCCAAGCTCTACACGGTCGACGTCATGTTCCCGGCCGGAAGCGATCCGTTCGTCGAGTACAAGTACAAGAAGGACGACTGCGCGACGTGGGAGAGCACCGGTAACCACACCTTCAACATCGACGACTCCGCTCCTTTCCAGGATCTGTGGGTAGACGGTTGGGAGTACGGCACGCCGGATTGCCCGGATTGCGCGAGCTCGGTTGAGGACGCGAGCTGGGGCATCATAAAGGGGCTTTACCGGTAGCCGGGGTCACACAAGCACCATCGCATGGACAACGCTCAGCAGGCCCCGGTGGAGCGCACCGGGGCCTGCCGTGCGCAAGG
>JBDRIO010000002.1:0-59894 GCA_043815815.1 Candidatus Eiseniibacteriota bacterium | reverse complement strand
CGCCTCCTGCCGCTTCTGCTCCTTGGTCTTCGGCCCCCCCCGACGCGCGGTCGATCCGTTCGACGCGCCCTCACCCCCGCGCGGGCGGGTCGCGGCCTTCGCCGGGGCTCCGCCGCCCCCTTCCGCCCTCTCCCGCTCCTTCGCGTACAGGTAGTCGCTGTAGTTGCCGTGGAAGAGCCTCAACCGGCCGCGGTCGATCTCGAGGATCTTCGTCGCGAGGCGGTCCATGAAGGCGCGGTCGTGTGACACGAGGCAGATGGTGCCCGTGTACTGCGCCAGCGCGCCCTCCAGCACCTCGCGCGCCGAAACGTCGAGGTGGTTCGTCGGCTCGTCGAGGAGGAGGAGATTCGCGGGCCGGACGAGCATCTTCGCGATGGCGAGGCGGCTCTTCTCCCCGCCCGAGAGCACACCCACCTGCTTCTCCACGTCGTCGCCCGAAAAGAGGAACGCTCCGAGGAGACTGCGCAAACGCGGCCGCACGTCGTTGGGGGCGACGGACTCGATCTCCGAGAGGATGGTCCTCGACTTGTTGAGCGTCTGTCCCGGGTCCTGGCCGAAGTACTCGATCGTGACGTTGTTTCCCAGCTTGCACTCCCCGGCCTGGAACGGCGTCCGGCCGGCCATGACGTTCAGGAGCGTGGACTTCCCGGCGCCGTTCACGCCGACGATCGCAACGCGGTCGCCGCGCGAGACGTCGAAGTCGATGCCGTCGAAGACGACCTTGTCGCCGTAGGACTTCCTGAGGCCGCGGACCGAGACGGGCACGGACGCGGCGCGCGGCGGCTGCGGGAACTCGAAGTGGATGCCCTTCCGGTCGCGAGGCACCTCGACGAGTTCGATCTTCTCGAGCGTCCTGATGCGGCTCTGCACCATCGCGGCCTGGAACTTGTCGGCGCGGTGCTTGTCGATGAAGCGCTGGATCTGGGCGATGCGCTTCTCCTGCTGGTTCCGCGTCGAGAGGAGGGTCTCACGGCGCTTCTCCCGTTGCTCGCGGTACGCCGAGTAGCCGCCGTAGTAGTCCACGAGACCGTCGAACCAGACCTCGCTGATGCGGTCCACGACTTTGTCGAGGAACGCGCGGTCGTGCGAAACGAGGATGACCGCGCCGGGGTAGGTCCGGAGGTACTCCTCGAGCCAGATGATGGACTCGAGGTCGAGGTGGTTCGTGGGCTCGTCGAGGAGGAGCACGTTCGGCCGCTTGAGGAGGAGCTTCGCGAGCGCGATCCGCATCTGCCACCCGCCGCTGAACTCCTCGGTCATCCGGGTGTGGTCTTCCACGGCGAACCCGAGCCCGGACAGGACCTCGGCCACCTTCGTGTCCACCGAAAACCCGTCCCTCGCTTCGAACTCGTGGTGCAGGTCCGAGTACTCGCGCATGACCCTGTCGTGCTCGGGGTCCTCGGGCGGGACCTCGGCCATGTGGTGCTCGAGCTCGCGCATCCTGGTCTCGATCACGGCCAGACGCCCGAAGACCGCCACGGCCTCGTCGAACAGCGTGCGGCCCTTGAGCGTGAGTTCCTCCTGGGGCAAGTACCCGTAGGTCGTGTTCCGCGACGCGGTGATGCTCCCCTCGTCCGGATGGACGTCACCGCGGATGAGCCTCAGGAGCGTCGTCTTCCCCGAGCCGTTGGGCCCGACGAGACCGACGCGGTCGTCGTCGCCGATCCGCCAGTTCACGTTGCGGAAGAGCGGCTTCCCCGCGAAGGACACAGCGACGTTCTCGATCTGGACCATGGCGTTCCCCCGAATCGCCGGGAACCGCGGACGGCTCCCTGCCGCCCGCGGTCCGTGGTGCCAGTATACAACGTGCTTCGGCGCCGCGCCACCGGCGCGCAACCGCAATGGCCTTGAAGGTGTCCAACTCTCACAGTACACTCGGCGCGGAACTTCGAGGATACACACCGGAAACGTCGGAGGAACGGCATGTCCGCACACGTGAGGTGGGCCGCCGCGGTCGTCGTGCTCGCGGCCCTCGGGCTTGGATGCGGCAGGGGAAGCGGAGAAGCGGCCGGAGGAGCGGGTGGTGAGGAGCAGGCGGGGGGCGACGGGCGGCGCGCGAAGGTGGTCGTCGGCGACGTGGCCGTGACCCTCACCGAGGTCGGCGAGATCCAGCCGAAGACGAAGGTGCTGGTCAAATCCAAGATCAGCGGGAAGATCCGCACGCTCGCGGCGAAGGAGGGCGAGTGGGTCAACAAGGGGGACGCGCTCGCCACCGTCGAGCCCGACATGGCGCAGGCCCGCACCGTCGCCACGCTCAAGAGCAGCTACGGCCGCGCCAAGGTGGATCTCGAGCGGGCCCGCCAGGATCACGAGCGCGACGTTGAGCTCCACACGGCCGGTCACATCTCTGACGAAGAGCTCAAGCTCTCCAGGGACGCGTACGACATCGCAGAGATCGAGTACCGGTCGGCCCTCGAGCAGATGAAGCTCGCCGCCGAGGACGGTGTCACAACGGAGCCCGGCACCGAGTCGGTCGAGCTCCTCGAGATCCTGGCGCCGGCGTCCGGGACCGTCATCGAGCTCCAGATCGAGGAGGGCGAGATCGTGACGTCCGGCGCGGTCTCGTACACGAGCGGCACCACGCTCATGGCGATCGCGGACCTCTCGGCGATGCAGATCAGGGCGGGCGTGAACGAGGTAGACGCCGGCAAGATCAGGAATGGCCAGGATGTGACGATCGACGTGGACGCCTATCCGAACGTGGAGTACCACGGGCTCATCACGCACATCGCCCCGGCGGCCCGCAATGTCGACGGCGTCAAGATATTCGACATCGAGATAGACGTCACGGACACGGACCAGCGCCTGAGGCCCGGCATGACCGCGAACATCGAGATCAAGGGAGATCACCGCGAGGGAGTCCTCACGGTCCCGGTAGAGGCCGTCTTCAGGAAGCAGGGGCGGCAGGTCGCCTACGTGTTCGACGGCAGCGAGAACGAGCCGGTCGAGCGCGAGATCACGACAGGCGTCAGCAACATCGATGTCGTCGAGATCGTCTCCGGCCTCAAGGAGGGCGACGAGGTCGCGCTCTACGACCCGGAGCTCGAGGGTCAGGACAAGTCCGAGGACGAGCTCCGGCGCGAGCGGATGGCCGCCGGCCGCCGGGGTTGAGGTGCCGCATGCTCATTCAGACCGAAGCGATCACGAAGACCTACGAGCTGGGCGCGGCCCAGGTGCAGGCCCTGCGCGGCGTGACGCTCGCCATCGGTGACGGCGAGTACGTCGCCGTCATGGGACCGTCGGGATCCGGGAAGTCGACGCTCATGCACATCCTGGGCTGCCTCGACACGCCTTCGTCCGGGCGCTATCTCCTGGACGGGACGGAGGTGTCGAGCCTCAGGGGTCGGGAGCTGGCGCGCGTCAGGAACAAGAAGATCGGCTTCGTGTTCCAGAACTTCAACCTTCTCCCCCGCGTCGACCTCCTGTCGAACGTCGCGCTCCCACTCGTCTACCACGGTTCGATCTCGCGCGCGGAGCGGGCGAACCGGGCCGGCAAGCTTCTCACGTCGCTCGGACTTGGCCATCGCCTGAAGCACAGACCGAACGAGCTCTCGGGCGGCGAGCGCCAGCGCGCCGCGATCGCCCGCGCGCTCGTCAACGAGCCGGCCATCCTGCTGGCGGACGAACCGACCGGAAACCTCGACCAGAAGACGGGCCGTGAGATCATGTCGATCCTCGATGACCTCCACGACGGCGGCCGGACGATCGTCATCGTGACCCACGACGGGAGCGTCGCCGCCCACGCGCGGCGAACGGTGCTGATCGAGGACGGGGCGGTCGCGCAGGACGTCTCCAGCGGCCGGTCGGTCGGCGAGGGCGCCGCTCGGGCGGAACGAGAGGGAACGGCGTGAACATCCTCGAGAGCGTCGGAGCAGGGTTCCGGGACATGGCGTCACACAAGGGGCGCGCGGTCATAACCGTCGTCGGCATCGTGCTCGGTGTCGCGTCCGTCGTGACCGTGCTCGCTCTCATGCGCGGCGGGGAGGAACAGTCGCTCGCGTTCTGGGAACAGCTCGGAGGGCTCCGCGAACTCCGCATCACGAACACGCACCTGGACCATCTCATGATGACCGCGGCGGAGAAAGCCTCGGAGCGGCTCACGTACCGCGACGCCATCGCCATCACGGAAGAGTGCCCGAGCGTGTCCTACGTCGACCCGGAGATCACGAGGTTCCTCACCGTGACGTACGGAGACCTCACGTACCAGATGAAGGTCCTGGGCACGACGGGCCACTATCCGTACGCAGACGAGATGCCGCTCGCCCAGGGACGATTCCTCTGCGACAAGGATCTGGAGACCTACGCCAACGTCGTCGCGATAGGCCCTACGTACAAGGAGGACCTCTTCGGGGACTCCGACGCGGTCGGCAAGACGATAGTCATGGACGGCGTTCCCTTCACCGTTATCGGAGTCATGGAGAAGAAGGAATTCTACTTCCAGGGAGAAGGCGGCAGAAGCGACAGGAACGTCCTCGAGTGGTTCAACAGGTCGCACTACATCCCCATAACGACGATGATCAAGCGGTTCACGATCGACGACCGGCTGGGCGGCCTCGAGATCGCCGCCAGGTCGGTCGAGGAGGTGCCGGCGCTCACGGAAGAGGTCCGCACCGTGCTGACGCGCAGGCACGGCGTCGAGGACTTCAACATCGACGCCAAGACGGAGCGCATCCAGCAGCAGGCCGAGCAGATGGTGTTCTTCAACATCATCTTCTGGTCGATCGCCTTCGTGTCGCTCTTCGTGGGAGGCGTGGTCATAGCGAACATCATGCTGGCGTCGATCACGGAGCGCGTGCGTGAGATAGGGGTCCGGAAGGCGATAGGTGCGAGCGACAGGGACGTGTTCGTGCAGTTCCTGGTCGAGTCGATAGTGGTGACGGCGGCCGGAGGCGCCGTCGGGCTTCTGGCCGGGCTCGGGATGGTCGCGGCGGTCGACCGCTTCCTCGGGATGCCTACGGCCGTGGCCCCCACGATCCTCCTGATCGCGTTCCTCTGCGCGGTCGGGGTCGGGCTCATGTTCGGGATCTTCCCGGCCCTCCGGGCCGCCAGACTGAGCCCCCTGGAGGCGCTCCGCTACGAGTAGCGGCCGTGGTCGGCGGCCCCCTGGCGGGCGATCATCACGGGCGACCTCAGGCGGGCGGTCATCACGGGCGACCCCTAGCGGACATCACCGGCGACCCCTGGGCGGGCGCCCATTCGGAGAACGAATGAACATCCTCGAGAGCATCCTGGGCGGACTTCACTCCATCTGGACGCACAAGCTGCGGTCGGCCCTCACGCTCTTCGGCATCGTCGTCGGCGTAGCGGCGGTCGTCGCGATGTTCTCGTTCGTGGGCGGCATCAGCACGCGCATCATGGAGGACTTCGACCAGCTGGGGTTCGACAACGTCTTCTTCATCGCGTCGAGGCCGCCGGACAACCCGGAAGGACTGGCGTCCCTCAAGGTCTCGCGGGGCCTGACACTCCACGACACGGAGGTCCTTCGCGAGGAGGTCCCGGAGATCAGGTGGCTCTGCCCCACGGTCGCCGCTCAGGTCGTGGGACGGGCCGGGAATCAGGCGCGGCATCTGGAGGTCTTCGCCGCGACGCCTGACGGGTTCCCCCTCCTCAAGCTCGAGATCGGCGCGGGGAGACTCCTCACCTGGACCGACGTCGACAACCACGCCCGCGTGGCCGTCATCGGCGAGATCATCAAGGAGGACCTCTTCGGTGACAGGAACGCTGTCGGCGAGGAGATGCTCGTGGGCGGCCAGAGGCTGACCGTCGTCGGCGTCCTTCGCATGAAGGAGTTCAGCGAGATGTTCGGCGGCGACGGCCAGGACGAGTACCACGAGCGCATCTATGTTCCGATCACGACAGGCATGTACTACTACTCGGGCTCAAAGGACATCGACTACTTCGCGGTGAGGATCAGGGACGACGCCGACATCGCGGCTGCGTACGAGAGGATCCACGAGACGCTCCTGCGGGAACACAGGGGCGTCGAGGACTTCCACATCGAGAACGTGGCCGAGCAGATCGCGGAGGCGATAAAGGGCGTCGAGCAGATAACGCAGACGTGGAACACGATCCTGTCCAGCATCGCGACCGTCTCGCTCCTGGTAGGAGGCATCGGGCTTCTGTCCGTGCTCATCATCTCGGTGAACGAGCGCCTGCGGGAGATCGGCGTCAGAAAGGCGGTAGGCGCGGAGGATCGGGCCATCTTCCAGCAGTTCATCATCGAGTCCGTTACGATCAGCCTCGTCGGAGGCCTGGTCGGGCTCGGCGTCGGCGCGGGTCTCTGCAGACTGCTCACGTTCGCCGCCGCGCAGATGGGCCAGGACTTCATCATCACCGTGTCCGGCAAGGGCTCGCTCCTGGGGCTCTCGTTCGCGGTCGCCGTGGGATTCCTGTTCGGTCTCTACCCGGCCCTCAAGGCCTCGAAGCTGGACCCCATCAGCGCCATCTCGCGCTACGCCTGAGGCCTCCGGGAGCCTCCCGGGAGCCGCGGGCACACCGTCGACGAGCCTGAGAGGCTCATCTCCATGGAGGTCCGATGTTCGAGGGCATCGCACAGGACAGGACGTCGGGCGCCTCCCGGCTGACGAGGCTCGCGGCCCGGGAGCTCTCCGAGGCCGTGGGCTCGTTCGAGGGCGCGGACCCCGGCACGCTGTGGGACGGGATCGTCTCCGTGTGCAGCGAGCTTCTGAAGGCGCAGCGCGAGATGGCTCCCATCGTGAACCTCGTCGGCAGCGTGATCGCCGCGGCCGAGAACGTCATTCTCTCGGGGAAGAGCCCCGAGACGGCCGTGCGCGCGGTCCAGCTCGAGTGCTCGCGCGTGTCGGATTTCGGAGAGGACAGGCTGCGAGAGCTGGGTCGGGCCGGCGCGCCGCTCATAGCCCCGGGCACGGTCGTCGCCACGACGAGCGACGGCGAGAGCGTAAGCGCGATCCTCGAGGAGGCGGCGGGAGCCGGGACGGAGTTCCACGTGCTCCTCTCCGAGTCGCGCCCCGGACTCGAGGGGCTCTCGCTGGCGCGGCGTCTGGCGGACCTCGGCGTGCCGTCGACGCTCGTCGCGGACGCGGCGCTGCCGGGCCGGCTGGCCGGGGCCGGGCTCGTCCTGCTGGGAGCCGACAGCCTCTCGGACGACAGCTTCGTCAACAAGATCGGTTCCTACGCCGTCGCGCTCGCGGCGCGCGAGTGCGGCGTGCCCTGCTACGTCGCCGCGCTCGAGGACAAACTGCTTCCCACGGCGCTGCGCGGGGATCCGGCGCGCGGCCGCGACCCGTCCGAGCTCATGGCGGACGCGCCCTCTGGCGTCGCGGTCGACAACCGGTACTTCGAGGTCGTGCCGCTCGAGCTTTGCCGAGGGGTGGTCACCGAGTCCGGCGTGGCGGGCATAGAAGACGTGCCCGGGATGCTGAGAGAGCACCCGGTCCCCCCGTTCCTCCTCCAGCTCCTGTTCGCTCCCTCTCCCCCCCGGGACGCGTGAGCCTGGCCCTGAAGAGGCGCGAGACCGAACCACGCGGAGGCCCGGGACGGAACCGCCCGGGGCGGCGGGTGATTCGTGTGGACAGCCCGAGACGCGACACGATACAATTGGGGTTCTGGCAATTGGCCGTGGACGATCCTCCCGGACGGTGTGCGCGCCCTGAGTTCGCGCCGTGGGGGTGAAGTCAACGACAGCTCGGGGCATTTCGTCCATTCGTGCGGAGGTACCGACATGCGGACTGGAGCGAAGACCAGGACCGTAGCGCCGGACAAGGTCCACGAGACCATCGCGGCGCACATGCTCGCTGACGGTTTCGACATCGTGCTGGATCTGGAGAAGAGCAAGGGCTCGTATCTCCACGACTCAAGGAGCGGCAGGGACTACCTCGACTTCTTCACGTGCTTCGCCTCGTCGCCCATCGGTTTCAACCATCCCAAGATGCGCGACCCCGACTTCGTGGCCGCGCTCGGACGCGCCGCGGTCAACAAGCCGTCGAACTCGGACCTCTACACCGTCGAGATGGCGGAGTTCGTCGACGCGTTCGGGAGCCTGGCGGCTCCGCCGTCGCTCCCCCATCTCTTCTTCGTGAGCGGAGGCGCGCTCGCCGTCGAGAACGCCCTGAAGACCGCGTTCGACTGGAAGGTCCGGAAGAACATGGTCAAGGGCGTGAACAGGCCGGACACGCCTGAGCGCGACCTCAAGGGCACCAAGATCGTTCACTTCGAGCAGTGCTTCCACGGTCGCAGCGGCTACACGCTCTCTCTCACGAACACGTTCGACCCGCGGAAGACCCAGTACTTCCCGAAGTTCGACTGGCCGCGCGTTCCGAACCCGAAGATGCGCTTCCCGATGGAGGGGGCGAACCTCGAGAGCGTCAAGGCCCGTGAGAAGGAGTCGCTCGACGCGGTGCGGAAGGCGATAGGCGACAACCCCGACGACATAGCGGCCATCATCATCGAACCCATACAGGGCGAGGGCGGCGACAACCACTTCCGCCCCGAGTTCCTCCAGGGGCTCCGCGCGATCGCCGACGAGAGCGACGTCATGCTCATCTTCGACGAGATCCAGTGCGGCATGGGCCTGACCGGCACGATGTGGGCGTTCCAACAGCTCGGCATGACGCCTGACATCGTGGCGTTCGGCAAGAAGACGCAGGTCTGCGGCATCATGGTGTCCGACCGGGTTCTCGAGGCGCCGGACAACGTGTTCAAGGTGTCCTCGAGGATCAACTCGACTTGGGGTGGGAACCTCGTCGACATGATCCGCTGCCAGCGTTATCTCGAGATCATGGACGAAGAGGACCTCGTCGCGAACGCGGCCGCCATGGGCGAGCGGTTCATGACGGGTCTCCGCGGCATCGGAGGCGGCTCCCTGGACAGCGTCCGAGGCAGAGGGCTCATGTGCGCCTTCGACCTCCCTTCGACGGAGGAGCGCGCGGCGTTCCTCGGCAGGCTGCGCGGCAACGGCGTGATGGCGCTTCCGTGCGGCCCCGTCACGGTGCGGTTCAGGCCGCCCCTGACGGTCTCGGCCGCCGAGATAGACAAGGCGGTGGCCGCGATCGAGAAGGCGACCGCCGCGTAGGCGTCTGAGCCGAGGGCGTGTTCGGGATGGAACACCGGCCGGGTCTCACCCGGCGCGGCGTGAGAGAGGTTGACCTGAACGTGTTCACCAGAGGCCTTCGAGCGGTCCGGTTCGGCCAGACGCGTGTCGCGATCATCGTGCTTGGCGTCCTCGTCCTCACGGGCGGGGGCGCCTTCGCGCAGATGGGCCTCGCCGAGATGGAACTCACGTCTCCCGCCGGCCTCCCAGCGGCGCTCCCGATGGCGTGCTCGGTCGCGGGCGCCGACGTTCCCGACGACGGCGGCGCGGCCATACTCGTCTCCTGGGACCTCCAGAACGACCAGGCCGACGTCAGGCTCTTCGAGATCCTCCGATACGGCCCCGGGGAGGACCCGGAGGTGGTGGGCTCGGCCCTCCCCTTCGAGCGCGACTACATGGACACGGAGGCGACGACGGGCGTTCCGTACCAGTACGTCGTCCGAGCCGTCATCGATGGCGGTTCGGTCGACTCGGCCCCGTCAGACCCGGCGACGGCTCTTGCGCAGTGGTTCGCGATGGGGCGTCTCCCCACGCTCATCATGGCCGTCCTCTTCAGCGCCTTCATCCTCTACTTCCTGCACAGGGCGCGGAGCGGGATCGAGCTGTACATCCGCAAGATACCGGGGCTCGACGCCGTCGACGAAGCGGTCGGGAGAGCAACGGAGATGGGCCGTCCGGTGCTCTTCGTGCCGGGCATCGAAACGGTGAGCGAGGTCGGCACGCTGGCGGCGCTCACGATACTGGGCCACGTCGCGAAGCGGGTGGCAGAGCACGGAACGCCGCTCGATGTCCCCTGCGCCGACCCGATCGTCATGGCGACCGCGCAGGAGATCGTGAAGACGTCGTACACCGAGGCGGGCAGGATCGACAGCTACGACCCTTCGCGCGTGGCGTATCTGACGTACGACCAGTTCGGATACACCGCTGGCGTCGACGGCATGATGGTCCGCGACCGGCCGATGGCCGTGTTCCTTCTCGGGACGTTCTACGCCGAGTCGCTCATCATGGCCGAGACCGGCCACTCGATCGGGGCGATTCAGATAGCGGGCACGAAGGAGACGTCGCAGCTCCCGTTCTTCGTCGCCGCGTGCGACTACACGCTAATCGGTGAGGAGCTGTTCGCCGCTTCGAGCTACCTCTCCCGAGAGCCCGTGATGCTCGGGAGTCTGAAGGGCCAGGACCTCGCGAAGCTCGCCATTGTGATCCTGGTCCTGATCGCGTTCGCCGTCGGAAGCGTAGGGTACGCCATCGATCCGGGAGGGAGCTCCTGGGCGACGCGCGTCTTCGAGTTCATGAGGTCCTGGTTCAGTTGACCCTGCGCCGGCAGGGGCGCGGCACGTTGAGCGCGCCGCCCGGCTACACCCCCAGGCGATGCGGCCCGGGGGCTTTCGAGGGACACCGATGAAGCGCACCGTTCCGTTGGCCATCACGTTTCTCACGGGGTTCTTCCTCGTGGTCTCGTTCTTCATACCCCACGAGCCGTTCGGCGAGCTGGAGCAGAGGCTACTTGTCTGGTTCGCCATCGTGTCCGGATTCACGATGCTCCTGGGCGTCGACAGTCTCGTCCGAGCCCACGCGCAACGCGTCGTCCGCCGTCCCGCCGGATGGGGACACAGCGTGGCGCTGATCGCCGGGCTCGTCGTGACGGTCGTGCTCGGCGTCGTTGGTTTCGTCCGTCACGGGAGCCCGTTCCACATCCAGTCGCCCTTCATGTTCCTCTACACCTACTCCATAGTGCCGCTTCAGGGGACGATGTTCGCTCTGCTGGCGTTCTTCATCGCGTCGGCGTCGTACCGCGCGTTCCGTGCGCGGAACACGGTCGCGACGCTGCTCCTGCTTTCCGCCGTGGTCGTGATGCTGGGGCGCATCCCGATCGGCGCAGCCATCTCGCAGTTCTTCCCCGCCGCGCAGGAGTGGATCATGAACTATCCGCAGCTGGCGGCGAAGCGCGGCATTCAGATAGGAGCGGCCCTGGGCGCGGTGTCCATGTCTCTCAGGATCATGCTCGGGATCGAGAGAAGCTACCTGTCGTAGAAAGCGTCCGGGCGCGCGACCGGAGGCCCAGACTCACGACCGACGGCCCAGGCCCACTAAGCGCGACGAGGAACGAGGTTTCGCGATTTGTCGAAGTCCGGTGACAGAACAGGCTTCTGGGAGCGAATGGAGTCGATCGACAGGAGGATCATCTTCCTGATCCTGCTCGTCGTCGTCACGATCCCGCTCATCATAAGCGTGGGACTCGAGATCCCTCCGACCGCGCCGGTAATCGGGGCTCACGAGGCCGTCGAGTCGCTCGAGGCGGGTGACTACCTGATGGTGTCGATCGACTTCGACGCGACGTCCGCTCCCGAACTCATGCCGATGCTCGAGGCGGTGCTCCTCCAGGCGTTCGAGAAGGACGTCAAGGTCGTCATGCTGGGGCACATCGCCATCGGCCTTCCCCTCGGCCACGTCGCCCTCGAGCAGGCGGCCGCGAGGTCCGGCAAGGTCTACGGCATCGACTACGTGGATCTCGGGTATCGACCCGGGTACATAGCCGTCATGATCGCGATGGGACGAGAGATCGGCGACGTGTTCGCGACCGACTATCGCGGGACGCGGCTCGAGGACATGGAGATCACGCGCAACCTCAAGTCGTACGAGGACATCGAGCTCCTGTTCGGCTTCGAACACGGAGCCGTGATCGACTACTGGGTGCGATACGCGCAGGCCAGGTTCGGACAGCGGATGGCCTTCGGAACGACCGCGGTCATGGCACCGGACGCGTACCCGTATCTTCAGTCCGGACAGATCGAGGGCCTGGTCGGGGGCCTGAAGGGCGCCGCCGAGTACGAGACGCTCGTCGGAGTGCCGGGCATGGCCACGAGGGGCATGCCTGCGCAGGAGTGGGCACACCTTCTGGTCATCGGGTTCATCGTGCTGGGGAACCTCGGGTTCTTCTTCACGCGTGCCAGGCGCAAGCGTGGAACGGCTGAGACGGGACGGGCTTAATGGGCCTCGGGACCATCATAGGGACGTGGCTGGCCGGCTTCCTGACGCTGGCGATACTCTCGTTCCTCTACAAGGACAACCCGTTCTACAAGCTCGCCGAGCACCTGTACGTCGGCATCTCCGCCGGGTACTGGCTCATATACGTCGCGTTCTTCGACGTCAAGCCGATGCTCTGGGACACGTTCGTGAGCGAGACGGGCGCGGAGAAGTGGATCATCCTGATCCCCGGAGCGCTCGGACTCATCATGCTCTCCAGGTGGTTCCCCAAGTCGGCGTGGCTCTCGAGATGGCCGATAGCGTTCACTGTCGGGGTCGGAGCGGGTCTGGGCATCACGGCCAACATCCAGGGCTACGTCATGCCGCAGGTCGCGTCCACGATCCTCCCCGTGACCGGCATGAACCTCGTGACGCTCAACAACCTCGTGCTGATGGTCGGGGTCGTGACGACGATACTCTACTTCTACTTCTCGAAACCGCAGAAGGGCGTGTTGTCGTGGACGGCGAAGATAGGCATCGTGTTCATCATGGTCTCGTTCGGTGCCTCGTTCGGGTACACGCTCATGGCGAGGATCTCGCTCCTGATCGGAAGGCTCTACTTCATCCTCGCCGACCTCCTGCACGTCATCAACTGACGCGGCTCCACCCCCGCCCAAGTCCTGCACATCATCGCGCGGCGCAGCTCTAGCCGGCCCATCTCGACAGCTCGGTCGCCGAGCTCGCGCGGAAGATCTCGGGCGGAGAGTCGCGGTCGACCATCCGTATCGCCGCGCGCACGACGCGGAACCCGCGGCGCAGGAGGAGGTCGAGCGCGTCCGGATAGCGGGCGGAGAGCCCCGTGACGACCCTCGTCAGACCCACCGAGGCCGCGCGCTGGAGCATCTGCCGAAGCAGGCTCGTGAGGGCCGCAGCCTGGTCGGCGCCCGGACGCAAGGCCATGGCGTGGACGTACCCGCGGCCCGACGTGTCGTGGTTCCGGAACGGAACGGTGCGGAGTATCGCGAACCCGTCGACCGCCCCGTCACTGAAGCTGAAGAAGGTCTCCCCGAGTCCGTGCGACTCGATCGCCTCGACCTCGGCCGTGTAGTCAAGACCGCAAAGGATGGCGTCTCCGATCTCGCGCACGCCCGCCGCGAGCCTCGTCCGGGAGCCCGTGTCCTGCGCGCTCCACGCGACCGTCTCGCCTGGTCCTGCCTGCCCGAGGTTCCCCGCCTCGCGGAGCAGCGCGTACTCGAGGATGAGCGTCGGGAAGCTCACAACGAGCCCGGACCTGGCGTAGAGCCCCATGTTGGCCCCGCTCTCCGGCATCGTCTCGAGCCCCACTGTCGTGGCGCGGTCGCGGAGGTGTTCCATCGTGTACGAGACGAGGGCCTTCCCTATCCCGAGCCCCTGGAACTGGGTCGGGACGCCGAACGTTCCGAACCAGCCCACGCTCCCCCACAGTCTGGCGAGCACGAAGCCGACGAGAGCGCCCTCCGCGGAGACCGCCACGAGGTTCGCGTCGGGGGTTATCGACGTGGCGTACCTGAGTTCATCCAACGTCCGCTCGGACAGAGGCTCCGGGTCGCGCCGGTGAACGCGGTACCAGTCGGTGAACACGCCGGCCTCTATCTCGGCGACCGCGGCCAGGTCCGCTTCGCCCATCCGTCGTATGGAGAACTCCATCCCCATCCGGTCACGCCCCTCCTGATCCCGGAGCGGCCGCGGCCGCCCCCCATGCCAGACTCAGTCCTCGTCGACACCGCCGTCTCCGGACCCGCCCGCGTCGCCGTCGTGACCGCAGCTCTCGTCGTGGACGTGCTCCTCGACGGCAACGCCGCAGCTTCCGTCGTGGACGTGTCCCTTCTCACCGTGGCCCGCGCCGCCCACCCGGTAGGCCGCGTGCGGCCCGATCCGCATGAGCGCGACCCGGCCTCCTTCGTCCACCTCGAAGACGACCGAATGCACCCTGGCGAACCCGAGATGGTAGCCGATGAACTGGGTCTCGGAGAAGGGTGCCAGGGGCACCGACATCTCGTACGCGCGCGTGTCGATGCCCACGAGCTGTCCGTCCTTCCACCAGAAGCTCAGGTCGTCGCGTCCGCCGGCGGCGTTCCGTATCCGCATGCCGGTCATCACGGTCCCGTCGTCCCCGAGGGGCACGGACCCGAGCGACACGGACAGGCGCGGGGGTGAACCGCTCTCGGCGGCGAACCTCGCCATGTGTTGCGTCAGCAGACCTTGGACGCGACGCGCGAAGTCACCATCGCCCAGCTCGGCCACGAAGCCGTCGCTGTTCGAGCTCGCGGCCGCCGCGAGCAGCCGTCCCGACTTCGTGTTCAGGTCGTCGTGGGTGCGTGGGTCGGCGTCGGGCTGGAAGAGCGCGTTGACGACGTCCTGGTCGAACGTCTTGAGCAGGAGTCCGTCGCGCGTGCGCTTGACGAGGATCCCTCCCCCGCTCGCAAGCCGGTAGTTCCCCGCGTACGCGTCCAGAAGCTCGTCGCCGATCTCGACCGCGGGTGGAGGAGCCGCGACGTCTCCGCCGAAGGACAGCTCCTCGATCTCGCTCCTGACCATCTCGAAGAGCGGGGCGCCCTGGTACGAACGGTTGCAGAAGAGGACGATGAGGATGTCCTCATCGACGAACCATCGGAACTCGGCGCTCGCACCGAGCGTGCTGCCTCCGTCGTGCTGCACGAGCCTGCCGTGGGGCGTCTCCAGCACGTCCCAGCCGCAGGCGTAGTCGTTCAGGAACGGCGTCCAGAGCCCGGCCTTGGCGTCTTCCGAGAGAACGGCCTCGTCCCTCAGGGCCTCGTACCACAAGAACATGTCCCCGAGGGTCGACTGAATGCCGCCGTTCCCGATGAGGTTCCAGTAGGGATACGCCTTCTCGAGGAGAGTCCCGTTGTCGTCGTCGCCGTCGTACCACCGCGCGACCATGCGCTCGTCCCAGCGCGGAAGCCTGTAGCCGGTGTTCTTCATGCCGGCAGGCTCGAAGAGAGCGTCTCTCAGGTACTCCTCGTACGTGCGGCCGGACACGCGTTCCACGACGGCCGCGAGGACACTGTAACCCCCGTTCGAGTAGTACATGTCGGAGCCCGGTTCGAACTCGAGCGGCGCCGTCATGACCCTCTTGACGACCTCGTCCCGGCCGACCTCCTCGAAGTCGGCGCCGGTGGAGCCGACGACGCCGGCGGTGTGCGTCAGGAGATGGTGAAGCGTGATGCCCGCCTTGTCCTCGGGAACGCCGTCCAGGTGCGCGGAGAGCGGATCGTTGATAGACAGGAGCCCGTCCATCTCGAGTCTCATGACGGCGGCGGCCGTGAACTGTTTCGTGATCGAGCCGGTCGTGAAGACGGTGGCAGGCGTGTTGGGAACGCCGGCCTCGTCGTCGGCCAGACCGTACCCCTTCGCGAGCACGACCTCGCCTCCGGACGCCACGAGCAGAGCGCCGGAGAAACCGTAGGGCGTGATCGCGGTCATGTACGCGTCGACGGACGCGCCGATCCCGCCCAGCACCACCTGCTCGTCTGCGCGCCCCGCGCATCCGCCGATCAAGGTGCAAGCCACCAGAGTGGCGAGCGCGACGAAGGCGGTGGCCGTGGAGGAGGCGCTCCGTCCGGCCGGGGCACCGACCGGGATCTCGACCGCGATCTTGACGGGCATCTGTCCCCCCTACGGTCTCAGGTTCCTGGTGAAGAAGTCGGTGATGGCGTTGTAGCAGGTCACCCGGTTTCCGTACTTCAGGACGTCGTGCCCCTCGTCCTCGAACATGAGGTACGAAGCGTCCTTTCCCAGGCCCTTGAGTCTCTCGACGAGCTCGCGCGATTCCACCTCGAGCACCCTCGGGTCGTTCTTCCCCTGGATGACGAGCAGCGGACAACTGACGCTATCGATGTAGGTCGCGGGCGACCGCTCGGTCAGAAACGCGTGTTCGGTCTCCGGGTCTCCCACCATGAACGTGATCCAGGGCTTCCACGCCTCGGGGACTCGCCCCGCGAAACCCGGCAGGTCGTACGGACCGAACATGTCGACGGCCGCCGCCCACAGCTCGGGATGCCGGGACGCAAGCGTGAGCGTCATGTATCCCCCGTACGATCGTCCGACGACTCCCGCCCTTCCGGTGTCGAGGCGCGCGTCTGCGGGAAGGACCTCGGTCATCGCGTGAACGTGGTCCCTGACGTCGTCGCCTCCCCAGTCGCGCTGGACGAGCCTCATGTACTCGAACCCGTAGCCCGTGCTGCCCCGCACGTTCGGCACGAAGACCGCGAAGCCCGAGAGAGTGAGGAACTGGATGAGGGGCATCGAGAACCAGGCGAAGTCGGGCCGCTCCTGGCTCTGGGGACCTCCGTGGATGTAGTAGACGAGAGGCCTCGGGAACGCGTATCCCAGCCCGCTCGCGGGCAGATAGAGCCGGGCCGAGACGCGCAGTCCGTCGAACGACTCGAAGGACGCGTCCTCTCCCGAAGAGAGCTCCGAGAGACCGACGCCGAGGATCCGCTCGCGCGTGTGCGCTCTCGGGAGCGACCTCTCCCCGCTCTCCAGCGTATAGACCTGCGTCGGACTCGTGGCCGAAGAGAACGACAGGACGAACCTGTCGCGCTCGGAGTCGTGCCGGAGCGACTCCAGCACTCCTCCCTCGAGCTCGCCCTCACCGCACAGGACGCGCGTGAGGGACATCGTGAGCGCGCTCGCGTCGAACGTCCCTTCGTAGTGCCAGGAACACCCGTCGATGTTGTAGCCCACCACGTACCGCCCCTCGGCGAGGCGCCGGAGCGAGCCGAGCTCGCCGACACCACGGTGCACCTCTCCCCTGACGGACACCGGACGCGGCTCGCCGCCGGCGAGGTCGATCAGGCCCAGTCCGTACGTGTCGCTCCAGAGCGACGTGCGGAAGAGGAGCGCGCCGTCCTCGTCGACGAACGAGCAGGACGTGATGCTGTTCGCCTTCACCTCGTGGTCGGGAGCGCGGTCCTCGAGAGGCGTTCCGAAGATCCTGCGACGCTCCGGCACGCCCTCCTCTGCGATGTAGAGAACGTGGTCGCCCGCGCCGTACACGTCGACGATGGCCGTGAGAGTGTGCCACTCGTTGGAGCCCATCGGGTACGCCCCGTACTTGCTCTCCGCGAGCTTCGTGGCGCGGCCGGTCTCCAGACGGACCCGCGACGCCATGCAGCTCGACTCCGTCCTCGACTCCGAGAAGAAGTAGGCCACGTTCCTCTCCGTGTCGCAGTCGGTGAGATAGGCGCGCCTCCCGTCGAACAACCCGGGCAGCGCCGGCTCGGGGAACCCTCCGTCCACCGGGACGTACATCGGCTGGTAGTTCTCGTCGCCGTCCTGGTCGATCATGACGAGGATGCGGTCGAGCCGGGGCAGCACGCAGAACGGCAGGCCCTCCAGGAGATGCGGGTTCTGAAGCGCGAGGTCGGGCGGCAGGAGCGGCTCGGGAACGCTGCCGCCCGCGTCCATAGCGTAGAGGCTCAGGTGCCCGCTCATGTTGCTGATGAAGAAGATCCTGTCCCCGACGATCTGAGGGGACACGAAGAGCCTGGCTGAGAGAAGCGATTCGATTCGCGGCACGCGGCCTCCCGTTTCACTCGGAGCAGAACTCGCTCAGATACTCGATCGACCAGTCGACCCACGTCTTCAGGTGCTTCCGGAAGTGCGGGTTCTCTCTGGCCCTGGCGTGGCACCAGAGCATGAGGGACACGCACCTGGCGCACATGAAAGTGTCGAGATGCTGGTCGACCCCCTCCGGCAGCGGGCGCTCCGCGGCGTACCCTTTGAGCAGCGCGTCGCGCCACACGGCCCAGTCCTCCCTCCGCCTGTAGTCGTGGAGGACGACGGCCATGTCGTACAGCCAGTACCCGAAACCCGCGTCGTCGAAGTCGATGGGGCGCGCCTCGCCGCCCCCGAACAGCACGTTGCCCAGATGGAGATCCGCGTGTATGAGCCCGACCGCGTCGCCGCCGTCGCCGAGTTCGTCCACGGCGTCGGCGGTGTTCCTCGCCGAAAGCTCGTACAACCTTCGTTCCTTCTCGCCGAGCGCGTCCCAGACCCATGACTCGTCGGTCCCCGCCGCGCCCGCCGACTCGAAGAGGCCCTTCCAGTCCCAGCTGCCGCGGTCGAACGCCGCGGGACGCCTCCACGCGGACGCGTGCGCGTGGAGCTTCGCCATCACGCTGCCCACGTGTCTGACGTGCACGGGACGCTCGCCCTTCTTGCCCTTCTGGCTTCCGTCCATCCACCGGAGGAGCGAGCACACGCGCTCCTCGGGCACGCCTTCCACCCCGACGACGACGGTGGAACGCCCGCGGTGTCCGACCACCGGGTCGGGAACGTGGAGGTCGAGGTCGCGGCGGAGCGCGGCGAGCCACTTGAGCTCGGACCGGACCGACGACTCGGACTGGTACCCCGGGCGATGGATGCGAAGGAGGTAGCGGCCCGGAACGTACGGCCCCCTGGGGGCCCTGCCGACGCCGCCCCTCGAGGAGCGCACCTCGAACGTGGTGTTCTCCGCGTGAGCGATGTGCTTGAGCGACGGCGACCTGACGCCGAACTCGCGAAGGGCCTCCTCCCCCATCGCCTTCAGCCGGTCAACCTGCCCGCGGTACGAGAGATCTTCGAAGGACTTCAAGGAACCTCCCCGCCACCCTCGGGCGGGTCGCGCTTCACGACCGCGAGGGTGATATCGTCGAACCTGGGAGCGTCGCCGATGAACTCCTGAACCGCGTCGAAGACCGCCACGCGGATGTCCAGGGCCGTCCCGTGCCTGCTCGCCCGCGCCCGTTCGAGCAGCCGCTCCTCGCCGAAGAACTCCTCGTCGACGTTCTGCGCCTCCGTCACGCCGTCGGTGTAGAGGACGGCGGCCTCGTTGTGCGCGAGCCGGATGCTGTCGGCCTCCCAGGTGGCCTCCGGCAGCATCCCGAGCGGCATTCCGGTCCCGCCGAGTTCGTCGATGTCCCCGGAGCCTGAGTTCCGCAGAACGTACGGCGGGTTGTGTCCGGCGTTGGCGTACCTGAACTCCCCGGTCGCGGGATCGAGCACGCCGTAGAAGGCGGTCACGTAGAGGTCGTCGTCGGTGTCCTCGAGTATGCGCCGGTTCGTTGCCGCGAGCACGGCGTCCGGCTCATCCGGGTGCTCGAACGCGAACGTGCGGATGAGAGTCCGGGCCAGAGCCATGTAGAGCGCCGCCGGCAGGCCCTTCCCCGAAACGTCGGCGACCAGGAAGGCCCAGCGGTCTCCGGGAAGAGGGATGATGTCGATGAAGTCCCCCGACGCCTCGCGCGCCGAGTCGATCATGGCCCTGACCTGCCAGCCGGGGATGTCCGGGGCCCGGCGCGGCATGAAGCTGGCCTGGATCTCGGCGGCCACCGCGAGTTCCTGCTCCACTCTCTCGTGCTCGATGAGCCTCGAGTGGAGCTTCGCGGCGTCCAGGGCCGACGCGATCTGCGCGGCGAGCGACTGCGCCGCGGGGAGCATCTCAGACGCCCTCTCGGGGTTCTGGCGCCTTCGTATCGATATGCCGCCCCTCGTCTCCGCGCGCTCGGCCTCGAGGATCGGAACCATGAGAACTGCGGAGTGCGTGGGATCCTCTCCCCACGGGAGGCGCTCGCCGGGAGCGAAGAGCCTCGGTCTCGACTGCGTGCCGAGCCACTCCCAGGCCTCGTCCGGGACCGCGCGGTCGCGATATTGCCTCCTCACGACGACCTGGTCGGGGAAGATGCGGATCTCGAGCTGGCACAGCGCGAACATCGTCGACGCGTGCGTCTCGAGGATCTGAACGAGCGACGCCGCGTCGGGCGGCGCCTTGATGATCTCTCGGCTCAGCATCTCGAGACGCTCGAGCTCGCGCGAGCGGTGCTGCGCGTGTTCGACCGACCTGGAGAGGGCGTGCGCGAGGACGCTCGCGAGCACCGCGCCCGCCACGAGGAAGAGCGACGCCCAGAGCCCGTCCTGTATATAGATACCCGCCGCGAGGACCCCGAACGGCTCGACCAGGATGGGCCAGAACGACGAGCTCGCCCAGAACCGGGTGAACGGGCTGCGTCCGAGAGGCGCGAAGCCGAAGGCCCTGGATCTCGCGAAGTACGAGAAGTACGGGGCGTTCAGGACGAAGGAGAAGCCTACCTTGACGATGGTGGCGTAGAACGCCGGACGGACGGCCCTGAGCCACAGGCCAGGAAGAGGAATGACGCCTCCCCACAACCTGTAGAGCACGAGGGCCGCAAGCGGCGGGAGCGTGTCCTCGGCGACGCTCATCGAGAGCGTCCGGAGCGCCTGCCAGCGGGGGTCGGCGCCGTCGGCCCGGATCCACTGCCTGAGCGCGCTCGCGATGCGCCACAGCACGACGAGCCAGAGCGCCGTGGGCCCGAAGACGAGGGCGGCGGCCCAGACGAGCACGCGCTCGAGCGTCCCGCCGAAGCCGCCGAACGTGCCCTCCTTGACCTCCACGAAGAACTGGAAGTCGAGCTTCCGGAAGGCGTAGACGAGCGCCAGGATGCCCAGGAAGGTCGGCCACTCGAGGATGGCCACCTGCGGGACCGTGACGCGCGAGAGCCACACAAGTCCGACGAGCGCCAGAGGGAGCGTGTAGACGACGCCGAACACGTCGGCCACGGCCACCTCTCTCGCGTCCGCCGGCAGGTTCTCGATGTCCGGCCTCAGTCGTCCGGCCAGGCTGTGTAGACGACCTTCCATGACAGCTCCGCCCGCGGACCGATCCGCGGGGCCAGGCGGCGAACCGCGCTCATGCGCGCGGCCGCCGCGACCGTGCGCCTCTCTCCCGGCCGGCGGCTAGAGGCTGGCCGTTCCGGCGCCCAGCTTCCTTACCTCGCCCGAACCGCTGACCCTCCGATCCACCTCCGGGTCACCGTAGTAGCCGACCGAGCCCGAGCCGCTCACGTACGCCTCGAGCGTCTCAGCCACCGACACCGTGGCGTCGCCCGATCCCGAGACCGTGATCGAGGCGGCCGCGCTTCCGAGCTCGCGGGCCTCGTACTCGCCCGAGCCCGAGATGGCCACCGTCTGGGTCGAGGTCGTGCCTCCGACCACCACGTCGCCGGAACCCGAGATGGCGACGGCGACCGTTTCGGCAGTGAGCCCCGGTACGCGCACGGAGCCCGAGCCGCTAACGGCAACGCTCAGGATCCCGCTCGTGAGCGACTCCATCCGCGCGGTGCCGCTCCCCGAGACGGAGATCCCGCTCAGGTCCTTGACGGTCAGCTCGTAGCGTATCGGGCTCTGCACCTTTACGATGCGCCCTCGGCACTCCTTCGACAGCCCGATCCAGAGCGTCGTGCCGCGGACCTCGGTGACGATGTGCTCGAGCACGTTGTCGTCGGCCGTGACCGTCAGCCCCTCTTCTCCGGTCTGCCTGATGGTGAGCTCTCCGATCGACGAGAGCGAGACCGAGTCGAAGCCGCCTACGTCCCTCTCTTCGGTCTCGACGTTGCCCGAACCCGTGAGCACCATCGCTCCGCACCCCGCGACCATCGTGCACGCGAGCACCGCCAATGCCGCTGTGAGAAACTTCACTCCCGGCCTCCTTCCGTCAGCTCAGCCGGAACTTCTGCCACGGCGGGACTAGTCATCGTCACAGATGCAGCTGACCTTGCCCACGCCCGTCACCCGTCTGAACACGGTCGGGTCACCGTGACACTCGATGTTCCCGACTCCGCTCACGGTGGCGTCGAGCGTGTCGCGCGCGCTTATGACGATGCTGCCCGCCCCGCTCACGAGCGCTCTGGCGGTGGCGCTCTCCAGCTTCCTTGCCCCGTAACTGCCGGCCCCCGAGACGGTGACGTCCTGCTCTCCGACGCGACCGGCCACCTCGCAGCTGCCCGTCCCGCTCAGGACCGTCACGAGCGACTCGGCGGTCAGGTCCTCGACCATCAGTGTCCCCGCGCCGCTCACCTTGAGCTCCAGGCGGCCGGCATGGACGGACCCGGCCTCGACGTCGCCGACCCCGGACAGACTGATGCCGCTCACCTCCCTCATCGTGAGCTCGAGGAGAATGCGACGATCCTTCTGCCTCATCCCCGAGAGCCACGAGCCTTTTCGGAGGCCCAGCGTGAGTTCGCCGTCCGCGACCTCGGACGTGACCTTCTCGAGCATCGCGGGGGAAGCCTCTATGGTGAGCGACTCCTCATTCTCCTGCACGATCCTCAGGACGCCCATTCCGGCGAGCGTGACCCTGGAGAAGCCGGACACATCTCTCGTCTCTCTCTTCCTTTCAGGATCGGCCATTTCACGCACCTCCGTCGGTCCAGTGTCACGAGCGGGCACGGGGATCGGCCATGCCGCGGCCGGCCGGGCGCACGAACCCGGGCGGACCCGGCAGGGCTCACTCGGTCGGGAGCACGAACCCGGCGAGCTCGGCCGGGCTCACGTTGCCTCCACAGACTATGATGACCGCATGCGAGTCGCGGTTGAGTCCGCACTTCGGAATGTGCTTGAGGAATCCGGCGACCGCGACGCCGGCGGCTCCTTCGATCATCATGTCGTGACCGCGAAGCACGAGTTCCATCGCGGACCGTATCTCGTCCTCGGACACGAGCACCCAGTCGTCGACGTGCCTCCGGCACAGGTCGAACGTGATCGCGCCCTCTTCGATGTTGCCCGCCGTCGCGTCCGACAGGGTCGGAAGGACCTCCGAGCGGACGATGCGCCCCGCCGCGATCGAGTCGTGCATCGCCGGCGAGTTCGAGGGCAGACACCCGAGGGCGCGCGCTTCTCCGTGGCGCCCCTTGAGCGCGCCGGCCACACCGGCCAGCAGTCCTCCCCCGCCGACCGAGGCGCAGACGAGGTCGACGCGGTCCGCCTGACGGGACAGCTCGATCCCGATGGTGCCCTGGCCCGCGACGACGTCCGCGTCGTTGTACGGCGGCACGTACACGAGGCCTCTGCGTCCGGCCTCCGCCCGGGCCCAGACCTCGGCCTCCTCGCACTCCCCGCCACGGAGCACTACGCCGGCGCCCGCTCTCCTCAGGGCCTCGCGGCGCCACTCCGGCGCTCCCTCAGGCAGCACGATCTCGACGTCGAACCCGATGAGGCCCGCGGCGTGCGCGCACGCGAGGCCGTGATTGCCCGTCGAGGCCGTTATGACGCCGCGCGCGAGCTCGTCCGCCGGGAGCGCCCGAAGCTTCGCCAGGACCCCTCGGATCTTGAACGAGCCTGTGACCTGGAAGTTCTCGAGCTTCAGGCTCACGCGGCATCCCGCCCGTTCGGACAGGACGGCCGACTCCTCGAGCGGCGTCTCCCTCACGTCCTCGCGGATGAGCGCCAGAGCGGCGGTCGACATGGAATCCAGGTTCATCGTTCCTCGTAGTGCTCGAGCGCCTCCGGCAGGTACTTCCGGATGTTCGCGATCCGGGACGACGGCTCCGGGTGCGTGGACAGGAACTCGGGGGGCCTCTGGCCGCCCGCCTCGTCCATGCGCTCCCAGAGCGGTATCGCCGCACGCGGGTCGTACCCGGCGATGGCCATCAGGGTGAGGCCTATGCGGTCGGCCTCGCTCTCGTGCTGGCGGCTGTAGGGCATGAGGACGCCGACGGTCGCCCCGAGGCCATAGGCCGCCATCAACCACTTCTGCGTGTCCGCGGGCTTCTCCTCGATGGCGCTGGAGAGAGCCATCCCCCCGAGTTCCGCGATCAGGACCTGGCTCATCCGCTCTCCCGAGTGATTGGCGATGGCGTGCGCAACCTCATGCGCCACGACGACGGCCAGGCCGCCCTCCGAGGCGGTGATGGGCAGGAGTCCCGTGTAGACGGCTATCTTTCCGCCGGGCATGCAGAACGCGTTCGCCGTCGCGCCGTCGTCCACGAGGCTGAACTCCCAGTCGTAGTACCCGAGCTGGGACCCGAGACCCTCCTCCCGGAGGAAGTCCTCCGCGGCGCGCGCCACACGCCCGCCGACCCGCCCCACGAGCGCGGCCGACTCGCCCTCCGTCACGATCGTGGCGCCCTCGAGGAAGCCCTCGTAGCTGCCGGCGGCTGACTGGATGAGGTCGGCCTGCGGAACGAGAGAGAGCTGCTGCCTGCCGGTGATGGGGACCGTGGCGCATCCGGCGCACAGGAGCGCGGCCGCCGTCACGAGCACCGCGGCGTACGCCGCGAACCCACGCGCCGCGCCGCGCCCGCGCGTCGTCGCACAGGCTCTGTCGCTTCTCACTGTCATAGGACCTCCCTGGCGTGCTCCGGGATTCGGGCGCGCAGCCTTGAGTATGCGGAGCCAGAGCCCCAGCCTGCCCGCGTGGCTCGTTCCGACGCGGACGCCGGTCACCTGCCCGAAGGGGATGCGAAGCGCCCTCTTCGTGAGATGGCGGAGGAAGTAGAACGCGTCCTCGTCCCACCAGTACCGCCCGTTCCCGCGCGCGAGGAAACCGTCCCTGCGATATCGCTTCCGCCAGGAGCCGTCGACCTCGGTCCCCACGTAGTTGCCCGCGAGCGCTCTCGGGGGGACTTCGTCTCTCGCCGTGCCGCTCACGTCTACGTCCCTCCGGACCCGTCCGCGTCCGCGTCCCGGGGCCCGCCCTCGTCCACACCTCCCGGCCCCCCCGTGACGTCGAAGCCCCTGGCCCTCAGGGGGCCCAGGATCTTCTCGGGCTCCCCGAGCCATTGCCCCCACTTGCGGCACATGTGCTCCGTCCAGCCGTAGTCGTCGTAGGTGAAGGTCTCTTCGCGGTCGCCCTCGAGCTCGATCATGTAGTTCGCGCGCCTGTAGTAGTCCTGCGCGAGGTAGCCTTCGTCCATGACGCGCATGGCGTCCTCGGTCCCTTCGTCGCTCAGCTCGGTGTAGCGGTCCTCGAAGAGCGAGAACGAGAGAGGATAGCGAGGCCTGGGCGCCGGGTCCTCGTCGGGGTAACCTACCGCGAGCTGAACGACGGGGAACACGCGGGCGGGCAGCGCGTACCGCTCCGCGATCTTCTCGGCGGCGAACGGGGCCATGCCCAGATAGCAGCTCCCCATTCCGTAGCTCTCCGCCGCTATGACGAGGTTCTCCGCCACGTAGCACGCATCCTGTATCCCGAACAGGAGTATCGCCGCGTCGCCCGTCCTCATCCGCCATCCGCGCGCTTCCATGATCCGCTCGAGCCGGTGGACGTCGACGCAGACCGTGAAGAGGAGCGGCGCCCGGAACGGGTTCGTCGCGGCGTCCCTCGACAGCAGGAGCGAGCCCAGTTGCGCGGCGAAGGGCGCCTGGAAGGCGGCCTTCACCATCGTCTCGACCACGTCGTCGTCCGGGACGCGCTCCTGGTACTTCCTGATCGACTTGCGGTTCATCATGATGTCGATGACGGGATTCGTCTTCATCGTCGGGTGCTCCGTCTGAGCGCAGGATGTTTCGCGTTCGCGTCATCCCGCCGCACGCCGTCCAGGGCGCGGGTCGGCGGCGGCTCACGTCACCTCGCGGCGCGCCATCGCAGCGAGGGTCGCGCCGGGGCGTCGTTCACAACGACGACGTCCGCGATGTCGCGCGGATGCTCAATCTCAAGGTACATCCTCTCACCCGGGATGTACCTCGTCTTGTATCGCCGCCTCACCGACTCCACGTCACCGAACAGGTCGATGTCTCGCGCGAGGGCGCGTTCGAGGGTCACCTCGAAGCTCGTGTCCACGAAGATCGAGTAGTCCCAGGCGGAACGCAGCTCGGACCTGAGCAGGAAGACGCCGTCGAAGAGGAGCACGGCGTCAGGGTCGGCCGCGAGTTCCGGAGAGTCCACGGCGGACTCGGTCCTGAAGTCGTACACCGCCGTCCTGTATCGTCTGTCACCGTCGGGCCCCAGGGGATCCACTACGAAACGCCGGATCGCGTCGTGGTCGAAGGAGTCCCTGTAGTAGCCCTCCGGCGACTCGTGCCCTCTGCGGTACCGCGCGTCGGGCCCATTGTGGAACCCGTCGACGCCTGCCCGGATGATCTGCCTTCCGGAGCCGGCCAGGGCGTCCGCGATCTCGTCGGCCAGCACCGTCTTCCCGGAAGCTCCCACGCCGTCCACGGCGACGCGGACGGGATGCGGAAGCAGGACCTCGAGGACGGCGTCCGCCAGCTCCCGGACGGCTCTCCCGCGGGCGGCCGAGGGCCTCCCCGGGCCCGTGGACTCCGTCATGCATGCCCTCCGTGAACCGACCCGGACGTTCCCACACAGACTACCCGAACGCAGGTCGGCAATCCATCGGATTCCTGCCCGCAAGGGGCTTGGAGACCCGGCTCCGCGGGGATATCATCGTGTTCCGGCCCGGGAGGGCGTCCCCGCCACCCCGGAGCCTCGAGGCCGACCTCCGACTCACCGGGAGCCCGCGTGAAGAGACCCTCTCCCCCAGGCACGAGGACGATCCTGCTCGTCCACCACTCGCATACGGACGTAGGGTACACGGAGCGCCAGGGCCGCATCGCCATGTGGCACGCCGACTTCATCAGGCAGGCGCTCCGGGCTTGCTCGGAGGCGGAGGACGGCGGGCCGGAGTCCGCGGGCGGGTTCGCGTGGGTCTGCGAGACGTTCTGGGCGGTCGAGCGATTCCTCGAGCGCGCGACCGCGGAAGAGGCCGCGGACTTCGCCGCGGCCGTGCGGGCCGGACGGATCGGCCTCTCCGCGAGCTACCTCAACATGAGCGAGCTTCTGGACGAGGAGACGCTCAAGGCCGTCACCTCGCGGGCCGCCGCGTACGGGGACTCCATCGGGGTCAGCGTCGACTCCGCGATGACTGCCGACATCAACGGCTACGGGTGGGGCTTCGCGCAGGCTCTTCACGACGCCGGGGCCGCGAACCTCCTCTCCTGCGTCCACACGCACCACGGGATGTATCCGCTCGGCGAGACGCAGACGCCGTTCTGGTGGGAGACGCCCGGGGGCGACCGGATCCTCGTCTGGAGCGGCGAGCACTACCACTTCGGCAACGAGCTGGGGCTCGTGCCGGGCGCCGTTTCGTCGTACCTCATCAAGGACGAGTGCGACGCGGACGCCATCCACGGCGACCACCGGTGCGTGGCCGAGAAGAGGATCCCCCGCTACCTCGACGGCCTGCGAGAGCGCGGATACGCCTTACCGTTCGTGCCGGTCATGGCCTCCGGTCTCCGGACCGACAACGCTCCCCCGAACCGGGAGATCGTCGACGTCGTGCGATGGTGGAACGCCGAGCACGGGGACGTCTGCACGATAGAGATGACGACGCTCTCCGACCTCTTCCGGCGAGTGAGGGAGTCCGGGGTCGACATCCCCTCGCACCGCGGCGACTGGCCGGACTGGTGGTCGGACGGCACGGCCAGCAGGCCTGGCGCCACCCGCGTCTTCCGGCAGGCGCAGCGCGACCTGCGCACCCTCCGGGCGCTCGTCCGAACCCGCCCGGAGGTCCGCGAGCGGCGGGGCGTGTGCGGGCCCCCGCGCGATCTCGCCGAGGTCGAGACGGAACTCGCGCTCTACGCGGAGCACACGTTCGGGCACGCCTGCTCCGTCTCGGCGCCGTGGGACCGGCTCGCGAGGGAGATCTCGCTCAGGAAGGGCGGCTACGCGGCCAGGGCGCAGGAACTCGTGTCGGACTGGACGGACGAGGCGCTTGCGGCGTTCGGCGCCGTCGCCCTCAGAGCCGGCGCTCCGCTCTCCTACTCCGTGGTCAATCCGTTCGACCGGCCCGTGCGCGCCGTGGCTCGACTCCGCGTCGGTCACCACGAGTTCCGGGAACTCGGCCTGGACGGAGGGGCCGACGTGCTGGACGGCGCGTCCGGCGCCGCGCTCCCGAGTCAGCTCGTGCTGACGCCCGCGGGAGGCGAGTACGCCGTCCCTCTCACGCTGCCGGCCGGCTCAGAGACGCGGCTCAGGATCGTCCCGCGGTCGCCGGGCGCTCCCGACGGCCCCCGTGAGGGAGTCCCTCCGTCCGCGGACGAGAGATGGGTGAGCGCGCCGGGCGCCAGGGCGACGCTCGAGACCGCGCACGTCGCGATAGAGTGGCGGCAGGGCGAGGGCATCGTGTCGTGGCGCGACGTAGTGTTCGGACGAGACCTCGTCCGGACCGACCGCGAGCACCCGCCGTTCTCGCTCGTGCACGAGATCACTCCCGTCTCCGAGCGCTCGAGGATGTGCGCCGTGAGGGGCGAGATGCTCCTGAACAGAAAGGGCGCGCACGCGGTCAGGAGCGTGGCCGCCCTGACCGCGTTCCGGTCGCTGGGCTCGGGTCCCGTATACGCGTCGTGCGAACTCGAGTACGAGTGCCCCGGAACGTCGATGTGCGTCGTCTCCATCGACGCGCGCGTCGACGCGCCCGCCGTCGACGTCACGCTGCGGCTCCACAAGCACAGCTCGTGGGAACCCGAGAATCTCTATCTCCCGCTGCCCTTCGCCCCGCGCGGCGACGACGTGAGCATGGTGCTCGCGAAGGCCGGAGCGCTCGTGCGGCCGTGGAAGGACCAGCTCCCAGGCACGCTCACGGACTTCCAGTGCGTGCAGGATGGGTTCGCGGTCGCGAGCCGCGGCGGGGGCGGCACGGGCGGATACGGCGTCGCGGTCGCCACACCGGACTCCCCCCTGCTCCAGCTCGGACCACTGGGACACGGACCGAGAAGACTCGCCGGCGACCCCGAGCTTGAGGGCTTGACGCCGTGCGCGTACGCGTGGCTCGCCACGAACTACTGGGAGACGAACTTCGAGCCCGAGATCGGGGGGTTCCACGAGTTCCGGTACACGATCACGTGGGGAGCGGAGCTGGCGACCCACGAGGGGTGTCTGCTCGCGCTCCGCGACGCCGGTACGACCATCCCCTGCTTCAGAACGGGCGAGGCCTGATCCCACAAGCGAACCTGGAGACCAGACATGGAACGTCACCCGCGCACAACGCTGCTCGCGACGACGCTCGTGGCGACGCTCGCTTCCGCGTCGACCGCCCCGGCAACTCTCTCGGCGGTTCCCGAGCCCGCGATCGAATGGGACCCGCGGAGCTACGTCTGCCTCCGCGCTCCGGGCGCCGTGACCGTCGACGGTAACATCGCCGAGCCGGTCTGGTCGATGGCCCCATGGACCGAGCCCTTCGTCGACATCAGGGGCGAGGGGACGGCCTGCCCGCGCGTGCCCACGCGCGCGAAGATGCTCTGGGACGACGAGTTCTTCTACGTCGCCGCCGAGATGGAGGAGCCCGACCTCTGGGGCACCCTGACGGCGCGCGACGCGGTCATCTATCACGACAACGACTTCGAGGTCTTCATAGACCCCGACGGTGACACGCACGAGTACTACGAGCTCGAGGTGAACGCGCTCGGGACAGAGTGGGACCTGCTCCTCGTCCGCCCCTACCGGGACGGCGCTCCGGCCGTCGACGCCTGGGACATACAGGGGCTCGAGACCGCGGTGCGCCTCGACGGCACCCTGAACGACCCCTCCGACTACGACGCCGGGTGGACGGTCGAGATCGCGATCCCCTGGTCGGTGCTCGACGACTGCGCGCATCGTCCCTCCCCTCCCCACGGCGGTGACCGCTGGCGCGTGAACTTCTCGCGCGTGCAGTGGCAGCTCGAGACCGACGGCGGGGCGTACGTGAAGGCGGTCGACGACGAGACGGGGGACCCGCTCCCCGAGGACAATTGGGTCTGGTCGCCGCAGGGTCTGGTCGCGATGCACTACCCCGAGATGTGGGGGTTCGTCGAGTTCTGGGACGTCCCGGCCGGGGTACCCAGTATCGCGTTCCCGAAGGCCGCTCCGCCCGGCGACGAGGAGAAGGCCGCGTGGGCTCTGCGGCGGGTCTACTACCGCGAGCGCGATCTCTACGCGGAGAAGGGCGTCTTCACGACGACGTTGAGCGAGCTCGGGTTGGACACCGCTCCGTCCGACGGATACACTTGGCCTCCCGCGATCTCGGTGACGCCGCGCGGCTTCGAGGCGTCGGTAGCGACCGACGACGGAACGCGGGTGCGGATCGACGAGCTCGGACGCATACGGAAGGACGACTGACGTGAACATGGCACCGCTCGACTGGACCATCCTCGTCGTCGTCCTGGGCGTCATGGTCGCCGGCGTCCTCATCTCGCGCGCCCACATGCGAAGCGTGGCCGACTTCCTGGCCGCCGGGCGCACCGCGGGACGGTACGCCATAAGCGTGGCGGCGGGCATCGCGGGCCTGGGCGCCATCACGATCGTCGGGCTTCTCGAGATGAACTACATCGCGGGCTTCTCGATGACGTGGTGGGGCTTCACGATGAGCGTCGTCATCCTGATCCTCACCGTCTCCGGCTGGGTCATCTACCGCTTCCGCCAGACGCGTTCCTTGACGCTCCCCGAGTTCTTCGAGCGGCGATACAGCAGGAACTTCCGCGTCTTCGGCGGGATGATCGCGTTCCTCTCAGGCCTCATCAACTTCGGCATCTTCCCGGCGGTCGGCGCCAGGTTCTTCATCCACTACTGCGGCATCCCGGACGCGCTGCCCCTCCTGGGCCTGGCCGTGCCCGCGTTCCCGCTGGTCATGGCCGCGCTGCTGGGTCTGGCGCTCTTCTTCGTGTTCCAGGGCGGACAGGTCGCGGTCTTGATCACCGACTTCGCGCAGGGGCTCTTCGTCAACGTCGTCTTCATCGTCATCGTCATCTACCTCTACACGCAGGTCGACTGGTCGCAGATCATGTCGGCCCTGGCCTCCGCCCCGACGGAGGCGTCGCTCATCAACCCGTTCAAGACCTCGCACGTGGAGGACTTCAACTTCTGGTACTTCCTGATCGGCGTGGTCGGGGTCATCTACGGAGCGCTCTCGTGGCAGGGAACGCAGGCGTACAACACGTCGGCCAAGAGCGCGCACGAGGCGAAGATGGCGGGGGTTCTGGGGAACTGGAAGGGGTTCCCGCAGGGACTCTTCGTCCTGTTCGTGCCGATCATCATCTACACGGTGATGCACCACCCCGACTTCGCGGGCGTGGCCGCCGCCGTCGAGGGAGTAGTGTCGGGCGCCGAGACGGAGGCGATACGGAGCCAGCTCCGCGGGCCGATCGTTCTCACCCACCTTCTCCCGGTCGGGCTCCTGGGAGCGTTCGCGGCGGTCATGCTCGCGGCGTTCATCAGCACGCACGACACCTACCTCCACTCGTGGGGCAGCATCTTCATACAGGACGTGGTGATGCCGCTCCGCAAGGAACGGCTGACCCAGAAGCAGCACCTTCTCCTGCTCAGGCTGTCGATCGTCGGGGTCGCCGTCTTCATCTTCTTCTTCAGCCTCCTCTTCAAGCAGAGCCAGCACATCTTCCTCTTCTTCGCCATCACCGGCGCCATCTTCGCCGGCGGCTCGGGGGCCGTCATCATAGGCGGGCTCTACTGGAAGAGGGGGACCGCGCCCGCGGCCTGGACGGCCCTCATCGCGGGCTCGACCATCGCGGTCGGGGGCATCCTCATCCATCAGACGCCCGCGGAGGTATTCCACGCAGCGCCCGTCGCCCTCGACGGCGCGGCCAGGGCTCTCTGGCTGGTCCGCCACTTCCTCTACAACGTGAACGGTCAGCAGTACTGGGCGATCGCGATGGGAGCGTCGAGCCTGCTCTACGTTCTCGTGTCGCTCCTCGGACCCCGCCGCGTCGCCGACCTGGACCGGCTCCTTCATCGCGGGGAGCACGACGAGGCCCGCGAGGTGCAGGTCGTCGGAGAGCGGCCGTCGCGCGGGTGGAGGGCGCTCGGCGTTGGACGCGAGTTCACCCGCGGCGACCGCATCATCTACGTGGCCACGTACGTCCACATAGGCGTCTGGTTCATCATCTTCATCGCCGGGACCGTCTACAACCTGAGGAACCAGGTCGCCGACGAGACGTGGGCGCGCTTCTGGAGGAACTACTTCTACATACAGGTCGCATACTCGATCTTCGTCGTGGTGTGGTTCGCGATAGGCGGCTTCCGTGACATCGGGTCGATGCTCCGAAGGCTCAGGACGATGAGGCGCGACGAGGCCGACGACGGCACGGTCGCGTCCCTGGACGAGGGGGAACGAGAATGACGTCGAGTCGGTCGGTACCGAGGCTCCGCGCGGCGCCATCGGCGTGTCTGCAGGCGCTCGCACTTGCGTCCCTCGTCGGCACGCTGTACGCGGCGCCGGCGCTTGGGGCCGCTCCCCTGGTCGTCGAGATCTTCTCGTCCGAGTCGATCCACTTCCACCCGGCGGTGCCCGACACGTTCGCTTCGCCGGGCGTCACCGCGGAGGAGAACGGGCGCGTGGTCGTGACCACGGTGGCGGTCGAGCCGTCCGAATGGCCTCACCGCATCGTGGCGCGGGTCTCCACGGGACCGATCCCGAAGGACGACGTGTCGGTCGCGGACCCGTGGGACCGCGCGGGGAACGTCCAGCTGCGCGTCCCCGGAGGCCCTCCCCTCGAGCTCGTCAAGTTCGTGACGGCGTACGGCGGGGTCACCGAGCGCGAGGTCGACGTCACCCATCTTGCGCCCGCGCTCGAGGGAGAGTGCGAGTTCGCGGGGTTCGTCGACACGTGGCTGTCGCCGGCGTGGAAGCTCAGCCTCTCGCTCGAGTTCAGACCGGCGGACGAGTGGGAGCTCCTCGAGACGAACGCCTCTCCCGCCGCGTCCGACTGGGTCCTTCCGGTGCTCTACGAGCAGGACGCGACGGCGACCGATCTGGGACCGTCGGGATACGACGTGGAGGTTCTGATCCCGGAGGGCACGGAGCGCGTCGTTCTCCACTACCTCACGTCCGGACACTGCACCGACGGGCGCGACGAGGACGAGTTCAAGAGCAAGGACAACGTGATGTCGGTCGACGGCGTCGTCGTCGAACGCATGAGGCCCTGGCGCGACGACTGCGGGAGCTTCCGGGCGGTGAACCCGTACACGCGAAGGTGGTCAAACGGATGGTGGTCGTCCGACTACGCCAGGAGCGGATGGTGTCCCGGAGACGCGGTCCCGCCGGTCCGCGTCGACCTCACGGACCACCTGACCCCGGGCGTGCACGTGATGACCTTCAACGTGGAGGGCGTGAGACCGAGGGACGAGAACGACCACTACGGGTACTGGCGGCTGTCGGCCTATCTCGTCGGATGGATGAGCGACTGACGACATCCGAAGCGGACGGAGGGACGAGTGACGGTCTTCAGGAGGCACAAGAGGAACCCCATCATCACGAGAGCCGACATACCGGCCGTATCGCCGGAACTCGAGGACGTCTCGTCGGTCTTCAACCCGGGTGCCATCGCGTACAGGGGCCGGCATCTGCTCATGCTGCGCGTGCAGACGCGCGGGCGGGAGACGCGCCTCATGATGGCCGAGAGCGCCGACGGCGCGTCGTTCGACGTGTGGCCCAGGACCGTCGAGTTCCGAGGGCTCTCGAGGGTCATGGGGGCGGTCCACCACGTCTACGACCCGCGCATCACGAGGATCGGAGAGGACCACTTCGTGATGTTCGCGATGGACATGGACTACGGCTGCAGACTGGGGCTGGCGCGCACGACGGACTTCGTCACGTTCGAGTTCGTGGGCCTGGTGGCCAAGAACGACACGCGGAACGGCGTTCTCTTCCCCGAGCGCGTCGGAGGTCGGTACTTGAGGCTCGACCGCCCCAACAAGGTGCGCCTGGCCGACGGACCGACCACGGGCGATGAGATCTGGCTCTCGGAGTCGGACGACCTGGTCGACTGGACCCCGGTCCGACGGGTGATGTCGGGACGCGCGCACTACTGGGACGAACTCGTGGGCGCGGGCCCTCCCCCGATCAAGACGACCGCCGGGTGGCTCTCGGTCTACCACGGCGTGGCCACGCACTTCGCGTCGGCCAACATATACCAGGCGGGCGCCATGCTGCTCGACCTCGACGACCCGTCGCGGGTCGTGGCCCGAACCAGGAACAACATACTGGAGCCGCGTGACCCGTGGGAGCTGACGGGGCAGGTCCCGAACGTCGTCTTCCCCTCGGGACTCGTGGTCGACGAGTACGACGACGCGGGGTTCGCCACCATGTCGAGCCCGCTCACGCTCTACTACGGCGCCGCCGACACGTGCGTCTGCTCGGCCGCCTCGACGGTCGGAGAGCTCGTGGCGGCCTGCGACAGGTAGAACGGCCGCCCGCGCCGACATCGGAGAGACACATGCCTGACGCGAAGGGGAAGAGGAGCGGCGCGACGCCCGGGAACGCCCACGTCGTGTCGCACACGCACTGGGACCGCGAGTGGTATCTCACCTTCCACCAGTTCCGGGTCCACCTCGTGTCGACGATCCGTCTCGTGCTCGACGAGCTGGAGAGGGAAGGCGAGTTCAGGCACTTCCTGCTCGACGGACAGACCGCGGCCATCGAGGACTTCCTGGAGGTCGCGCCGGAGGAACGCGGGCGTCTGGCCGGTCACGTGCGGTCGGGCGCGCTCTCGATAGGCCCCTGGTACGTCCTCCCCGACGAGTTCCTCGTAAGCGCCGAGGCGACGGTCAGGAACCTGCTCGTCGGGAACGAGGTCGGACGGGACCTCGGGCCCGTACAGAAGGTCGGCTACATGCCCGACTCGTTCGGGCACGTCGCCCAGATGCCGCAGATCCTCCGCGGCGCCGGCATCGACTCGTTCGTCTACACGCGGGGCAACGGAGACGAGATCGACGAACTAGGGAGCGAGTACCTGTGGCGCGCTCCCGACGGCACCGAGGTCCTCGCCGTCAACCAGTGCGGAGGCTACGGGAACGCGGCGGCCCTGGGCCACGCGGAACTCTGGCACGCGCACACGAAGCGGAGCATCGACCCGGCGCTCGCCGTCGGGAAGGTGCGCGAGCTATTCCGACGCGCCGCGGCCGCGTCGAACGCTGACGTCCGCCTCCTCATGAACGGCTCCGACCACCTTCCTCCCCAGCGTGAGTTCGACGCCGTGATCGCGGCGCTCCGGGAGGCGTTCCCGGAGACGGCGTTCCATCACGGAAGCCTGGCCGATTACGTGAGCGCCCTCCGCGGCGAGTCGCCTTCGCTCCCCGCGTTCGAGGGCGAGCTCCTGGGGGGGAAGCACTACCACATCCTCTCCGGCGTCTGGTCCGCGCGCATGCCCCTGAAGCAGGCCAACGACCGCGCGCAGAGCGTCCTCGCGGACGAGCTCGAGCCTCTGGCCGCCTACGCGCACTTCGCGCTCGGGGATGACTACCCCCGGGGGCTCATCGACTACGCGTGGAGGCTCCTCCTCAAGAACCATCCGCACGACTCGATCTGCGGCTGCAGCATCGACGAGGTGCACCACGAGATGGAGCCGCGCTTCGCGGGCGTCACCGAGACCGCGGAACGGCTCATCAGGAACACGCTCGAGGCTCAGACGCCCATGTTCGCCGCGGACGAAGCGGACGACCGCGACACGGCCATTTGCGTCGCCAACGCTCTCCCGTTCGAACGCGACGCCGTCGTCGACCGCCTCGTCGTCTTCGTCCCGCCGGCCCCGGACCTCGAGCGCCTGGTCCTCGAGGACGAGAGCGGACGCGCCGTGCCGTTCGAGATCGTCGAGGAGACCTACGTTGAGAGGTTCTGGGGAGTGGACTACAGGACGGAGATCCGGACGGACGCCCAGCGCGAGCTCTTCCGCTCCTACCTCGCGACGTTCGGCGACAGGATGCTCCGCAGGAAGGGAGACCCGGGACTCACGGACTGCTTCCTGCGCGTCAGGTTCCTGGCGGAGGACCTGCCGCCCGTGGGACACGCCGTCTATCGCCTCGTCGAGAGGGACGGGGGCGCGGCCGGAAGGCGGACGCCGTCATCGTCCGGCGCTCCCGGACGCGCGCTCCCCGAGGGGCTCGAGCCGGCCAGGGCCTGCGGCTCCGCGCTCACGAACGGACTCGTGACCGTCACGCTCCACGGAGACGGCACGTTCGATCTCGTGGACGAGAGGACGGGAGAGACCTACCCGGGCCTCAACGAGCTCTCCGACCGGGAGGACGTGGGAGACGAGTACGACTACTCGCCCTGCGAGACGCCCCTCGAAGTGACGTCCGAGGGCGCGTGCGGGGACGTCCGCGTCGCCGACGCGGGCGACGTGGTGGCGCGACTCGAGGTCGACCTCGCGCTCCGCGTCCCTTCGTCCATCGCGCCGGACCGGAGGCGCAGGGGAGACGCGCTGGTCGACTGTCCGGTCTCCGTCCGCGTGGCTCTCGAGGCCGGAAGTCCGGTCGTCGACGTGGAGCTGGTCTTCGAGAACAGGGCGCTCGACCACCGGGTGCGGGCCATCTTCCCCACCTCCATCGCCGCCGAACGCGTCGTCTCGGACGGTCACTTCTATCTGAACGAGCGGCCCGTCGCGACCGACGAGCATCCCGACTGGGTGCAGCCTCCTCCCGGCACGTACCCGCAGCAGGAATACTCCCTCCTGGAGGACGGAGACCGCGGTCTGGCGGTTCTCGCGCGCGGGCTCCCGGAGATAGAGGCCTCGCGCACGAAGGACGGAGGGACGGCGCTGGCCTTGACGCTCCTCCGCTCGGTCGGCTGGCTCTCGCGCGACGATTTCCCGGCGCGCAGATGCCAGAACGCGGGTCCGACGCTCCAGACTCCCGACGCCCAGTGTCTCGGGCGGCACGTCTTCAGATACGCCGTGCTGGCGTACTCGGGCGGACACCTGCGCGCCGGCGTCAAGCGACGCTCGAGAGCGTGGCGCTCTCCCGTCCCGTCGGTCCAGGGCGTCTGGAAGGGACACACGCCGGGCGCACGAGGGCTCGTCGCGACCACCTCGGACCTGACGTGCGTGAGCGCTGTGAAGAGCCACCAGCAGAGGGACACTCTGGTGGTGCGGCTCTACAACCTGGCGGCGGAGCCCGTGTCCGAGACGCTCACGTTCGGAAGGCGGGTGCGCGGCGCCTGGCGCGTCGACCTCCTGGAGGAGCGCGTCGGCGACATGTCGGCGAACGGAGACGCGCTCGCGTTCGAGCTGCGCCCGCACGAGATCGTCACCGTCGAGGTGGAGTTCTAGAGAGCGCAGAAGGTAGCGGGCCTCGGCGCCCGCGCCGCGGAACGCCGGTGGGCCCTCAGGCCGCGGCCGCTCTCTCACCGCCCGCCCGCCGGTTCCCCATCCTCTGGATGACCAGCCCCGCGATGATGAGGAAGAGCCCCGCGAACGTGGACGGGAGGATGCTCTCGCCCAGCACCAGACGCACGAACACGAGCGAGAGGAACGGCGCGATGAAGATGAGGTAGCTGATCCTGGCGGCGCTCCTCGAGAGGCGGAGGGCCGTGAGCCAGAGAACGAAGGTGACGCCCATCTCGACGACTCCGACGTACGCGGTCGCCAGAAGCGCGCCGGGTGTGTCGAGTCTGAGGTCGGAGAGCAGGAGACACGCGACTAACACGAACGGGAGCGACATGAGGAAGTTCAGGAAGAGCCTCTCGCCCGGGTCTCTCCGATCCTTCGTGTTGAGTATCCAGTAGAGGGCCCAGATGAACGCGCTCCCGACCGCTAGCGCCACCCCCAGCGGATCGGCCAGCTCGAGCCCGAGCACGTCCCCCCTCGTCGATATGACCCAGACGCCCGAGTAGCTCACGAGCCCCGCCGCCACGCCGCGCCACCCGAGCCTCTGTCCCAGGAGAGGGACCGACAGCAGCGCCAGGGCCACGGCCCACGTGTAGTTCAGGGGCTGCGCCATCTGCGCGGGCAGAAGCTCGTAGGCCTTCAGGACGACGAGGTAGTAGAGGAACGGGTTCAGGAGACCCAGCCCGAGCGACCGGGCGTAGTCGGCGCGCGAACTGGCCAGGCAGGACACGAGGCGCCCGCGGGCTGCCAGGATGATCCCGAGCACGAGGCACGAGAACGCGGACGAGTAGAAGAGGAGCTTCACGAAGTCGACGCGCCCGAGCGCGAGCTTGAACGCCGTCGGGATCGTGGACCAGAGCAGCACGGCGGAGAGGGCGTAGGCGTAGGCCCGTCTCTGCTGGGTCACGTCAGGCCTCCCGCGACGCTAGAAGGGCGGCTCGTAGCGGTCGAGCGACGCACGCTCCTCGTCGGACGCCGGCCGGATCTCGGCCGCGAACCCGCCGCCGGCGGCCAGAGGAAGAACGAGCCACGTGCCCTGGTCCAGGAGCGCGCTCCCGATCTCGTACGAGAGGGGATTCGACTCCCAGTCGGCATCGGGACCGTCGGCGAAGATGCGGACGGCGTAGTCGACGCCCGGGGAGAGGAACGAAAGTGGTAGCCTAAGGACGCGGGCCTCCTCATCGGTGACGGCCCCCACGAACCAGGACGTTCCAGACCTGCGGGCGAAGACGGCGTAGTCTCCGATGGCGGCGTCGGGCACGATCGTCTCGTCCCACGTCACCGGCACGCGCTCGATGAACTCGAACGCCGGATGCCCTTCGTAGTTCTCCGGCAGATCGGCGGCCATCTGGAGCGGGCTCTCGAGAACGACGTAGAGGGCGAGCTGCTTCACGAGCGTCGTGTGCACCCTGTTGTCCGGCTTGTGTTCCTCGAACAGGACGTCGAATATGCCGGGCGTGTAGTCCAGGGGACCCGCGAGCATCCGTGTGAACGGCAGGATGGTCGTGTGCTCCGGCGGGTTCCCCACGCTCCACGCGTTGTACTCCATCCCCCTGACGCCCTCGCGGGTCATCATGTTGGGGTACGTGCGAGAGACGCCCGTGGGTTTGATCGGCTCGTGCACGTCGAGCATGATGTGCCTCCGGGCCGCTTCCTCGACGACGCGTCTGTAGTGGCGGACCATCCACTGACCGTGATGATGCTGGCCTCTGGGATAGATGCCGCCAGCGTAGCCCGTCTTGACGGCCGGAACGCCGACGCGCTCGTACATCGCGAACGCCTCTTCGAGCTTCTCCTCGTAGCCGGGCACGTCTCCGCCGGTCTCGTGGTGCCCTATGATGGAGACGCCCTTCTCACGGCCGTACCTGACGACCTCCGCGAGGTCGAAGTCGCCGTAGGACGTCACGAAGTCGAAGGCTCCGAAGCCGCCCCACTTGTCCCATCCGGTGTTCCACCCCTCGATGAGGAGCCCGGGGATGCCGTGCCGGGAGGCGAAGTCGATGTACCTCTTCGCGTTCTCCGTGGTCGCCCCGTGCGTCGGACCCTCGTGCCAGGTCTCCTTCCCTATGTGCAGCGACCACCAGATTCCGACGTACTTCATGGGTCGGATCCACGACGTGTCCTCTATGACGCATGGCTCGTTCAGGTTCTGGATGAGGTGGGAGACGACAAGATCGCCGGGCGTGTCGCCGAGCTGGATCGTCCTCCAGGGCGTAACGAGCGGCGCGCGTCCGCGCACCTTCACTCCGTCCGGCCACGGCACGAGTTCACAGCGAAGCGCGAGCGGATCGCCGTCGACCCACGCGAGCGTCATGCCCGCGTAGTCGGTGAGGTTCGCCTCGTGAATCGAGATGTGAAGTCCCGAAGCGGCGCGCATCGTCACCGGCGTGTTGGCGGAGCCCAGTTCCGACAGCGGCGTCTCGTGCCACAGGTGCTCGTAGCTCTCGTAGTCGGCGCGGATCCACCACGTGGTGTGGTCTCCCGCGAACCGGAACTCCGTGGCCTCGTCGGAGATCTCGATCTCCTCGAAACCGGGCTGCTCGGGGATGCGGTATCTGAACGCGACGCCGTCGTCGTAAGCGCGGAAGACGAGCTCGAGCACGCGAGCGGACCCGCCCGTCTCGCGCAGCGTCACGGACATCTCGTTGTACATGTTCAGGACCGTCGAGGCCTTGCCCCACACGGGCTTCCACGTCTCGTCGAAGCTGCGCTCGGAGAACTCGGAGACCTCGAACCCGTCCACCATGGAGGGCGCGTTCTGGAACCGGAACCCGAGCCGAGACGCCCGGATGATCTCGTCACCGTCCCTTCGCACCTGATAGAGCGGTCTTCCGTCGACTACGGAGACCGTCACCGAGACGCGACCGTCGGGCGAGCGGACGCTCCGCCCGGCGTCGGCCGCGCCTGCGGACCCATGAGCCAGTGTCAAGAGCACCACCCCCAGCAGAATGGCGGCCGTCCATGCGGGCCCCGAAGGCCCCCTCGCTTGCGTTCCCCGAGCTGTCATGCCCTCTCCCTGCCGCTCCAGACGCGCGCGACTACCTGCCGCCCAAGCGCTCTCTCATTCTCCCGCTCCCCCGTTACTCCTCGTGCAGGACCTCTCCCTCGCCGTAGACCTTGACCGGGCACGACGTGATGTCGAACGGGTCTCCGTTCCAGCACGTGAACGAGGCCCACTTGCCCTTCTCGAGGCTCCCGAGCTGCTTCCCCACGCCGATGATGTCCGCGTTCCTACTGGACACGAGCTCGATCGCGTCCTGCTTGGACAACCCCGACCTCGTGAACCAGCGGGTCTGCAGGAAGAGCATGCCCGACAGGACGACAGGGTGGTCGGTCATGAGGCCGAACTCCACGCCCGAGTCGACGAGGTGCCGGATGTGACGCCACGACTCGTGCTTGAGCTCGACCTTGTAGGGATGAGAGTCGATCGGACCGTAGATGACGGGGATCTTCCGCTTCTTGAGCTCGCTGTAGATCCCGGGCTCGTGAACATCGCCGGCGTGCTCGACCGAGACGTCCAGCTTGAACTCGTCCACGATGCGCAGGAGCGCGGCTATGTCGTCGATCTTGTGAACGTGAACGCGCAGACGTTCCTTGCGTGTGAGAATGTCCCTGAGCACGGTCTCCTCGGCGGTGAAGACGACCTCGTCCTTCTTCTTCCCCTTCGCCCTCTTCTGCTTCGAGATCTTCTGGCGGACGGCGTCCAGTTGTGCGCGCAGGATGGCCAGAGCACCCATGCGGGTCGATGGGCGCTTCCCCTTCCAGGTGGCCGTCGACATGGGGTTGTACCCGAACGCGGCCTTGATGCCCGCGCGCGCGAAGAGAGCGTCCGTGGTCGTCTTGCCGTAGTGGCGAATGACGGCGGAGCGGCCGCCGATGATGTTGCCGCTTCCGGGGACGACGCACGAGTAGAGCACGCCGCTCTCGATGGCCGAGCGGAACGCCGCGTCGTCCATCTGGACCGAGTCGAGCGCGTCGGGGAGCGCGAGCACGGAGTCCATCTGCTCGTTCCCCTCGGACTCGTCCATCGGCTCCCCCGCCCGGAACATGCCGATGTGGCTGTGCGGGTCTACGAACGCCGGGGTGATCGTGTCGAAGCTCCCCTTGAGCGTTCCCTTCTTCGCCTTCGAGACGCCTGCGATCTTCGCTCCGTCGAAACAGACGTACGCGTTCTCCGCGACCGACACGCCCGTGTAGACCCTCTTCGCCTTCACGCAGTTCAAGTGAGTCCCCCTCTCCAAACGACGGATTCGCCCTTGCGGTCGCGCTTCCCGAGCGACCGGAGACATCTTCTCGTCCGAAGACTCTAGTCGCCGGCACCTCAGGGTGTCAACGCGCGCGCCGCCTTCTTGACTGTGGATTCGAAATGATGTAGACTAGTAACTGGACATTATGTAACAATTTAGGTGCCCCGACGACCCTTTTCGGGCAAGCCGAGGAAGAACCCCTTGAGAGAGACAGACAGAGGCGCGCCACTCCGCCTCCGCGCCGCGGGTGTCTTGCTCCTCCTGGTCGCCTTCGTGGCGATGGCCGCCCCCGCCTCGGCGGTCCGCGTTTGCACGTACAACGTCCTGAACTTCCCGGGCTCGACGGGCACCGCGCGCGTCCCCCACTTCAGGACGGTCATCCAGGAACTCGACGCCGACGTCCTCGTGGTCCAGGAGATGCTGAGCCAGGCGGGAGTCAACCAGTTCCTGAGCGACGTCATGAACTACGGAGCCCCCGGCCTGTACGTCGCCGGCCCCTTCGTCGACGGCTACGACACCGACAACGCCATATTCTACAAGCCGACCGTCGTGGAGCTGGTCTCCCACAGCGAGATCTCGACGGCGCTCCGGAACATCTCGGAGTACGTCCTGAGGCCGGTGGGCTACACGTCCACGGAGGCCGAGTTCCGCATCTACTCGGCGCACCTGAAGGCCAGCTCGACCTCGAGCGACCAGGCGAAGCGACTCGCCGAGTGCACCATCCTCCGGGACCACCTCAACGCTCTGGCAGGCGGCTCGTCGTTCATGTTGGGAGCCGACCTGAACATCCGCGCGAGCACAGAGGCTGCGTATCAGAAGCTCGTCGGGAGCGAGGCCGACAACGACGGAAGGCTCAGGGACCCGATCAACACGCCGGGGACCTGGTACAACAACTCCTACTACGCGGACGTCCACACGCAGTCGCCAAGGACCGCGCAGTTCGGTGGCGGCGCCACGGGTGGGATGGACGACCGCTTCGACCAGCTCCTCATCTCGTACGGTCTCTACGACGGTGAGGGGATGGACTACCTCCCGAGCACGTACGTCTCGTTCGGCAACGACGGTCTGCACTTCAACATGGCGATAAACTCGGGCACGAACTACGCCGTGGGCGCGACGGTGGCCAACGCGCTGCACGACGCGGCCGATCACCTCCCGGTCTACGCCGACTTCCAGGTCCCGGCTCAGCTCGATGCCCCCTCGGCACTGGCGTTCGGGAACGTCGCCGTGGGCTACGCGGCCATGCTCCCGCTGCTCGTGGAGAACTCGGCCTCGGCCCCGGCGGACGAACTCTCGTACACGCTCTCGATACCGGCGGGCTACTCCGGCTCGGCGGGGCCGTTCGAGCTGAACGAGGGACAGGGTGACGCCCACGACATCACGATGAACACCTCGACTGCCGGCTACCGAGGCGGCACGCTCGAGATCGATTCCGACGACCCCGACCGGCGAAACTGGACCGTCTCGCTGAGCGGAACGGTGCTCGACCACGCATCTCCGTCCCTGGCGTCCGGCTCGCAGCTCCTGGCGAGCGCGGTCGACTTCGGGAGCCACCCCGAGGGCGAGTTCTCCCAGGAGACGGCTCAGGTCTGGAACGACGGGTACGGAACGCTTCAGGCGCTACTGAACGTGTACGCGGCTGAGATCGCGGGCGGAGACGGCCGGTTCAGCTTCGTGGGCGGGTTCGCCCCCGCCGACGTCGGCTCGACGCCCTCCGACTTCGCGCTCGAGTTCGACGACCAGGGCGCCGCGACCGACAGTCTGTATTCGGCCACGCTCACGTTCCACTCGAGAGACGACCAGAGCCTTGCGGGCGCGATAACGCTCCCCGACCTGACGGTCACGCTGACCGCGTACGTCGAGAGCGGAACCGGCATAGCGGACGACGAGGTCACCGCGCTCGCGCTGGGACTGGCCTCGCGGAACCCCTTCGCGGCTCAGGCCGAGCTCGTACTTTCGCTCCCTGAGGCCGGCGACTCCAGACTCGACGTCTACGACGTGAGGGGACGCCTGGTCACGACGCTTCTGTCGCGCAGGGTCCCGGCGGGAGAGCACCACGTGACGTGGAACGGAACCGACAGGGCGGGGCGGTACGTGCCGTCGGGCATCTACTTCGTCCGGGCCTACGTCGGCGACTGGAACGGTTCGCTCAAGCTGGTCCTGCTGAGGTAGAGGGCCCGCTGGACTGCCCGAGAACGAGAGAAGGGGGTGGCTCAACGCCACCCCCTTCTCTTTGCATCGCGCCGCCTGAGCGAGGACCGCGGGCGCGGAGCCTCGGTCACTGCCCTCCGGGAGATCACGAGCGCGGAACCTCGATCTCGCCCCTCAGGTAGCAGACCACCTGACCCCCGATCGTCACACGGTCTCCCCGGTCCTCGCATCGAAGCTCGCCGCCGCGCTTCGAGATCTGCCTGGCCAGGAGCTTCGACTTCCCCAGCCGTCCGGCCCAGTACGGAACCAGCGTGCAGTGCGTCGAACCCGTGACGGGGTCCTCTGGCACGCCGACGCCGGGCGCGAAGAACCTCGAGACGAAGTCCACGCGCCGCCCCGGAGCCGTGGCTATGACGCCCACCGCGTCGAGCTCTGCGACCAGGTCGAATCGCGGGTTGAGCGCCGCGACGTCCTCCTCCGTGTCGAAGACGGCCATGAGGTCGCGGGCCCGCAGCGCGGCGACCGGCCGCGCGCCCAGGGCCTCCTCCAGCGCGTCGGTCACCTGAGCGGTCTCCGGCGGACGGGACGGGAAGTCCATGACCAGGAGCGGGCCGTTCCGCTTGACCGTCAGAACGCCCACCTTCGCCGCGAACTGAACCTCATCGCCGTGCGCGAGACCCTGGTCGAACACCACGAACGCGCTCGCCAACGTGCCGTGGCCGCAGAGGTCGACCTCGACCTCGGGGGTGAACCACCGGATCTCGAACGCGTTGCCCCGCGGGTGCATGAAGGCCGTCTCCGAGACGTTGTTCTCAGCCGCGATCGACTGCATGGTCTCCTCGGAGAGCCACTCCTTCATGATGACGACGCCCGCCGGGTTGCCGCGGAACGTGGAGCCGGTGAACGCGTCGACCTGGAAGAACGGTAGCTTCATACCTTCACCTCCCCCGACGCGGCCGTGTAGGCCGCCACGCTGTATCCCACCTCAGTTGACGTCACCCTCTCCCCGACGCCCTCTCCGAAGTAGTAGCCGAGAAGCTCACGCGCCTCGTCGAGCGAGTCGAACCGGAAGGACGTGCGGAGGACCTGCGCCTCGAATCCCCATTCGACCCACCTCGCGGGGTCTCCGGCGAGCGGGCGTTCGGTGAGCGCCGCGAACTCGTCGCCGCCCGCGTTGTCGACCACGACGATCGGCCCTCCGGCTCTCACGACCCTCTGAACCTCCCGGAGCCCGCGCTCGATCGACTCGGACTCGACTCCCGAGAGGAAGTACGCCCACGTCGAGTAGGCCGCGTCGAACGACCGGTCGTGGAAGGGAATGTCCTGCGCGACGCCGGACGCCCATACGAGCGTCCGCTCCGGCGCCACCATGCCGGGGTCCGGCTCCATCGCGACGACCGTGCGGCCGGGACGCGAGAGGCGCTCCGCCGTGAAGCCGTCGCCGGCCCCCACGTCCAGGACCAGGCCCGGCGGCAGGAGGCCGTCAAGGAACGAGATGACGACGCCGTCCCGGTCCATGCATCTCCGCTCGATCTCGAAGATGCGGCGATCGGTCGAACCGTAGAACGGAAGGACGTCCTCACCGAACCTCTTCACGCCGCGCTCCGTCAATCCGACCTCCCCACGTCCGGGCGGCGCCCGCGCGGGTTGCGCCCCCGACCCGGTCGCCCCCTACTCCCCCGGCTCGAGCAGGCTCTCCACGAACGCTCGATCGTACCGCATCGCCCTGTAGAACGTCCCGCGCCTGTCGAGCTGCCTGCTCGGGTTCAGGAACTCCCAGACGACGTCGCCGCCGGGGGTCACCTCGAAGACCCTGCCCTTCGCGGACTCCGTGATGAGCACGTTCCCGTTCGGGAGCTTCTGGCAGCCGCCCCGCCCGCGGGAGAAGAAGCCGTGCCTGTCGGGTGCGGCGTACTCCCAGACGATCTCACCCGAGGCGGGGTCGTATTCGACGACCCTCGACCAACCCCTGAAGAACCCGTTGTCGAAGACGAGGATGTTGCCGTTCGGAAGCAGCGTCGGCTGATGAGGATGGTCGAGTTCGCCCGGTCCCCAGCCCCACACGAACGCGCCGGTCAGGAGGTCTATGGCACCTATGAAGTCCAGGTTCCTGACGCAGACGAGAACGTTCCCAGGCAGGAGTCCGCCGGACGGCTCGCGCGACTCCGACCCGCGCGGCTCCCCTTCGCGCGTTCCGTTCCCGCCGATGATCTCCACGGTGTTCATGTGGGACCAGTCGTCGTCGGGGACGTCGTCCGAGACGGAGTCCAGCGCCTCCCGAGGACACCAGGCGAGGAGCTCGAGCCTGTGCTCGGAGAGCCTCCAGACGTCGGTGGCCGAGCCGTCGGAGCCCAGACGGACGAGGCGGTCGGACGTGACGGGTTCGGGCCCGAACTCGGGGATGACGACCGGGTCGTACGCGACAGCGAGAACGGAGCCTCCCGGCTCGACGTCGAAGTCGTGGTGCACGGGCGCCTCCCCCGACCACACGACGTCACCGTTCCAGCCGAGTCTGTACACGCCGCGGCGCTGGAGGACGACGTACAGGCTGCCGTCCACCGCGAGTTCTGCGTGCTCCCACTCCTTGAGCGCGTCGTTGCGCCACGAGTGGACCGGGACTCCGCGCATGTCGACGAGCGTGGCATGCGACCGGCCCGAGTAGAGCGTGTAGCCGTCGAAGGCCCTGTCGGTGTCGTGAACGGTCACTCCGTGCGCGGACTCTTCGACGGGGTCCTCCGTCCACGCGACGTAGGGCAACGCCTTCAGGGCCTCGAGCCGTCTCTCCTCGTCGGTCTGCCCCGACGCGGGGAACGAGCAGAGAACGAGAAGGGCAAGCGCCGCCACGGCGACACGTGTCGTCATCGGTCGGCGTCCTCCGTCGTCACGTCCAGCATCGTCATCGGTCGGCGTCCTCCGGCCTCTAGCCCGGGGCCGCATCGCCCGCGCCCCGACGCGCGTCTTCCTCCCCGACGTCACGCGTGAAGCCGGGGAAGACGAACCCAGCGCCGGCGAAGTCGCTGAGCAGCGAGTCGTTGAGCGCCACCATCACGTCCTGGGGATAGCGCAGCTCGAACAGGAACTGCGCGTTGCTTCTGATGTTGAGTCTGTCCATCCGGGCCTTGGCGTCGGCGGTCCAGTCGTCGTCGTGCTGCTTGTCGGCCTCCACGACCTCCACGTACGCGCGCTCCAGATATCTGTCGACGTTCTCGTCGATCGTCCCGTACTTCGCCTCGAACGCCCGCCCGAGTTCCGCGTCGGTGGGCGCGGAGTAGCGCTCATCGTGTGCCAGGACGCTTCCCGGAAGCTTCGGGATCCCCGTGGGCCTGGACGCGGGGTACCCGAGGGTCAGCACCATGAGAGGCAGCACACCGCCGGGCAGGTCCAGGAGGTCCGCCGCGTGCCCCATTTGCGTCAGGATCGTGCCCACGTAGACGGACCCCAGCCCCCGGTCCTCGGCCAGGATGGCGACCGTCTGGGCGGCGCACATGAGGTCGGCGTAGGCTATGAGGAAGGACGCCGCCGATTCGCTGCCGCGGAACGAGACTCCCGAGAGCCCGGCCCATCTCCGCACGCGTTCGAAGTCAACGCAGAAGACGAGCGAGACGGGGGCGTTCCTGACCCACGGCTGGTCACCGACGATCTCGGAGAGCCTCCGCCTCCGCTCAGGTTCGCGGACCACGATGATGGAGACGGGCTGGATGTTGCCGCCCGACGGCGCGTTCGCCGCCGCGTCGAGCAGCTCGTTCAGGAGCTCGTCCTCGACGGGACGGTCCTCGAAGTGCCGCACGGAGCGTCGGTTCGTCAGGAGTTCGTAGAGGTCCATGGGAGACATCCTCCGGAGTGGCGGGAGCGCTCGACCGGAGCCCGAGTCTCAGCGTCTGGCGAAGTGGAAGACGCTCGACGACATCGACCCCGCCACGAACTCGGCCTCGGTGAAGTTGGCGAAGTGGCCCTTGAGTTCGAAGAGGGTCGGGTCGTGCGCGGCCGCGTACTCGCCGGCCCGCAGAGGGTAGAGCTCTACGGACCCTTCGAAGAGGAGCTCGGGACCCTTCCTCAGGCGCGTGACGAAGGACACGCCGTCGTGGCTGACCTGCGGGTACTCGCGCTCGAAGACGACGTCGGTTCGGGGGACGGCGATGTCGGGAAACCGGAACGAGTCCCGTCCGAGAATGTGGTCCCAGTTGACGGTCTGGAAGACCCAGGCTCCGCCGGGCGGCAGTAGATCGGCGACGTAGCTCAGGAACCCTGGCAGCGCGGAAGCGGGGATGTGCGAGAGGACGTTCCCGATACAGAAGATGGAGTCGAACGGGCCCTCAAGCGTGCCGACGTCGCCCATGTCCATCACGCGAAAGGCCGCCTCGGGAAAGCGCTCGTCGGCCACCGCGATCATCTCGCGGTCGAGGTCGATGCCCACCGCGATGCGACCGTTCTGAGCGAACAGCCCGCAGTAGTCGCCGGTCCCGCAACCGATGTCGAGAACCCGCCCCACGCGCGGCGTCCGCTTGGCGATGAAGCGGTACGTGTCCTCCTCCAGCGGGAAGACGGACTCGTAGTGGCCTGCGAAATCGGAATAGAAGGACATGCTGGTTACCCGGAAGCGGTCAGGACTACCTCTTGCCCTCGGACTTCTCGATCCTGGCCCAGCTGTCGCGCAGAGAGACCGACCGGTTGAAGACCGGCTCTCCGGGCCTGGAATCGACGGAGTCCACGCAGAAGTACCCATGCCTCAGGAACTGGAAGATGGACCCGGGCGCGGCATCCGCGAGCCCCGGCTCCACCACGCACTGCTCGAGGACCTCGAGCGAATTCGGGTTCAGGAGCGCCGTCAAGTCGTCGCCGGCGTCGCCGTCCTTCGGCGGTTCGAGCATCAGACGGTCGTACAGACGCACCTCGGCCCGGACGGCGTGCGACGCCGACACCCAGTGCAGCGTCCCCCTGACCTTCCTGCCGTCGGGCGACTCGCCCCCGCGGGACTCCGGGTCGTACGTGCAGTGAAGCTCGACCACCTCGCCCGTCGCCTCGTCCTTGACGACGCGCACGCAGGTCACGAAGTACGCGTGCTTGAGGCGGACCTCCCTGCCCGGGGCCAGTCGGAAGTACTTCTTCGGCGGATCCTCCCGGAAGTCGTCGCGCTCGATCCAGAGTTCGCGTGAGAACGGGAGCATGCGCGTCCCCGCGCCATCGTCCTCGGGGTTGTTGACGGCCTCGACCTCCTCGACATCGCCCTCGGGGTAGTTGTCGATGACGAGCTTGAGGGGCCGGAGCACGCCCATGACCCTCGTGGCGCGCCGATTGAGGTCCTCCCTCAGGCAGTGCTCGAGTTGCTCGATCTCGATCGTCGTGGGCGTCTTGGCGACACCGACCAGCTTCAGGAACGTCTTCACCGCCTCGGGAGTGTATCCGCGGCGTCTCATCCCCGCGATCGTCAGGAGGCGCGGGTCGTCCCACCCCGGGACGTGACCCTCTTCGACGAGGCGCTTGAGCTTCCTCTTGGAGAGGACGGTGCGCGTGAGGTTCAGTCTGGCGAACTCAATCTGCTGAGGATGGTAGACGTCGAGCTCGTCCAGGAACCAGTCGTAGAGCGCCCTGTGCCCCTCGAACTCGATGGAGCAGTTGGAGTGCGTGATGCCCTCTATCGAGTCCGACAGGCAGTGCGTGAAGTCGTACATGGGATAGATGCACCACGCGTCGCCCGTCCTGTGGTGCGTCGCGTGGAGGATCCTGTACATGACGGGGTCGCGCATGTTGATGTTCGGTGAGGCCATGTCGATCCTGGCGCGAAGCGTCCTCGCCCCGTCCGGAAACTCGCCGGCACGCATTCGGGCGAAGAGGTCCAGGTTCTCCTCGGTCGCGCGGTCGCGGTACGGGCTGTTCTTCCCCGGCTCGGTCAGCGTGCCCCTGTACTCGCGGATCTCGTCGGTCGAGAGGTCGCACACGTACGCCTTGCCCAGCTCGATCAGCCGGACGGCGTAGCCGTACAGTTGTTCGAAGTAGTCGGACGCGTGGTAGAGCCTGTCGCCCCAGTCGAACCCGAGCCACCTGATGTCGTCACAGATGGCGTCGACGAACTCCTCCTCCTCCATCAGGGGATTCGTGTCGTCGAAGCGCAGGTTGCAGAGACCTCCGTACTCCTCCGCGATCATGAAGTTGAGGCCGAAGGCCTTGGCGTGACCTATGTGCAGACGCCCGTTCGGCTCGGGAGGGAAGCGCGTGTGCACACGCCCCCCGTGCTTGCCGGTGCGAATGTCGTCCTCGACGATCGCTCGCACGAAGTCGAGAGGACGCTCTCTGTCGGGACCGGACATGGGATCACCTCATCGAATCCGCGGCGCTACTCCAGGCTGCCGACGGTCGCCTCCACTTCCTCGAGGATCTCGCAGGACCTGACCAGCTCCTTCATCGCGTTGTGGTCGGGATAGAGCGGCCTGTCCTCGCCGAGATGCTCCACGTGCCTGCGGACCACCTCGTGCGCCTTCCGAACGCCGACGCCGGGCGTGAAGTCGCGGAAGTCGAGAGCCTGCGTCGCGGCCATGAACTCGATGCCCAGGATGCCGTTGGCGTTGTCCAGGATCTGTCCGTTCTTTATCGCCGTGTTCATCCCCATCGACACGAAATCCTCCTGGTCGGCCGCCGCGGGGATCGACTGGACGCTGGCCGGCGCCGACAGTATCCGCTGCTCGACGATCAACATGCAGGCCGTGTACTGGGAGAGCATCATGCCCGACATCATCCCCGCGCCCTTCGTGAGGAACGGGGGAAGACCTACCGACAGGGCCGGGTTCGTGAGGCGGTTCAGCCTGCGCTCGGACAGAACGCTCACCATCGTGATCGCGGCCCCGGCCATGTCCATGGGCAGCGAGACGGGCGACCCCTGGAAGTTCGCTCCCGTCAGCGTGAGCTTGTGCTCCGGGAGGAAGATCGGATTGTCGCCGACCCCGTTCAGCTCGGTCTCCACCTGGCTTCGGGCGTACGCCACCGCGTCGTGCGCGGCGCCGATCACCTGAGGCGTGGAGCGCATCGAGTACGCGTCCTGGACCTTGACCTTGATCTTGCCGGAGACCAGGTCGCTTCCCTCGATGCACTTCCTTAGAGCGTTCGCCGTGCGAACGGCGCCCTTGAAGCCGCGCACCTTGTGCAGCCTCTCGTCGTACGGCTTCATGTTGGCGTAGAGCGACTCGAGCGTCATGGCGCAGGCGATCTCGGCCTGCTTGAGCCAGCGGTTCATGTCGTGGATGTGTATCGCGCTCATCGCCGTCAGGAGGTTCGAACCGTTGATCGTCGCCAGTCCGTCCCTGGCCTGGAGACCGGGTACGGTAATGCCCGCGCGCTCGAGCGCGACGTTGCCCGGCAGGAGTTCACCCTGAAAGAATGCCTCACCCTCGCCCATCATGAGAAGCGCGATCTGCGACATCGGCGACAGGTCGCCGCACGCTCCGACCGACCCCTTCTGACACACCGCGGGCGTCACGCCCTTGTTCAGCATGTCGACGAGCGTCTGCACGATCTCGATGCGGCAGCCCGAGTACCCCTGCACGAGGACGTTGATGCGTCCGGCCATGGCGCCGCGGACGTACTCGATCGGCGCCAGATCGCCGATCCCGGCGGCGTGGTTGTAGATCAGGTACTTCTGGAACTGCTTGACCTGCTCCGCGTCGAGAACGACCTCGGAGAACTCGCCGATGCCGGTGGTGACTCCGTACATGATCTCTCCGGCCTGGATCTTCTCCTCGAGCATCGCGCGGCACGTCTTGATCCGCGCGACCGCGTCGCCGGTGATCTCGACCCTCTCGCCGTGCCTCGCCACCCGCACGACGTCGTCTACCGTCAGTCCCTTCCCGTCCAGCACGACTGCCATCTCGTTCACCTCACGTCGTTAGCGTCCGCGTCGTCCGAAACAAGCGCACCCCGGTCGAGACACCGCTCGGCCGGAGATGCGCAAGAACAAGAGATGATAGCACGAACAGAGGAGAGCTGAAAGGGGCCGCCGGTGAGTCTCCGCGCGGCCCGGTTCCCGGGTCGGTGCGCTCCCTGGGACCCCGGGCCGCGCACGCCGCGCGCATGCCGGAGCGGAGCCTCAGGCGACTCGCCTCATGGGCTGCCGGCGTCCATAGCTCAGAGACCGCCACAGCCACTCGGCCGGGCCGAGCCGGAACCTGGCGAGCCAGAACCTCGAGAACCAGAGCTGGAAGATCCACACAGCGAACACGATCAGTATCTGCCCGGTCCGCTCCACGCGCCCGAAGAGACCGAGGCCGTGCCCGTAGAAGATGAAAGTGCAGATGACGGTCTGCATGAGGTAGTTCGTGAACGCCATCCGACCGACGGGAGCGAGAAGACGGGCCAACCACCCTCCTCCCCGCGTGGCCAGCATGACGATGGAGATGTACGCCAGCGCGACGAACGCGCTGCCCACGTAGTTGTACACGGAACCCTGGAACATCGAGTACTCGAACATCCACTCCACCCACATGTTGCGCGAGAGCCCGAACAGAATGAGGGCCAGGCCGGCGGCGAGGCATCCGACAGCGAACGTGGCGTAGAACGTCCGCGACCTGCGCCCGACGATGACGCCCCACTTGTAGAGCGCCATCCCGACCAGCATGAGCCCGCTCGCGCGGAAGCCCATGTAGAAGACGAGAAGGAACGTGTCGTGAAAGAGGAGACTCATGAGTCGATGCGGCATCTGCGCCAGCCACCCGCCGGTGTATGCGGCGATCTCCTCCGCGACGACCTCGGCGGGCGGAGCCCAGGCGAGCATCGTCTGCTCGATCGCCTCGGGGGGCCAGAAGCGCATCGACCAGCCGAAGAAGTTCCAGAGGGCCGCCGGCACGAGGAACGCGAGGACGCCGACGATGGTGAGCGGGACCGGCCTCACCCTGCGGAAAAGGAAGACGACCATCGCGCAGACGGCGTACGTCGCGAGGATGTCGCCATACCAGAGGAGAGCCCCGTGTGCGAGGCCGAAGACGAGAAGCCAGAACGAACGGCGGTAGTGCAGGCTTCCCATCGAACGCCCCGCGGCGGCGCAGCGCTCGAACATCAGGATGATGCCGGCGCCGAACAGCATGGAGAAGATCGAGAGGAACTTCTGGTCGGCGAAGACGTGCGAGAGCGTCCAGACCAGCCGGTTCAGCCCCTCGAAGTTTCCGTAGGCAGTCGGGTTCAGGTATGCTGCGCTGATCATGGAGAAGCTCTGGATGTTCATGACGAGGATCCCGAGTATCGCGAATCCCCTGAGAGCGTCGAGGGACACGATCCTCTCCGACTCGGTCACGGGTCCCACGGTCGCCGTCTGATGCTCCAAGGCTCGTCCTCCTTCGGGTCACGTCGCGCGCGAGAGACTAGGTCCCTCCGCCCGCCCTCAGCGCCTTCGTTCTTCTTCTGTCGGCCACGATGGCGAAGGCGCACGCGGCGGCCATCGCGGCGGTCGAGTACGTTCCGGGCAGCATGCGGCCGGCCAGAACGGAGCCTCCGGCGTGTCCTATCACGTTCGCGAGCTCGAGGCCGATGACCCACAGCATGAGCGTCCGCATGCCGCGGACGCCGCGGTACGCCAGCGGTGTCAATAGAGCGAGAAGCGCCACGAAGCCGATGGACGCGGCCAGCCAGACGGTCAGGCTGAGATGCGGAAGCGTGGCGAACGGCACGAGCTCGCGCATCGACTCGATGGCGAGGTTGTAGGCCGGGAGGAAGCCGCTCCCTATCTCCTCCGCGACGTGGAGCGCGAGAGCGAGGCAGAGCAGCAGCCACGGTATGCCCAGGGAAAGCCTGTCGCTCGCTGCGCCTGCGGCCAATCGTCACCTCCCGCCTGTTCCCGGACCGCTCCACCCGAACTCCGAAAGATCGACGCGCCCGTCTGCGTCGAACACGACGCCCTCAGACCTCAGGAGAGCCATCTGCATCTCGTACCCGTCACCGCGAAGGCTCAGACCGCCGCGGCTGTTGATGACGCGGTGCCACGGGACGTCCGACCCCGCCGGGACGGAGGCCATGGCGTATCCGACCATTCTGGGCGTGCAGCGCCCGGCGATGGCGGCGACCTGTCCGTAGCTCGCGACCTTCCCTTCGGGGATGCTCCTTACGACTCGGTAGACGCGCTCGTGGTGCCCGCCCGACGTGCGTTCCCCGGCGCGCGCGCTCATTCGCTCTCCGATCCGCCGGGCGCGTCGTCAGCGGCCAGCTCGCGATAGAGATACCAGCCGCCCTTCCGGTCGGTCGCGTTCGCGGGGGCGCGGTCGTAGTAGAGTTCGAAGATGCTGCCCGAATCGGTGCGAACGCGGTGGTAGTAGCGGCCCACTCCCCACGACCCGGTGACTCCCGCCCTCTCCGCGTGCTCCGGGCGCATGTTGCGGGCCATGCGGCCCTTGCGCTCGTAGTCGAACCACTCGCTCATGCACTCGACGACCGAGTACCGCACCCCTCGCCACGTGAACGCCGTGGGACAGCCCGGCTTCTTCTCGGGGAGCCGGCGCTCCTCGAGCTCGACGTCTACTCTCTCGCTGACGAAACGGATCGGTCGCATCGGCTTGTGAGGCTCTCCCGCCATCGGAGGCTCACGGTCCCGTGAGCCTCTTCCCCATGCTGACGCGGTCCTCCACGGCGTATCCGAGGCTGTCGTAGAAGGCCACGGCGCCGTCGTTGCCGGCCCTGACCTGCAGGTTGAGCTTGCCCGCTCCCGTCTCGCGGAGCAGGCGTTCTATCTCCCGCATGAGGGCCGTGCCGACGCCGCGTCTCCGCGCGCCGGGGCTCACGACCACGTAGTAGACCCACGCCCGATGGCCGTCGTATCCGCCCATGGCGGTCCCGGCCACCCTCCCGTCGAGCTCCGCGACGAGGAAGAGCTCGCGCTGGACCTTCGCCTTCCGCGCGATGTCGGTCGCGGGGTCGTTCCAGGACGGAGCGTCGGGGAAGACCTCGTCCCACAACGACACGACCTCTCGTTCGTCGGAGTCCTCGTAGGGACGCACGTTCACGGCGCCACTCCCGGACCGCGGTGGGACACGTGGCGTGGAGGGACCGCGCGAGGGTCGCCACGCCGCTTCACCATCGTCGATGGTAGCACAATCGAGGAGGCGCTAGAGGGCCGATGTCCTTGAGCCCGAGCCCTGGCTCGGGTGCATGAACTCCATGAGTGCGCCGCGCGCCACGAGCCGCGAGGAGTCGGCGAACGTCTTCTCGCTGCTGGAGACCCAGCGGAGACCGGGGAGCATTCCCGTCTCGCCGCGCGCGTCGACCGAGACCTCGCACTCCGCGAAGACCAGCGTGAGCCCGTCCCCGGTCAGCGTGAGATCTCCGCCGCGAGACTCCCACGTTCCGCGCACCGCCTGAACGCCGTCCGGGATGTCGTTCGACGCCACGATGTCGCACGGTCTCTCGGCGGGCGGAGCGCAGACCATCACGAATCCCCCGTCGGGAGCCAGGTTGAGCACGATGGTCCCGCACTCGTATCCCATGCCCTGATAGGTCGACCTGAGCGTGGTGCCCTCGATGATCCTCGGACCCTCGGCGCCACAGCCCGTCACGGCGACCACTGCGAGCGCCGCGAGAGACATCGTCGAGACGAGGAACCCCGCCGGGACCAGGGACGACACAGGTCCGCCGAAAGACCGTTTCACTCGGCGCCTCCCGTCCGGTAGAAGACGATGCCGTCTATGATGCCCGCCAGACGCTCGACCGTGTCCTCGAGACGCCCAGGGTCTACCGCCACTCGTCCCTCTCAGGATGGAACGCGTCGTTGATGCGGCATCGGGTCAGTGCCCGGCCCGAGTGAGGCGTGCCGGACGGAATGACGGCGACGTCGCCGGGACGGACGACGCGCGGCTCGCCCCCGACGACGAGCTCGAACTCGCCTTCGATCATGATCGCCACCTGCTCGTGCGGATGGGCGTGTTCCGGCATGGCCGCCCCGGCTTCGATGTCCCAGAATGCGATGGTCATGCTGCCCGAGTGGACGAAGCGCAACCGGAACCCTGGAACCGGCTCGCTCTCCCGAAGTCCGTCGATGCTCAGAAACGGCATCTTTCCTCCCGGCTGCATTGAAGGACCGCGCGGGTCGATACCCGACCGCGGGTCCGGAGCGTCCCGCTGCGCCAGAGAACCCATGCTATGGGCGGCGCTCATGTTGCGTCAAGGTGTTTGCCCGGGCGGCGCGTGGCCGCGGTCCGAGCCGCCCGGCAGGCGCTCAAGAGAGCTGCCCGACGCGCCCGGCCGCGTATGGTGTCTTTGTCGCAAGGTGCTCAGAGGCTATAATGAGAGATGGCATCGCAGGACGCGCGGTGCCGCTTTCGACTCCCCCGGAGACACCCCTTGAAGGGAGCGCACCCGCTTGAACATCCGCTCGTTCCTCCAGTTCGCCGCCGTCGCGGCAGCGCTCGTGGCCGCCTGCGGCACGGGCCTCGCGCGCGGCGCTTCCGCCGTCACGATCACTGACGAATCGCAGCTCCTGGGCGGCCCGGCCGCGCAGGGCCGGGTGGGCGACCTCCTGCTCTCGAACGACCACGTCGCGTTCGTGATCGAGGCCGCCGGCCACGCCAACGGGGACGCGCTCTCGGGCGGACACGTGCTGGACGCCGCGCCCGCCGTGGATCTCTCGGACCGGCTCGACCATCTGGTGCTCGCCGTGGTCGACTGGCCGCGGCAGGCGGTCTACGCCACGGTGGCGATCGAGAGCGACGGGACGGCGGGCGACGCGATCGTGAGAGCGGAGGGAGTCGACTCCGCCGATCCGAACGTCGGGATCGTCACCAGGTACATCCTCTCGTCCTCCGCCCGCGCGGTCGAGATGGAGACCGTCCTGACGAACAACGGCGCCTCCCAGGTCGACGGGTACCGCGCCGGCGACGCCATCGACTGGTCGTACGGGGACAACTTCGTCCCGGGGCACAGCTTCGAGGTGGCCGGACTCGTCACGTTCAGCGAGTGGATCGGCTGCCACGACCTCACGACCAGCTACGCCTACGCGAAGCCGTCCGGGACGGTACAGGCGGAGCACGGCAACCTGTGGTCGGACTCGTGGCTGTGGTCCGGGTCGCTCGCTCCGAGCGCGTCGACGACGCTCCTCCGCTATCTCGCCGTGGGCACGCCCGGTCTCTCGTCCGCGAGCGACGTGGTGCTCGAGATACAGGGAGTGAACACAGGGAACCTCACCGGTGTTGTCTCCGATCTGCTGGACCAGACCGTCATCGCTCAGGCCAGCGTCGGCTGTTCCGTGAACGGCATAGCCCCGTACACGACGTGCGTGACGGGGACCGCGGGCGTCTACTCAGCCTCCCTCCCGCCTGTCAACTTCGAGCTCACCGCCAGGGCCGCGGGCTACTTCGAAGCGACCGAGAACGCCGCCGTGGCGCAGGGCGGAACGACCAGGGTCGACATCGCGCTCTCGCCCTCCGACTACGCGGGGGGACGCGGGGACACGCTGACGGTCATCATGCGACCCATCCTCACGGTGCCGGCCATCGTGATCGACGGGGAGAGCTTCGTCGTGGAGGCCGTGGCCTCGCCCATGTCGTCGAGCTGGGAGGCCCGGCTCAGGCGTGGAGAGTCGGAGTACGCGCTCTCGGTCTCCGCGGCCACGTACGACGCCGGCCGCGAGCGCTGGTTCCTGGACGCCCGCGTTCCGTCGGGCGTCCCCGAGGAGATGTACGACCTCATCCTCGAGGCGTCGGGAGACGTCGCCGACACGGCCGCGCACTCGGTCGCCGTCAGGGACACGATCCCGTCCGACTTCTACTTCATCCACATCACCGACACGCACCTCCCGAACCACACATTCTACGGGAATCCCGCCTGGGAGGCCGACACGACCGAGATGAACGACATGCGGGCGGTCATCGACGACATCAATCTGGCCAATCCCGCGTTCGTGCTCCTGACGGGCGACGTCGTCAACGAGGGTGAGGCCGAGGACTTCATGGGCAAGAGGGCGTTCACGAAAACGCAGCGCATCCTCAAGACTCTCGACGTGCCCGTGTTCGCCGTAGCCGGCAACCACGACGTCGGAGGCTGGGACAGCATGCCTCCTCCCGAGGGAACGTCGCGCCGCGAGTGGTGGCGCTTCTTCGGGTGGCGCTACCTGGCGGCGCCCCCCGCGGGCGAGCACATCTACACGCAGAACTACTCGTTCAACTACGGTGACGCTCACTTCGTCGGCCTGGAGTCGTACGTCAACTACGACGGATGGCGACTCGGCACGTTCGGCTGGACGAGCTTCACAGATCTCCAAATGCAGTGGCTGCTCGATGACCTGGCGGCTGCCGACCCCTCGGCTCTCAAGGTCCTCTTCTACCACTACGACTTCGACGACCAGCTCGACCTGCAGACGCTCGGGGTCGATGGATCTCTGTGGGGCCACATCCACACGTCGTCGGGGTCGATCCACGCGCGGCCGTTCGACCTCGCCACGGACAACGTCTGCGACGGCGAGCGCTCGATGAGGCTCGTGCGAGTGACCGACGGCGTCCTCTATCCTTCGGAACACGTCGAGGCCGGGACGAGCGTGGACAGGATGCGTGTCAGCTTCGACGCGCCGAACGACGGCACGCAGTACCGCCTGACGGCCACGGTCGTGAACAGCAACATCGAGCACTACGACGATGCGCTCGTGCGGTTCCACGTGCGGGCCGACTCCCTCCCCTACAGAACGAGCGTAGGCGAGATCACGCAGACGCTCGTCGACGGCGACGTTGCGACCTGCTACGCGCACTTCGGCATCCTCTCACAGAACACCGCGACGATCTCCATCGAGCCGACGGGCGAGACGCCCGGGCTTCCCGACGGAGCGCTCGCCCTCATGAGGCAGAGCTATCCCAACCCGGCCCGCACTGGAACGACGATATCGTTTGTGCTAGCATCCCGCGCAGAGACGAGCCTCAAGGTCTTCGACGTCGCCGGTCGCCTCGTTCGAACGCTCCACGACGGCCCCGCCGACCCGGTCGAGAACGTGGTCGCCTGGGACCTCAGGGACGATGGTGGCGAGGAGGTCGCGTCGGGCATCTACTTCTGTCGCCTCGAGACCGGAGGCCAGGCGGTAGCGCGGAAACTGGTCGTCCTCAAGTAGAGGAGGCGTCATGCCGACGTCAACGATCTTCTGGGTCGTCGCTCCTCCGGCGGCTCTGCTCGTGCTCGCGGTCATCTACTTCCTCGCGTCCAGGGAGAGGAGCTAGGCGATGGATCCGGTCCTCCTCGGGTTCGTAGGCTATCTCCTCGTCGTCATCGTGGTCGGCCTCGTGAGCTTCAGGTTCACGAAGACGCTGGCGGACTTCCTGCTCGCCGGGAGACGGCTCGGGGCCTGGGTCGTTGCGTTCAGCGAGAGGGCGAGCGGTGAGAGCGCGTGGCTCCTGATCGGGCTGCCCGGCCTGGCGCTCGCGACCGGGTTCTCCGCCATCTGGTCGGCCATCGGCTGCGCCGTCGGCATATTCGCCTCGTGGACGCTGGTCGCGCGGAGGCTGCGCGTTCAGACGGAGAGGCTCGGGGCCCTGACGCTCCCCGACTACTTCGAGGCCCGCTTCAAGGACGGGACGCACCTCCTGCGCATCGTCTCGATGGCCGTCATCGTGTTTTTCTTCACGTTCTACGTCTCGGCCCAGTTCCTGGCGGCGGGCAAGGTGCTCCACACGACGTTCGGCCTGGCTCCCATCCACGGCATGCTCATCGGCGCCGTCATCATCATCTTCTACACGATCATGGGCGGGTTCCTGGCCGTCGCGTGGACCGACCTCGTGCAGGGCATTCTCATGGCGGGAGCCATGATCGTGCTCCCGCTGGCCGCGTGGATCGAGCTGGGGGGCATCTCGGGGGTAGCCGGGAGGATCGGGGCGATGGACCCCAACCTCCTCCTCGTGACGGGCGGGCAATCCGGCAGGCCGCTCATCATGGGGCTCATCGTCGGCAGCCTGGGCATCGGTCTGGGGTACGTCGGACAGCCTCATCTGCTGGTGAGGTTCATGGCGATACGGGACGCGCGCGACCTCCGCAAGGGGACGCTCATCGCGATGACGTGGGTCGTGGTGGCGTTCTGGGGCGCGGTCCTCGTAGGCATCGCGGGGCTCGCGCACTTCGGCGTCGGCGGCCTCGAGGACGTCGAGCACGTGATGCCCCAGATCGCCACGCTCTTCCTTCCGGCTGGCATCGCGGGCATCGTCATCTCCGCGGCCATCGCGGCCATGATGTCGACCGCCGACTCGCAGCTCCTGGTCGCCACGTCGGCCCTCTCCGAGGACATCTACCATCAGCTCATGAACAGGGAGGCGTCCCAGAGACGCCTCGTGGCCTTGAGCAGGATCGGCACGGTCCTGATAGGCGTCGTCGCCTTCGTGCTGGCCCTCCGGGCGGAGGAACAGGTCTTCTGGTTCGTGCTCTACGCGTGGGCGGGCCTAGGCGCGGCCTTCGGACCGGGCATGGTGCTCTCGCTCTGGTGGAAGCGGACCTCGAAGTGGGGCGTCTTCGCCGGAATGGTCGTGGGCTCGACCGTGGCGGTCGTGTGGCACAACGTGCCGCTCCTCAAGGGCCTCGTATACGAACTCGTCCCGGCGTTC
>JBDRIO010000001.1:0-77146 GCA_043815815.1 Candidatus Eiseniibacteriota bacterium | reverse complement strand
CCAATTTCAACCGCCCAGGTGCGCATCATTACCCGTTCAAACGCGCGTGATGAGATCAACCAGATCTCCGTGGCGGTTGTGGATTCAGAGCACGTTGCCAGCGCCATCACCGAAGTTACTTCCATCCTGCGTTCACGCCATGACATCCGCTCAGACGCGGACGACGACTTTAATGTGATGTCGCAGGAATCGTTTACAGAAGTAGCTAACCAGATCACCGGGGTTTTGACGGTCTTCCTAGGCGGCATCGCAGCCATCTCGCTGCTTGTAGGAGGTATCGGCATCATGAACATCATGCTGGTCTCGGTGACCGAACGCACGCGCGAGATCGGCATCCGCCTCGCCGTCGGAGCCAGGTCCGCCGACGTCCTCACTCAGTTCCTGACGGAGTCGATCGTTCTGAGCCTTGTGGGGGGGGCGATAGGCATCCTGCTGGCGTACGGCGTCACACTCATCCTGAACCGCGTCGTGGGTATGACGACCATCGTCAGCCCGGGCGTTGTCCTCATGGCGTTCGGTTTCTCCGCCGCCATCGGCACGTTCTTCGGCTACTACCCCGCCAGGAAGGCCGCGATGCTGAACCCGATCGACGCTCTGCGATACGAGTAGGAGGCAGCCGTGCTGGAACGCCTCTTCAAGCTGCGCGAGAACGGGACGAACGTAAGAGCTGAACTCGTCGGCGGGGCGACGACCTTCATGACGATGGCGTACATCATCATCGTCAACCCGCAGATCCTGAGCGCGCCCGCCGGCGCGGGCATGGACTTCAACGCCGTAGTGGCCGCGACGTGCATAGGCGCGGCCGTCGGTACCCTCCTGATGGCCTTCCTGGCCAACTACCCGATCGCGCTCGCACCGGGGCTCGGTCTGAACGCCTACTTCAGCTTCATCATCTGCGGCAAGATGGGCGTGCCGTGGCAGACCGCGCTCGGCATCGTCTTCATCTCAGGCGTCATCTTCACGGGTCTCACCGTGGCGCGCGTGCGCGAGATGGTCGTGAACGCCATCCCGCCGCCACTGAAGTACGCCACGGCCGCCGGCATCGGCCTCTTCATCGCCTTCATCGGTCTCAAGGACGCCGGCATCGTCGTGTCCGACCCCGCCACCTACGTCACTCTCGGCGACCTTCATCGCGGCCCCGTGCTGCTCGCTCTGTTCGGGCTGGTGCTGACGTCCGCGCTCATGGCAGCCAGGGTCAGGGGCGCCATATTCTGGGGCATCGTCGTGACGGGCGTCGGCGGGATCGTGACCGGCCTCGTCACGTTCACCGGCGTGTTCGCGCTCCCGTCGCTCGACCCGACGTTCATGAAGATGCGCCCCCTGGCGGCGCTTCGCCTGGAGTACGTGGCTCCCATCATCGTGCTCCTCTTCTTCGACATGTTCGACACTGTCGGCACGTTGATAGGCGTTGGCGAGCAGGCCGGGTTCATGAAGGACGGCAAGCTGCCGCGCGTCAACCGGGCGCTGGTCTCCGACTCGATAGCGACGATGGCGGGAGCGCCCCTCGGGACGTCGAACGTCACGAGCTACATCGAGAGCGCCGCGGGCGTCTCAGCAGGGGCCCGCACCGGTCTCGCGAACGTGTTCACGGCCGCTCTCTTCCTGGTCGCGCTCTTCTTCACGCCGCTCGTGTCGATGTTCGGAAGCGGACACGAACTGGCGGGCGGGGTCATCGTCCACCCGATCACGGCTCCGGCGCTCATCATCGTCGGATGTCTCATGATGAAGTGCGTGTCGCGAATAGAGTGGAGCGAATACTCCGACGCCATACCCGCGTTCCTGACGCTTCTCGTCATGCCGCTCACGTTCAGCATCTCGCACGGCCTCGCCATCGGTTTCATCAGCTACCCGCTGGTGAAGGCGCTGTCCGGCAGGGCCCGCGAGGTCCACTGGCTCGTTTATCTCCTTGCCGGGCTCTTCGTACTGCGGTACATACTCATATAGGGGTAGAGCCGCCGACGCCCCGGAACGCGCGGGTCCCGGTCGGTCTCCGCGGAGACCGCTCAGGCCCCCGTTCCGGGCGATTCTCGCTCTGTCGCAGGAGGGACTGTGCGGCGACCGTGCTTCCAGGTGCAGACGACGATCGACGACCGCGAGCGGGCCGGCGAGCTCGTGCGCAGCGTCGTCGAGAGGAGGCTGGCGGCGTGCGGCCAGGTGCTGGGTCCCCTGGAGAGCACGTACTGGTGGAATGGAAGGGTCGAGACGGAGAAGGAGTGGATGTGCGTCTTCAAGACGACGGCCGGGCTCGCTCCCAGGCTTGAGGCCTTCCTGCTCGAGGCACACCCGTACGAGGTTCCTGAGATCGTGGGATTCGAGATGGGTCTCGCCTCCCCGGACTACACCGATTGGATTCACGATGAGACAGAAGATTGACCGCAGGCTCGTGGCGAGACCGAGGACCGAGCCCGCGCGCGCATTGGCGCTCATGCTGCTCGCGGTGTTGGCCGTGGCGGCCCTCACCGTGGACGCGCACGCTCAGGACGGAGTGGCGACGTGGCGCTCCGGCAAGTACGGACGCGCGGGCGCCGAGGTCTGGGCGGAGCTGCCGAGGCTCATCGTCCCGACCGGCAAGGGCTACGACGACGACTACGGCATCGGCTCCGGACTCGGGTTCGGATTCGGCGTCATGTTCGGGCTGTCCGACAACCTCGCGCTCGAGGGACGCATGCTCCAGACGACGCACCAGACGAGCGACGGTCGGGGATGGGACCTGGACCAGTACTTCGCCGGAGCGAGATACACCTTCCGCCACGAGCGAGCCGTCCAGCCGTTCGTGGCCCTGGGAGGAGCGCGGCTGTCGATGGAGTGGAACGTTCCGGAAGGAGGCTTCTCGGACTTCGAGCGGCTCTGGGGCATCGGCGCCTACGGCTCCGTCGGCGTCGACTACGTTCTGTCGTCCCGGTGGGTCGTGGGTCTTCGCTCCGACTACGTCTGGATGAGATACACAAGGGCGAACATCGGAACTGAGGAGAGCGACATCGCGGATCCCCTCGACGGGACTTCCATCGGACTATCTCTCTCCCTGCACTACAGGGTCCCCATGCACTGGTAGCGCGTCCCGACAGGGCCGCGCGCGCGCTGCCCGACTTCCTGCGAGGAGGATCAGCATGCTGGAGGTGAAGGCCAAGTGGATGGGCGGTTTCAGATTCGACGGCGAGGACTCTGAAGGTCGCGCGATGAAGATGGACGCGAGCAAGGAGGGCGGAGGGACGGGCGGCGGGTTCCGCCCCGCGGAGCTGCCGCTCATGGGTCTGGCGGGCTGTACGGGGATCGATACCGTGGAGATCCTGAAGAAGATGCGACAGGAGGTGACCGCCTTCTCGCTCACGGTCAGCTCCAAGAAGAAGGAAGGTTATCCGGCCGGCTACGACGGCATCCACGTGGCCTACGAGGTCCACGGCAAAGGTCTCGACGAGGAGAAGGTCGAGAAGGCCGTCAGGCTCTCAGAAGAGAAGTACTGCACCGTGGGGCAGGCCCTCTCCAAGGCCACGACGATCACGCACACGATAACCATCATCGAGGACTAGCGTGCCGTCCGGTGCCGCTACAGGCGCCCGACGATCGCCCTCGTGTTCGCCTCGTTCACGGAGACCGCGATGAAAGACCGCATTGAGGAGCTCATCCGCAGGCACGCAAAGGCCTGCGACTATCTCGAGGTGCACGTCGAGGAGACCGAGGAGTCTCGCGTCGCGTTCAGCGGCCCGCGGCTCGAGGACCTCGGCAGGAAGATGGACTTCGGAGGCAACGTGCGGGCGCTGCACAAGGGCGGCTGGGGCTTCGCGTCGTTCAACAGCGTCGAGATGATGGACGAGTTCGCCACACACGCCATCGGGCAGGCGAAGCTCGTCGGGTCGGGGAAGAGCGAGATGGCGGAGGTCGAGCCGGTGAGGGTAGACGTGCCGCTCGACCTCAAGACCGACCCCAGAAGCGTCCCGCTGTCAGAGAAGGTCGAGACGCTCCGGGCCTACAACGAACAGGCCCTCGGGGGGCACGAGCTCATCGTCAACACCTCGACGAGGTACTTCGACCGCATCCGGACCTTCTGGTACGGCAACAGCGACGGCGCGCTCATCCGCCAGGAGCGAATGGACCTGGGCGGCGTCGTGGCGCCGATCGCGTCCAGGTCGGGCGACACGCAGTCGGACAGCGCCTTCTTCGGATCGAGCGACGACTACGGCGTCGTCTCGGGACTCTCGGCTGACATAGCGAAGGCGGCCGAGACAGCGGTCGCGAAGCTGGACGCGCCCAAGGTCAAGGGCGGGGCGTACACCGTCATCCTCGACCCGAAGCTCGCCGGCGTCTTCATACACGAAGCCTTCGGTCATCTGTCCGAGGGCGACAACGTGTACGAGGACCCCAAGCTGCGAGAGATCATGGAGTTCGGCCGGGTCTTCGGTCGGCCGTTCCTGAACGTCTACGACTCCGGGCTCGACAAGGGCCTTCGAGGTCATCTCGTGTACGACGACGAGGGAGTGCGCACGGAGAAGACGTACCTCATCAGAGGCGGCAAGCTCGTCGGGCGGCTGCACTCGCGCGAGACGGCCGGCAAGATGGGCGAGCGTCCGACCGGGAACGCCCGCGCCCTCGACTACAGGTCGCCCCCCGTTCCCAGAATGAGGAACACCGTCATCGAGGCGGGTGACGCGACGTTCGAGAGCATGCTCGCGGACGTCGAGCTGGGCGTCTACTGCATCTCGGCGCGGGGAGGGCAGACGAACGGAGAGATGTTCACGTTCTCAGCCGCGAACGCGTACATGATCCGGGACGGCAAGATTGCGGAGATGGTCCGCGACGCCACGCTGACGGGCAACGTCTTCGAGACCCTCAAGAACATCGACGCTCTCGGGAACGACCTCGAGATCGCTGACGGACCCGGCGGCTGCGGCAAGGCCGGGCAGTTCCCGCTCCCGGTGAGCGACGGGAGTCCGCACGTCAGGATCCGGAACGTCGTCATCGGAGGTGAGTAGCGTGAAGAACATCATAGAGAAGGCATCGGCTCGAGGAGCGACGAGGAGCGAGGTCTACGGGCTGACGAGCCTCCGCACTGAAGTCTCGTTCGAGGCGAACAGGCTCAAGGGCGTGTCCCGGACGGAGGAGCGCGGGTTCGCGCTAAGGGTGGTGAAGGACGGGCGGATGGGATTCGCGACGAGCACCAAGTTCGACGACCCTGACGGGCTCGCGGACGCGGCCGTGGCGACCGCGGAGTTCGGCGACGAGGCCGCGTTCGGCTTCGCCGGCCCCGCCCACATGCCCGAGATCGGGCCGTCGGACGAGAGGGTCAAGGGGCTGGAGGTCGACGACATGATGGGGCGGCCGCGAGACGCGATCGCCAGGCTCCTCGACTACGACCAGGAGATACTCTGCGATTCCGAGACGACCCGGGAGATCCAGACGATCTCGGTGGCCACTTCGGACGGACTGGAAGCCTCGTTCGAGCGGACGCTCTACCAGTTCGGCGTGGACGGAAGGCTCATAGACGGCACGAGCATCCTCGATTGCGGCGGGTACTACGGCGGCACGGCGCTCGACTCCGACGGGCAGAAGCTCGTGTCGCGCGTCATAGAGGATCTCAAGAACGGCCGGAAGAACGTGGACGTGACCGGAGGCCCGACGACCGTCCTCTTCACACCGAACGCCGTCGCGGACATCTTCATGACGCTTCACTACGGCGTCAGCGGCTCGATCGTGGAGAGGGGCATCTCTCCGCTCGCGGGCAAGCTGGGCGAGACCGTGTTCGACGAGAGGGTGACCATCCACGACGACGGGCTGGCCCGGAACGGATACGCTTCGGGGCCGTTCGACGACGAGGGCGTGCCGATGCAGAGGACGCCCGTCGTGGAGAGAGGCGTGCTCAAGCACTTCCTGACCGATCTCCGCACGGCCGCGAAGCTCAGGCAGCCCCTTACGGGCAACGCGGGTCGGGCGAGGCGGCTCGTCATGTCGAAGGACCTGGGCAAGGTGCCTTCTCCCGAGATCACTAACTGGGAGATGTCGGGCGGAGACGCGCCGCACGAGCAGCTCGTGGACGACATGGGCGACGGGATCATCGTGGACCGGATCATGGGGATCCTCATGAGCAACCTCCTGTCCGGGGACTTCTCCGGCAACGTAGCTCTCGGATACAAGGTCCAGGGCGGGAAGATCCGCGGCCGCGTCAAGGACACGATGGTGGCCGGCAGCATCTACACGCTCCTGCGCGACAACGTCGTCGCCATCTCGAGCGACGTCGAGCGTGTGGGCCAGCTCGGGTTCATAGGAAGCCACAGGTATCCGTACCTTCTCATGCGGGACGTGTCGATCTCGGCGTAGCGGGCGAGTGAGCGGGACGCGCCGGTCCCGGAAGACGGGACAGTCCCGAACGGCGAACGTGCGCGCGGGGACCTTGCGGCCTGCGGTCGGACGGAGGAATGCGATGCACAGGACGTTCCGGGCGATCATCCTCGCGGTGGCGGTGCTCGCCGTCGCGGGGGTGGCCTGCGCCAAGAGCTACTACATCTACGACGTCGACATCGACGTCGCGGTGAACGTGGACGGGAGCTTCGACTTCCGCGAGACGCGCACGTTCAGTTTCGACGGGGACTTCACGTACGCGTACTACCGGATCGAGAAGGCGAGGACGGCCGGCGGGTCACGCGTCGACATCACCGACTTCATGATCGGTGAGAGCGGCCGACCGTACGATCTCCGGCAGGCGCACGAGATAGACGAGGGCCGTCCGCCCGGAACGTACTGGGTCTCGTACGACCACGAGGGCCAGTACGTCTATGCGAAGTGGTTCTACAGGGCGGACGACGAGCGGCGGCCGTTCGAGATATCGTACACGGTGCACGACGCGGTCACCGTCTACGACGACTTCGCGCAGCTCTACTGGAAGTTCATAGGGGAGGCCTGGGACGTTCCGACGCGCCGCATCACCGGGACGGTCCATCTCCCGCCGGGCGCGGACAAGGACCGCGTCCGCGCGTGGCTGCACGGCACGCTCGTGAGCCGGTACGACATCGTCGACGAGCGGACCGTCACGTTCGAAGCGGACAATCTTCCGAGCGGCCAGTTCCTGGAACTCCGGATCCTCTTCCCGCCGACCCTCGTTCCCGACGCGCCGACGCGGGCGCGCGGCGCCATCTGGGACCAGGCGTTCTCCGAGGAGAGCCGCTGGGTCGAGGAGGCGAACGAGAGACGGATGGCCGCCCAGCGAAGCCTCCAGGCCAGGGCGGCGGCCCGCCGCGCTGGAGGCTGGGTCGCCGTCATCCTCTCGGCGCTGTCCCTCGGCGTCTGGTGGCTCGTGTTCTTCCGGTTCGGGCGCGAGTACCCGGTACGGTTCCAGGGCGACTACTTCCGCGAACTGCCGTCCGAGCGCGCTCCCGCCGTCGTCGGGTACCTCTTCAGTTCCGGGGTCGTCGGCGCGTCCGACATGGTCGCGACGATCATGGATCTGGCCAAGAGGGGCTACTTCAAGATCAGGGAGGAGCAGCACACGGACAGGAGCCTGCTCGAGAAGCTGGGCGGCCTGCCGGAGTACGACTACGTGATCGACCTCGTGAATCGGGACCTGTCGGGCCTCAACCGCTTCGAGAAGAGCCTTCTACTCTTCCTGTTCTCGTCAGGCAGCGCGCACGGCGACAGCCTCTCGCTGCACGAGTTCAAGAAGGAGGCTCAGAAGCACTCCCACGCCTTCCACTCCTGGTTCACGAAGTGGAAGAAGAAGGTCGTGAAGGCCGCCGAGGCGGAAGGACTGATGGAGAAGAAGAGCTCCACCATGGCCATCGTCACCGCCGTCATCGGCGGACTGACGACGGCGCTGGGCTTCCTCATCACGGTGGCGACGCAGCAGCTCCTCGGACTGGCGCCCATCGTCGTCGGCATTCTGGTCATCGCGCTCTCCGGTCTCATCAAGCGCAGGAGCGCCGAGGCCGGGGAGGAGTTCAAGAAGTGGCAGGCGCTGCGCAAGTACCTGCTGCACTTCTCCACGCTCGACGAGGCGCCGCCCATGTCGCTCGTCCTGTGGGAGCACTTCCTCGTGTACGCCGTGACTCTCGGCGTCGCCAAGCAGGTGCTCGAGCAGCTCGAGCCGATGATCCCCGATCTCGAGAGAGCCGCGGGGCGAGGATTCGCCGCGGGCTGGTACGCCGGAGCCGCGGGAAGGATGGGCGAGGGCCTGGGCGGGAGCATCTCCGGAATGTCCGAGGGGCTCTCGAGCATGGTCGCGGTGGCCGGGAGTGCCATGAGCTCCGCGAGCGGGACGGGCGGCGGCGGGACCGGCGGCGGCGGCGGGGGGGGCGGTGGAGGAGGGGGCGGCGCCGGCTAGGCTGAGCCGCGGGCCGGCTCTGGCAGCCGGGACGGAGTGGGCGCCGGCGCCTCCGGGAGCGTCCATCGTTCCCGAGCGTCCGCGCGTTCATCTGGAGGCGGAGTGGCTGTTCGTCCTGTCTACACTGAGATCGAACACACGGCGGACGTGGGCATCGAGCTCACCGCGGTCGATCTGGCCTCCGCTCTTTCGACCGCTGCCGCCGCGATGTTCGACATGATGTGCGGTCTCGACCTCGTAGCCGAGGACTGGCGCACTACCCTCACGGTCGACGCGCGGGAGGGCGACCTCGAGAACCTCCTCGTCCGCTGGCTGTCAGAGCTCCTTTTTCTCCACCACAGCGAAGGCGTGCTCCTTTCCCGGTTCGAGGTCGTCTCGCTCGGCGGCGGGAGCCTCACGGCGAACGTCGCGGGAGAGCGGATCGACGCCGCCAGGCATCCTGCCGGGCTCGAGATCAAGGCCGCGACCTACCACGACCTTCTCATCGACGAATCGACCGACGGCTGGAGGGTCAGGGTCATCTTCGACACCTGATCCGCGACGGTCTGGGAGGCAGGGCTGTTTTCGACACCAGATCCGCGACGCCCGGCGGGTCGCATCTTCCACCGGCACATGAGGTGCTCATGTCCACGAATCCGCCCAAGCTCAACAGGATCTCCGATTGCGTCTGGGAAGTCCCGCGAGAAGGCGCGATGCGCGTGCCCGGCCGCGTGTACGCCGACGACGCGCTCATGGAGCACATCCGGAAGGAGAAGGCGATCGACCAGGTCGCGAATGTGGCGCACCTTCCCGGCATCGTCGGCGCCTCCCTCGCCATGCCTGACATACACTGGGGCTACGGGTTCCCGATCGGCGGCGTCGCGGCAACGGACCCGGCGGAGGGCGGCGTGGTCTCGCCCGGCGGGGTCGGCTACGACATCAACTGCGGCGTCAGACTGGTCGCGTCGTCGATGACGCGCTCTGAGGTCGCGCCGCGCATCCGCGAGCTCGTGAACGCACTCTTCAAGGACGTCCCTTGTGGCGTCGGCTCGCACGGGGCGATCGGCAAGCTCCCCCGCAAGGACGTCGAGGCCGTGATGGAGCGCGGCGCCGAGTGGGCCGTCGACAGGGGTTTCGGGCGGCGCGGCGACCTCGAGCGGACCGAGGAGGGAGGACGGATGGCGATGGCCGACCCCTCCAAGGTGGGCAAACGAGCGATCGAGCGCGGCCTCGATCAGGTCGGCACGCTCGGGTCCGGGAACCACTTCATTGAGCTGGACGTCGTCGACGAGGTCTACGACGACCGCGCCGCGAGAGCGTTCGGGCTCGAACGTGGAGGCGTGGCGATGCTCATCCACTCCGGGTCGCGCGGTCTCGGATACCAGGTGTGCGACGACTACCTCGAGGTCATGCAGGGCGCCGTGACGAGGTACGGGATCGCTCTTCCCGACAGGCAGCTGGCCTGCGCTCCCGTGGAGTCGCCGGAGGGCCGCGACTATCTGGCTGCGATGGCCGGCGCAGCCAACTACGCGTGGGCCAACAGGCAGGTGATGATGTCGCTCGCCGCGCGGTCCGTCGCAAGAATCATGGGGAGGAGCGAGGAGGAGCTGGGCTTGAGGCTCGTCTACGACGTCTGTCACAACATAGCCAAGCTCGAGCGGCACGACGTCGACGGTCGCGAACGACGGCTGTGCGTTCACCGTAAGGGCGCGACTCGCGCGTTCCCGGCGGGGCATCCGGACATCCCCGCGGCCTACCGGAGCGTCGGCCAGCCGGTGCTCGTGCCCGGCGACATGGGACGCAGCTCGTACGTGTGCGTCGGGACCGAGATGGCGATGGCCGACACCTTCGGCAGCTCGTGTCACGGAGCCGGCAGAGTGATGTCGCGCACGAGGGCCCGCAAGGAGGCTCGCGGACGCAGGCTCGAGCAGGAGCTGTCGGAGCGCGGCGTCTACGTGATGGCGACCGGCAAGGCGACCCTCGCCGAGGAGATGCCCTCGGCGTACAAGGACGTGGCCGAGGTGGTCGGGGTCACGGAGAGAGCGGGCATCGCGCGACGCGTCGCGCGTCTGCGACCGTTGGGTGTCATCAAGGGGTAGCGTGCGTTCAGGGCCGCGCCGTGCCCGGCCGTCGGGACGCGGCGCGGGCGCGGAGCGTTCGGAGAGGGGCGATGAAGAACGAAGAGATCGTCGGGACCCTGAGCCTCCTGGCTGACGTCCTCGAGATCAAGGGCGCGAACGCGTTTCGCGTGAACGCGTACCGGCGCGCCTCCCGTGTCGTCGAGAGCCTCTCCGCCGACGTCGCCCAACTCGCCGAGTCCGGAGAGTTGCGCGACATACCCGGCATAGGCGACGGCATCGCCTCGCTGATGGAGGAGTTCGTGGAGTCGGGCACGATGTCCGTTCTGGAGTCTGAGCGGAAGACCATCCCCCGCGGCCTGGTGGAGCTCCTGTCGGTGCCCGGGCTCGGACCCAAGACGATAGGGCTCCTGTGGAGCGAACTGAACGTCAGGTCGCTCTCGGGACTCAAGCGTGCGCTTCGGGGAGGGAAGATACTCGACCTCCCGGGAATGGGAGCGAAGAAGGTAGAGAACCTGAGAGCGGGCGTCGTCGCCTACGAGTCGCGTTCGGGCAGGCTGACGCTCGGGGTCGTCCTGCCCATAGCGCGTGGCCTGATCGACGCGCTCGCCGATCTCCCCGAGGTGCGGGAGATAGAGCAGGCGGGCTCGGTCCGGAGGTTCAGAGAGACGATAGGCGACATCGACGTTCTGGTCGCGTCGACGAAGCCCGAGGCCGTCGTTCGCGCGTTCACCGAGCTTCCGTCAGTCGAGGAGGTCCTGGCGGCGGGGGCGACGAAGGCGAGTGTGCGCGTGTCCGGCGCGCTCCAGGTCGACCTGCGCGTCGTCGATCCGGCGTCGTGGGGAGCGGCGCTCGTCTACTTCACCGGGTCGGCGGACCACAACGTCCGGCTTCGCGGACTCGCGCAGGACCTCGGGATGAAGCTCAACGAATACGCTCTCACGAAGGGCGACCGCCGCGTGGCGGCGCGTACGGAGGAGGGCGTGTACGGGAAGCTGGGGCTCCAGTTCATCCCTCCGGAGCTCAGGGAGGACAGGGGAGAGGTAGACGCCGCGCTCGAGGGCGAGCTACCAGAGCTGATCGAGCTTGAGGACGTTCGCGGCGATCTCCACGTGCACTCCGACTGGAGCGACGGGCACGCTTCGATAGAGGAGATGGCGCGCGCCTCGAAGCACCGTGGGTATCGCTACATGTCGGTCAACGACCACTCACGCTCGCTCGGCGTGGCGCACGGACTCACTCCGGAGCGTCTGGAACGCCAGATGAGCGAGATCGACGACATCAACGGCCGCGTGAAGGGATTCACGGTCCTGAAGGGGACCGAGGTCGACATTCTCTCCGACGGAAGCCTCGACCTGCCCGATGAGCTGCTCGAGAGGCTCGACGTCGTCGTCGCGTCGATCCACAGCGGCTTCAGCCAGAGCAGCGACCGGATCACCGCGCGGATGGTCTCCGCCATCGAGAACCCTCACGTCGACGTCATCGGTCATCCGACCGGTCGACTGCTCGGCACGCGCGAGCCGTACGCGGTCGACATGGAGAGAGTGATGGGAGCGGCCGCCGAGAACGGCACCGCACTCGAGATCAACGCCTATCACGAGCGCCTCGATCTGTGCGACGTGCACGCCCGCCGTGCCGCCGAGCTGGGTGTCCGCATCGTCATCTCCACCGACTCCCACCGGCCGGACGATCTGGCTTCGATGGAGCTCGGCGTCCGCACCGCCAGGAGGGGCTGGCTCACTAGAGCTGACGTCCTGAACACCCTGCCGCTAGGTTCCTTGCGGAAGATGTTGCGGACCCTCTGAACCCTGGTCCATCCATTCTTGACGATATCACTTACCTGTGCTATAATTGAGATGTAGCTGGGAGAAGACACCCGGACGCGTCCACTCGTGGACCAGAGACGAGGCAGACCATGGGACACACACGAACGGCAGTTGTCGCGGTGACGGCCATCCTCCTGGGGGCGATGCTCGCGGGGACCGCGTCCGCCGTGGTCACCTGCGACGCCGTGGGCGAAGCGACGCCGCTTGGGGACGGGCGGTTCGAGTACGGCATCACCATCACGTGGGGGCTCATGGGGCTCGCGGTCCCGGACAGGTTCGACATCGTCCTCGCGCACCTTGAGGAGTGCGAATACTACCAGCCCGGCGACCCGCTGTACGTGGACTACCTGACGCCGGGGACGGGGCGGTCCGACGCCACGCCCGGCTGTTCCGCGGACCAGAGTTTCCCCGTGGAACAGATCGAGTGGATCGGCGAGCTGCGCACCGACGACGCTGACTGCTGGGTGCCCTCGCTGCACATCGCGTTCGAGAATGTGGGGTCGACGGAGTCGTGTCTCCCGCTGTCCGAGGGGTCGGGCACGTTCAGCTTCACCTCGTTCGGGACCCCGCTGCCCGTCGACACCTACTACGACGTGGTCATCATCAAGGCCGGCGACCTCTGCCTGGTCTGCGACTACACCGGACCTCTGCCCGACTGCAACTACTGGAGCCCCGTCGAGAACAGAAGCTGGGGCACGGTCAAGGCTCTCTACAGGTAGCCCCCGGACGTCCCTCCTGCAACGGAAGACGGGATGCTCAACGCGAGCATCCCGTCTTCTTTCGTGTCCTGCGTTGTCCCCGGGGGCCGGCGGCGGGACGCTCGCCCGTGCGTCCCGCACTTCGCACGCGGCGCCCGATCGCTTGAGCGCGCTCACATCGCCCGAAGGAGCTCTATCCGTTTCTCGGGAGGCGGGTGCGTGGAGAAGAGGCCGTTCATCGTCCCCCCGTGCTCCTTCAGCGGATTCACAATGTAGAGGTGCGCCGTCGCCTTGTTCGCGACCTCGAGCGGGTCGGGGTCGAGAGCGATCTTCTCGAGAGCGCTCGCCAGCCCGTCCGGATAGCGCGTGAGCCGCGCCGCGTTCGCGTCGGCGAGGTACTCCCGCCTGCGCGAGATCGCGAGCTTGACGAGCTGGGCGATGAGCGGGGAGAGGATGGCGAGCGCGAGTCCCACGAGCAGGAGGACGGCACCTGCCTGGCCGCCTCCGCCGACGTTCCTTCTCCTGCGTCCTCCCCAGAAGAAGCTCCGCAACATCCAGTCGCTGACGAGGGCGACCGTGCCGACCATCACGGCGGTCAGGGTCATGAGGAGCGTGTCGTAGTCGGCGATGTGCGACATCTCGTGCCCGATGACGCCCTCGAGCTCGACGCGATTGAGCTTCTCGAGGAGACCCGTGGTCACCGCGACGGCCGCGTGCTCCGGGTTCCTCCCTGTGGCGAAAGCGTTGGGCGCCGAGTCGGCGATCACGTAGACGGCGGGCTTCGGAAGCCCCGCAGCTATGGCGAGGCCCTCGACCGTGTTGTGCAGGAACGGGAACTCGTCGGGCGGGGCGGGGCGGGCCCGGGAGATAGCGAGGATCATCCTGTCACTGTTGTAGTAGCTTCCGAAGGCGAGCGCGCCCGCGATGACGGCGGCCACGACGGGCGCGGCGGGGCCCCACACGGTGGTCCTTCCGAAGATCCACCCGAGGAAGACGACGAACGCCACGAAGAACACGACGAGAACCGCCGACTTCACTCTGTTGCTGGTGATCTGTTCCCACATAGCTCTTAAGACCGATCCCCCGGCCGCTCACGAGACCCGCGTTCGGTTCCGTCGCGCCCCGCGCTAGCGCAGGAACGGAGTGGTCACGGCCGCAAGGATGAGGAGCACCGCCGGTATCATCAGGTTCGGCGCCTTGCCTTCCTCGACGAGCTTCTTCCTGCCCAGGAAGAGCGCCAGCCCGGCGTACAGATAGAGAAGCGACAGCACGACCTTGAACGCTACCATTCTCGTCTCTCCGGATGTCGCCGCCGCGCTTGGCGGTGATGCCCGATGGGCGCGTCCCTTCTAGAACTGGACCTTGACCGGCTCCCGGTCGCCCTCATCGACTGCGAAGTACTCCCGCTCCTTGAACCCGAACATGTTGGCCACGATGTTCGAGGGGAACTTCTCACGCATGTTGTCGTACTTGAGGACCGAGTCGTTGTAGAACTGCCTCGCGTAGGCGACCTTGCTCTCCGTCCCAGCGAGTTCCTCCTGAAGCTGCAGGAAGTTCTGGTTCGCCTTGAGCTCCGGGTAGTTCTCTGCGACGGCGAATAGCGACTTCAGAGCGCCCGTCAGCATGTTGTTGGCGTCGCCCTGCTCCTTCACGCCCGTCGCGTTCATGAGCGCCGAACGGGCCTCGGTCACCTTCAGGAACACTTCCTTCTCGTGTGCCGCGTAGCCCTTGACCGTCTCCACGAGGTTGGGGATGAGGTCCGCGCGTCGCTTGAGCTGCACGTCTATCTGCGACCACGCGTTCTCGATCCTGTTCCTGAGGACCACGAGACGGTTGTACATGCTGATGAGCCAGATGATGATGGCCACGACTACGACCAGCAGAAAGATTCCCATGTCGCACTCCCTTCGGGGCGGGAAGCCTCCTCTTGATTCCACGTGTGCATCGCGCTCGGAAGCGCCACTTCACCATGTATAGGCCCGGCCACGCATCTAGTCAACGGGATTTCGGGAGCCTAGAGCCGTGCGGAGCGGAGTCTCAGCGAGTTCGTCACGACGGAGACCGACGAGAACGCCATCGCGACGGCCGCGAAGACCGGGCGCAGGAGGATGCCGAAGGCCGGGTAGAGCGCTCCGGCCGCGACGGGGATGCCCACCGTGTTGTAGAAGAACGCCCAGAAGAGGTTCTGTCGGATCGTGCTGATCGTCCGCCGGGAGAGCCTGATGGCGGTGACGACGCCCCTCAGGTCGGCGCGCATGAGGGTGATGTCGGAGGCTTCGATGGCAACGTCGGTCCCCGTCCCGATCGCGATGCCGACGTCGGCCTGCGCGAGCGCGGGGGCGTCGTTGATCCCGTCGCCGACCATGGCGACGAGCGCGCCCTCACCCTGGAGCCTGGATATCTCCGCGGCCTTGTCGCCCGGCAGCACCTCCGACACGACGACGTCGACGCCGACCTCGCGTCCTATGGCCTCGGCGATGCGGGCGCGGTCCCCCGTGAGCATGACGACGCGGAGCCCCATCTCGCGAAGCTGGGCGACGGCCTCGCGCGACTCCTCGCGGAGCGTGTCGGCCACGCCCACGGTGCCCAGGAGTCGCCCGTCCCTGGCGACCAGGAAGGGCGTGTGCCCCCTCGACGCGACCTCGTCCTCGGCTCCGGGGCCTACCCCGCTCAGATGCGCGGACGTGCCGACGGCGATGAGCGAGCCGTCGACCGTCGCCGTGACGCCCATTCCCGGCGCCGTCCGGAAGTCGGTGGCGTCCGCTACGGACAGCCCGCGCGAGACGGCCGCCTGGACGACGGCGCGGGCCACCGGATGTTCGGAGCCGCGCTCCGCCGCGGCCGCCGTGGCGAGAAGCTCCTCCTCGGTGACGCCGTCGACCGGCAGTAGTTCCGTGACCGACATCTCGCCCTTCGTCAGCGTGCCGGTCTTGTCGAGGACGACGGTGTCGAGCTTGTGGGCCAGCTCCAGCGTCTCTCCGCCCTTCACGAGTATTCCCAGTTCTGCGCCGCGGCCCGTGCCGACCATGATGGCCGTGGGCGTCGCCAGCCCCATGGCGCACGGACAGGCGACGATCAGTACGGCGACGAACCTGAGGAGCGCGTGCGTCATCGCGGGCTCCGGGCCGGCGAGCCGCCAGACGACGAGCGTGATGAGGGCCACGACGATGACGACGGGCACGAACACGCCGGCGACCCTGTCGGCCAGTCTCTGGATGGGCGCCTTGCTGCCCTGGGCCTCCTCGACCATCCGCGCGATCCGGGCGAGGACCGTCTCCGAGCCCGTTCTCGTCGCCAGTATCTCGAAGCTGCCCGTCGTGTTCAGGGTAGCACCGACGACCTCGTCGCCCTCGCCCTTGTCGACGGGGACGCTCTCTCCGGTGATCATCGATTCGTCGACCGTCGACGCGCCCTTGAGCACGACGCCGTCGACGGGGATCTTCTCGCCAGGTCTCACGATGGCGACGTCGCCGGGGACGAGTTCCGACACGGGTATCTCGACCTCCACCCCTGCGCGCACCACCCTCGCCATCCTGGGCGCCAGGTCCGCGAGCCGCTTGATGGCCTGCGAAGCCCGCCCCTTGGCCCGGGACTCAAGGAACCGGCCGAGGAGTATGAGCGTCACGATCATCGCGCTGGTGTCGTAGTAGACGTGGACGCGCTCACCGGTGGCGGCGAACACTCCCGGGGCGAACGTGGCCACGACGCTGTAGACGAACGCCGCGGACGTCCCGACCGCGACGAGCGTGTTCATGTCCGCGGTGCGGTGGGTCGTGGCCGACCAGAAGCCGCGGAAGAAGGTCCATCCGGACCAGAACATCACAGGCAAGGTGAGGACGAGGAGAGCCACATGCCTCGCGAGCGTCGGCGCGCGAAGAACGAACGGGAACAGGACCGGCATGCTTCCGACGAACACGAGGACCGTCAGTATCGCAGCTACAAGGAGGCGCCGCGAGAGTGCGCGTTCCGCATCCTCGCGGCGCCTCGAACCGCCGTCGCCCTCGGACTCAGCCTCGCCAGGCATCACGATGTGGTAGTCGCCCGCTCGCAGCGCCGCGTCCGCAACGTCCTTGAGCGTCATCGACGCGTCTCGCGACTCCACCGAGACGACCGACGTCGCCAGATTGACCGACGCCGAGACGACGCGCGGGTCCTTCAGTAGCTCCGTTTCGACGCGCTTTACGCAGGCGGCGCAGTGGATTCCCTCGATCTCCGCCGAGAGACGCACCCTGCCGGCGTCCCCAGGCGTCGAGCGTCCGCTTGAGCTTGACACGATCGACCTCCTCTCATACCCTTCGAGGGCAATTCAACACCCTGCACACTTAGGATGCAAGACGTGCACACCAGCTTCCAGGTCAGGACGCGCTCCAGGACCGAATTCGTGAACATCACGGGGGACGTCCAGGGCGCCGTCGAGAGGCTGGGCGTGGCTGACGGCTTCATCGTCGTCTACGTCCCGCACACGACCGCGGCCGTCACCATAAACGAGAGCGCGGACCCGGACGTGGCCCGAGACATCGGGACGAAGCTGTCGGCGCTCGTGCCCATGTCCGACGGCTACCGTCACTCCGAGGGGAACTCGGACGGCCACGTGAAGTCGACGCTCGTCGGTTGCTCCGAGACGGTTCTCGTGGACGCGGGGCGGCTCGTTCTGGGGACGTGGCAGGGGATCTTCTTCTGCGAGTTCGACGGTCCGAGGACGCGGACCGTGCTCGTGGGGACCTCGTAGGTCTGTTGCGCGCCGCGCTCGCGGATATGCCGCGGCCGGTTCCGGCGCCGCCGCCGGAGAGGAGGGGTCAATGAAGTGGACCGCGCTGGGAATGCTCGCGCTCGTCGCGATGGTCGCGACGTGCGCCGCGGATGACGTGACCGTCGCCATCGGACAGGCGCAGAGCGCCTACGCCGCAGAGGACTACAAGGAGACAAGCACGCAGCTTCAGACCGCGCTCGTGCGAGTGAACGAGAAGCTGATCGAACTCCTGATCGCCAAGATGCCCGCCGCGCCGCCCGGATGGACGGCAGAAGATCCCGAGGGACTCGACTCGACCGCGTTCGGGATGGGGTTCTTCGCCGGCCTCATGGTCGACCGTACCTACTACTCGCCGTCCGGTTCCTCGATCGAGTTCACGATCGCGGCGAACTCGCCCATGCTGGCGACGTTCCGGATGTTCATCTCGAACCCGATGCTCGCCTCGATGGGCGGGCAGTCAGGGATGACGACGACGAGCGTGTGTGGCTACGACGCGATCCAGCAGTTCGAGGACGAGTCGGCGCTGCACATCCTGGCAGGGAACGCCACGCTCATCACGATCGCGGGCGACACCCCGGCCGACGCGGCCGACGTCACGACGCTCGCAAACGGAACGGACTGTCAGGGGATCGTGGCCATCGTCGAGTAGGCGTCTGTTTGGAGGGGTCTCGGGGTGGGCGCGACCGGCGGTCAGTCCTCGCGCGTCCGCCCCGTGCGCTTCCAGATGAGCCACACGCCCCACAGCGCCAGAGCTATCGTGCACGCGAGCCCCGCCTCGGGACCGTAGCTCCCTCCGGTCAGCCTCGACTCCGGGTCGACCTCGACCACGTTCAGAATGCCGTAGATGGGGAGCCCGCTCACGGGCATCGAGTAGACGTATCCGAGGAAGAAGTTCCACGCGAAGTGGAACCCGACCGGCATCCAGAGCGAACGCGTCCGGAAGTAGAGCACCGACAGGATGACCGCGATGATGGTCGTGTTGACGATGCCGAAGGCGTCCGCTCCGGGATTGGCGCCGTGCAGGACCGCGAAGAGGAGCGACGCCACGAGTATCGACACGAAACGCCCCGCCCTCTCGTTCACACGCTGCAGGACGTACCCGCGGAACATGAGTTCCTCGTAGAATCCGACGAGCAGGAAGGCGACGAGCGTGCCCACGAGGTAGGCGACGACGTTCGTTCCCTCCGGCGCCGGCCGCGAGAACCCCTCCACGCTTATCGTGCCCACGATGAGCGAGAACGCAAAGATGACGCCGAGCACGAGCACGGCCAGGCCGCCGCCCTTCGCGAAGTCGAGGGACCACCCGGGCCTCATGTAGAGCCCGAGGCTCCGGAGCCGCTTTCTGTCGACGACGTGTATGTAGGCCCACGTGTAGGCGATCGTGAAGAGCCCGGTCCCTATGACGAGGTGGAGGAGGTAGGGTTCCATCACCTCGAGCAGCGCCTCGATGTCCATCACGGAGGCGTCCATCGCGCCCATGGCGGTGAACATCTCCGGAGGCTCCACGACGCCGAGCCCGAAGACGATCCCCGCAGCGATGGCTCCGACGAGCGACAGTGCGACGCCGACCGCAAAGTAGCCCACGATGTAGAAGAGCACCTTGAGGAACGGATGGAGTCCCGAACCCCCGCCCGCACCTGCGGCGGGCTTGGGCGACCGGCCGACGTACGCGGTCGCATCGGGCGCCCCGGGCACCTTGTTTTCGGAGGGGTACGGCGTTTCGCCGTTCTGCACGTGAGGTCTCCTTGAGAGACAAGAGTGGGCGGCGCCCGTCGCGGCGCCGCCCATCATAGCGTGCTCATCGTCCGCGGGCAAGTCGCGGGTGGAGGCCCGTCCGGACCACGTGGAACAGTCTGGCCGCTCCTGTTACCTGTACATCGACTTGACGGAGCCCCACGTCGAGTCCTCGACACGCTCGTCCCGCAGGTCGTACCAGTCGATGATCTCCCAGAGCGTCTCGCCGTCGGGGCCGGTCTCGTCCGGGTCCATCCGGAAGACGAACTCCTGATCGGAGTTCGCGAGGTACGTCAGATCGTTCAGGACCGTGACGCGCAGGTCGGTCTGCTCGCGGAACGTCCACGTGTCGTCCATCGGGTCCCCGGGATTCTCGCCCTGACTGAAGGTCATGGACACGTTGGTGAGCGTGAGCGTGACCCGCGTGACGTTGGTGCTCTCGCCGAACATCGCTTCGTGGATCGTCCGTTCGTCCGCCTTGCCCCAGTACTCGGGGAGTTGGCCCTCAGGGTCCTCGACGTCGTCCGGGTTCAGATGGAACACGAACGACTCGGCGAGGCAGTCGAGGTAGGCGTCGTCGTCCATTCGCATATAGGCCGCGGTCATCTTGGCCAGGACGTTCGCGGGGCTCGTGCGGAGCTCGTACTCCTCGGCCGCGTCCCCCGGGCCGAACGAGTTCCGGCCGGTGCAGCCGGCGGTCAGGACGAGCGCGAGGAGAGCGGCCGCCGTCGCCGCCACTGCCGGTCTTCTCGTGGATGAGATCATCGGTGGCTCCCTGGTGGGCGGTGCAGCATCATGTCGTCGCACAATTATCCAACCACAGAGCCCCGGCGTCAACCGGCTCCTCCACTCGGGGACGCCAGGCCGCGTTGCCGTGTACACCGAGTTGACAGCGGCCGCGGCAGCGGTCGGCCAGGGGTCCAACCGGGATTCTCGCCCGCGGCGGCAACCTGCCGTCCCGCAAGCACTTCGGGCGGGTCGAGGGCGTCCGGCGTCCCCGCGGTCCGCGATGGCACGCACCTTGTTACTCAACCCTACCGAGCGCTTGCGTTTCGTTCGGAACGTGGTGTGGGCTGGGCGGGAGTTGACCCGAAAAGGGGCGGGGCTTCACCTGCCCAGTACCCGCCGAACGATTCGCGCCGGAGGCGGCCCGTCGGGGCGGGCCGGATCCGGCATGCCCGTTCCAGGGGGGTGACCCCGGGCCTGCCCGCTGCAGGGGGGACCTCCAGCGGGCGCCGCATCCGAAATGCGTCTTGCGGCTCTCGCGGGCGTTGATTAAACTCACCCGTAGACACGTCAGAGCATCCGCGTGATGTTTCGTCGTCCGGGCGAGTGGCGCCGGTCGGTGGAATCGTCCGCGCGATAACGGTTTACAGCCTCGAGGCTCCATCCCTGCCTCTTCCGGGGAGGTTCCAATGAAGCGAACGCTCGCGGTCATCTCGGTCGCCGTGCTGCTCGCGGCTCCGGCAGTCGTTCACGCGGAGGACGGAACCTCCGGCCTCGCGTTCCTCAAGCTCGGAGCGGGAGCGAGGGCGATCGGCGTGGGGGACGCCTACACGGCCGTCGCGGGGGACGCGTCGTCGATCTACTGGAACCCCGCGGGGACCGTCGCCGTCGAGAACATAGACGTCGTCCTGATGCACAGCGAGTGGTTCGAGGGGATCAGATACGAGTATCTGGGCGGGGTCAGGTCGGACGGAACGCAGGCGTTCGGCGTGGCCGTCGTCGGTCTCTACATGGACGACCTCGAGAGAAGGGAAGGGCCGACGTCGGAGCCGATCGGGCATTTCGGTGTCTTCGACTTCGCCGTCATGGGCACCTACGGGCGGAAGCTCACCGAGTACCTGGACGTCGGCGCAGGCGCCAAGTACCTCTTCGAGAAGATCGACGACGAGTCCGCCACCGGTTTCGCGGCCGACCTCGGCGTCCGGTACGTCATCCCGTCACTGCCGGGCATGTCGGCCGGCGCCTCGGTTCAGAACCTGGGGCCTGGAATGACGTTCATAGAGGATGAGTTCAGCCTGCCGCTGACCTACCGCGTCGGCGTCGCGCTCGAGTCGCCGATCGACGCTCTCAAGGGCGAGCTGCTTCTGACGGGAGATGCGGTCATACCGAACGACGGAGATCCGAAGTACCACTTCGGGGCGGAATTCGAGTATTCGAACCTGCTCGCACTGCGCTTCGGATACAGGACCGGGTGGGACAATCAGAACGTGTCGGTCGGACTGGGCGCAAAGGTCGGGAGCTTCAGGCTCGACTACGCATACGTTCCGTTCTACTCCGACCTCGGGGACACACACAGGATGTCGCTCGGGTTCTCTCTGTAACCGCATCCCGAGCCCGATCCATACGGAACGCCGCCGGAGGTACTCCCGGCGGCGCTCTCTTCTGCCCTGCGCGCTATCGTGGGTCGTCCGCGGCCCGCAGTTCACCGTTCTTCCACCGAAGGGCGTGGAAGCCCTCCGCGTCCAGCGCTACGACCGCGCGCCCGGCCATCCAGTCGCCAACGATGACGCCCGTTCCCAGAGGTCCCTCGCGCAGTATCTGACGGTGGACGTGCCCGACGACGACGCCGTCGAAACCGTCGCCGAGCTTCTCGTCGAGGAACTCGAGCATCGGAGGTACGGCGCGACCAATGCGTTCCTCCGTCACGTCGGAGAGACCCGAGGCCCACCTGGCGATCGCCGCGCCCACGCGCGGAGGGATGATCGAGAACCCCGCGATCGCCAGCGGATTCCTGATGATCGACTTGAGGACGCGATATCCCAGGTCGCCTCTCGGGAGTCCGTCGCCGTGCGCGATGAAGAGCCGGCGTCCGAAGTGCGTCGCCTCGATGGGGGCGCGGTGAACCGCGGCGCCCGTCAGGGAGGCGAGCCGCGCGCCCGCCCAGTAGTCGTGATTGCCGCCGGTGAAGTGCACCTCGGTGCCCGACCCCGAGAGCGAAGACAGCGCCTCGAGGACCGGTCGGTGCCCGGCGGGAGTGTGGTAGGGGTACTCGAACCAGAAGTCGAAGATGTCGCCGACGAGGTACAGGTGAGCGGCACGGCCGCGAAGCGAGCCCAGGAGAGCCGCCAGCTCTCCCGCATTCGCCTGCTCCGCCGGTTCCGTCTCGTCGCCGAGGTGCGAATCCGCGATGAAGTAGACGGTCCCTTCCTGCGTCTCACTGTTCATGAGGACGGGTTCAGGGGTATCCATGACCAGCCCCTCAGTAAACGACAGCGGGCCGTTCCGAGGCCCGATCCGGACGAAGCGACGGTCGGGCCGGAGGCTCAGGCTAACTGGCTGTGCCTCAAGACATTAGAAGGCCGCACGGTGCGTGACTGCAGTTCATGTGATGCCGGCGTGCTCATGCGAATCAGCTTGACCGCCCGCAACCGTGTCAATATAGTTGCATCTCATTATTCGGGTTCGAGAGTGGTAACAAGCCCCCGTGAGGGCCCCTTAGAGAGACGCGGACGGGGCCGAGCCACGACCACACCTCATAAGTTACCGCTCACAGGGAGTATAGGTCCGCGCACCTTCGTGGGCAAGTGAAACCCCCGGACATGGAGGCGGTGAACCCATGGCGAGTCTCTGGGACGATGTGAAGAACGCGATTGTCGACGGGTACGTCTACGCCTCCGACAAGGCAGAGGAGCTGACGCAGATCAGTCGCGCGAAGGTCGAGATACTGCGCGTCAACCGCCAGATCGCGAGAACGATGAGCGAGATAGGCGGGCGGACGTTCGACCTGTTCGAGAAGGGGACGCAGGACACGTTGCCAGGGGACACCGAGATACAGGGAGCGGTCGAGGCGATCCAGAAGATGAGACTCGACATCAAGAAGTGGGAGAAGGAGATCGAAGAGGCAAAGGCGGAACGCGCGAGGCTCGCGTCCGAGGAGTAGCGGGTTAAACCCGGCGACGTTCTCTCTGGTCGAAAGACCCACATCCGGCGTTCTCATCGTGTAGTGGAGAGAACCGAAGGGAGTCTGATAGATGAAGCGCACCGCAAGCGTCTGGTTCGGAGGAGCGGCCCTTCTCATCGTGGGACTGGTCGTTGGCGTCGTCATTACGGCCAACTGCGGCCTCACTCCGGTGTCGAGCGCGCAGGAGCCGTCGCGCATGAGCGCCGCGCCGTACGCGATGATGGCCGGCGAGAGCCCGTTCGTCGCCGTGGCGGACAAAGTCATTCCGGCCGTCGTGAGCGTCGACACGAAGCGCACCGTGAAGAGGGGCTCCGATCCGTTCAGCGACATGTTCCGCGAGTTCTTCGGCGAGAGGGAGTACCGGCGGCGGTTCGGTCAGCAGGACGGCAACAGGGAGTACGAGATCCCCGGGTCGGCGTCCGGGTTCGTGTACGACGCCCGCGGCTACGTGATGACGAACAACCACGTCGTGGACGGCGCGGACGAGATAGAGGTCACGCTCATGGACGGGCGCGAGTTCAGCGCCGAGATAGTCGGGCAGGACCCGAGCACTGACATCGCCGTTCTCAAGATAGTGGGCGACGATCTGCCCACGGTCTCGCTGGGCGACTCGGACCTCATCCGAGTGGGCGACTGGGCCATCGCTGTCGGGAATCCTCTGGAGCTCGAGAGCACCGTGACGGTGGGTGTGATAAGCGCCATGGGGCGCACGGACCTGAACATCCGCGGGGGAGCGCCTCTCTATCAGGACTTCATCCAGACGGACGCGTCGATCAACTTCGGAAACAGCGGCGGGCCGCTGGTGAACATCTCCGGCGAGGTCGTGGGCGTGAACTCGGCGATCAACGCCGCCGCCAACGGTATCGGGTTCGCGATCCCGATCAACCTCGCGCGGAACGTCGCCGAGTCGCTCATGAGCGACGGCAGGGTCGTCCGCGGCTACCTGGGCGTGGTCCCACAGGGCATCTCGCGTGAGCTCGCGGAGGCGAGGGACCTTGACAGTACGAGCGGGATCATGATCGCCAACGTCGAGGAAGGCACGCCCGCGGACGACGCGGGGGTCGAGGCCGGCGACGTCGTGCTCACCTTCGGCGGAGTCGAGATCACTGACGTTCCGCAGTTCAGGCGAGTCGTGGCCGGGTTCGGGCCGGACGAGACCGTGGAGATCGGGGTCATCCGGGACGGCAACAGGAAGACGTTGCGCGCGACACTCTCGGAACGCCCGGGCGAGACGGCGTCGGCGGAGGAGCCGGAGGAAGCGGAGGACGCGGTCTGGTTCGGAGTCCACGTGGTGGGTCTCGACGATCCGCTGGCGAGGGAGCTGGAGATCGACGCCGAGGGGGGCGTGCTCGTGGTCGACCTCGAGAGCGGCGGGCCGGGCGCGGACGGAGGTCTGCAACTCGGCGACATCATCGTGAAGATCGACGACCACAGGATATCCGGTCTCGACGACTACAGAAGTGTGATGGAGGGGCTTGAGGATCACGACAAGGCGATAGCCGTGATGGTGCGTCGCGGCGCCTACACGTACTTCGTGGCGATCAAGCCGGAGAAGTAGAAGAGGGAACGAACCGGGGTGGAGGTCTTCATCCCCAAGGACGGTGAGAGTTTGTCGTACTACGGAAGCGCAGCTGAAGAAGACAGAAGCCTGGAAGCGTATCTCCAGGAGATAGCCCGGACTCCGCTGCTCACGAGAGAGCAGGAACAGGAGATCGGCACCCGTATTCTGAGAGGTGACCGGGGAGCGCGGGACGAACTGGTGCAGGCCAACCTGCGCTTCGTCGTCAGCGTCGCGAAGGTGTATGCGCGCAAGACCGGCACGCCGATCATGGACGTGATCAATCAGGGGAACGTCGGTCTCATAGAGGCGGCGAAGCGCTTCGACGCCACGCGTGGTCGGAAGTTCATAACCTACGCCGTGTGGTGGATCAGGCACGCGATACTCAAGGGCATGTCGGAGCAGAGCGGAGCGATGAGGCTTCCGCTCAACAAGTCGGGCGCCATTCGCCGGATGTGGCGGACAATAGAGCGGCTCAGGCAGGAGATCGGGCGAGAGCCTACGGACAAAGAGATCGCCGGCGCCATGAAGATGAAGGTCACCGACATCGAGGAGCTGAAGAAGCTCTCGGTGACGAGCCTGTCTCTCGACGCGCCGATCGCCTCGGACGAGGACGTCGACCTGAGCGAACTGGTCGCCGACCAGTCCGCCGATCCGACGCTCACCGGTCTCCACTACGAGTCGCTGGGCCGCGAGGTCGATCTGGTGCTCGACACGCTGACCGACCGTGAGAGCCTGATCCTGAAGCACTACTTCGGGCTGGGCGGCGGCAAGAAGCATACGCTCGAGGAGATCGGCCAGATGATGGGTCTCACTCGGGAGAGGATCCGTCAGATCAAGGAGGAGGCTCTTCGGAAGCTGCGGCAGTCTCCCGCGCTCGAGGAGCTGAAGACCTATCTGAACTAGAGCGCCGGCGGGCGAGCGAGACCGCCCTGCCCGGAGTGTGTGACGAGTTGCGCCCACCGCTTCAGCGCGAAGCCGGTGGGCGCTCGCTTTCGTCCGGGCGAAACGCCTTGACCGGGCACGCTCCGGTCCATAGTATTCTTCGATGGCCCCCCGTGTTTAACGGGCGGGTCTCATCCGCTGTCCAATAGTTGGGCAGCAAGGACACGAGGTGACGATGAGACCGCTCCTTTCGAGAATGCTCGTCCCGCTCGCGGCCGCCGGACTGCTGGTCTCCGGCTGCTCCGTTCAGGACGAGGGTCCGACTCAGGTGTCGCGGACCCTGCCCAACGGGGTGCGCATCCTCGCGAAGGAGAACCGCGCCAGCGGCGTCGTCGCGGTTCAGGCCTGGATCGCCGACGGCGCTCTCTACGAGACTCCTGAAGATGCGGGGTCCGCGTACGTTCTCTCCCAGATGATGTTCACGCGCACCCGAGAGCGCGGTCTCGGCGAGATCTCTCAGATCGTGGAAGAACTGGGCGGGTCTTCTTCCGTCAATCCCCGTCACGATTTCATCCAGTACGCGGCCGTGGCCCCGAGCGAGCACTTCGACGTGCTGGTCGAGCTCTGGGCGGACGGTCTCACGAACGCCGTCTTCGACTCCTCGTACTTCGAACAGACGCGCGGGAGGGTACTGCGCGACATAGAGTCGGTCGGGCGGAGGCCGATGGAGAGAACGCACCTCCTGTGCATCTCCGACATGTTCGGCGATCACCCGTACGCCAGACCCATGCAGGGTCGCCACGAGGTCGTGGAAGCCCTCAAGCTCGACGACGTCAGGCGGCGGTACCGCGAGCGGTACGTGGGTTCGAACCTGCTCGTGTCGGTCGCGGGTGACGTGGATCCGACCGCGGCAGCCGACGCGCTGGAGGCGCGCCTGTCCGGCGTCGAGATCGGCGTCAGGTCGGAGCCCGCGGCCGCGCCGGTCGAGTGGCGGCGAGTGCCTTCGCGCGTCGAGCGCAGGGGCGACGTGCGGAACGCCTACCAGGTCTTGTGCTTCCCGGCCCCGTCCATCACTGACAGCGACAGCATCACGATGGACGTGCTGCTCATGATCCTGACGGGCGGGAGGAGCTCGAGGCTCGAACGGGTTCTGGAGGAGGAGCGCAGGCTCGTGACCGCGGTCGACGCGGGCTGGTACACGCTGCGCCAGCCGAGTCCGCTCTACGTGTGGATGGAGCTGCCTCCCGGCAATGCTGAGGAGGCGGAGGCCGCCGTCCTCAACCTCCTGCGGGAGATGGCCGAGACCGAGGTCTCCGAGCGGGAACTCACGAAGGCCAAGACGTACTGGAAGACGCAGATCTTTTTCCTGAACGAGACCGCCGAGGGGCAGGCGTTCTACGACGCCTACTGGACGTTCCTCGGGTGGCCCGAGCTGCCGCGTGAGTATCTCGAGAGCATCGAAGAGGTGACCGCGGCCGACGTCAGAAAGGCCGCCGAGCGCTACTTCGGTCCGGGCGGGTACTCGGTGGCGCTGCTCCTTCCTGACTGGGCGCAGGACTAGCGCCGGAGGCGCGTGCCGGACCGGGTGCGTGAGCGTCCGGCGGTGTGCATGAGGGCCCGGGGGACGCGGGAGAGACAAGGGGAGGCGACATGAGGCAATCGCGACAGCTACGGAGAACGGCGGCGTTGGCCGCGCTCGTTCTGTTCGTGACCGCCCCCCTCTCGCTTGCGGACGAGGCGCACAGGACCCGGCTCTCCAACGGCGTCACCGTCATCACCAATTCCTCCTCCTGGAATCGCATCGTCGCGATAGCTGTGGTCGTCGAGGCCGGAGGCAAGTACGACCCTCCGAAGCTGGGCGGTCTCGCGGCCCTCACAAGCGAGTTGCTCGTCGAAGGCACGCAGGACCGCAGCGCGATGGAACTCGCCGAACTCATCGACATGCACGGACTCAACATCGAGACGTTCGCAAACGTCGACTTCGCCGGCTTCTACGTGCTATGCATCGAGGACAACTTCGACGTGGCCCTCGAGGTGGCGGCGGAGATCCTCACCAGACCCTCCTTCCAGGAGACGCGCCTCCTGCGAGCCCAGGAGCGTGCGCTGTCTCGTATCGAGAACGACAACGAGAACTCCGTCGACCGGAACCACGAGCAGCTCTACGAAGTCCTCTTCGAGGGGCATCCTTACTCGAGACCGGTGGCGGGTTTACCCAAGACCATCGAGCGGATCACGCGCGACCACGTGAACGAGTTCTACACGACCCGTTACCTGTCTGAGAGCACGTCCGTGTCGATCGTAGGGAGCTTCTCGGAGAAGCAGGCCATCGCTGCGCTGGAGGACCTGCTGTCCGACTATCCGAGAGGAAGGGCGACGAAACCGGCGATGGCGGCCGTCAGAAGGACCGAGAGAGAGGCCGACGACATCTACATGGACGCCCCCGAGTCCCGGCTCTCGGTCGGCTATCTGATGCCTTCCGCGCCCCACAAGGACTACGCCGCACTTCGCGTCCTCACGACGATGCTGGGAGGTGGCGCGGGCACGAGGTTGCACGACGCGCTGGGCGATGACGGAGCGGGTCTCGCGTCAGACGTCGACGCCTTCTGCTTCTGCGCCGTCGAGCAGTCGGCGATCGTCGTGACGCTCGCGACGCCGGACCCCGACGCGGCCATGGGGATCATCGAGGCCGAGACCGCCCGGCTGCGCGCCGAGCCCGTGTCCGACGACGAGCTCCGTATCGCGCGCAACAAGTTGACCGGGAGCGTCGCGGTCCGAAGCCAGACCAACCTGACGCGCGCCCTGCGGCTGTCGATCGACTACCTGGCGACCGGCCGTGTGGACGCGCTGGACACATACCTGGAGCAGGTGTCGCGGGTCTCGAGGGACGACGTTCTCAGGGTGGCCCGCGAACACCTCGTGGGTCGTGTCGCTGCGGTAGTGCGCCCCGGCCGGTCGGCCCGGAGCGAGCGCGGCACATCCAGAACAGGGATCTGACGAGGCGAGCGGCGTGATTCGCCGTGGTCCCGCCACGGAGAACCGGGTGAGCACGTTCTCTTCACATGGAAGGTCTGTCATAGTCCTCGGGGCGGCCGCGCTGATGGCGGCCGCGCTGCCGTTCTCCGCTCGCGCGGCGGGCGACGTGTCGGCGGTGCGCTACTGGACGGCTCCGGACCACACGCGCGTGGTCGTCGATCTGACCGGGGAGTCGCAGTACTCGACACGCTCTCTCACGGGACCCGACAGGGTCGTGGTCCTGGTCGTCGGCGGGAGCGTGGCGAGCGCTTCGAAGAGCACTCCCGTCGAAGACGGACTCGTGGATCGCGTCCGCCTGAACCAGCTGGAGAGCGGGGCGCAGGTCGTCGTCGACCTCACGCAGGCCGCCGCCTACAACGTCTTTCCCTTGAAGCCCTACCGCGAGAAGCCGAGCCGCATCGTCATCGACGTCTTCCGTGGGAGCGTCTCGGAGTCGGCCCCCGTCGAAGGACCCGGAGGCAACGGCGAGCCACGCGTCGTCGTCATCGATCCGGGCCACGGCGGAGAGGACCCGGGAACGCTGGGGAACGGGAAGCTCAAGGAAAAGACGGTCGTCTTCGACATCGCCCGGGAACTTGCGGGGATGCTCCGGTCGCGGGAGGGGTACGAGGTCCACATGACGAGGACCGGCGACTACTTCGTTCCGCTGGCCAAGCGCAAGAGGATCGCGAACGACGGAGCTGGTGACATCTTCGTCTCGATCCACGCGAACAGCGCGCCGAACCGCAAGGCCTCCGGAACAGAGATCTTCTTCGTGTCCCCCAGAGGCGCGAGCGACCAGGCGGCGAGAGAACTCGCGGACCGCGAGAACGCCTGCGACATGGTGGGAGGCGTGTCGCCCGACGCCAGCTCCGACGTCATCTCCATCCTCGTCGACCTCAAGATGAGCGACAACGTCGACAAGAGCAGCGACCTCGCGTCGTTCATCTCGCAGAAGCTTCGCTCGTCCGGTACGTCGGCCTGCGCGGTCAAACAGGCCGGGTTCGTCGTCCTCAAGTCGCTCGCTATGCCCTCGGTCCTGGTGGAAGTGGGCTTTCTGACGAACTCCGACGACGTAGGCAGGCTGGGGAAGAGCAGCTACAGAACGCAGTACGCGGCGGCCGTGGCGGACGCGATCGATTCCTACTTCGACCGCTACGCTCCCGTCGTCTCCTCGCCTTCGGGTGAACACCGTGTGGCTCCCGGTGAGACCCTGTGGAGCATCGCCCGTCGCTACGGCCTCTCAGTAGGCGAACTTCGGGAGTTGAACGGGCTCTCCGAAGATGCGACCATTCATGTGGATCAGATCCTCGCAGTCGTCCGTTCGTAGTCCCGGCAGCCCGGGCTCCGGGCGACCGCAACGCCGGAGGCGCTCATTGCTGTCCAAGCGTACCGTCACCAACAACCTGAATCTGAAGATAGCCGCGGTGGTCGTGGCCGTCGTCCTGTGGATGTTCGCGAAGGGCGAGCAGACGACCGACCAACTGCTTTCCATCCCGCTGGCTCTCCGCAATGTCCCGAAGGGGCTCACGACGCTCACTCGCCCGCCGGAGACGATCGACGTCGTCTTCCTGGGCGACACGAAGGAACTCATCAAGCTCCGTCTCTGGGGCGAGCCGTACGCGGTCATCGACATGTCTGAGGCCGCGGCCGACCGCGTGCTCCGCGTGGGACTCTCGGCGGCCAACGTCATCCTGCCGCGCGACTCCGAAGTTCAGATACTCGAGGTGCGTAAGCCGAAGAGCCTCGACATCGACGTCGAGCGGCTTGAGGAGCGCAGGATCAGGGTCACGCCCGTTCTCGAAGGAGAGCTAGCCGACGGGTACTACATGCTTTCGGGCGCCGTGAGCGTGCCCGACAGCGTGACGCTCTACGGCCCGAGCAGCGTCGTGCGAGAGATCGAGTCGGTCGGTACGGTGCCGCTGTCGGTGTCGGGGCGACGGAGCCGCGCTGAGGCGGCCCGCCGCGTCGCGCTCGACGCGGAGTGGAATCTCCACGCCGTTCCCCGGGAGGTCCGCGTCCTAGTCGAGATAGAGGGCACCGAAGTCGTGAATCTGCAGGGAGTCGAGGTGGACTTCCGTCACGAGCCGGGTTTCGCCTCCGTCGACATCGAGCCGTCCACGGCCGAACTCGAACTCTCCGGTCCCGAGCACATCGCTACGAGGCTGGGTCCGGACGACGTGGTGGTGCTGATAGACGCGCGCGGCCTGCCGCGCGGCGTTCACGAGCTCGTGCCGGACGTGGCCGTGCCGGAAGGTGTCGAGGTCGTGAGCACGACGCCGGTGCGCTTCACCGTGACGCTGCAGTAAGGAGACGGGGTAGGTATCCCCCCATCAGAGAATGCGTGTCCTGGGGCTTGAGACATCCTGCGACGAGACTGCTGCGGCCGTTCTGGAGGACGGCCGCAGGATTCTCTCGAACGTCGTCGCTTCGCAGGCGATTCACGCGAAGTACGGTGGAGTCGTGCCCGAATACGCATCGCGCGAGCACACCGGCGCGATCGTTCCGATCGTCGAGCAGGCGCTCGAAGGCGCCGGCATCGGCTACGGTGACATCGACGCGATCGCGGTGACGAACCGGCCGGGCCTGGTCGGCTGCCTGCTCGTCGGCGTCTCGTTCGCAAAGGCGCTCGCGTTCTCCCTCGACGTTCCGATCGTCGGCGTGGACCACATCGAGGGCCACGTCTTCGCCGTTCGGCTGGCGGAGCCGGGGCTCGCGCTCCCCGCGGTCTGCCTCATCGTTTCCGGAGGGCACACCGAGATCGTGGTCATCGAGGAGTGGGGCCGGTACGAGACCCTCGGGCGAACGCGCGACGACGCCGGGGGCGAGGCGTTCGACAAGGTGGGGAAGCTCCTGGGCCTGTCGTACCCGGCGGGGCCCGAGATAGAGAGACTGGCCACGGGCGGTGACCCGACCGCTCACGCCTTTCCGAGAGCGATGATGGAGCGCGGAAACCTCGACTTCAGCTTCTCCGGCCTCAAGACCGCGGTCCGCTACCGTGTCGAGGATCTGGGCGGTGTTCCCGAGGGAGACGACCTCCGGGACTTCCTGGCGAGCTTCCAGGAGGCCGTCGTGGATGCGCTCGTCACGAAGACCATGTGGGCGGCCGAAGAGCGAGCCGTTCCGACCGTGTGTCTGGGGGGAGGCGTGGCCGCGAACGGACCTCTGCGCGAGCGACTCGCCGAAGAGGCGTCCCGCCGCGGGTTCGGCGTCGTCATTCCTCCGAAGTCGCTCTGCACCGACAACGGCGCCGTCATCGCCGCAGTCGGTGACTCCCTTCTGGCCAGGGGGGTCCGCGACGACCACACGCTGTCCGTGAGCGCCTCCAGAGAGGCCGCCCGCGCAGGACGCCACGTGAGCTAGCTGCCCGCCGGCGCCGCCGCGGCCCGCCCCGGGGACCGACCCGCAGGGCGCGCCCGTGCGTCGGCAGAATCGTCGGAGACAAGGCAATGTCCTCGAAGTATCTCGAGGTGGCGGTCCCGCTGCCCGTCTCGGGCACGTTCACATACTCCGTGCCTTCCGACCTCGCCGAGCGCGCGGCCGTCGGGACGCGCGTGCTCGTTCCCTTCGGCAACAGGAAGGTCACCGGGTTCGTCGTCGGGCTCCGCGGCGACTCGGACGTCGACGGCGTCCGCGACGTCATCGAGGTGTTGGACGTCGCCCCGGTGCTCGACGAATCGATGATCGAGCTCACCCGCTGGATCGCCGACTACTATCTGGCGCCCTGGGGCGAGGTCCTGAAGTGCGCGCTTCCCCCCGGCATCAGCATGGAGAGCAGGCGCTACCTTCGCGTCACGCCGGACGGGACGAGCGCCCTCCGAACCGGCACGCCGGACCTGAGCGACCGCCGTCGCAGGATCCTGGAGGCCGCCGGCGAGCGCGAGCGCTCGACAGTGGCGCACGTGCTCAAGACGGCGGGTGTCCCGCGAGGCAGTCACTCGGACATCGACGCTCTCGTACGGCTCGGCCACCTGGAGCTGACCGAGGAGCTGAGCCCTCCGCGCACCGAGGGCGGGCGCGAGCAGACGGCGCGCCTCATCGTTCCCGCGGACGAAGCTGCCCGGGTCGCTCAGGAGCTGAGCGCCCGCGCGCCGAGACAGGCAGAGGCCGTCCTCGCGATCGTGGAAGGGGGGGGCGAGATGGCCGTCTCTGAACTCGCCGCGCGGGGCCTGAGCTCGAGCATCGTGACGAGACTCTGCGAACGCGGGACGGTGGAGAGGAGCGAGCGCGAGAAGGCGAAGCTCTCCGTCGGGATGGAGGGCTGGGGGCTTCGGGACGAGGGCCCGCTCACGGAGCCGCAGGGCGCCGCGCTGGCGCTCATTCGCTCCCGGATCGAAGAGAACGAGTTCGGCGTCGTTCTTCTGCACGGAGTGACCGGGAGCGGGAAGACGCGCGTCTACAGCGAGGGAGTAGCTGCGGCACGAGCGGCGGGCCGTGGCGCGGTCGTGCTGGTTCCGGAGATCGCGCTCACGCCCCAGATGGTGCAGCGCATGCGGAAGGACTTCGGGGACGAGGTCGCGGTCGTTCACAGCGGCCTGACGCTCGCCGAGCGGTACGACACCTGGCGCGCGATACGCGACGGCATCTTCCCGGTCGTCGTGGGTCCGCGGTCCGCGGTCTACGCTCCCGTCCGCGACCTCGGCATCATCGTCGTCGACGAGGAACACGAGAACACCTACAAGCAGGGGGAATCTCCCCGCTATCACGCGCGCGACGTGGCCGTCATGCGCGCGAAGCGGGAGAGCGCCGTCGTCGTGCTGGGCTCGGCGACGCCCAGCCTCGAGAGCTACCTGAACGCGAGAGACGGCAAGTACGATCTGGTCGAGCTGCCCGAGAGGATCGTCGCGGGCCCGCTTCCCGAGGTCGAGATCGTCGACATGAGGACCGACGGGACGGTCGACTCCGAAGGCGCGTTCTCGCAGCGGCTCCTGGACGCGGTCCGGGAGACGCTCGGTCAGGGGAAACAGGTCATCCTGTTCCTGAACAGACGCGGCTTCGCGTCGTTCGTGCAGTGTACGAAATGCGGGCACTCCTCCCGGTGTCCGGACTGCAATGTGTCGCTCACCTACCACTCCTCCGACCGGACGATGCGCTGCCACTACTGCGGACGCTCCGTTCGGGCGCCGTCCAAGTGCCCCGAGTGCGACGGCATCGACCTGCGTTTCGGGGCGCCGGGCACGCAGCGGGTGGAGAAGGCGGTCAGGGACCTCTTTCCCGACGCGACGCTCGCGCGCATGGACGTCGACACGACCTCGAAGCACGGCTCGCACTGGCGCATCCTCAAGGACTTCGCGGACGGGCGGACCGACATTCTCCTCGGGACCCAGATGATAGCCAAGGGGCTCGACTTCCCCGGGGTCGGTCTGGTCGGCGTCGTGTCGGCCGACGTGGGGTTGAACCTCCCCGACTTCCGCGCCGGCGAGCGGACGTTCCAGCTCTTGACCCAGGTCGCCGGCAGGACGGGACGCGGCGAGGAGCGTGGGCGCGTCGTCGTTCAGACCTATCTCCCTGAGCACTACACCGTCGCGCTCGCGCAGGAGCAGGCGTTCCGCCCGTTCTTCGACCGTGAGATCGCGGAGCGGGAAGGCGTCGGGCTCGGATACCCGCCGTTCACACGGCTCGTCTCGATCGTCGTGAGGGGGCGGGACGAGAGCGACGTCATCCGCGCCGCGTCCAGGCTGGCGACGTTCCTCGAGGACGGCGCTTCCGGAATGGAGGAGTGTCCGGAGGTCCTCGGACCCGCTCCGGCGCCGCTCTCGCTCCTGAAGGGCGTCTTCCGCTGGCAGATCATCGTGCGGGGGAGAGGAGGCAGCGCGCGTTCGCTCGTCGCCGCCGCCCTGAACCAGAAGCGCGCGCTCAAGTTCCCGAGCAGCGTGAACCTCGCCGTCGACGTCGACCCGATGGACCTCCTGTAGATCCCCGGTCCGCCCGATCCCCCCAATCAGAGGGGCCTCCCAGGGCTCCGGCATCGTTCTTGCTTTGTACCGCCAGCGCGCGGCGGCGGCCCCATCCCGGCCGCCGGTCCGCGGACGCGGTCCGGGAAGCGAGACGGGGCGCCGGCGCGCCCGGGGGAGACCACGATGCGCAGAAAGCCGTTCTACATAACGTTCGCCGTGTCCGGCGTGCTGGGGTTGGTGCTGTTCGCCGTCGGCTTCGGGCTCACGGCAGGACTCGTGAGTGTTGCCGACGACTTCTTCGGGGCGCTGAGCCACGGAGACTACGACTCGGCATACGCGTACCTCTCGTCGGAGTTCCACGGCAACACATCCATCGCGGAACTTCGCACGTTCGCGCAGGAGAGCGCTCTCGCCGAGTACTCGGCCGCCACGTGGTGGCAGCGGACGGTGGACGGCGACTGCGGCTATCTCGACGGGGAGGTGGAGACCAGGAACGGAACGTACGTCCCCGTCACGCTGACGCTCCTCAAAGAGGACGACGTCTGGCGCATCTATCAGATCGACTGGGGCGAGGAGGAGTCGGACCTTCCGGAGAACCTCGAGGCCATCACGAGCCCCGGTGACTGAGCCCCCTCACGCCCGCGAATCCACGGGCCGGGCATGCACCCGCTCCGCTCTCCCAACAGGTCCATGGGCGGGATCTACTTCTACAGGTGAGGCCCCCGGCGGCAGACGCCGGGGGCCTTCTGCATCCCCGCTGCGGTCCCCGTCGCTCCGCGGCTCGATGGGGAGGCGCCGGGGTCGCTCCCCGGCTCGAGGGGCAGGCGTCGGGGTCGCTCCCCGGCTCAGAGGCGCGGAGGACGTTCGGGGCGTTTCAAAGGCTCGACGGGGAGGCGGCAAGGTCGTAGAATCAACTGTGTGCCTGAGGACGACCCGCTGGCGGACGACCTCGCGGACCGCGGCGTCGCGGCGGGGGTCGGTCGAGCGGTCACTGGGGGGACGCGCGTTGAGACAGAAGATGTTTCGGGCGATGCCCGACACCACGATGCGGAAGCGCCGGGGCGCGGTACCGAGGATCGAGACGTTCGGTCTCGAGCCCGGCGACGTCCTGGCCAGCAAGTTCGAGGTCGTGAGCAGGTTGGGCCGGGGATGGGAGGGGGAGGTCTACCTCGTGAGCGAGGTGGGCACGGGCATCGAGCGAGCGGCGAAGTTCTTCTTCCCCCAGAGGAACCCGAAGAACTCGGCGCTCAACTACTACGCCAGGAAGCTCCACCGTCTTCGCCACTGCCCCATTCTCATTCAGTATCACGCGCAGGAGACGCTGGACTACGAGGGTGTCCCCGTCACCTTCGTCGTCTCCGAGTACGTCGAAGGGGAGCCGCTCTCGAAGTTCCTTGAGAGGCAGCCCGGCAAACGCCTCGACCCGTTCCAGGCGTTCCACCTGCTGCACGCGCTGGCGGAGGGGATGGAGAGCATCCATCACCTGCGCGAGTATCACGGCGACCTTCACACCGACAACATCATCGTGCGGAGATCGGGTCTCGGGTTCGACGTCAAGCTCCTGGACCTGTACAGGTGGCGAGCCCCGCGCCGGCTGAACATCCAGGACGACGTCTGCGACCTCGTGAGGATCTTCTACGACTCGGTGGGAGGGAGGGCGCGCTACTCCAAGCAGCCTCCCGAGGTGAAGGCCGTCTGCTGCGGTCTCAAGCGTTCGCTCATCCTCTCCAAGTTCTCCACGGCCGGCCAGCTTCGCCAGAAGCTCGAGACGATGCAGTGGGAGTCGCGGTGAGGCTCCGCCCCTCCGTCCGTCAGTGCTTGACATGTTGGGCCGTCTTGAGGTGAGCGCCGCTCGGGTCCGGCCCTCGAGCCGAGCGCGCGCGGACGGAAGGCGTCTCCGGCGGCAGGCCCGCCCCGCTGGGCCCCGCGCGGCCGGCCTGTTGACAGCAACTGCGACCTGGCGTAGATTGATTAGTGCCTGCCCTCCCAGGGGCAGGCACGCTTTTCGCAGCAGATCCGGGGAAGAGCGACCGTGCCTCGCGCGGGACATATGAGACTCCGCGGGACGAGGCCGGTCGGAAGGAACGGTGCGGGCGGCGAGAGGCCGCCCGACGACAGCTAGAGAAGGGACACATGGCAGCAGTGACGTTCAACAAGATCCAGAAGAACCCCGACATCACGGCGATGCTCCAGAAGGCCGACGACCACCTCGGCATCGTCGGATACACCGAGCACGGCATTCGGCACGGCAAGTGGGTCGGGCGAACGTCCCAGAGGCTCCTGAAGACGCTGGGCAAGAACGGCCGCGAGGCGGACCTGGCCGGGATAGCCGGCTACATGCACGACCTGGGGAACCTCATCAACCGGGAGGACCACGCTCAGTCCGGGGCCATGATGGCGTACCAGCTCCTGACGGCGCTCGAGATGCCGCTGGACGAGGTCACGGAGATCATGGCCGCGATCGGCAACCATCACGAGGAGCACGCGGACCCCGTCTGCAACGTGTCGGCGGCGCTCATTCTCGCCGACAAGGCCGACGTCCACCGGTCGCGGGTCCGGAACCCCTCCATGATCAAGTTCGACATCCATGACAGAGTGAACTACGCGGTCATGCAGTCGAAGCTCGACGTCAATCCCGAGACGAAGGTCATCCGGCTCGACCTGACGGTCAACACGGAGATCTCGCAGGCGATGGAGTATTTCGAGATCTTCATGTCGCGGATGATCGTCTCCCGACGCGCGGCCGAGTTCCTGGAGTGCACCTACGAGCTCTCCCTGAACGGGAACAGGCTGCTCTAATCCCGCACGACCCCCCGCGCGGTACAGGCTGCTCCAGTCCGCACGGCCCCCGCGCGGTTCGGAGCGCCCCCCAAGTCTCGGCCCCGCGGCCCGGCGCCGGGAGGCCCGGTTCGGCACCCCCCGTCCGGCATATGGGTTGACACCGTCCGCGGCGGACGAATATACTCGCTGGACTAGTTCTGATTCTGAGACGAGAAAGCTCGCACAGAAGCGAGAAGGAGGAGTTCTCAATGTACGTGGCAAGATCGGTCGTCCTGGTCGCGGCCCTCGTGGCCATCGTGGCGCTGTCCGGATGCAGCGGCGACCCTGCGTTCACGAGCGGGAAGGTCTACCTGAGTCAGCAGAACTACGAGAAGGCCATCGAGCAGCTCCACCTCGCCATCAGGAACAATCCCGACGCGTGGCAGCCGCGCATGTATCTGGGCATGGCCTACGCCGATACCGACGAACTAGAGATGGCGCACGAGGAGTTCTTCACGGCGCTCGACCTCGCCCAGAGCGAGAAGGACAAGGAGACCGTCGAGAACGCCATCACTCACTACTGGCTCGTCTACGACAAGCAGGGTGAGCAGTACAACGAGGCCGCGAAGTTCACCGAGGCCATCGAGCAGTTCGAGAAGGCGCTCATCATCGACGAGCGGAAGCCTGACGCCTACATCAACCTCGGCTACGCCCTCCACATGAGCATGCAGTACGACAGGGCCGTCGAGGTCTTCGAGAAGGCGCTCGAGTACTCGCCTGACAACTCCGTGCTGGTCGAGAACCTCACGAACGTCTACTCGACGAAGGCCGGCAACCTCGCGGCGCTCGGCGACTACCAGCAGGCCCTCGTCTACTTCGAGAAGATCGAGATGGTCGCGCCCGACTACGACGACCTCATGTACAACATCGCCCTCATGCACTACCAGCTGAAGAACTACCGCGACGCTCTTAGTTACTACGGCAAGCAGCTCGAGATGGACGAGGAAGACGAGGACGTGCTCTACCGCACTTTCCTCTGCTACTGGGCGCTGGCCGGCGACCTGAGGGACCTGGGTCAGGAGGACCTGGCCGCGGACGAGTACACGGCCGCCCTCGACCCGCTTCAGATGCTCGTCGAGCTGGACGACGCCAACGTCACGTACCACCGCGCGCTCATGCGCGTCTATAATGAGCTCGGGATGGAGAACGAGGCTCTCGTCGAGGTCAGGAAGATCGAGCAGCTCCTGACCGGCGAGACCGGGGAGTAGCGGTCCCCGCGTCTTCCGCCCGCTCCAGGCGCGACTCCGCATTCCGGTCGGCGTGAGGAGGCCTCGCAGACGAGGTCGCCTCGCGCCGGCCGGGAGACCGAAAGCGCCCCTTCCGCAGCGCTTCTCTACACAATCATGACGATCATCACAGACGGCGACATCAAGGGTGAGCCCCTGAGCGGGAAGACCGTGTCGGTCTTCGGCTACGGGAACCAGGGTGAGGCGCAGGCGCTGAACCTGAGGGATTCGGGCGTCGACGTCCTGGTCGCCCTCAAGGAGGCGAGCCGCTCCCGGAAGGCGGCGCGCGCCGCCGGGTTCGAGGTCCTGGACCCCGGGGACGCGGCGTCCGGCGCGGACATCTGCGCGCTGCTCGTCCCCGACAGGATCATGGCGGAGTTCATCTCGGAGACCCTGGCACCCGTTCTGCGGGCTGGAGCCACCATCGTCTTCGCGCACGGCTATCCCCTCAGGTTCGGCGGCGCGGCCGCGCCCGAGGACGTCGACGTCGTCGTCGTGGCCCCGATGGGGCCGGGGCTCAGGCTCAGGGAGCGCTACGTGAACGGCGAAGGCCTCCCGGCCTCGTTCGCCGTGGAGCAGGACGCGACGGGCCGCGCGCGCGCCACGGCTCTGGAGTACGCCAAGGCCATCGGTTGCGCCAGGGTCGGTCTCTTCGAAACGACCGCGGCAGAGGAGACCGAGATCGACCTCTTCGCGGAGCAGGCGGTCCTCTGTGGAGGCGTGACCAGGCTCATCGAGGCGGGATTCGACACCCTCGTCGAGGCGGGGTACAGTCCGGACCTCGCCTACCTCGAGTGTCTGTACGAGCTCGACCTCACGGTCAATCTGATACGGCGCTTCGGGATCGACGGGATGAGGAAGAGGATCAGCCGGACCGCTCTGTACGGCGACCTGACGCGCGGCGGTCGCGTGATCGGGCCCGACGTGCGGGACCGGATGCGCCAGGTCCTGAGCGAGGTTCGGGATGGAACCTTCGCCGCCGAGATGGTGTCTGATGAGATGAACCGGGGCGCAGAGCTCGAGCGGGCGCTCGCCGAGCAACGCGCCACGCTCCTGGAGGAGGTCGGACGCAGGCTCGCCGGGGTCGCTCACGAGCCCCCGGAGCCCGAATCGCCTTGACAGCTTGGGGTGGCTCGTCTAGACTCTGGATGTAGCAGAAGCTGAAACGCCTCTAGAGCCTCACGCAGGCAGCCCATCCGAAGCGCACCGACCCTATCCAAGTCGCTCATTGAGGAATCCGAGTGTAACTTCGTTCCAGAGCCATATCCGAACGTGCCGGCGGCCGACGCGCGTAGTGCGCGCCGGGCGCGGCTCATCACTTGCTCCCCGGGAGTGGAAACGTAATGGCTGAGAAGTCCGCTAAGTCGGCAAAGCCCGCATCGAAGACGACCACCGCGCGCAAGAAGACTGCGTCCGGCTCGACGACGCGAATCCCGCGCACGGCATCGAAGACCTCCGGGCGAGACACCAAGACCTCCGGGCGAGACACCAAGGCCTCCGCTCCCCCCGCGGCCGAGCCGTCGACCTCGACGGCCACCGATGAGGCGAAGACGTCGACGAACGGGGCGCGCCCCTCGACGAGACCGAAGTCACCCTCGACCATGAACGGCGACAACCTGAACATCGCCGAGCTCGGGAGCAAGACGATCCGGGAGCTGTGCGAATACGCCGAGTCGCTCGGTGTGGAGGGCGTGGGGGGGCTCAGGAAGCAGGATCTCATCTTCAAGATCCTGGAAGGCCAGACCGACCGGAACGGTCTCATCTTCAGCGAGGGCGTGCTGGAGATACTGCCGGACGGATACGGCTTTCTGAGATCGCCCGGCTACAACTACCTTCCGGGGCCCGACGACATCTACGTGTCGCCGTCCCAGATCAAGAGGTTCGTCCTCAGGAAGGGCGACATCGTCTCGGGCCAGGTTCGGCCTCCGAAGGAGAACGAGCGCTACTTCGCGCTCCTCCGCGTCGAGGCCGTGAACTTCGAGGACCCGGAGATCGCCAAGAAGAAGATCCTCTTCGAGAACCTGACACCGCTTCATCCGCAGATTCGCCTGCATCTGGAGAGCGACCCGGACGACATGACGACCAGGATCATCGACCTCCTGACCCCGATCGGCAAGGGACAGAGAGGTCTCATCGTGTCGCCGCCCCGCGCGGGCAAGACGGTCATTCTGCAGAAGATGGCGAACAGCATCACGGCCAACCATCCCGAGGTCGTCCTCATGGTGCTCCTGATCGACGAGCGTCCCGAGGAGGTCACGGACATGGCGCGGTCGGTCAACGGCGAGGTCATAAGCTCCACGTTCGACGAGCCGGCAGAGCGCCACGTTCAGGTGGCCGACATGGTCATAGAGAAGGCGAAGCGCCTGGTGGAGCACAAGAAGGACGTCGTCATCCTGCTCGATTCGATCACGAGGCTCGCCAGGGCGCACAACACGGTCGTCCCGCACTCCGGCAAGATCCTGACCGGAGGAGTCGACTCGAACGCGCTTCAGCGCCCCAAGCGGTTCTTCGGCGCCGCGCGCAACACCGAGGACGCCGGAAGCCTGACGATCCTCGCGACCGCGCTGGTCGACACGGGCTCCAGAATGGACGAGGTCATCTTCGAGGAGTTCAAGGGAACGGGTAACATGGAACTCGTCCTGGACAGGAGACTGACCGACCGGAGGATCTACCCGTCGATCGACATCCTGAAGTCGGGTACGCGGAAAGAGGAACTGCTCATCGCCGAGGAGAACATCTCGCGGCTCTGGATACTCCGGAAGTTCGTCAGCGACCAGACGCCCGTGGGGGCGATGGAGTTCCTGCTCGAGAAGATGCGGCTGTCGAAGACGAACCAGGAGTTCCTGGACTCGATGAGCGGTATGTAAGTATCGTTGTATGAGCGTCCCGCGCGAGGACCTCTTCGTCAGCGCGCGGGCGTCTTCAGATAGGTTCCGCGGGAGGCAGCGCCCCGTGCGCCGCACTTGCCGCTCCCCGGAACGACGCTGGGCGAGTGAGCCTGAGGAGGCGAGCGACGCCCGTCGATGGGCCGACAGACGACGCAGACCCCGTAGCAGCGCAAGAGGGAGTTCTCAAGATGAAGAAGGACATCCACCCTGAATACAACGTCGCCACTGTGAAGTGCGTCTGCGGGAACGAGTTCGAGACGCGCTCCACGCTCAAAGAGATCAGCGTCGAGATTTGCTCCGCGTGCCACCCGTTCTTCACGGGACAGCAGAAGCTCATCGACAGCGCAGGACGCGTTGAGCGCTTCATGAAGAAGTACGGGAGGGAGTACGGCGCGGGTGCCGCCGGCGGGGGTTCCGCGGCGGCTCAGACGAAGGCGGCAGCGCCCGCGAAGGGCTCGGACGGTCCGGCGCCGGAAGCGAAGGCGAAGGAGGTCGAGTCCAAGCCCGACGAGAAGGCGCAGCCCTCGGAGGAGCAGGACAAGACGTCGGAGTAGTCCATGGCGACCACCGGCAGCCCGCTTCGGGTGTACACGCTCGACGGCCTTCCACCGGAGGTCGCCGCAGTCACCTTCGCGAAGACCTCGAGGGTCCCCGACTCGTTCGACGCCATCGCACGGGAACTGACCGAGGCCGATTCGTCCCGCTTTCACGAGAAGTGGGTCATCGGCTACGGGCACTCGTCGGTCGCCGAACACGCCGTCCTGTCGATAGCCATCGAGAACATCTCGATCCTCGGCGCCAAGGTCGTCGAGGAGAACAGGCTCTCGTCCTTCACCGAGAAGTCGACCCGCTATCAGGTGATGGATCCCTCGAACTTCTACACTCCTCCCGAGTTCGAGAACGTAGGGGCTTATCGCGAGTCGGTGGGGGAGCTCTATGCAACGTACACGGAGCTTCTTCCCCGGACCGTGGAGTTCTGCGGGCGCAAGTACGGCGGAGCCGGGGCCGGGAGGAGCGGCCTCAATCCCGCCGGGAAGGCGTGTGACGCAGTCCGAGGGCTCCTGCCCGCGGCGGCGAAGACGAACCTCGGCTGGACCGTGAACGCGAGGAGTCTCCGGCACGCCATCGTCAAGCTGAGGTCGCATCCGCTGGCCGAGATGAGGGACCTGGCGGACGCGGTCGAGGGTGTGTGCGGCGCTGTCGTTCCGACGCTTCTCAAGTACACTGAGCCATCCCTCTATCTGATGGAGCGGGCGTCGGGCGGACGTCCGGCCGGAGACGCTGCATCGGGGGGTCGGGACGACGTCGGGTGCGGGCCGGGCGAACGGGACGTTCTGTCGAGAACGGGACCCTCCGTCAGGCTCGTCACGCACGACCCCGACGGGCAACGGAAGGTGGCGGCCGCGCTCCTCTTCGGCGCATCGAACGCCTCATACGCCGAGGCCGTGAGACGCGCGGCGGCGATGAACGAAGATGAGGTAGGCGTGCTCTTGGAAGGCGCACTCCGCGAGATAGGAAGCCATGAGGCTCCGGTCCGGGAGTTCGAGAGCACGGCCTACACATTCGAGATAGTGTGTGACTTCGGAGCCTACAGGGACGTCCAGCGTCACCGCATGACGACCCAGATCCAGCAGACGCTGGGCTGCGGCCTGGGCCACTCGATACCCGGTGACGCCCGCGAGGCGGGAGTCGCCGGAAGGATGGAGGATGCGCTCGAGAGGGCGGCGGAACGCTGGCTCGTCCTCTCTCGCGAGGATCCGCACGCCGCGCAGTACGCGGTGCCTCTCGCGTTTCACAAACGCTTTCTCATGCAGATGAACTACCGCGAGGCCTACGTGTTCGTCCGGCTTCGCTCGAAGGTCCACGGTCACGAATCCTACCGTCGGATCGCGTGGGCCGTGAAGGACGAGATCGAGCGCGCGCATCCCGTACTGGGCGGGCTCATTCCTGCGGAGCGCGAGCAGGCCCGGTGCGCCGTAACGGGGGGTTGAGTGTCACCTGACGAAGGCAGAGGTCTCAGGCACGAGCACGGGGACGACGCGGCGCCCGCGATCAGCGGGTTCGACCACTCCGGCGGGAAGATACACTACGGCGGGCAGGCCGTCATCGAGGGCGTGATGATGCGTGGCCCGACTGCCGTCGCGACGGCAGTTCGCCTCCCGAACGGCCGCATCTCCGTCAAGCGGGACGAGTTCGTGTCCGCGTCCAGACGGCACCGCATCCTCCGGCTGCCGGTCGTGCGAGGGGGGCTCACGCTCCTCGAGTCGCTGGCCTTGGGCATCAAGGCGCTCAACTACTCGGCGAGCGTGGCGATCGACGCAGCCGAGGGGGGCAAGGACGCCGGCACGGGGTCGGGCGTCGACGCGGGGTCGGGCGTCGACGCGGGGCCGGACGCCGCCGCGGGGCCGGACGCTGGCACGGGGTCGGGCGTCGACGCAGGTTCGGGCGTCGATTCGAGCCGCGCGGATGCGGACCGCGCCGAGCCGGACCGTCCCGAGTGGAGGACGAACGTAGCGCTGACCGGCACGATGGTATTCGCCTTCGCTCTCGGCATCGTGATCTTCTTCTGGATACCGATGATGCTCTCCGACTACCTCACGCGTGTCATCGGGAGCGAGAGCGGGATCCTCTTCAACGTGATCGACGGTGTGATCCGTGTCGTATTCTTCCTCGTGTATCTGTGGGCCATCTCCCGTTGGAGGGAGATGCGCCGCGTGTTCGAGTACCACGGGGCCGAGCACAGGGTGATCTTCACCCAGGAGGACGGGCTCGAACTGACGCCCGAGAACGCCCGCACGTTCACGACGCGCCACCCGCGATGCGGAACCAGCTTCCTCCTCATCGTGATGGTGGTGTCGATCCTCGTCTTCATGGTGTTCGGGAAGCCTCCCACGATCTCGCTTCGTCTGGCGCGCCTTCTGCTCATCCCGGTGATCGCCGGCGTCTCGTACGAGATCATGAAGCTGTCCGCCAGGAAGGGCCACCAGAAGTGGGCGCAGCTCCTGTCCGCTCCCGGCGTGTGGCTCCAGAGGATCACCACGAAGGAACCGACCGACGACCAGGTGGCTGTCGCCATCGCGGCGCTCCAGGCCGTGAGGGTCGAGGAGGCCGGACGCGGCGCCGTGGGCGGCCCGGCCGGCGCCGGCGAGGCGCGCGAGCCATGACGAAGATGCTCGAGAGACTCGAAGCGGTGAAGGCCAGGCACGACGAGCTCGTTGCCCTGCTGTCCGACCCGGTCGTTCTCTCCGACCACAATCTCATGAAGGCCTACTCGAAGGAGCGCGCCGGTCTCGAGGCGGTCGTCCGCGTCTTCGAACGCTACGACAAGGTCCTGTCGGACATCCGGGACGCCCAGGAGATGCTCGAGTCGGCCGACGACGCCGAGTCCAGGGAGTTCGCGAGAGGCGAGCTTCACGAACTCGCGGCCACGCAGGAGGAACTCGAGGAGGACCTCAAGCGCCTTCTCGTTCCCAAGGACCCGAACGACGACAAGAACACGATCATCGAGATCAGGGCGGGCACGGGTGGGGAAGAGGCGGGGCTCTTCGCCGCGGACCTCTTCCGCATGTACAACCGGTACGCCGAGTCGAGGCGCTGGAAGGTCGAGGTGCTGAGCTCGAGTCCGACGGCGACCGGGGGGTTCAAAGAGATCATCTTCATGCTGGAAGGCCACGGGGCGTACAGCCGCATGAAGTACGAGAGCGGCGTGCACCGAGTGCAGCGCGTTCCCGCGACCGAGTCGCAGGGCAGGATACACACGTCGGCCGCCACGGTCGCCGTGCTCCCCGAGGCCGACGAGGTGGAGATCGACGTCAAGCAGGAGGATCTCCTGATCGACGTCTTCCGGTCCTCGGGTCCCGGAGGACAGAGTGTCAACACCACCGAGTCGGCGGTCCGCATCACGCACAAGCCCACCGGGCTCGTCGTCACGTGCCAGGACGAGAAGTCGCAGCACAAGAATAAGGCGAAGGCGCTCAAGGTGCTCCGCGCCAGGCTGTACGAGCAGGCCACGGCCGAGATGGACAAGGAGATGGCCGACGCGAGGCGCAGCCAGGTCTCGACCGGCGACCGGAGCGCGAAGATACGGACGTACAACTTCCCGCAGAGCCGGGTCACGGATCATCGCATCAGCATGACCCTTCACGGCATCGACCAGTTCATGGACGGGAACATCGACGAGCTGGTCGACGCGCTCACCACCAACGACCAGGCGGAGCAGATCGCCCGCGCGTCGTAGCGCGCCGCGCCCCCTGGAGCGCGCTCGCGCCCGCAACTCACCCCTCCGAGGCAGGATGACGAAGAAGACCTGGACCGTCCTCGAGATCATCGACTGGAGCAGGCAGTACCTCGCCGAGAAGGGGTTCGAGAACACGCGGCTCGAGACCGAACTCTTGCTGGGACACGCGCTCTCCCTTCCGCGCATCGAACTGTATCTCAACTACGCACGTCAGTTGAGCGAGGATGAGCTTGCCCGTTACAAGGCGCTCCTCAGGAGGCGTCTCGCGGGGGAGCCCGTGCAGTATGTCACGGGAACGGCCGCGTTCATGTTCGCCGAGTTCGAGGTGAACCCCGCGGTGCTCATCCCGAGGCCGGAGACCGAGGCCCTGACCGAGGTGGCGCTCAAGATGCTCGCGGAGGCGAGCGGGCCGGGGCAGGGGAGCGGGTCGGGGCAAGGGAGCGGGTCGCGACAGGAGAGCGGCGGTCCGGCGTCGGCGCGGGCCCCGAACGGCGCCGATGACAGCGGTCCGTGTTCAGGCGCCGAGGTGGTCGCCGCGGACGTCGGCACCGGCTCGGGTGTGATCGCGGTCACTATCGCCCAGAAGTTCCCGCGCGCGCGCGTTCTGGCCACCGACTCGTCGCCGGACGCGCTGGAGGTGGCGGCGCGTAACGCCGCGCGAGTTGGGGTCGCGGACCGCGTCGAGTTTCTCGAAGGGAGTCTGCTGGAGCCGCTCCGACGCGCGCGTCTCGAGGGCCGTCTTGCGCTCCTCGTCTCGAACCCGCCCTACGTTGCGACCGGCGAAATCGACTCTCTGCCGCGCGAGGTCCGCGACTTCGAGCCTCGCGGCGCCCTGGACGGCGGCGCAGACGGCCTTGACTGTCTGCGGACGATGGCGCAGGATGGACCGGCGCTCTTGGCCCCCGGGGGCGTCCTGGCGCTGGAGGTGGGTGACGGGCAGGCCGGGAGCGTGGCGGACTTGCTTCGCTCGGCGCTCGGGGAGGCCGAGATACGGAAGGACTACGCGGGACGCGACAGGATCGTCGCCGGGCGCAGGGGACGACGCGGCGGTTCGGAAGACATCGGATGAGGCAACCGGGAGAGCAGCGATGGACAGCTTCCTCATAGAAGGTGGGCACCGCCTCGAGGGCGAGGTGAAGATCAGCGGAGCCAAGAACGCAGCGCTCCCCATCATGGCGGGGACGCTGCTCGCCCCCGGCGTCTTCACGCTCAGGAACGTCCCCAGCCTCGCCGACGTGCGCACAATGGGGCACGTTCTCCGCGTGCTCGGTGCGGCCATCGAGCACCACGACCACAGCATGACCATCGACACCACGAACGCGCGCTATCACGAAGCTCCCTACGAGCTGGTCAAGACCATGCGAGCCTCGGTGTGCGTGCTCGGACCTACGCTTGCCCGCCTCGGCAGGGCACGCGTGTCTCTTCCGGGCGGGTGCGCGTGGGGTCCCAGGCCCGTCGATTTTCATATCCGCGCCATGAAGGACCTGGGAGCGTCGGTCGACATCGAGCACGGGTACATCGTCGCGGAGTCCGAGCGCTTGAAGGGCGCGACGATCCACTTCGAGACGTCGAGCGTCGGCGCCACGGAGAACGCGATGATGGCCGCCACGCTGGCCGACGGTCGAACCGTCATAGAGAACGCGGCGCGCGAGCCCGAGATCGGCGCGCTCGCCGACTTCCTGAGAGCGATGGGCGCCTCGGTTCAGGGCGACGGGACCGGAACGATCGTAGTCGAGGGGTCCGACGAGCTGCATCCCGCGGACGTCGAGGTGATCCCGGACCGGATTGAGACAGGGACGTTCATGGTGGCCATCGCCATGACGGGCGGCGACGTGCTCATGCGCGGCGCGCGCCTCGACCACGCGGGCGCCGTCGCGATGAAGCTGCGCGAGGCGGGGACCGAGATAGCCGAAGAGGACGGAGGCGTGAGGGTGCGCGGCCCCGTGTGGGCCCGCGCGGTCAACGTCACGACCGCGCCCTATCCCGGCTTCCCGACCGACATGCAGGCGCAGTTCATGGCGCTCATGGCGGTCTCCGACGGCTCGGCGGTCATCACCGAGACGATCTACTCGGACAGATTCTCGCACGTCCCGGAACTCAGACGTCTCGGCGCCGACATCAGTCTGGACCGGAACATCGCCGTCGTGACCGGCATCCGGAAGCTCTCCGGCGCCAAGGTCATGGCCACCGACCTGCGCGCAAGCGCGGCGCTCATCCTCGCCGGACTCGTCTCCGAGGGGGAGACCGAGATATCCCGCGTCTACCACATCGACCGGGGCTACGAGGCCATCGAGGAGAAGCTCGGCGCTCTTGGCGCGAAGGTGACTAGGGTCAGGGAGTAACCAGTTGTCCGATCCCGCCAAGCACATCATCCTGGGCACCGCAGGCCACATCGACCACGGAAAGACGGAGCTCGTGCGCGCCCTGACGGGCGTCGACACGGACAGGCTGCGCGAGGAGAAGGAGCGGGGCATTTCGATCGAGCTGGGCTTCGCCAGGCTCGACCTCCCCGACGGGCTCGCGCTCGGCGTCGTGGACGTTCCCGGACACGAGCGGTTCGTCAGGACGATGCTCGCAGGAACGGGCGGCGTGGACATCATGGTCCTCGTCATTGCCGCCGACGAAGGCGTCATGCCTCAGACGCGGGAGCACCTGGACATCATCGACCTCCTGGGTGTGAACGCCGGCGTCATCGCCCTCACTAAGACCGACCTCGTCGGTCCCGACGAGATCGGGCTCGCGAGCGAGGAGGCGGAGGAGCTCGTTCAGGGCACTTCGCTCGCAGGCGCCCCCATCATCCCCGTCTCATCCGTGACGCGCGACGGCTTTCCGGAACTCACCGCGAAGCTCTCCGAGCTGGCGGCGTCCGTGTCGGAGCGTTCCGTGTCGGGTCCCGCCCGGCTGCCTATAGACCGAGTGTTCTCCCTGTCCGGGCACGGCACGATCGTTACCGGCACCCTCTGGTCGGGCGCCGTCTCGGCAGGCGACCGACTCGAGGTCTACCCGAGAGGTCTCGAGGCGCGGGTGCGGAGCGTTCAGGTTCACGACGACGCCGTCGAGCGCGCCGAGGCCGGGCAGAGGACGGCCATCGGTCTGGCCGGCGTGGACAAGCACACACTCGCCCGCGGCGACACGCTCGGGAAGCCCGGCGCGCTCCACGTGACCCACATGTTCGACGCCCGTCTCAGACTCGTGAGGAGCGCACGGCCGGTCCAGAACCGGACGCGCGTCCATCTGCACCTGGGGACGGCCGAGGCGCTCGCCAGGATCGTGCTTCTGGAGACCGACGAGCTGAGACCGGGGGAGGAGGAGCTCGTCCAGGTCCGGCTGGAGTCCCCGGTCGTGGCCGAGCGGGACGACCTCTTCGTCGTCCGTTCCTACTCCCCGGTCACCACGATCGGCGGGGGACGCGTGCTCGATCCGACACCGCGGCGGCACAAGCGCATGCGCGAGGACGTGCTCGAGGCCCTGACCGTTCTCGAGGACGGGAGCCCGGAGGACGTGCTCCTTCAGGTCGTGGAGGAGGCCGGCATCGAGGGTCTGACGGACGCGACACTCGCCGAGCGCCTCGGCCCCGGTTCGCTCGAGACGGCCGACGCCCTCCTCTCGGACGGACGGCTCGTGAAGCTCGAGGGACGCCTTCACACGGCCGAGGGTCTCGAGTCGCTCGGCGGCACGATCGCGGCCGTACTCGAGGACCACTCGAAGACCTCCCCGCTCGAGTGGGGCATGTCAGCGGAAGAACTGAGGGGCAAGCTCTCGAGGACCTTCGACCGGAAGATGCTCGACGCGCTCCTTGCCAGACTGGCCGCAGCCGGCGCGCTCTCGCGCCGCGGAGACCTCGTGCGGCTCGGGGTCGAGGACGTGTCGCTCTCGGACGGGCAGTCAGAGCTTTCCGGACGCATTGAGGAGCAGCTTCTCGATGCCGGCGCCAACGTTCCCTCGCTCGACGACCTCCGGGCTGAGATCGGGGGATCCGACTTCGACGCCATCGTGAAGCTGCTGGTGGAGACGGGCCGGGTGGTGAAGGTCACGAGTTCGCTTCTGTTCCACGCCGACGTCGTCGACGGCATCCGCGCGAAGGTCGTCGGGCACCTCGACGCCGAAGGAGAACTCGGTGTGCCCGCGTTCAAGGACATGATCGGCGTCACGCGGAAGTATGCGATACCGCTCTTCGAGTTCTTCGACCGCGAGGGGACGACGATGCGGTCCAGGAACGTGAGGGTGAAGGGACGGAAGGTCAGGTAGGGCGGGCGAGGAGCCTCGAGGGCCCGCCCGGCCGCTCCGGCGGGACCGGAGCGATCGCGGCCGCCCGCGGACCCGCCGCCATCATCGCGTGCGCGGGACCGGTCACACTTCGAACGGAAGGTCTCATGAGTCTCACGAAGCCGCGCAGGAAGACACGACAGGTCGTGGTGGGCGGCCTCCGGATCGGCGGCGACGCGCCCGTGTCCGTTCAGTCGATGACGAACACGGTCACGTCCGACGTCGAGGCGACCGCGGGGCAGATCGAGAGGCTCACGGACGCCGGGTGCGAACTCGTCCGCGTGGCCGTGCCGGACGCCGCCTCGGTCGCCGCGCTGCCCGAGCTTCTGGCACGTTCGCCCATACCCGTTGTGGCCGACGTGCACTTCGACCACAAGCTCGCCGTAGCGTCGATCGAGGCCGGCGTGCACGGCGTCAGGATCAACCCGGGTAACATCGGAGACGCCGACCGCGTACGCGCCGTCATCGACGCCGCGGGGGCGGCGGGCGTGCCGGTGCGCGTGGGCGTCAACTCCGGGTCGCTCGAGCGCGACATCCTCGAGCGCGACCGCGGACCGACGGCCCGAGGGATGGTCGAGAGCGCCTTGAGGCACGTCGAGATGGTCGAGGGGATGGGATTCGGCGATATCATCCTGTCGCTCAAATCGTCCGACGTGGCGATGACGGTGGAGGCCAACCGCGCGGTCGCCGCCATGTGCGATCATCCGCTACACCTGGGAGTCACGGAGGCCGGGACCGTCCTGACCGGCGCCGTTCGCTCCGCGGTCGGAATGAGCATCCTGCTCGCGGGCGGGGTCGGCGACACGATACGCGTGTCGCTCGCCGGGCCGCCTGAAGATGAGATCGCGGTCGGCCGTCGAATACTCTCGTCCCTGGGCCTCAGGCATGGAGGCGTCACCGTGATCGCCTGCCCCACGTGCGGGCGGTGCACGATCGACGTCGCGGCCGTGGCCCTGGAGGTCGAGCGGAAGACCGCTCACATCCGCGAGCCCCTCCTCGTGGCGGTCATGGGATGCTCCGTCAACGGGCCGGGCGAGGCGCGGGAGGCGGACATCGGCGTGGCGGGAGGCGGGGGAGACGGCGTTCTCTTCGCGGGCGGAGAGGTCGTGGGTCGCATCGACGGCGCCCACGCGGCGCAGGCGCTGCTGACCCGCATCATGGCCGCCGTAGAGACCCGATAGGGCGCGCACCGCGCGGCGGCCCGCTGACTGAACTCGTTCCGCGGAGCGGAGTCGACGGATGACCTCACTCATCGTCTTCGGCGAGTATCTCTGCCACCAGATGGGCGGCGCCGAGAGAAGCACGCGAGAGATCGTCGAACGCCTGAGCCGGCGCCCCGGACTCGCCATCACTCCGGTCTCGGGCGTGTGCCGGCACTACCAGGCGACGCGCGACCGCATTCCCTACGAAGGCCTCGTCGAGATCCCTGTCAAGAGACTCAGTCTGCGTCTGCCGTTCCTCCAGTACGCCCTGAACTCGCGAGACGTCGCCGACTACTTCCGGCGCGTCGAGGCCGACGTCCTCTTCGCGAACGCGCAGGCCGCGCCCATGGCCGTGAACGCCTTCGGCGGCCCGTCGGTCTACTTCATACACGACGAGATGAGCCTGAACGTCTACCGGACATACGAGACGAGCGCCTGGAAGAGGCTCAAGTTCGCGGTCAGGTTCGCTCTCGACGCGCCCTTCGTCGCTCACTACCGCCGCGAGAACCTCCGCGCCATGAGGGGAGCCGCTCTCGTCGTGGCGAACTCACGCTACATGGCGGACCGCGCCGAGAGGCTCCTTGGGGTCAGGCCCGTCGTCGTGTATCCTCAGATCGACGTCGCGACCCTCTCCCGCGTCGAGCTGCCTCCGCTCGAGGAACGTCCGTTCATCATGATGGTCGGCGACTCGGAGGTGAAGGGAGCCGGCACGTTCCGGAAGATAGCGGCCGCGATGCCGGAGGAACGTTTCCTGGCGGTCGGCCGCGGGTACTCGGACGGACAGGACGGCAACATTACGTTGAGGGGGTTCGCCAGCGACCCCGTCTCCTACTACCGGCATGCGAAGCTCGTTCTTCTCCCGTCGACGTGGGAGGAGGGGTTCGGCATGGTGTCCGTCGAGGCAGGAGCCCTTGGCATCCCCGCCGTCGTGTCCGACCGCGGAGGGTTGCCCGAGACGGTCCCGTCCCGCGACCAGGTCGTAGGCGACTACCGCGACCCGGAGAGCTGGGTCACGTCGATCCGTCGCGTGCTCGACGACCACGCGGCTTGGTCGGCGTCCTCCAGGGAACACGCGGGGCGCTTCGACGGCGGGAGACAGCTGGACGTCCTTGTAGAGGCGGTGCGAGAGGCGACGGGTGTGTCGCTGGGTTGACTCGAGGGGTATGTCTCCAGATCCAGGAGGTTCGCATGCGCAGAGCACTGAGGTTCGTTCTCGTCGCGGCGCTCGTCGTGGCGCTCGTAACGCTCGCCGGCTGCGCGGCCGGGTCGGAGCGGTTCACGGATGAGCCGGCCGGCTTCTGGATGGGGCTCTGGCACGGGCTCATCATCATCGTCACGTTCGTCATAGGTCTCTTCGCCGACACCGTCCACATCTACGAGACGAACAACAGCGGCGGATGGTACGACTTCGGATTCGTGTTCGGCCTCCTGATCGCGGTCGGCGGCGGCTGCGGCCGGCGACACAAGAAGAAGCGGCGTCGCGTGTGCGAGGACGACTGGGACGAGATCGCCGAGAGGGTCGAGGCGAAGGTCCGTCGCGGGATCGACAGCTGGCTCGACGAGCGCGACCAGGGCGAGAGTGAGTGGGAGGACGTCGGGCGCAAGATCGAGGAGAAGATCAAGCGCGAACTCAAGGACTGGGCGGAGAGCTAGCCGCGTCTGGGGCAGGGGGGCAGAGGGTCCCGGGACGAGTCTATCGTCCTCGACTGGACGCACTCCGCCGGATCGCAGCACGTGTGGCAGACGCGTTTGAACGCGCTGAATCCCAGGAGTTCCACGTCAGGAGACAGGAACTCCTCCAGCGGCGGCTCGTCGCGGAGGAGGTCGGTGCTCAGGTACTTCTTGTTGTCGTCGGGGAAGACGGTGGCCACGACCGCGTCTTCCCCGAGCTCGTTCTGGATCTCGAGGGCGCCCAGGAAGTTCGCGCCGGACGATATCCCGACTCCGATGCCCAGCTCGCGCGCGAGCTTCTGCGCCATGAGGATGGCGTCCCCGTCGGCGACGCTGACGACGCGGTCGAGCGAATCCAGGTCGACGATCTGAGGAACGAACTCGTCCGAGATCCCCTGGATCCTATGTTTCCCCACCTTGCAGCCGGTCGAGAGAGTCGGAGAGTTCGCGGGCTCGAGCGGGTGGAGCCTGACGTCCGGCCTCCTCTCGCGCAGGAACCGGCCGACGCCCATGATCGTGCCGCCCGTGCCGACACCGGCGACGAACGCGTCGGGCGGCGCCTCCTGGAACCGGAGCTGCCACCAGATCTCGGGGCCGGTCGTCCGCGCGTGGGCGTCCGTGTTGTCCTCGTTGGAGAACTGGCGCGGCAGGAACGCCCCGTCGGTCCTCGCCGCGAACTCCTCGGCGAGGGCGATGCTGCCCATGAACCCGCCCTCGTCCCTGCTGACCAGACGGACGTCCGCGCCGAGACACCGTATGATGGAGATGCGCTCCGTGCTCATCCAGTCCGGCATGAAGATGGTGACCGGGTGTCCGAGAGCGCGCCCGATCGCCGCGAACGAGATGCCCGTGTTGCCGCTCGTCGCCTCTACGATCCTGGCGCCAGGCTCCAGGACCCCCCGCTCGTGCGCTCTGCCCAGTATGTGGAGCGCCATCCGGTCCTTGATGCTGCCGGTCATGTTCAGGTTCTCGGCCTTGGCGTAGATCGTGCGGGGCCGGCCACGGAAGGCTGCGTCGACGGCAAGGAGCGGGGTGTTTCCCACGAGACGCGCGAGCCCGCTGAGCCTGCGGGCCGTCTCCTCCGGGAGGGAGGAGATGTGCTGTGCGACCGTCTGCTCCATGATGTTCCCAGCCTGACCGAATGCGCCTCAATGAGCAAGGAGATTCGGAGGCCGCCTCGGAATCCAACGCTCAGCTCCGGCGTCATAAATAGACGCATATCTGCGCGATTGCGCGAGGTCCGGGGAGGGTCCCCGGCGCCTCCAGACGTCCCCCACTCGGGGCCGCGTGCCGGTCCCGGCAGGAGTTCAACGATGGCAGTCAGGAAGATCATACAGATCGACGAGGCGAAGTGTGACGGCTGTGGCCTGTGCGCCACCGCATGTCACGAGGGCGCCATCCAGATCATCGACGGCAAGGCGAAGCTGGTCTCGGAGACGTACTGCGACGGGCTCGGCGACTGCTTGGAGGAGTGTCCTCAGGACGCGATCACGATCATCGAGCGCGACGCGGCGGAGTTCGACGCCGCGGCCGTGGAGGCGCACCTCGCCCGGCAGAAGGCGAACGCCGGCGCGCGGCCGGCGGCCACACCGTGCAGCTGTCCCGGCTCCGCGCTTCGGGACTTCGACGAGCCGGCCCCCGCTCCCGCGTCCGGTGACCACATACCTCCTCAGCTGCGACAGTGGCCGGTTCAGCTCATGCTCGTGCCACCCGGCGCCCCGTTCCTGAAGGGCGCGGACCTTCTGATCACCGCGGACTGCGTTCCGTTCGCGACCGCGGACTATCACAACGTGTATCTCGCGGGGAAGGTGACCGTCGTCGGTTGCCCGAAGCTCGATGACATCCAGCACTACTACGAGAAGCTAAAGCTCATGTTCGCCGAGGCGATGCCGTCGAGCATCACGGTGCTCCGCATGGAGGTCCCGTGCTGCGGCGGCATAGCGCAGGCGGCGACCAAGGCGCGGAACGAGGTCGTCCCGGGGACCGACCTCGATGTCGTGACCATCGGAGTCCGCGGAGAAGAGCAGAGCGTGGAGCACGTTCCGTCCCGGTGATCCGAGTGGGACGGGAGACAGGGTGCTTTGATGGCCCCGGGCTCCGAGCGGGGGCCCGGGGAACAGGTGTTCCGGCGGCGGTGCAACCCAGCGACGTCCACCGGGCAGAGGGCCGGTCTCACGACCGGCCCTCGCTATTGAGGGCGGGCTCGACGCGTGATACGCTCAACCACCGTTCCCGCCCATGCGTCTGACCATGTGCGTGCCCGCGCCGGGCGCGCGCGCCCTGACGTCCCGGAGGCCCGACATGAAGGCAGGCACCATTCTCACGCTGGCGTCTCTTCTCGCTCTCGCGGCGCTCTCGTCCGGTTGCGGGGAAGCGTCGCCGGACGCGACCGTCGAGTCGGACGCGCGATTCGAGCTTGCGAGCGCGGCCTTCGCGAACGGCGCGCCGATCCCTGTCAAGTACACGTGCGACGGGGAGGACATCTCTCCGCCTCTCGAGTGGGACGCGCTCCCGCCGGGAACCGTGTCGCTGGCGCTCGTCGTGGACGACCCGGACGCCGTGCCGGTCGCGGGGAAGATCTGGGACCACTGGGTGCTCTACAACATCCCGGTCCGCGCCGTCTCTCTCGCCGAGGGCGTGCCTGACCTCGTCGACCTCCCGGGCGGCGCCCACAGCGGGAGAGGGACGTCCCGTGTGGGGTATCAGGGACCGTGCCCGCCGCCGGGGCGGACGCACACCTACAGATTCACGATGTACGCCGTCGACACGGTCACCGACCTGCCGGGCGGCGCCACCAAGGCGCAGCTCCTTGAGGCCCTCGCCGACCATGTGCTCGCCGTCGGAGAGCTCACCGGAACGTACGCGCGCCAGTAGCGCGCGCAGGGCGGGAGAGGTTCCTTGCCGGCCATCCTCGAGACCAGAGACCTGCGCAAGACCTATCACTTGGGCGCGGCTCCGATCCCCGTCCTGAACGGCGTCTCGCTCGAGGTTCGCGAGGGCGAGTTTCTCTCCATCGTCGGGCGGTCCGGCTCGGGGAAGTCGACCCTGCTCAATCTCATCGGCGGGCTCGACACGCCGACCGACGGGAACATCCTCGTGAGAGGGACCGACATCTCGGACCTCAGTCGGAAGGGTCTGACGCTTCACCGGCGCCGGACGGTCGGGATGGTCTTCCAGTCGTTCAATCTCATCCCATCGAGAACGGCCGTCGAGAACGTGACGCTCGCGCTGGCCTTTGGCGAGCACCCGCTTCGCGACCGCGTCCGGCGCGCCACCGAGATCCTGACCTCGGTCGGGCTCGGGCACAGGCTCGACCACAGGCCGGGAGAGCTGTCCGGCGGCGAAGCGCAGCGCGTCGCCATCGCACGCGCGCTGGCGAACGGGCCCGAGATCCTGCTGGCCGATGAGCCCACCGGTAACCTCGACAGCCGGACGTCGGACGAGATCATGGCACTCCTTCGCGAGCTCAATTCGGACCGGGGCCTCACCGTCATCATGGTGACCCACGAGGAGCCGATGTCGCGCGAGGTCTCGCACAGGATGCTGCGGCTGCTGGACGGGAAGGTGGTCGCGGAGGAGCGGTTCCGCAGCGAGACGGGATGTGTCTCGTGAAGTTCGCAGACATCTACCGCCTGGCCAACGCCAATCTGTGGAGGACGAAGCTCCGGACGATCCTGACGACCCTGGGCGTCGTCGTCGGGATCGGCGCGCTCGTCTCCATGGTCGCCTTCGGCGTCGGGATGCAGAAGAACGTGACCGACGAGATCAAGAGAAACGACCTCTTCACGACGCTCGAGGTCACACCGGGCAACCTCGATCTCGAGCGCGTGATGAGCGGAGACGTGGCCTCGGTCATGGAGCCCCGCGACGAGGACGCGCCGGTCCTGGACGACGCGGCGGTCGAGGCCATCAGCGCCCTGCCCGGCGTGCAGGTTGCGTTCCCGGAGGTGCGGTTCCCCGTGACCGTCCGGTTCGGCGATCGGGAGGCCCAGACGAACCTCCAGGCTCTTCCGGCGGCGATGGGAAGATACAAGCCGTTCGACGAGCTTCCCGACGGACGCTTCTTCGAGAGCGACGACGAGCGTTCGGTCGTCCTTTCGCGAAACGTGCTGCGGGACATGGGACTCGATCTCGACGACGCGGATGACTCGTCCCGCGCCCGGGGCTCACACGACGACCTGCCGGAGCTCGCGATCGTGTCGGCCGACTCCATTCTCGGGCGCGAGATCACGATCGTGTCCTCGGTGCTCGACGAGCGCCGGCTCCTGAACGCCGCGATGACGGGCGAGATGCCGCTCAGACAGGTCGAGACGCGGCTCACGGTCGTGGGCATCCGCGGACGCCCTTCGGGGTTCGGCATCGGCCATTTCGCCGCCGGCATCGTCGGTCCGTCGGGCACGGTGGCGGAGATACCCAGACTCGGGTTCACGAGCGTGTGGCAGCTCCTGCGCTCGGACGGAGAGACCGCGGAGTACCCGACCGTGCACGTCAGGGCCGCGTCGATGGACGATCTCGAGACGGCCCGGGCGGAGATCGAGTCGCTTGGCTTCTCGGTGCTGGCCCTCGTCGACCAGCTTGAGGAGTTCAAGCAGCAGTTCCTCGTCCTCGACGCCCTCCTTGGCGCCGTTGGGACGATCGCGCTCTTCGTGGCGTCTCTCGGTATCGTGAACACGATGGTGACGTCCATTCTCGAACGCACGCGCGAGATAGGCGTCATGAAGGCCATCGGAGGGAGCGAGGGCGACATCAAGTGGATCTTCTTCGTCGAGGCCGGGACCATCGGTCTCGCCGGGGGAGTGTTCGGCCTTCTCCTCGGATGGGGCGTGACCCGAGTGGCCAACATGGTCGTCAACTACCACCTGAGACCCTCCGGTCTTCCCCCTGCCGACCTCTTCCACATGCCACCGTGGCTCCTCCTGGGGGCGCTCGTGTTTTCCGTTCTGGTGAGCCTGCTCGCGGGGGTCTACCCCGCGGCCCGCGCCGCCCGCGTCGACCCGGTGGCGGCGCTCCGGCACGATTAGGGGAGAGCGAGAGACGAGATTGCGTCGCGGCCTTCGGGCACCACAGAGGGGGAAGATCGATGAAGGGTGAGGTGACGTTCAACGGGTTCTCCCGCGAGACGGTCAAATTCTACCGGGACCTCAAGAAGAACAACGACAAGACCTGGTTCGCCGAGCACAAGGAGCTCTACCGCGAGGTCGTCCTGGACCCCGCTCAGGCCTTCGTTCTCGAGATGGCGCAGAGACTTCGCAAGGTCGCTCCCGGCGTCGTAGGCGACCCGAGACTGAACGGGGCCGGGTCCATCTTCCGGATCCACCGCGACACGAGGTTCGGCACGGACAAGAGCCCGTTCAAGACCCACCTCGGCATCCTCCTTTGGGAGGGCGAGGGCAAGAAGGTAGAGAGGTCCGGGTTCTACGTTCATCTCGAGCCCCCCAACCTGATGCTCGGCGTCGGCGTCTACATGTTCACGAAGGAGAACCTCGAGCGCTACAGGAAGGCGGCGACATCCCCGAGGTCCGGTCCGCTTCTGGCCAAGGCCGTGAAGGCGATCGAGTCCCGGGGATACGAGGTGGGCGGCTCACACTACAAGAGGGTGCCCCGCGGGTTCGACCCCGACCATCCGAACGCGGCGCTCCTCAAGCACAACGGTCTGTACGCCGGATTCGAGACGAAGGTGCCTGACGAGTTCTACTCAGGGAAGTTCGTGGACCACTGTCTGCGGCACTTCAAGAAGATGCTGCCGCTGCACGAGTGGCTGGTTGCGAGCGTGAGATGATGCGGCGTGCGCCCGGGGTCACGAGGGCGAGACGCCATGGAAGAGGCAGAAAGGACGCAGGCCCGACGTAAGCCGGACCTGGTCCGGACGTAAGCCGGACCCGGGCCGGACGTAGGCTGCCCTTCTGCGTCCCGACATGACGGGGGGATCCATGTTCAGAGGGACAGCCGCGCTCCTGAGCGTGCTCGCGGCATCGCTGCTCTGCGTGTCCGCGGCGACTGCGGTCGAGCCGCACGCCGGCATGCTGCGCTACCCGGACGTGAGCGCCACGCACATCGCTTTCCGATACGCCAACGACATCTGGCTCGTCCCGCGCGAGGGGGGAGCGGCGGCGCCGCTCTCGAGCTCGCCCGGCGGGGAGAGCTTCCCGAGGTTCAGTCCCGACGGACGCACGATCGCGTTCTCGGCCAGCTACGACGGCGTTCGCGACCTCTACGTGCTGCCCGTCTCGGGCGGCGTGCCGAAGCGCGTCACGCATCACCCGTCCCAGGAGTTGCTGTCCGACTGGACGCCCGACGGCGAGCTCATCTTCTACGGCTGGTACATGGGTAACCATCCCCACGCGCCCCAGCTCTTCACGGTCCCGCCGACCGGCGGTCTGCCCGAGAGGCTGCCGGTGCCCTACGGGAGGAACGCCGTCGTGAGCGACGACGGGACGTGGCTCGCGTACAACCCCTTCAGCACCGACTTCTCGACGTGGAAGCGATACATGGGCGGAAGGGCGCCCGACGTCTGGCTCCTGAACCTCAAGGACCACACGTCGAAGAGGATAACGGACTGGGACGGAGCCGACTCCATTCCGATGTGGAACGGCGAGTCGCTCTACTACGTCTCCGACTCGGGCCCGAACCACCTCCGCAACATCTGGGTCTACGACATGGAGACCGGCGACAGGCGGCAGGTCACGAAGCACAAGGACCACGACGTCAAGTGGCCCTCGATCGGGCCCGGCGACCGCGGGCAGGGCGAGATCGTGTATCAGCTCGGCTCGGAGCTGCGTCTTCTGGACCTCGCCACGGAAGAGTCGCGCGTCGTGCGCGTGACGATCCCCGGCGACCGGCCGAGACTCCGCCCGCAGTCGGTAGACGCGGCAGGTTTCATCGACGGATACGGCATCTCGGCGACCGGCAAGAGGGCCGTCGTCGAGGCGCGGGGCGACGTCTGGACGCTGCCGGCGGAGAGCGGATCCCCACTGAACCTCACGCGGACCGACGGCGTGGCCGAGCGGGACCCGTCGTGGAGCCCGGACGGCCAGTGGATCGCGTTCTTCTCTGACAGGTCGGGGGAGTACGAACTCCACATCGCGCAGTCTGACGGTCGCGGCAGCGAGAAGCAGGTGACCTCGCTCAAGGCCGGGTTCCTGTTCGCTCCCGTCTGGTCTCCGGACTCGGAGAAGATAGCGTTCAAGGACCAGCGCGGGGCCATGTACATCCACGACGTCGAGAAGGACAGGACGAAGGAGATCTACAAGAGTCCGGTCGGCTCCTGGGCGCCGCGCGTGAGCTGGTCACACGACTCGAACTGGATCACGTTCGCCGCCGACGCCACCATAAGGTCGCTCTCGAGCGTGTGGCTCTACGATCTCGCCGAGGGGAAGCTCCGCGCGGTCACGAGTGGGATGTTCGCGGACACGTGGCCCGTGTTCGACCGGGAGGGCGAGTACCTGTTCTTCGCCAGCAACCGCGACTTTTCGTCGCCGACGTACGACGCCGTCGGGGAGAACTGGGCGTACGCGCAGACCGACCAGCTGTTCGCCGTGGCGCTCAGGGACACGATAGCGTCTCCGTTCCTTCCAGAGAGCGACGAGGAGGAGTGGGACGGCGAGGACGCCGACGACGAGGGTGAGGACGAGGACGCCGACGACGGCGGGGACGCGGATGACGAGGACGAGGACGGGGACGCGGAGGATGCGGATGCGGAGGACGAGGAGCCCCTCCGGATCGATCTCGAGGGATTCGAGCGTCGCGCCATCCTGCTCCCGATAGAGAGCGGCGCCTTCTTCAACCTCGCCGTCAACGCAGACGGCGTGTTGTTCTACCAGCGGCGGAGCGAGGACGGGGAGGGCGCCGTCTACCTCGCCGACTTCGACGATGAGGACGAGATGGAGAAGGAGGTCCTGAGCGGCGTGAACTGGTTCGACATCTCGGCCGACGGGAACAAACTCCTTGCCGTCGGGCCGGGCTCCGCGGCGATCGTCGACGCGGCCGAGGGCCAGAGCTGGGACGAGAGCGTCTCCACGGCCGGCATGAACGCGGAGGTCGACCCCCGCGACGAGTGGGCCCAGATCCTCAGGGACGCGTGGCGCATTCACCGCGACTTCTTCTACGCTCCCAACATGCACGGCCTGGACTGGGATGGCGTCTACCGGAAGTACGAGGCGATGCTCGGCGACTGCGCGTCGCGGGCCGACCTCTCGTACGTCATTCAGGAGCTGATCGCGGAGCTGAACGTGGGGCACGCCTACTACTTCGGGGGCGATTACGAGGACGCGCCCAACGTGTCGGTCGGCATGCTCGGGTGCGACTACGAACTCCACGACGGCGCCTATCGCATCGCCCGGATCTACGAGGGCGGCGCGTGGGACGCCGACGCGCGGGGGCCTCTGTCCGAACGCGGCATGGACGTCGCGGTCGGCGACTACCTGCTCGCGGTGAACGGTGTTCCCGTCGACGCGACGAAGGACCCGTGGGCCGCGTTCCAGGGGCTGGCGGGACAGACCGTGACGCTGACGGTGAGCGCCGGCCCCGAGATCGACGACGAGGCCCGCTACGTCGTCGTCGAGCCCATCGGAGGCGAGTACGACCTCAAGTACAGAGCGTGGGTCGAGGACAGAAGGGCCTACGTCGACCGGATGACCGACGGTCGGGTCGGCTACGTCTACGTCCCGGACACGGGTGTCAACGGACAGAACGAGCTCGTTCGGCAGTTCTACGGGAACGCCACGAGAGACGCGCTCATCGTGGACGAGCGCTGGAACGGCGGCGGGCAGATACCCACGCGGTTCGTCGAACTGCTGAACCGGCCGCTCGCCAGCTACTGGACGATGCGTCACGCCGACCAGGTGGCTCCCACGCCGGGGTACGCGCACTACGGCCCCAAGTGCATGATCATCAACGAGTCCGCCGGGTCCGGCGGCGACTACTTCCCGTACTGGTTCAAGGAGGCGGGCGTCGGCAAGCTCGTCGGGACGCGCACCTGGGGCGGGCTCGTCGGCCTGTCCGGCAATCCCGGCCTCATCGACGGCGGCTACACGAGCGTCCCGCGGTTCGCGTTCTTCAACAAGGACGGCACGTGGGGCATCGAGGGGCACGGCGTCGACCCCGACATCGAGGTCGTCGACGACCCGGCGCTCATGTGGGACGGCGGGGATCCGCAGCTCGACGCGGCCATCAGGCTCATGCTCGAGGAGCTCAAGACCGGTGGTTATCAGCCGCCGAAGCGGCCTCCGTATCCGGACAGAAGCGGGATGGGCATCCCGATCTCGGACCACTAGAGCGAAGCCGCATCGCAGTCGCCGGACCCCGACGGTCCGGTGGAGAGAGACGCACAGCAGTAGCCGGACCCCACGAGTCCGGCCCCCCCCGGCGCCCGCGCGGCTTGACAGCCCGCGGGCGTCGGTTCATCATCGGGCCTCCCATGCGCCACACGGAGGGACGCATGCGCTGCACGACGATGGGGCTCATCGTTCTGGCCGCCGCGCTGTTGCTCGGAGGATGCGCGGCGATGAACACGTCGGTCATGGAGACGGCCGAGACGCTCGATCGTGGCCACGTCGAGGTAGGGGCGGAGTACGTCACAGGTCTCGAGCTCTCGACGACGGTCTTCCTCGAGGACGACGAAGAGACCTTCGACGCCGACGGGCTGGCGCCGGCCGAGTGCTACGGTCTGCGCGTGGGCTACGGCGTGACCGACCGGCTCGAGCTGAACGCGAAACTCTGGGCGTCGATCGGCGGCGTGGGATGGAAGCTCTACGCGAAGTACGCTCTGACCGACGGCACGGCCGGCGCGACGTGGGCCGTGGCCCCCGGGGTCACGAGAGTCACGACCGACACGGACGATGACGACGGCGGGTCACTCGAGGAGTACGTGGCCTCCGTGTCCACGCTCGGGTTCGAGCTCCCTCTCATCGTCACCCATAGATTCAACGAGTCCGTGGCAGTGAGCGGCACGGTCCGCTACTCGCTGGACGCCATCGACATCGCCTACCCGGCGGACTCCGCGCTTCAAGACCTGAACGACGTCTACATGCTGCACCGCATCGGCGTCGTGAACGGCTGGACGTTCACGATGGGGCCGCTCATCTTCCAGCCCGAGATCGGCGTCGAGATGGCAACTCAGGTGAACGGCGAGTTCGGCGTCGTGCCGGTCCTCGCCGTCGGGCTGGGGCTGGAGTTCTAGACGGAGGTCCCCGGACCCGCCCCCGCCGCGCTCGTCCCTTGCTGCCTCCCCGCATTAGCTGTTACGCTGGACGAGTTGCCGCGCGTCGAACCCTGCGGCAGCGCTGAGTCGGTCCCTCTCCCGCATGGAAGGAGCAGCTCGATGGCCGTCGATCTGGAGAAGGTCCTGAGGCCCGTTGACAGGCCCATGGCGCCTTTCCCGCCCAAGCACATGACTCTGGCCAGCGGCGAGGAGTTGGTCGTGCGCCAGGTCAGCCGGGACGAGATCCCCAAGATACTCCCGTTCGTGGCTCCGCTCGTCTACGTCGAGCGCGACTACTACGACTGCGTCGCGGCGCGCGTCTACTCGGAACTCCTCGCGTACTACCGCCACCGCATGCAGGACGAGTACGTGCTCGTGGCCCAGATCGACGGCGAGCTCTGCGCCGTCGTGAACGGACGCATGGTGGACGAGAGGGTCGGGATGTCGCTCCACACGCTCGCCCTCCGGAGAGGACTCCGCATCGGCGCGCACGCATTCGCGACGAAGATGGAGTACCACATCGACGTCCTCGGTCAGGATGAGGTGCTCGTCGTGGCCGAGTCGCCCATCGGGTTCAGGCGCTGGATGATCGAGTACAACCTCGAGAAGCGATTCGACGTCCCGCACGAGCTGGGCGGAGTCCCGTCCTACGCGCTGACCAGGGAGCTCTTCGAGAAGGCGCGCGGCACGCTCGTCATCGGGAGGCGCCCGGTCCCGGAGGAGCTTCTCGCGAAGGCCATGGAGGACATACTCCCTCCCTCCGACCCCCCGAGGCCTCCGGAGGATCTCATGGCGGCGACCCGCTCCATGTACGACCCGACGGGGACGGTCCTCATGCTCCAGAGGTGGATGCAGGAAGGGAAGGTGAAGGGATGAGGGACGTCTACGCGGTCGGAATAGGCATCACGTCGTTCACGCGTCTCGAGTTCCCGCTCTCCGAGATCGCCGCCTACCCTGTGATGATGGCGCTCAGGGACTCGGGTCTGAGAGACGTCGACCACCTCTACGTCGCGAACATGGGAAGCGGCAGGGTGAACCACCAGACCGGACTCGCCAGCGCGGTCGTCGACACGCTGAGCCTGACCCCCGCCGGGGCCGAACTCATCGAGAACGGCCCCGCGTCCGGTGGCTCCGCGGTCAAGCAGGGCTTCATGACGGTGGCGTCGGGGCTCTCCGACGTCGTCGCCGTGACGGGCGCCGAGCGCATGCGGGAGGTCAACAACCTCGAGGCGACCGACTTCGTCGCCACGCTCACACACCCCATTGCGGAGTACATCTACGGCGTGACGCTCCCGTCGCTCGCCGGGATGTTCACGCGACTCTATATGAAGAAGTACGGAGTGACCGAGCGGCACCTCGCGATGGTGGCGGTCAAGAACCAGCGTCACGCGTTGAAGAACAAGTTCGCTCACATCCAGCAGGAGATCACCGTCGAGGGCATCCTCGACTCGCCGGAGGCCATGACGAACAATCCGTACGTCGCGGATCCGCTACGGTTCTTCGACTGCTGCCCGGTGTCGGACGGAGGAGCGGCGGTGATCCTGGCCACGCGCGAGGTCGCGGAGTCGACCGAGCGTCCGCTCGTGCGCCTCGCGGGAGTCGGGCAGGCGAGCGACACGCACTGCGTTCACGAACGTGAGGAGCCGACCGACCTTCTGGCGGTGCGGCGCGCGGCGGCGAAGTCGATGGAGATGGCGGGCGTCGGACCATCGGACGTGAGCGTCGCCGAACTCCACGACGCGTTCACGATCCTCGAGATCGTCGAGAGCGAGGAGGCCGGGTTCTTCCCGAAGGGAGAGGGCCACCTGGCGCTCGAGCGCGGCGACACCGAACTCGGCGGCAAGCTCCCCGTCAACGTGTCCGGCGGTCTCAAGGGGAGAGGTCATCCCGTCGGCGCGACCGGCGTGGCGCAGGTCCACGAGATCGTTCATCAGCTTCGCGGCGAGGCCGGCGACCGTCAGGTCGAGGGAGCCCGCGTGGGGTTCACGTGCAACTTCGGCGGCTTCGGCAACAACGTCGTGTGCATGACGTTCGTCAAGGAGTAGCCGCCGGACCCCCGCGCGAGCCAGGAGAGTGAGAGGATGAAGAGAGACATCTACGCGTATCGCTGCAGGAAGTGCGGGCATCTGCACTACCCGTACCGCATGGTCTGCAGGAACTGCGGCGAGAACGAGCACAACGAGTTCGACCCGGAGCCTCTTCCGAAGTCGGGAACGCTCCTGACGTTCACCGAACTGTACGCCCTGCCTGCCGAGTTCGCGGTTCCGAAACTGGGGCTCGGGATCGTCGAGCTCGAGAACGGAGTGCGCATCACCGGACAGCTCCGGATCGAGGGGCCTGCGATGGGGATGAGGGTGAGGGGAGAGGTCGAGGTCGTGAGGAGCGAGACGTACAGGGACTTCTACGGCATGGTCTTCTACAAGGCTTGAACAGGTGGCATCGCACGACCGAAACGTGATAGTGCTGAGTCTGGGAGACCGGGTCGAGGACGGGACCTACCGCGTCCACTCCAGGTTCCGCCGCGCGGTCAACCTGACCGACGGGCGCCGCATCGTCTCCGTCGTCTCTCATGACGTCGACGCCGGGCCCATCAACGTCGTCGTGAGCCGCCTCGATCCTGTGTCGGTGAGCGGCCTTGAGGTCGACGGACGTTCCCTCTCGATGGGCGGCGCGTCCCTTCTGGCGGACGACGTCGCCGTCTACCGTTCCTCACTGTCGTTCGACCCGCGGGACCTCCCCGCGCTCGAGCGCAATCTGGGCGTCCTGCGGCGGCTCCTGACCGAGCGCGCGCCGGAGCGCAGCCTCGCGTTCCTTCTCGATGGGGCAAGGCTCGCGCGTCTTGGGCCCGGGTTCGAACGGGCGCTGGCGCGACACGTCGGGACCTGCGTGCGCGACATCTTCTACGGAGACATCGCGCGCGGCGTGGCCAGGCTATCGGGATGCGGGTTCGGGCTGACGCCCGCCGGCGACGACTTCCTCGCGGGGCTTCTGACCGCGCTGCGCGTCCTTGAGCTGGCCACGGGACGCGACCTCGCGTCGGCGCGAGCGGACGTCTCGGCCTCCGCCCGGACGGGCAACGCGCTCTCGATGACGTTCCTGGAGCTCGCCGCCCAGGGTCTCGTCTTCGAGAGCACGAGGGACCTGCTCACCGCCCTGTCCCGCGGAGGCGCGCGTGACGTGCGCGCGGCGGTCGACAGGGTCGTCTCGGTCGGCGCCACCTCCGGCGCGGACGCGGCCGTGGGCCTCTGCATGACGCTGCGCGCGGGGCTGGCGGGCTGGCCCGACGACCTCGCCCGCCCGCTAGCCGGCGCGGGAGCGGCCGGGCGCCCTCACGGCGGGGAGGACGTCGCATGTTCGTAGCGACCGGGATACGGCGCGGCGCGTACTTCGATTCCGTGACGCTCATGAAGGTCGGTCGGGAGCTATCGGGCATGAGCGGCGTCGACGACGCGGCGGTCGTCATGGGAACGGCCGAGAACAGGTCGATCCTCGAGGCGTCCGGGCTCATGTCCGGCGAACTCGTGCACGCCGCCGACACCGACCTCCTGATCGCCGTCAGGGCCGATACCGAGGAGTCGGCGAACGCTGCCCTCGCAACGGTGGACGGGATGCTCGAGAGCGTCAGGGGCGCAGGCGCCGGCGCCGGGTCGTACACGCCCAGGAGCCTGGGCGGCGCGCTCGACCTAGTGCCGGATGCGAACCTGGCCCTCATCTCCGTGGCCGGGCGGTACGCGGGAGACGTGGCGTTCGAGGCTCTGGACCGCGGTCTGAACGTGATGCTCTTCTCCGACAACGTGGATCTGGACACCGAGATCGCGCTCAAGTCCCGCGCGCACGAGCGCGGGTTGCTCGTCATGGGGCCGGACTGCGGGACCGCCATCGTGAACGGAGTGCCGCTCGGGTTCGCGAACGCCGTGACACGAGGCCCGGTCGGCATCGTGGCCGCGTCCGGGACCGGGCTTCAGGAAGTGAGTTCGCTCCTGTCGAACGACGGCGTCGGCATCTCCCAGGCGCTGGGTACCGGAAGCCGGGACGTGACACGCGAGGTGGGAGGAGTGACGTTCCTGGACGCGCTCCGCGCGCTCGGGGACGACGAGGACACGGAGGTAGTCGTGCTCGTCTCCAAGCCGCCCGACCCCGGCGTCTACCGCGCGATACGGGAGGCGGCGGACGGCATCGGCAAGCCCGTCGTGTCGGTCTTTCTGGGAATGGAGCCCGCGGGGGAGCTTGACTCCGCGACGCTCGCCGGCGCGGCGGCCAGGGCGGCGGCCGTCGTCCGCGGCGAGGCGCCCGGTCCGGCCAAGGGAACGCCGGACGGGGCAGGCGCGAAGATCCGGGATCTCGCGGCCGGCCTGGCGTCCGCGCCGGGCGCCGGCCGGAAGCACGTTCGCGCCCTCATGAGCGGCGGCACCTTCGCCTCGGAGGCCGTCGTCGTCTTCAGTGAACTGGGCCTCCCGGACGTCCACGCGAACGTGTCGTCCGGGGACGCTGCGCCGCTCGACGACGCTCTCAGGAGCGCGGGGAACTGCGTCGTCGACATGGGCGCGGACGCGTTCACGGTCGGGCGGCCGCACCCGATGATCGACTACTCGCTGCGACGCAAGCGCCTGGGCGACGAGTCGCGCGACCCCGAGACCGCCGTCATCCTGCTGGACGTCGTCCTGGGATTCGGCGCGCATCCGGACCCCGCCTCGGAACTCGAGGACGCCGTGCGAGACGCCGCGCAGCGCGTGGCCGTCGTCTGCTCCGTCACGGGAACGGAGCGCGATCCTCAGATACGAAGCTCGGTCGTCGAAGCGCTCGCGGGCGCGGGGGCGACGGTCATGCCATCGAACGAGTCGGCGTGCAGGCTGGCCGGCGAGATCGTCCTTGCGCTCCTGGACGCGCGGTGACGCGGCGGTCTGAGGGACGCGCGGGGGCGCGGCGGAGCGGTCGGAGAACACCCGTCTCCGCAGCGGGCGACGTGCCCGCGGCAGAGCGGTCGGAGAGCACTCATGTCAGCAGGTGACCTCTTCAAGAGAGAACTCGGCGTCGTGAACGTCGGACTCCGCTCGTTCAAGGAGAGCCTGGACGCCGTGGGTGCCACGTCGGTCCACGTGGACTGGCAGCCGCCGATGGATGTGGCCGACGGCGCGCGTCGCGTCGTCGCGGAGCACTCGGGCGCGATCGAGCGGGCGAACGCGGAGGCCGTCGGCATCATTCTTCGAGGGGCCCCCAGGCTCGTCGGGATGGGACGCGCCCTGGACGTCGTCCCGGGGATGCGGGAGAGGCTCTTCCTTCACGCCGGCCCCCCGATCACGTGGGACCGCATGTGCGGACCGATGCGCGGCGCCGTCATGGGCGGACTCATATACGAGGGCCTCGCGGACTCTCCGGAGGGCGCCGAGTCGCTCGCGGCCTCGGGAGAGGTCGAGTTCGAGCCCTGCCACGAGCACAGCGCCGTGGGACCGATGGCCGGTGTCGTGACCCCGTCGATGCCGGTCTTCAGGGTTCGGAACGACGCATTCGGAAACGACGCCTTCTGCACGATGAACGAAGGTCTGGGGAAGGTCCTGCGCTACGGAGCGTTCGCCCCCGAGGTCATCGAGAAGCTCGTGTGGATGAGAGACGTCCTCCACCCGACCCTCGAGGCCGCGCTCGAGGCGTCGGGGCCCGTCGACCTCAAGAACCTGATGGCTCAGGCCCTCCACATGGGGGACGAGGTTCACAACCGGAACCGCGCGGCCACCTCCCTTCTCTATCGCGCCCTCGCTCCCGCCGTCGTCGGAACGTGCGACGACCGCGAGGTCGCCTCGAAGGTCCTCGCGTTCGTCAACGGGAACGACCACTTCTTCCTCAACCTCTCCATGCCGGCGTGCAAGGCGACGCTCGACCCGGCGCGCGGCGTCGCCGGCAGCAGCATCGTCGTGGCCATGACCAGAAACGGGACCGACTTCGGGATCCAGCTCGCCGGCACCGGAGGAGACTGGTTCACCGGGCCGGCCGACGTCCCCGACGCGCTCTTCTTCCCGGGCTACTCCAGGGACGATGCGAACCCGGACATCGGTGACAGCTCGATCACGGAGACCGCGGGGCTCGGTGGGTTCGCCATCGCGGCGTCGCCTGCGATCGTCCAGTTCGTCGGCGGGTCGACTGCCGACGCCATCAGCTACACGAGGGAGATGTACGAGATCACCGCGGCGGAGAACGACGTCTATCAGATCCCGTACCTGGACTTCAGGGGGACGCCCACGGGCATCGACGTCGTGAAGGTCGTGGCGAAGAACATACTGCCGTTCATAGACACCGGCGTTGCCCACCGGGAACCGGGCATCGGACAGGTGGGCGCGGGGGTGCTGCGCGCCTCGTCCGAGCCGTTCGCCCGCGCGTTCGAGGGGCTCGCCGACCGACTGAGGGGGAGGAAGCAACGATGACCGTCGACAAGTTCCTCACGTTCATGGACGACGTCAGGCTGTACGACCTCACCCAGCGCCTCTCCATCCACACGCCGCCGTGGCCGAGCTACATGCCGATGGGGCTCCAGTACTTCAAACGCATCGCCGGCGCGCACATGGGCCAGGGCGCGAACGGGCAGATCGTGACGACCTCCAACCACGTCGGGACGCACATGGACGGAGAGATCCACTTCCACGCGAGCGGGCGGTCGATCGGACAGGTCCCGATGGACGAGTGGGTCGGTCCGGGCGTCGTCGTCGACATCTCGGACGCGGTGGAGGACTACGGCCTCTACTCGCCCGCGATGATCGAGGAGCGCGTCGAGGTCAAGAAGGGCGACATCCTCATCATCAACACCGGTTACCACAGGTACGCGTGGGACCAGAAACTCTCCGACGAGGTGCGCTACTTCGTGAAGCACCCCGGTCCCGACCCCGACTTCCACAAGTGGGCGCTCAAGATGAAGTTCAAGTGGATCGGCGTCGATTGCGGAAGCGCCGACCATCCGATGAACACGATCATCAAGGACTGGCACCCGGGTCTCTTCGAGAAGGCGGAGGCCAAGCTCAGACGCGACCACGGGAAGGGATGGGATGAGATGTTCCCGCCCGAGGTCTATTATCAGGTGATGCATCTCAAGCTCTTCCCCAAGAGGATCGTCCACGCCGAGAACCTGGGAGGCGAGATCGACGAGCTCGGAAGCGGGCGCTGCTGGATAGGGTGTTTCCCGCTCCGCGGCATCGAGCTGGAGTCGTCGATGTGTCGCATCGTGGCCATGCTGCCGCCTGAGTAGGCCGAACGCCCTGGAGTGACGCATGCCGATATCGCACGAGTTCGACTATGTGAAGCCCGCGACGCTCGCGGAAGCCCTGGCGGCTCTCGAGGGGGCCGGGGGAGATGCCGAGCTTCTGGCCGGCGGGACCGACCTCGTGGCCTGGCTCCGCGACGGAGCGGCCCGGCCCGAGCTCGTCATCGATCTGAAGGGAATAGACGGGCTGTCCGACATCTCCGTGGACGACGGCGTCCTCTCGATGGGGGCGCTCGCGACGTTCGCCGACGTCATCGAGTCTGAGGTCGCGGCGGAGGCTCTTCCCGTGCTCGGTGAGATGGCGGGGACCATGGGATCGACCGGAGTCAGGAACCGTGCCACGCTGGCAGGCAACATCTGCTCGGCGGTTCCGTCGTGCGACAGCGGTCCGGTCCTCTTAGTCTGCGAGGCCGAGGTCGGGGTGGCGGGGCCGAGGGACGGGCGCGTCGTGCCCGTGACCGAGTGGTTCCGCGGACCGGGCAAGACGGCGCTCGGCGCCTCCGAGATCGTCGTCGGGATACGGGTCCCGGTGCCTCCGTCCGGCCACGGCGCGTGCTACGTCAAGCTCCGCCGGACCCGCGGCGAGGACCTGGCGCAGGCCGGCGTCGCTGCGCTCGCGCTCCCCGGGGGGGTCTACCGCGTCGCGTTCGGCGCCGTCGCGCCCACCCCGGTGCGGGCCAGGAGGATCGAGGAGCTTCTGGCGGGGAAGAGCCTCGACGACGACGTCATCGCTCGTGCGAAGAAACTCGTAGCCGACGAGACCTCCCCGATCGCGGACATCCGGGCGAGCCGCGAGTACCGCGCGCACATGCTTCCCGTGATGCTCGAGCGCTGCCTTCGCGCGGCCGCCGCGAGACGCGATGGCTCGGGTCCCCCGTACGGGACGCAACTCATATAGGAGCACCTGATGACGAAGAAGAGCGCCGGGACCGCGAGCGAGAGCGCCGGAGCGACCATAACGATAACGGTCGACGTGAACGGAGAGGAGTGGACGCTCGACGTCGCTCCCAACGACACGCTTCTTGAGGTCCTTCGCGAGCGCATCGGGATCAAGAGCCCCAAGGTCGGCTGCGAGAGGGGAGACTGCGGGAGCTGCACCGTCATCCTCGACGGGAGGTCGGTCCGGAGCTGCCTCGTTCTGGCCGTCGAGGCGGACGGGGCCGGCGTGCTCACCGTGGAGGGCCTCTCGAGGGACGGACTCACAGAGCTTCAGGAGGCGTTCGTCGCCAGGAACGCGTTCCAGTGCGGGTTCTGCGCCCCCGGCGTCGTCATGACGGCGGCCGAGCTCCTGGCCAGGAACCCTCACCCGACGGAGAACGAGATCAAGGAGGCCCTGGCCGGCAACCTCTGCCGGTGCACGGGCTACACGCCCATCGTCGAGGCCGTGAGGGACGTGAGCGAAGGACGCCGGGGGAGGACCGATGGCTGATCTCAAGTACGTAGGCGCATCGACCACCCGGATCGACGCCGTCCCCAAGGTGACCGGCGCCGCCACGTTCGTGGACGACATCGACTTCGGCCCGGGGCTCCTGCACGCGGCCATCGTGGAGAGCCCTCACGCACACGCGCTCATCAGGGCGATCGACGCGTCGGAGGCCGAGGCGCTGCCCGGCGTCGTGCGCGTCGTGACTGGCTCGGACTTCCCGTTCCGCTTCGGCCTCTACATGAAGGACAGGAACATCTTCGCGATCGACAAGGTCCGGTTCGTCGGAGAGCAGGTCGCAGCCGTGGTCGCGAGAGACCCGAAGACGGCCGAGCGCGCCGCCGCGCTCGTGCGCGTGGACTACGAGGAGCTCGCTCCCCTGTTCGACCCGATGGAGGCAGTACGGGAGAACGCCTGTCTCCTTCACCCCGACCTCTGCGAGTGCGAGCGCGTGCCGTGGTTCTTCCCCGAGCCCGACTCGAACGTCGCGCACTGCCGGAGGACGCGGAAGGGCGACGTGGAGAAGGGGTTCGACGAGGCCGACGTCATCCTCGAGGACACATACACCGTCCCGAGGTACGCGCACTGCGCCATCGAGCCGCACGTCGTGGTCGGTCTGCACGACCATTCGGGTCGGCTGACCCTCTGGTCCGCCTCCCAGTCGCCGCACACGCAGCGGAACCTGTTCGCCGAGACGCTCGCGCCCCTGGGCTTCACGCACAAGGACATCCGCGTCGTGACGCCGTACGTCGGAGGAGGGTTCGGCGGCAAGGCCGGCGTGACGATGGAGATCATAGGCGCCGCGCTGGCCACCGCGGTCAAGGGGCGGCCGGTCAAGCTCCGCTGGTCACGCGAGCAGGAGTTCTACAACACGTACCAGCGACAGGGGGTCGTGGCGAAGCTCAGGATGGGCGTGCGCAAGGACGGAACGCTCACGGCCATCGAGCACACGCTCTACTGGGACGCCGGCGCGTACGTCGAGTACGGGGCCAACGTCGTGAACGCCGTGGGCCTGTCGGCGACCGGCGCCTACCGGATCCCCAACGTCAAGATCGACTCGTACTGCATCTACACGAACCTCCCTCCGGGCGGGCCGTACCGCGGCTTCGGCTACTCCGAGTTCCACTTCGGGCTCGAGTCGCACATGACGCGTCTCGCGCACGAGCTGGGTCTGGACCCGGTCGAGTTTCGGAAGCGGAACGCCATCAGGGAGGGAGACACGCTCGCGTACGGCGCCGAGATGAACCCGAACGGGCTCGAGGAGGCGATCGACCGCGCGGCCGAAGCGATAGGCTGGGGTCAGAGGGAAGAACCGTCCGGTCCCGGCAAGGCGGTCGGGAAGGGGTTCTCGCTCATGTGGAAGGCGCCGGCCATGCCTCCCAACGCGGCGTCGGCCGCCTTCCTCAGGTTCAGCGAGGACGGGAGCATCAACATCACCGTGTCGGGGATGGAGATCGGTCAGGGCTACCTCACCGTGATGGCGCAGATCGCCGCGGAGGTCCTCGCCGTTCCGCCGTCGAAGATACGCGTCGAGACCCCGGACACCGACCGCTCGCCGTACGAGTGGCAGAACGTGGGGTCGCACGTGACGTGGGGATGCGGTAACGCCGTGCGCGACGCGGCGGAGGAGGCGCGCGACCGGATCTTCGAGGTCGTCCACAGGGCGAGGGGCCACGCCGTCGACACACTCTATCTCGAGGACGAAAAGGTCAAGTGCCGCGAGGCGCCGGAGTTCGAGCTTCCGCTCGCGGGCTTCGTCATCTACGGCATCCAGATGGAGGACGGGACGTTCCGCGGAGGTCCCATACAGGGGAGCGGCATGTTCATGCCCGAGTTCACCTCGGCGCTGTCCGACCCCGCGACGAGTCAGGGCGGCCACCCCAACGTCCACTACACTGTCGGAGCCGCCGGTGTAGTGCTCGAGATCGACAGGGAGACCGGGAAGATGGAGGTCCTGAAGACCGCGCTCGCCGTCGACGTCGGGAAGGCGATCAACCCGGACCTCGTGAAAGGACAGATCACGGGCGGGCTCCTCCAGGGCCTGGCGACCGTGCTCTACGAGGACATGCGGTTCGACGAGAAGGGGCGGATGCTGAACCCGAACTTCACGGACTACAAGATCCCCACGTCGGTCGACACCCCGCGGGAGACGATCCCCATCATCATCGAGGTGCCGCAGCCGGACGGACCGTTCGGGGCGCGGGGCGTCGGCGAGCACACCATGATCCCGGCGGCCCCGATGATCGCGAACGCCGTAGAGGACGCGCTGGGGATCCGCCTCACGTCGATGCCGATCACGGCCGAGAAGGTGGCGCTGGCGGTGGCCCGAGAGAAGGACTGACCGGGACGACGGGTCAGGAGCGAGAGAACGACTGACCGGGACGACGCGGCAAGCGCGAGAGAACGACTGATCACGACGACGAGGCAGGAACGAGAGAAGCCCCGGGCGGGATGCCCGGGGCTTCGGTCTCTGGTGTCGCTCCCGTCCCCGCGGCCCCGCTACCTCACCATCACCATCTTCCGCAGGGCCGTCTTCCCGCCGGCCTCGAGTCTCAGGAAGTAGACGCCGGAGGCCGCGTCGGCTCCACCCTCGTCCCTGCCGTGCCAGACGACCTCGTGGGGGCCTTCGTCGTGCGGCCCTTCCGCGAGCACGGCGACCAGGCGACCCGACGCGTCGTAGACGGCCAGCCTCGCCATCCCCGCCTCGGGCAGCGTGAACGAGACCGTGGCCGCCGGGTTGAAGGGGTTCGGACGGACCGGGTCGAGACGCGGGGCCGTCAGAGTCTGGTTCTCGTCGACGTTGCTGTCGGCGCGGTCGAGCGCCCAGACCTCCACGTCGTCGATGTTCCACCCGCAGTAGCGCCACCCGCCGTCGGTCTCGCCCATCGTCCACCGGACGTAGACGGTCTCTTCGTCGTCCGTGAAGGACGAGATGTCGATGTCCATCTGCGTCCACGCGGCGTCCGAGATGGTGCTCACGTTCTCCCAGACCGTCACCCAGTTGCTGCCGTCGTTGCTCACGCGCACGTACGCGTGGTCGTAGGTCGCCTCCTCGACGCCCAGCCATCTCCAGAACCTGAGCGAGACCCCGGACAGCCCTGAGCAGTCGATGGCGCCCGTCGTCAGGTGGGTCTCGTCGAGCCAGTTCGCGTAGTCGCCGCTCAGGTTGTACCCGTACACGCTGTCGCCGGTGTACCCGCCGGTCGGGTCGGGTCCGCCGTATTCGCCGCCGCCCCCCGTCGGCTGGCCGTAAGCCCAGTCGCCCTCAGCGGTCCATCCGGGATCGGCGTCGAGCGTCCACTGGTGTCTCAAGGTCCTCTCACCCACGAATACCTTGAACTCGCGCGCCGTGTCGCCCAGGTGATTCGTCAGGTCTGTGAAGTGCACAGTGGCGCTGTGCGCTCCCTGAGGCAGAAGGTCGGCGTTGGCGTTCAGGCTGACTGCGACCTCGCCGGTCGTTCCGGCCGGGAGCGTGCCGCCCGTGTCGCCTGAGAGCGTGAGCCACGTGATCCACGGGTCGACGGTCACCTCGTAGTCGGTCGAACCGCCCTCGTATGCGAACTCGTAGCTGACTCCCGTCGGGTCGAACGGGCCGCCCAGGGGTCCCTCCGACGTCGCGTCGCCCTCGGGCGTCACGCGGAGACCGGCGTCGTTCGTCAGGGCCTTGATGCAGAAGTTGGCCGTCGGCTCGAACGTCGTGAGGTCGGTCCACGTGCTTCCGCTCTTGTAGTAGCTCTCGCCCGCGCTCGCCTGCGACTCCACGATGACACGGTAGCTGGCGCCGAGGAGCACGGGGACGTCCGACGTCATGTCGTAGGCGTGACCTCCCTGCGACAGCTCGAGGTAGACGTAGTAGTCGTCGCCCTCGGTCACGATGACGGGGGAGGACAGGTCGACGGTGTGGAAGCCCCGGAACTCGAAGCTCCCGGACTGCGAGGCGAGGAGGTCGAGCAGCTCGCCGCCCACGAATCTGTCGTAGATCTCGATGGAGTAGCCGACGTCGTCGGCCGCGGTGAAGAAACTCACCGCCTTCAGGAACTCGCCGCCCTGGGCGGTGAACGCGTTCATCGCCTCGGTTGCGTCGGTCTTCGTCTCCCGCCATCCGTGGTAGTCGTGGAAGTAGACGTGGTCGTAGTCCATCGGCTCGACGTCGATGAACGACACCGCGCCCATGAACGGCTCCTGACCGCACCACTTGTCGTAGTACGAGATCCAGAAGTAGCCGGCGTCACCCCAGCCGGTGCCCCAGCTGTTCTTGATGAGCCAGGCGCCCGGCTGCGGGGCCTGCGTGATCCTGGCGTCGTCCCACCCCACGATGGCGACGGCGTGGTTCGGGAGCATTGAGCTGGTCGGCGGCTGGTAGTGGATGTTGCCGGAGATGAACGACCCGTCGTAGGCCAGACACGTGCCCATCACGCCGTTGTCGATGACCGCCTGCTTGATGGTGTCGATGTTCGAGAGGTCGGATTCGGCGACGTACCATTCGATGTGCCGGGGGTAGTAGTAGTGCCATCCGGCGTCCGAGCGGGGCGGGGGATTGGTGTAGGACTGGCCGTCCTCATCGCGGACGGCGCCCTCTCCGCGCGTCAGGTACGCCGACGTGACGAGGTAGTCCCCTCCCTGATGGACCTCGAGCCCATATCCGCTCGGGGGGTCGAGGTCGTCGTTGTTGTACTGATTGAAGCCGTTCCACCAGTCGAGGTGGTACTCGGCGAGGTTCGGCTCCCCCGACTCTCCGTTCGCGGTCCACCCTCCGGTCAGGAGGAGGTTCCCCTCCATGGCGGCCATCGAGCCGTGCGTCCAGCACGTGCCGCCGGTCTGGCTCTTGACCGACGTCACGTAGTCCTGGCCGTCCACGTCCCTCAAGTCGTACGTGCTCGTGATCTGGGCCCGGGAGACGAGCGGCAGGGCCGCGACGAGCGTCGGGGCGGCGAAGAACGCCAGGGCCGCGAAGGCGGCGCGGGTGCCGGGAGTGTGGTTCATGCGACAGCTCCTTCTGGTGGGCCACCGGGGGGAATCGCACACCGGTCCGGCGCCGAGGGGGGCACCGGACCTCTACCTCCGATCATATCACAGCACGCGGCGGCAGGCAAGGAGGGCGCGCCGGCGGGTCGCCGCGCGCCCGCGGGCCGCCGACAAAGGGGCACCCCGCTCGAGCGAGCGGGGTGCCTTGTGTCCGTGTTGCTGTTCCAGCGACGTCGTGGCTAGTGGTACAGAGCCTTGATCGTCGTCCACGTCGTCTCCTCGACCGGTGAGTAGCTGGTGCCCTCGACCTCCAGAACGTACTCGGTGCCGCAGGGGCAGTCTCCCCAGTCGGCCGTGGACGCGAAGATCCACCACGTT